>CALRKF020000001.1:0-166797 GCA_943367825.1 Chitinophaga pinensis
AAGTAGTTCAATTACTACTGCTATTTCAACCTTGTACTATATTTCTGGCTGCTTTCAGCATGTACTTTTACACTGCATATGACAATACCTTAACACCTAAACCTAAAAAACACCTAACGAATCCTATCCTGTAAAAAACATCCTATCCAAATCCTATCCGATCTAACAAAGACAACGAAATGAAAAGACGCCCCTCCCTAAGGGGCCTCTTTATTTTATAGCATTACTCTAATCTAAGTAGTGTAAATACTACTAGCATTTCAACCTTCTACTATGGCCACAGTTGATTTGTCATTTTATCTTTACTGTCCAATTGAAAAACACCTATACATCCTATCCTATAAAAAAGACCTGCTATCCTACGAAAACAAAGGCCTTATACAAACGAATCTGATTAAGACCACAAAAAATAAAAAAACCCCTCACGGGGTTTTTTTATTAGTATTTTCTAAGACTAAAACTACCGGTATAAGTACCAGGCACATAATAAGGTGGTTGCGTATTATCAATAGCCCTGGTTTCAATAAAATTACCCGTAATCATTCCATTCGCTACATTCATTCCACCTGTAAATACATGTGTATAAGGCGCTTTCTCGAAATTAATCCCCAAGGCTGTTCGGCTAATAGTATAAGTACCTTCTTTTGGCCCATTGATTTCATAAGACTGGTGTTGAAAATACACCAGCCCATCTGCCTTAAACTCCATCCACATAGAATCAACCGTTACCGATCCTACATTTTGAATTATTCTGGCACCCCTCCACCTTCCTTTCAAATCATTGGCCAAGGTATAAGATTTTACAACTGGCTTTGGCCTTGCAATATCCTGACGGGGTAAGGGCATTTGAGAACCAGGCTGAATTTGTGCAGATGCCAGCATGGTTAGCATTGATGAAAGCAGAATCAGAACAGCTATTTTTTTCATGTTTTGTAAGTTTAATGCTTATGTGAAAAATAAAAATTTATTGTCAGGCGCCGTTTATAAATGCACAAATTGGTATTTATATAATAAAGCAAATCTACTTGTATCAAAATGCAATACCTATCCCTCAAAAAGGGGAGAAACAGGTGCTTTGACAAAAATCATGGAAAAAAGGGAGCAGTACTCAATAGTTTCTGTTGTTAATTTGTTGAATCGAGCAAAGAAATATTAATATTACCAAATGAGAAATTGGATTTTTTGCATTGCCTTTTTATGCTTCTTACAAATTGCCAACGCACAGCAAAATACTGTCAGGGATAGTTTATTAATTGTTTTAAAACAATCGAAAGAAGATACCAACAAGGTTTGGCTATTATTAAAACTTAGCAAGTCGGTTCAAAACGAAGACCAAACAGCAGCTCACCAATATGCTACTGAGGGCTATCAGTTGAGTACAAAACTGAGTTTTAAAAAAGGGCGTTTCAAATCTTTATTAAGAAATACAGCCATATTCAGAGCCGCTGGTAACATTGATTCTGTATTAGCAAGCAATCAACAATTTCTTTCTCTTGCAGAGGAGCTTAAAGATAGTCTCAATTTGGGTATTGGCTATCTCAATATTGCTGAGTCTTATAACGATTTCAGTGATGCAGAAGCTGCCCTTATGTACAGTTTAAAAGGATTGGCCATCATTGAAAAATCTGGCACTCAAGAACTCTTACAAGATGCCTATGATAATGTACAAAGGATTTATTTTACAAGGTCTGAATTTGACAAAGCCATCAGTTATGGCGAAAAGTCGGTAGCCATTGCCCGAAAATTAAATGCAAAAGAAAGAATTGCCAGTTCCCTTTTTAATTTATCGGTTGCCTATAATAATATCAAAGCTTTTGATAAAGCTATTATAGCAGCAACCGAAGTGATACAATTGAGTAAAGAAAATGGTAACGAGCGCGTACAAGCTTATGGGCTCTCCAATTTATGTGATGTATATATAAAACTAGGAAAGATTGCCCAAGCCATTAACTATGAAAAAGAAGCTTTACAACTAGCCATTAAAGTGGGTGACCGAAGCATGGAAGCAACCTGCCAAAGGGGTCTTGCCATGTGCTACCTGCAACAAAAAGATTATATAAATGCCGAAGCAAAGGCCAATGAAGCCATCCGTATCTATACCGAACTGAATGAGCTGGATGCTAAAATGAATGCTACAAAAATTCTGGCAGACATCGCTTTTGCAACCGGAGATCCTGCAAAAGGATATGCCTACGAATTAATTTGTGATGAGCTTCTACAAAAACATATTAATCAGGTAATATCTGGTCAGTCGGCCAACCTTGAAAAAAAATATGAAACAGCAAAAAAAGAAATACTGATAAAACAATTAGAGGCAGAGAAAAAGATTCAATCTTTAAACATTCGGCAAAAAAGCACTTTGAATTATATTCTTATTGGTGCAGCATTTACTCTTTTGATACTATCCCTACTCTATCGCAGGAATTATAAACAAAAACAAAGGATTCAACAACAGCGTATTGCTGAACTGGAAACCTTACAACAACTGACTGCCACTGCAGCTGTTTTAAAAGGAGAAGAACAGGAAAGAACAAGGATGGCGCGTGACCTGCATGATGGATTGGGTGGAATGTTATCCGGTATAAAATATTCATTTAACAATATGAAAGGCAATTTAATAATGACCCCTGAAAACGCGCAGGCTTTTGAACGCAGCATGGATATGCTGGATAGTTCAATAAAAGAAATGCGTCGTGTTGCACACAATATGATGCCCGAAGCCTTGGTAAAATTTGGATTAAACACCGCCTTACAGGATTTTTGCAATGACGTCAATAATTCTGGTGCCCTGCAAATCAATTACCAATCTATTGGATTGGAAAATGCATCGCTAGAACAAACTACTGCCATCACCATCTACCGCATTGTACAAGAGTTAATCAACAATACCATGAAGCATGCCGCTGCAAATACAGCACTGGTGCAGGTAACCAAAACCAATAATCAAATTTCTGTAACTGTAGAAGATGATGGCAAAGGTTTTGACAGCAGTCTTTTGCAAAAGGCGAAAGGAATAGGCTGGAGTAATATTCAAAATCGGGTAGAATTTTTAAAGGGCACCCTGGATATTCAATCCGCTGATGGCAAGGGCACATCTGTGCATATAGAATTAAATATCGTTTAACCCATACCGTTAATAAGCAAGCTAATGATAAAAGTATTCATCGTAGACGACCATTATATGGTAATTGAAGGCATTCATTCGTTGTTACAACATGAGCAAAGCATTGAATGGATGGGACATGCTACCAATGCTGCTTCCTGCCTGGCATTTTTGCAAAATCAAAAGCCGGATGTTATTTTAATGGACATCAATTTGCCAGATAAAAGTGGCATTGATCTTTGTAAAGAAGTAAAACAACTATATCCGGGAGTTCATGTTTTAGGATTAAGCACTTTTAACCAACAAAGTTTTATTGAAAAAATGTTGCAAAGTGGTGCCTCCGGCTATGTTTTAAAAAATGCAACGCAAGAAGAACTAATGGAAGGTATAGAAACGGTTTCCAAAGGAAAAGAATACCTCAGTTTTGATGCAGCGGTGGCTTTAAGAAAACCCAGTCAACAAAATACCATTCCGCTGATTACCAGAAGAGAAAAAGAAGTGCTGGAACTGATAGCTGATGGACTAACCAATAATGAAATTGCCGAGAAATTATTTATCAGCTCTACTACAGTAGATACCCATCGTAAAAATTTGTTGGCAAAATTTGAAGCAAAAAATGTAGCGGCGCTAATCAAACTTGCGTTGCAGATGAATGTTATTAGCTAGCAATTTGCTTAGTCATGTATCCGGCATAATACCTGCTGGCCCATCAAGTCGCCTGTTGTAGCATATATTTCCTCCATCAATTCTAGCTGCTTTGTAATGGACTGTAATTTTCCACTTGCTTCGTTGAAAAACCAATCCTGGTATACCCTTATTTCCTTGATATGATCTGGTTGGTGGGTATTGATGGCTACGATTAAACTAATTGTTCCGTTAGCATCCATACTTTGAAGGGTATCATTATTTAAATGCCAGCTATAGATTTCTTTAGCAGGTATCCTTTTATTGGTATAGGGATCAAAGGCCTTCATGGCACCCTTATTAATGGCTTCTAATAAAGTAGCCGGCAATGATTTAGTGGTGGCTCTTTTGGTAGATGACAATGGAATTTGTTGTGATATTTCCCAATTACTGTTGTTTGGTTTCAACACAATGGTATCATGACGGATAAATGTTTGCTGTGCGATACCAGCACTTGCAATAACAATAATCAGTGCAATAAGAGTGGCTTTTTTCATAATCAAAATTTTAAAATGGTTAATTAAATAAGATTATTTCAAAGCACTTAGTTTGATTGGTAAAAAGGGACCGTATTTATGTTGTTCTTCCGAAAACCCATCTGTATAAGGACCAAAGGGAAAATCAAATGGCTTGTTAGCAAGCACGGGCCAATCTTCTTTAAATCTTTTAGCTGGCCTTTCTTGCGAAGTGATATAAGCCGCTACATCCCAGGCCTCTTCATCACTTAAAGAAGGGGGCTGAGGTGTAGTACTATAAGGCATATTGTACTTAATAAATCCTGCTAACCTAGAAATAGCGTATATGCCTGCACTTACATTGTAACTATGTGCTCCCCACAATGGTGGATACTTATAAGTAATTGAATCTGCATTAAGTTGCCCTTCCCCATTTTTTCCATGACAACGAATACATTGCAGTTCAAATACTTTTTGTCCGTTTTCGACAGAAGCTTTTCGATCCAAAAGGGGTAAAACCGGAATGCCCATTCCATCGTAAGGGATATTCTTTTTTACGGCTTGCCCTAACCATTTCAGATAGGCAACAATAGCATGCATTTCCCTGCTATTGCTATCTAATTGAATACCATTTAAACTTCGTTGAATACAATCATTCACCCGATAGGAAATAGTTTCAAATTGTCCGCTTCTTTTTCTAACCTTAGGATAAGAGATTGACACCATTGCAAGGCTGATGGCATTCAATCTGGCACCTGCTTCCAAATGACAATTGCCACAGTTCATCCCATTGCTGATTTGTGCAACAGACCCGTTGGGGCCAAGATAGGCCGATGTATTTGCTATTAAGGATTTTCCATAACGTATGAGGTCTGCAGCTGGGTTAATATGTAAACTGTTGGAATCGGGCATTACCCAAAGAGTAGATTCACTGTAATTTAATGACACAGTGCTGTTTTTTCCTTTACAACCAACCCCTACTATTGCGGTGAATGCAATGGCACCTAAAAATAGTCGTGGAAATAGAATAGCCTTGTACAATTGAGATATGATTGATTAAAATTGAATTCACTGCAAGTATCCTCAGAACAAGATGGATACTTTCAGTTAAGATAGTAATAAAAATGAATTTAAAATATGTATCTTTCTTAATAAACTCTTAAACATGAAAAAATTTGTATTGATTGCATTTACATGCCTGTTAGCAGGATTAAATGGTTTTGCTCAAAATGCCGATGTATTAAAATCTCAAAAAGACAGTAGTTTGAAAGCTGCCTTTAGCGCAGATTCCTTAAAGATTGAAAAAGAATTTGCAGAAATGGCCCATTGGGAAAAATTAAAGTCCATCGCCATCTTTCCCGTATTCAATGCTGGTTTATGGTCGGGCGTATTACCTGTAAAAGACCCTACAGAAGTACCAGACCCCAAATTGGATTATAAACTGATGTTTGAACTAACTTCTAATAATCCTGATTCTACCATTAAGGAAATAAATAATGGGCTAGTTGAAGTAGCCAGAATCATTAACCTGCATGTTGCTGCTGGTGTACCTGCTAATAAAATCACCCCCGTTATAGTAGTGCATGCTGGCGCCCTAAATGCCATTTGCAACAATGACTACTATAAAAAACGTTTTAAAGTAGACAATCCTAATCTTGGACTGTTTGCTGAACTGAATAAATTTGGTGCAAGATTTATTGCTTGTGGACAGGCCATGCACATGCTGCAAATAGAAAAAGATAACTTAATGCCAGAGGTAAAAGTATCCTTAACTGCAAAAACTGCCATCTCCTCCTATCAACTTAAAGGATTTGTTTGGTACGATTTAAGCGATGCAGGAAAATAAAATAATTCATTAAAAAGTAAAGGGCTCGTATTACCACAATAATAATACGAGCCCTTTTATATGTAAACATTAATCGTTTAGCCAAACCCTGACAATCAAATTAATTATTGGGTTTTGGTTGATAATTATATTTTTTCAAAGCTTTAAATACATCATTTGTTAGCTGAAACTCTACGGCAGCGCCATTTAAAACCTTTGTTGAAATTTTATTACAAATCTCGGCTAATAAGTCATCGGTAATCTGACCCATTTTATCTTCCTGTACAACCATTTTAACTATATAGCCATCAGTAGCTCCCTTACTAAATTGAAAACTGATGGTATTGCTTGGAGCCATTTCGTCTTCTAATAAAGCAGCCAGGTTTTGAGTATTGGCTTGATCCATACCTTCGGCATAATATACTTCAATATTACCCTTGGTGATTTTCTCTCCAAAAGAAGGAGCAAGTTCCATCTTTTTATATGGGAAAGTTTTGATGGTTTTAAAATGATCATCCGTTAAAATAACATTGACTGGTTTGTTTTCAAATATTTCTTCAGAAATAGCATTGCCCATTGTATAAAAAATATCATCCTCCAACTTGGCTACTCGATCCTTATTTGTCACCATTCTAAAATCCAATTGATCTCCGTTTTTTAATAATTGAATGCTTTTTGTTTCTGTTGTATTATTGTTTTCTTTTTTATCAATCTCCTCCAGCCATTTGGCAGTTTTTTCTGCTGTTTCCTTAGATACACCCTCTTTATAATATACTTCTACATGACCACTTTTTACTTTTTTTCCATAATTGTCACAGGAAAATAGGGTTGCTGAAAGAACCAATGCTAAAAAAATAAAGGATAGTCTTTTAATTGTTTTCATGATGTAAATTTTAATGATAGAGTTGAGAATAATACATTTCAATTGATGGAAAAATTCAAACACATCAACCGCAAATCTAAGGTAAAACAGATTTTATAAATCGGAGCTAGTTTTTTGACTGGAAAGGTATTTCCCTGCACCATTCATTTAAAAAAGCAAGGCTTGATAATTTAAGACATTTTTGTCTTTTATTGAAATTTTTATTTTCCGTAATAAAGGAGAAACTGCGTTTAAAACTTGCCGGGCAGCGATATTAATTATTAACTTTATAGTTACCATATCCAGTTGATTGGGTGTTTTCAACAATTCTACACGCCAATTGGATGGTAAATATTTTCGCCTAATAATACCTATATGAAATTCTGCCCTAATTGTGGAGTTCAATTAACTCCCGGCGACCGATTCTGTCAGGAATGTGGCGCCCAGCTTGATTTATTTCAGAATCAGCCAGCTGAAAATATTACTGCCCCTGAACAACCCCCCATTGTTGTGAAAACGGCAGCGCCAATAAGTAAACCAGTGGTAACTCCAAATTCAACTAACAATAGTAAAAAAAGTAATAGTGGTCTACCCTATTTATTAATTGGTTTATTAATAATAGGCCTGGCGTTTGCTGGCTGGTACTTTGTTATCAAACCGCGCTATGATAAAGTGCAGACAGTCACTAGCACGGTAAATACTAATATTTCGGATAGCCCTACCCGTACCATTGCAGCGCAACCTCCAATGCCTGCAACAACAACGGAAGCACCGATTGTAAGAGAGGATTCCATTCAGTCAATAACCAACAATAATACTACCACTTCAGTTCAACCATTAACAAAGCCTGAAAAAAAAGAAATACCCATCAAACAAAAAGAGATAGTAACAAAAATAAATCAACCGCCTTTGCCCGTTAAGGCCAGTCCCCCACCAGTACCAATAGCCATACCCAAAAAATTAGTTACTATTTATTCCAATTGGAATGCTGGCACTGGTTTATTAAACAATCCCTTTCTTGGAAAAAATAAATTTGGACTGGATAAGCCCATGTTTATAAAAAAAATCACCACCTATCATTGGAACAAAGGGAAGGGTGATAATAGCGGAGGAAGCATTTCATTGGAAGGTAATACTAACTATGGCCCATTTCCAACAAGAAGAATTGTATCAGATGATAACGGCACCCCCAACACGAAATGGATTTTTGAACCAAATATAGTATTGCCTGCTGGAAAGTATAAAGTGGAAATGAGCAATAAAAACACCTGGTCCTACAACCTTAAATCAGACGGTAAAGGATTTATTATCATCGAGGGATATGAGGCTGATTAAGAAATATAATTCACCCGAATTTAAAAGACAGCTATAAAATATTAAAGAAGTTAATCCACTAAACCCCCGATTTATGAAATACTGTCATGAATGTGGTAATGAAATAAAACCTACTGCAAAATTTTGCGGCAAATGTGGACAAGCGCTTATTCCCTTTGTGGAAAAAGCTCCCAAAGCAGAAGTCACAGCTACTCCTATAGCTACCATACCTAGTTCCCCAAAGCAGTTTGCTTCTCCTGAAAAAGTAAACATTAAAAAGAAAAATAAAATAGGCGTCTATTTATTTCTGCTAGTATTAATAGCTGGCATTGGATATGTAGGCTGGAAATATGCATGGCCTTATTTCATGAAACAAGGTTCCGATTCATTTGTGGCCTCTGCTCCCTTTAAAACACCTGAAAAAGCAAGCATTCAAGAAACCGACAGTTTTGGCTTGGTGCCAATTAATCAGTTTGGAATTGTACTGAAGGATAACTTAGAAAAATCAGCTGCAGAAAAAATAGCCCAACAAGTTGGCGGTACTATTACAGGCGAATTAGAACTCATTAATTTTTTCCAATTAGAAACACCACTACAATCAGCGGCAGCATTTAATCGTATATTTCAAGTATTGCAAAACACTGCTGGGGTAGAATTGGTAGTCCCCAATAGTTTGCTTTTATTGGATGAATACGATGAAAGCAAAGGCACCTGTGACCCACTGGATGATCCCATGTATAAAGACACTGCTACTGGCAGACACTATGAAATGATTGGATTGAAAAATGCTTATGCACTTATTCGCGCTTCGGGGCTTGAATTAAATCCAGTCAAAGTGGGCATTTTAGACAACCAACTTTACAAGCCCTGCGATGAATTGGGTGGTACTACGAAAGTATCCTCCAGTGATAAAGAAGATTTTAATGATATACCTTCTAAAGATGATATGGGAGCCGTTATTAATGGCGGACTTACACATGGCACCATGGTCAACCAGATTATTGGTGCCAATGCCAACAATGGTGGGGTCACGGGTGTGGCTTCACCACTAGGAGATAAAATGACCATGCAGACTACGAATATTTATAAAACAGATGATTATGTAGTATCTACACCCGATCCTGAAGATCCGGCTAAAATTGTTTCAAAGAAAGGTGTGACTTATGTGCATACAGCCTTGAAAGCGTTGGAGGATCAGATAAAAAATGGCGCCACTGTTATCAACTGTTCATTTGGACCTACCAAATATAAAAACTCCAATAAATTTGAAACCAAATTGTATGAAAAGTTTTATAAAATAATTCAGGAAAAATATCCTAAAGTAGTAATTGTAGGATCTGCAGGCAATTCAAATGCAATATTGAATGGTATAAATGGAAGTAATAAAGGACAAAAAGTAGATAATCTAATTACAGTAGGCGCATTGAATCCTGACGGCCAAAAATCTACTTATTCAAACTACGCAAATGCCAATGCAGAAGTTAGTATTTCAGCACCTGCTGATGATATGATACATGGTACTACCAAAGACGGTCAGCCAATAAGGGCAAGTGGTACCAGCTTTGCTGCACCGCAAGTAACCGGCACTGTGGCGCTTATTCAATCCTTAAATCCCAATCTTACGGCCAAAGAAATTAAAGATATTTTACAATCTTCTGCAGATAAAGTGATTAATGGAAGAGATAGAAGCACCCCTATTCCCCCGGGAATGGGAACAGGTATGCTTAGGGTAGATCAAGCAATTTTAAAAGTCATCAACGACCTTCGAAGCAAAAAAGGACTTCCGCCTCTTACGATTGAATCTGCAACTGCATTAAACGCTGTGGAACTCAGCTACAGTGGAGGTCCAGAAGCGTTTACGATAAAGGCCAATATAAAGTCACTGCTGAAATCGAGTGTTGTTTGCAATATCGAAATTTCAGGAAATAATTATTCGCTCAGTGGTAGTGCAAGTAAAACCTTATCAAGTCCCGGAATTTTGAGTTGGGGGTTGACAACCCAAAAGGGCAATAAACTAACAGCAAAGGTTACTCGTAATGATACACACACTTGTGCATGGGTTGTCATTGAGTCGGTAGATTTTACAGGCATTTGGAAGGTCATGGGAAAGGTAACCAGTGCAAAACTCGACGCATCCCTTGGTGCAGCCAAGGACATGAGCGCCTTGTATGGAGCCGATAAAAATGAAGTGGAAGCAGGACAAAGAGAAGCAGAGCAATCCATGATTGGCAAAGAAAATCCATTGGGAACTATCGATGTGGAGGTTTGGAAATCGATGGGTTGTAAAATTGAAAAAGAAGGAAATCTTATAGTAGTACGACCTCCTGGCTCCGATAACCCTAAAGCATTGGGTTCAATGATTTATTATATTGAAAACCTGGGGCCCAAAACGTTTACTGGATATGCCATTGCTAAGAATCACTTAGGCGGAAGAGACAATGAAATTCACTATTCCATTTCCGGCACTTTGGTGGAAAAGTAATATAGCTTTTAGGTTTATTAAATTGCTAAATATAGTATAGTTGATCGATTGTAACGATATGCGATTACTCATTTTTGTCTGGGGGCGATTTGGAGGATTTTCTTTTAATGGCTTTAATTACGGCCACTAATCCCCAGATGATTCCTATTAATCCCAATAGTCCAATTCCAATAGCAGCCACATCATTTCCGCTACAAGAAATACTACAAGCTAATCCGGCTAATAAATATAATAAACCAAGTGCTGCAATGATGGCTAAAATGATTAAGCCTGCTTCCCCTGCAGTTTTTTTGTTGCCAGACATTTTTGCTGCAGCCAATATTTTCAATTGCTGATAAAATTCCTTTTTCAGGATACGCTTATCTTTATGACTGAGTTTTTTTTGATTACCTGACTTTAAAGAAGCCAATATTTCTGCAGCTGAAGGATGATGAATACTAATTGTACTGGCATTAGTAGCAGTAGAAAAATTTGTCCCCTGTTCCAAATTATTTACAGTGGAGATGAGCACAACAAATCCACAGAGATTCAAAACAATATGACAAATACGTTCTTTAGCATAGTAAAAAGAAACCATGCTCTTATGTTGATGCAAGAATTCATATCGATGAAGCACCAATAGCAGCAACGCAAAAGCGATAAAACAGACCCAATAAAATGGTAGTAATAGCTTTATACTATACAAATACATTCCAATTGTATATGCCAAGAAGGCGAGTAATACTTTAATCGCAACAATGGAAATCCTTGCAAGTAATACATGATTCTTTGCCCAAATAGAGATTGATTTCATTTTAAATAAATTGAAGAATAAGAAAAATACAAAATATTTAAGTTGATTGCAAACCCTATTTTAAAAGGGGTGGGGTTACTTAAGATTACGGAAGGCTGAATCCATGTGTTTTACAAAGTATTGCAAATGCAGCCGCCTTGGGAAAGACCTGTATATCAGACTATTTGCCCAGTTCTAAAACCAAGGCTTACAAGCTGAATTTGCAAGAACTATATCTAATTTCGTTTTGTAATAAGTAATTCCGGGAATAGGTTAAATAAAATATGCTTAAGCAATGTGAACTGTTCCCATCTTTTCATCGTATCTTAGAGTAGAAGCCAAAGCGTGAGAGCAACATACAAATATGTCTTACAATCTAAACCAAAATTCCTGGTTATAGTAGCCTTATTAGCCTCTTTAGTTATTTTCCTGGGATTATATTTGTGGATTTCAAATGATCTGAAGAAATCGGAAGATAATTTCAAACACCAGCAGCAGTTTACCAATTTTTTATACAATCTCGATAAATTAAACACCTCTATCACTTTTATTGAAAGGAATGAGAAGCCGAAATTATTGGCAGAAAATGCTCACCTCGCATTAGAAGTAAAAATGGGGTTTACAATGGCCCTAGACCAGATCAACAAACTCAAGCAATTATGCGACAATCATCTATTTAATTGTAAGGACATTGAGGAGTTGGATAGCCTCATGAAAAATAAAATAAAGTTCTCTTCCACGCTACTGGATTTGAGTATTAGTGGCCAATCAGATAGTGCAATTAATATGTTAAGAGGTCCACAGGATAGCATATTTATTTATCAAATTGTGTCTAAATACAGCGCCATTTACGAAAGAGGCAAATCGGAATTATTATCCTTTCAGCAAAAACAACAAACAGAAAAGCAGCAGATATCCAATTCGAATCTTTGGATGCTACTAAGTATTTTTATTATCCTGATTATTGTATTCTGGAATCTCTATATTCAAATTAGCAAAAATGATAAACTGCTATCTCAAAACCTCATTTTTTCTAAACTGATAGAAAGCAGCAATGAGTCTATCACGATATCCAACGAAAAACACGAATTGATTTATTGCAATAAAGCCACGGAAAAATTATATGCGGCAAGAAAAGAAGATATTATAGGAAAACCAATTGCATTAGGGCTTGGCAAAACAGAAAGTATTGAAGGGGTAAAAGAAAAAATGCAGATGCTTGATGAAGGTAAAGGATGGGTAGGGGAAGTGGAAAGAACAGACAACAATAACAACCCTATCTATTTTCGCCTTTCCATCAATAATATTAAAAATGATCAAGGTAAGACCATCGCGCATGCTGCCATTGCTTCTGACTTAACTAATTTAAAAAAAGTACAGCTTAAAAATGAAGAATTAGCCAATAACCTCAAGGTTTTAAACGATGAATTGGAACAAAGGGTACAACAACAAACTCTATTGATAAAGGATGTATTTGAAAGAGTAAAAGATATCTTTATCGGTACGGACGAAGACCTAAATATCAACTATACAAATAGCAATATAAGATCCATATTCGATTTGAATGAAACGGAAATAATGCAAAAGAATTTGCCTGAATTACTTTCTACCATTCTTGACTCAACTACAATGTTTGCAATTAAAGAGAGCTTATTAAAACATACCATTTATAGTTTTCAATTTTTGCATCCTATTCAAAATATTTATTTCGAAGCAAGTATTTACCCTTCCAACAAAGGTCTATCTATGTACTTCAGAGATATTGATGAGAATAAAAAAGCAAATGATGTATTAAAGAAATCAAAACGTGTAATTGAGTTTACTAGCAAAGTAAATAGTCTGATTATTCATGCCAGAACAGAAAAAGAAATCTATCAAAACCTCTGCGAAATTGCCGTTCAAACGGGTCAGTTTTTAATGGCCTGGGTGGGCATACCAGATATTCTTTCAAATCAAGTAAAGCCTGCATTTTGGTATGGGGAAAGAGTGGATTACCTGACTGCAATCAAATCTATCTCAATAAGTGATGAAGAAACAGGAAGGGGGCCCACTGGCAAAGCGGTAAGAACAGGGAAATATTATTATTGCAATGATGTAGCCACAGACCCCGGAATGGAACCTTGGCGAGAAGAAGCTCTTTCAAGAGGATTTAAAAGCTCCATTGGACTGCCTATTAAATCGGGTGATAAAGTAGTGGCTACTTTAACTATTTATGCAGCCGAGCCTCATTACTTTAACGAAGCTGAAATTAGGCTATTGTTACAAGTAACGGAGAATATCAATTTTGCCCTACATACTTTCCAACTTCGACAACGTAGAAAAAAAGCAGAAGCGGAAATGATGAAATTAAAACAGGCCATTGACCAAAGTTCTGCCTCAGTTGTTATCACTAATTTAAACGGTGAAATTGAATATACCAATCCCATTTTTACCAAAGTAACTGGCTACACTAATGAAGAAGTCATTGGGAAAAACGCCAATATTTTAAAGTCAGGGTATACTACTACTGCTGAATATAAATTTTTATGGCAACAATTATTAATGCAAAAAGAGTGGTCTGGCGAATTTTGTAATAAGAAAAAAAACGGGGAGTTATTTTGGGAGTATACCGTGATATCACCTATTATAAATGAAGAAGGCATAACGACTAATTATGTAGCAGTAAAAGAAAATATTACAGAAAGAAAAAAAATGGAGCGGGAACAGGAGGAATTAGTGGCACTTATTGAAAACTCGGCAGCATATGTAGCAAGAGCAGAAATAAATAAAAAACTTCTATATGTCAATCCAGCGCTAAAAGAAATACTTGAAATCGGAGATGAAGATATTAGTCGATTTAAAGTAACTGATTTTGTGCGAATCAACACAAAAGAAATATATGAGCAAACAAAGTCATTAACCGAAACCAATAAATGGATTGGCGAAAGTACTTTTAAATCGAAATCAGGAAATTTAATTCCTGTTTTACAAGTGATTGTTGTACATAAAGACAGCAATGGTAATCCCAGCCATCTTTCAACAACCGCCATCAATATTTCAAAAATAAAAGAAGCCGAAAAAGAATTACTCCGAGTAAACACCGAATTAACTGATCTGGCCAGACACTTACAATACATTTCAGAAATAGAAAAAAAGGAAATTGCCCGGGATATACACGATGAACTAGGCCAGAATTTGGCCGTATTAAATATGAAGGTAGCCTGGATTAAAAAGCATTTACAAGACAGTCCAGATAAAATTGATCAAAAAATTGACGAACTGGCCAATAGCATCAAACATACCATGACAGGTTTCAGAAGGATTCATAGCTCCCTTCACCCTGCTATGCTTGAGCAATTGGGTTTAGAGGCGACCATTAAATGGTTGATTAGTTCCATACAAGAAACAGGCAATATGGAAATCACATTCAACTGCGTTCTTAAAACAAAAGAATTAAAACTGGATATATCATTGCCTTTATATAGGGTGACCCAGGAAGCATTTACCAATATCCTGCGATATGCTAAAGCTACCAAGATTCAAATAAATCTATCCGAAACTGCTAACGCTATTTTCCTAACCATCGAAGACAATGGCTGTGGATTTATTATTGAAGCAGTGGATAGTAAATTACACCATGGCATATTAGGAATGCGGGAAAGAATTTACGCGGTGAAAGGCCACTATGAAATAGAGTCGGCTTTAGGAAAAGGGACTAAGATTAATATAAAGGTTCCACTATTGCAAACTAATTAGGTTTTCTATTCGCCACAACGCAGATTTTTTATATTATTTTTTGCGCTTTATATCCCTTCCCCCAATATAATATTTTTGAGCGCTTACCGGATTTTCATCCATAAATGCATTAAAAGAACGTTGAATAAATCGTCCATCTGTATAATGAAGTAATAGAGTAAAATCCTTGATTTCATAAGTGCCAGTTCCAGGTCCCATTCCAGCATCACGGGAATAATCACCAATAAAATTATTATCTGCAAATTCGCCTCCAGCGGTTAAAATAATAGTAGGCATTGGTACGCCCAAAGAATTATAATACATGGTACTGGTTGGGTCGGCTGGAATAAAAATGCCATCTACCTTTAGTCCATCTACCGACTTACAACGCACAAATTGAAATTTATCAGCCAACTTTAAATTACCTGCTTTATAACTATATAAAACTTCATTGGTATAATGATATAGTTTGGCAGTAATCAATCCATTTTCCAGTTTATAATAGCCCGATTCATCTTTATCGTTTTTATTTTTTTCAAAATTATACAGTCCTAGATTGGGGAGATTATCGCAATACATCCCATTATTGAAAAACACTTTGAATTTTAATTCAAGTTTATCCATATCATATTTCATTCCATAGTTATAGCGATTATTCGCATAATCGTAACTGGTATTTCCGAAACTCATGCCTCCCGGTTTAAATCCCATCCATACACCTGTTAAATCGCCTCCCTTTAAATTGGCAGCACCAGTTACTTTACCTGCTTGCTGTGTGTTGGTGGCAGTTGCCATAATTGCAGCAGGTTTCGCATTTTTATTGGCAACAAATGAATTTAGGAAAGCTTCCAAATCACTTCGGTAGGCGTCATCGTTATACATAATTACAGCATCTGCCATTTTATCAAACCCAATATGGGCATATAACATTACCGCATAAACGCCGGTGGCTTCCGAATTGGCTGTAGTGGCACCAGAATAAACATTCCAGCCTTGCTTTTGTTCTTTGCTGACAGTAGGTGCGGTATTAATGCCATAGGGCTTGGCTATCAGATCCTGCCACTCTGCTTGAAATTCCTTTTCTGCATCCTTGCCTGCAGAGCGGCTTGTATAAACAGCAATGATGCAAAAGCGCTGCCCTTGCGTTTTGGTATAGGTTACTGCTGTAGTTTTTACTTCCTTTTTGTAATCCTTAGGAATATTGAAATCAGCGATATCAAAATGTTCGGTTTGTGCACTAGCAAAAAATGCAATAAGGCTAAGCAAAATAATTGATAGGACAGTTTTCATAAAGTATAAAATTAATTATTGGCATAAAGTTACTGTTAGCCCTTGAAAATTAATCCCTTAAAAAAGGGATTTTTAAAAATTAGCACTTAAATAGTGTCCAGTAATAAAATGAATGACCTGCTGTAATAGTTCAATTCGGATAAATTTGTCCTTTTAAAGTTCTCCGATGTATGATTGGCTTGATTTCAAGTAGTGGTAGTAGTTTATACTACAAAATATTAGTTGTATCAACTACAAAATGATAGTAGTGTTATAGTAATTTTATTATTGGCCTATTAAGCAACCGCAATGCTGCTGATGTAGTTGATTTACAGAGATAAAATACTGCTGCTAATAAGCTTGTTTTAAACAATCTGGTTTCAAGCATTACCTAAAAATACATATTATGAAAACCCTCCTATCCATTACTGCCTTTATACTGTATTTCACACTATCTGGCCAAAGCCAAAATATTGGTATCAATGAAGATAATTCGCAGCCAAAGGCTTCGGCAATGCTCGACATTAAGGCAGCCAGTAAAGGACTGCTTATTCCAAGAATTAGCCTTGACAGCACTCTATTGGCCAGCCCTGTCACTGCACCAGAAACAAGTTTGCTGGTGTACAATACGGCCACTATACATGATGTAAAACCCGGCTATTATTACTGGAATGGAGCAGCCTGGGTTCGCCTCAATGCAAAAGGTGATCAACAATCGATAGTTACCAAAACCAGCAGCAGTACACTTCTTAAAAACGATTGTATGGTACTGGCAAGCGGGGATATTACATTGACTTTGCCTGCAATTACTTCAGCCGATGATGGACTAGAAATTTCTATCAAGAATATTGGCACTTACCTTGATTTCATTAAAGTAAAAACCTCCTCTTCCCAAACAATTGATGGAACAGACAGCTCTGTTTTAACCCGTTGGCAAGGGAAAACCTTTGTTGCCAGCAATTCCAATTGGTATATAAAAGAAAAAGAAATTAGGAGAGATAATTTCCTTGATGTTTCAATACATTCTAGCTTTGAAACAGTTGCACAGGCTATTGAATTTTTAAATGCACATATGAGCGGACCAACTACCATTCGTTTAGGTGGTGGTACGTATTCAATCACCTCTACACAAACAATCAATCTGCCCTATGCACTAACTATTGAAGGTATTTCATTTGGCGAATCGATTATCAACTGCCCTGATGATGGTAGCACTGCTTTTAATGCCCAAACAGAATGTTATTTCAAAATGATAACCTTTAATGCAGGATCTACACCAGGCATTGCCATTAATCTAGCAGGAACAGGCAATTACCATGAGATCAAAGATGGTTTTTTCTCAGGATTTACCAAGGCTATTACAGTAACCAATGATATAGAACTATGGCTATTTGAAGTTGATTTTGAAAACTGCAGTACTGCCGCTGTTGAAATTGCAGCTGGAGCTACAAAAGATGTTAGTTTCAGGACTGCAGAATGCGATTTTTTTAACTGTGCGATTTCAATAAATTTATTGACAGCAGGAGTAGGTACAAAAATATCGATACTCCATACAACATTTTATAATAATACCAGTGGGCAGATTGGAATAAATTATGTTCCCTCAACAGGTGCTAACAATTTTCGATTTGCTTCCTTTATTGTCCAAGGAAATTCATTTAATGACGTTGGAAGTTTTGCCAGCGGATTTGAATTTTCGCGCGCAGACGGCAGAGATGCAAATATCTTTGTGGAGAATAATGCAGGTATATCTGCAGAAAGACCGCACGTAAAACTAAGTGTTATCAACAATTCAACCTCCACAACCATTACTAATTCAGGCACCTACTACAAAGCAGGTATTATAGCATCATCACAAACATCTAACCCTTGTAAGTGGGATGCTGTTACAACCACCAATAAACTCGTTTACCTACCATCAAACGTAAGAGATGGAGTCGCTATCATTTCCGGAAATGTGAGTTGCAATAATGCCGGCAAGATTGTAAACCTTGCACTTGTTAAAAACGGAAATTCCGCTACCTTATATGGTGTCACCACAGTTTATATACCCAATTCAAATCAATCCTTTCCTTTTTCAACTGTTGTGTATTTGCCCGATTTACATCAAAATGATTTTATAGAGATATGGTTTACAGTAAATTCAGCAGGCGCTGCCCTTAAAATTGATGACCTTAACTGGTTTACTGACACACATTGATCGTACATGCAGTATAATTTATTTGTTTTGATCAATATTGAAATCATATATTGAGTTGGTTAACTGTAGGTAAATACGATAGTTTGCAGTAAGCTACGAATAGGCAGGAAAGCAGGCGCTAAAAACGATAATGATTGTATGCCATATAAAATCAACGATGCCTATTGCATCTTCGTAATTTGTAGTAAAACTAAACAATAAGTAAAGGCTATAAAATAACTTGTCTAGGTATTCTATAATTACCTATTAATTTGTTTGAGTATATTTATGTGTTGTTGTAAGCACCTGTCTCGTAAAATACAGACATGCATTACAATTAATATGTTATATTTAATCTACTCCTTTTACAAATTATCGACAAATGAAAATAATCATCGCCTACTATCTGTTCATACTGGCTTTATTTCCTGTTGCTGTTACAGCACAAGAAGAAATCCCTGCCAATGCAACAGCTTTTTACGAAAAGGCCATTTCTAAAATCAACCCCAAATATGTTTCCTGGATTAAACAAACAGCAGCTAGTGCAAACAAAAACAACCAGGATGAAAATGCTATTAATACGATGGCTTCAAATTACGGGCAACAATTTGGATTAGGCGAATCGGATATCATGGCACTTGCTTTTATAGTAATGATGGAAGCATCGAAAAGTGCAAGGGAAGACCTGAAGGCAATAATGGATGGAGTAAAAAATATCAACAAAGAAAAAGAAGACTTGCGGACCGTTAGCAATCAAACCAATAAATATTCCGCAATAAATGGAAGTATAGAGATGCCCAGGACAACACTTGATTCTTTCCGCTTGCTTACAAGAACTGTTAAGAATAATAAACAAAATGCGGTTGCCCAACCAAGTAGGATACAAAACAATCAAATTCAAAAGACGAATCTTATTATAGCTAAACAAGCTGCATCCCCTGAAGAACTACAACAATTAAAAGAGGAGATTAAAAATAAGCTGGATTCTTTGAATGAATTAAGTGAATCAGCCTCCCTTCGCTTACAAATGATGATGGATAGAAGGAGTAAAATGATGAGCGCCCTAAGTAATATTATGAAAAAAATAAGTGATACCCAGGATTCGATTATTTCGAATTTGAAATAGTTGAATTTTAAAACAGCAGAACTATTTCTGGACTGGTACTTATTATAATGCTATTCAACGTCAGTAGTATTAGACTAAACCGATTCCCTATTGGCCAAGTATCTTAGATACGGCTCCATCAACTACCTCAATAGGCCTAAGTAAAATAAACATTCCATTTACTATCAATAAAGTAGCTGTAAGCAAATATTAGGCATACAACAAATCACAGCCACATTTTCTTACTATAGAGAGCCTTGGTAAAGAGCGAAAATCCATTTTTAAACAATACCACAGCGCTTTCCGCCGATTATTGCATATTTCCTGCCTAAAATACAGTCAATCGAACCACAGGTTTAATAGCGATTACTTCAGAGAATGGTCAGTCATATTTTTAAATAAACTTAATATGAAAAAGCAAATGATTATGAACACTAAAAAAACAGTAGCCTCATTATTACTTGTTTTACTGACCTCCTCAAAGCTCTTTTCGCAGGAGATTGTTAATCTCAATAACATAGCCAATGATAAAATAGCAAAAGCATCGAAAAAAGGAATAGGAAAATGGTTGAATACTAACATTCATAAGATATTCCATAAAGGGAATAAGGGGTTACAAGAACAAGATTCATTGCTCAATGCTGGGTCGGCCTACAAATTGCCAACAACCATTTCATTTGATTGGGAAGTAATTCAGCAAACAAATGGCAATGATGGCGGCAATATAATCACCTATTATTTTACCACAAATGGTGACTGTGCAGGTATTAAGAATTCCCAAAAAGACAATTCAGATTTGAGCCTAATGGTGTATACCCAGGATGGAGCAACACTTATGTTTAATGACAAAGAAAAAACCATTACCGTGGTGAATATGGTGAAAATCGTTGGTTATGGTGCACAACTGGGAAAGAAAATTGCAGCATCAATAAAAAAGAAACCATTGCAGCCTTCTGAAGACAAAACAGGTATGACCATCACCAAAAGTGGTCAAACAAAAACGATCTGTGGATTTCCAGCCGATGAATACCTCATAAAAAATGAAAAGGGGATACTTACTGTTTGGTATTCCCATGTAGCTTTCGACCCAGTAAAAATTTATACAATGGGTGTAGGAAGAATGGCCGACCTGAGCGCATTTAGAAATAATCCAAAAATGAAAAACAATATGATGGCCATTCCAGTATTGAATAATAATTACCTGATGGCTGAGATGATCGCAGATGGAAAAATAGGAATGGAAACAAAAAGTATCAGCAAAAAAGCGATTAGCATTTCGACCAATGGCTATAAAATAGTAGATATAAGCAATAAAAAGTTGAAAGGAATAATACAGAATAAAACCAATTAATTGAAAACTTTTAAAAAATTATACAATGAAAAATAAAAAAAGCATGCGCTGCTTATTTACTATCCTGTCATCCCTTTTAGTACAATTTACCGTGGCACAGGTAATTCAATCAAGAATTTTAAAACAAACGCAAAGGGAAAGCGTACCTGCAGTAATTGTTGCAAAAGAAAACCTACCTGCTGAGGCTATAAAAAGCATGGCGGTTAATACCTCCATTGAGAACAATATTAAACTCAGCGATGGTAAGGTTTTAAAAACTTTTTTTACTGTTGACCAACCACTACAACCAGTCGGCAATCAGGTGTCCGTAAGAAAAGTAAATATATCAAACGCTAATTCAGGCAGTATGATAATTGCAGCGAAGAACAAACTTGCAAAAGATCAGGTAACTGTATATCAAAACACCAAGCATAATGTAGATACAAAAGACAACCAAAACAATACAGGCAAAGATGCCAACGGAATGGTGTGCAGCAGTGGTACTACTACGTTTAGTATCAACTCCACAGACCAAATGCCTATCGGATCAAAAGAATTTATTCAACGATTTAAACCTGGTACCGTTTTCGACTTATTACAGGAATCCGCGATGATGCACAGCATTTCTAATAACCGTAAACCTATTACCCTTTACTGCAATGAAAGCAATGAATCGGTTACAGTAAACAATCCAACGGAAACAGACCTATCCAGTGCTATTGCCAGCCTCCTAAAGAATCTACCAACCAAAAGCAGTTCAATCATATCGGCAAAAAGTGAAGAAATAAACAGTGAAGAGGAGTTCGCCTTAAAGATAAGTGGAGGAGGAAAATGTGTGTATGGTGCTGTATCGGGTTTATTTGATTTCAATAAATCAAAGTCTGCTTACCATTTTTTATACGATTTCAGCGAAGAGGTGGCCGTTTTAACAGCAGACAATAAGAATGATGCTTTTTTTTCAGATCTTACTTTACAAAATAATCCTACTTATGGGTTTGTAAAAGCTGCTACCTATGGCCGCAGAATACTTGTTTGTGTGGAAACAAAAAAATACAGTTCGGCCGATCAGGAAAAACTGGATGCTACTTTCAACGCTGTTTTTGCAAGTGGGGAAGTTCACCTCGACAGAAGCCAAAAAACCATGTTCAGCAATTGTACTGTAAAAGTATTTGCAGTAGGAGGAAGTACTAAAGATGCTGCGCTCATTTCCATTGCAGCTTCTGATCCGGCAAGTTTAAAACTGGCCTTACAAAACTACCTCAGCAATTTTGATAACAGCATGTTATTGCCCATAAAAGTAAATATGAGCGACTTGAATGGTGTGCCAAAAAAGACAGAGATGTCGGGCAACGTACCCTATGTTAAATGCTATAATCCTACTGAACGGTTCAGGCTTTCAATAAAAACAGTGGAGTTGGTTTCAATGAATGCAGGTGTTAGGTCAAGCTATCGTATGTGGGGAGGTTTTAGCATCAGGGCATCAGATAAAGATGGGAATGAAATAGCAGATGTATATCAAAGAAATCCGCAGGTAATGGTTGCTGATAATTCATCCAACTATGTTACTGTTCAAAAAGGAGAACAAAATAGTTACAAATGCAATAATAATTTTAATCGCGAATTTCAAATGGATACCAGAGAGGACAATGCAAAAATTATTTTCACCACGGCATTGGACGACAATGGTGATTTTTCTGACAGTCAACAAAAGGGTGAATATACACTATACATGAAGGATATACTTGCAGCCATTGCAGCTGGAAATAATGGTAGCGAAAGCGATGGCATTGCGTTTAATGTGAATGGAGGAGGGTTTTCGCTTAAAATTACTTTCACTATTTCAAAATAAAATTAACCAACAAATGAGTGCTAGCCATTTATATTAGGTTAATTTTAATAGGGATGAAAAATAACCTGTCTCAAAATAATTATTATAATAAAATATTGGAATGAAAAATATTTTGTACAGCCTGTTGATATTATTTGCCAAGCAAGGAATTGGCCAGGTACGTCAAATAATAAAACAGCCTACCCCAGCAGAAAGTAAGCAAATCATACAGCGCCCCATGGAGCCCGTACAGCAAACCGTTGCGCAGGCATATTCAAAAATTGATTTACTAAGTAACCCCACCCATTTTCTTGTGCTTGGGAAGCAGCAATTTGCTGAAAGTATTAAACCCTTTATTGAACACAAGAATATAATGGGAATTCCAACAGCATTTGTTGATATTGAAAGTCTTACTGGTTACAAAGCTGCCGACGAGCCTGAAAAAATTAAAAAGGCCATTGCAGATGCGTATATAAGAAGGGGCGTAAGATATGTAATGCTAGTGGGCGATGCCGGACTTTTTCCTGTTCGTCACCGGTATGTAAGTAATGGTTGGGCAAATGGTCGTACTGGTTCGCCAGAATACCAATGGTTTGAGGGAAGCTATAATCCTACTGATTTTTATTATGCGAATCTTTTTCACCATGATGAAAATGGCGAACTATTACCTGCTCCTGCTTTTAGTTCATGGGATGAAGACCATGATGGATTTTACAATTATCAAATATGGCAGTTTCCGGGTGCTGAACAAATGGGCATTGATGCCATAAAATACAACCCAGATCAGGTGGATGGTTACCCCGACATTGCACTTGCAAGACTACCCGTTCACAATACAACAGAGTTGGATATTTATATAGAAAAGATAATTAAATATGATGATGGGAAAATGATAGCTGCCTCAAAATCGGGGCTAGCCTTTCTTGCTTCAGCAAATTATGCTGGTTCCAATATCTTGTGCGAGGAAATTATTAATTATGCCATTCCTGATAAAAAGAATACTACCTCCATCCAGAAATTTGCTTTCAACTTTAAACAAAAGCCTGCCGACTGGGATGATGGGAATTTTGCATCTGTAAAAAATGCAGCAGTTAGCAACTGGGGAATTGTATATATGGGTCATGCCAATTCGCAGAGTTGGGATATACAGGAAGGAAATACAAATTCATTTAATGACTCAGTAGTAAATACTTTTCGAAATGCATTAAGCTTACCCGTTGTATTCACGATAGGCTGTTCTGCGGGCAGGTTTAAACCAAATATCCCAGATTGTGTGCCTGAACCTGCAGGCCCCTATGATGATATTAATGGAAAAAATATTTTTTATGAAAAATCGAAGGGCGACAAATATTATGAAATGGGCCTGTGGAAAGAACTCCCAAAAAATTTCAGGTTACCAACCCCTTCCCCTTATGATGGTTACTTTAATTCAAATAGAACTTTTGCCTGTCCCTGGTTATTTCAAGCAAACAAAGGAGGGGCTATTGCATTCTTTGGTGAAACGGTTGTTTGTCAGAATGCCCATGGCACTGAGTTAATCAAAAGAGTATTAAAATCATATGCTAACCAACCCCGGTTGCTGGGCGATGCATGGTTAAAAGGACAACGTCAATTTTGGAAGGATTTCAGAACGAATAATGATGTATTAAGGAATCCGCGTATTTATTTAAGTATTATGACCTTTTTTGGCGACCCAACTTTGATTATACCTGCTACTGAAAATTAAAAGAATTGTTTAGTACATTACGTTAACGAAACCAACCGAGTTGCCAATTTTTTCATCATGCAAAAAGGCATTACATATTCCTGGAAATCGGAAAATTTTCGAAAAATACTTTTTATACTCATTTTATTGAGTAACTACAGTGCTGTGTTGGTTGGACAACAGCAATCAGCTACCCTGCAGTCCACCTCCTTACCCCCTGCTTTTTATAAAGCAAAAACCAATTTTGAGAAAATTAGTTTTCTCAAAATAACAATTAATGACTCCATCAATGAAAATAATCTGCAGCAGGTTAAAGATTGGTCAAGAGTAGGCTTACAATTAATTGAACAATCGGGGCCCGATTCTCTGAGGGGTTATTTCTTACTGTATATTGGAAAATATTATTATTATAATTCTGTAAACTATGACAGTGCAATATATTTTTATAAAAAAGCGTTCCCCTATTTTCCTGATCAGCTGAATTACAATCATATCATGTTGCTAAAGGATATCATGGAATGTTTTTCGAACAAAGGGAATAAGGATTCAACCATGTTGTACCTTGGATTAGTGACATCCGTAATGGATGCATTGCCCGATACGGCAAGGAAGAAAATAGCGTTAGCTCAGAATGTGGCTACGGTATATACTGATTTAGGCTTGTTTAAAACTGCAATAGGGTATTATAATTTTGCCATCAAAAGCTGTTTGAAAATCAAGAATTACAGGGGATTAGGATTGGCGCTGGCAAATCTTGCATGGTTGTATGACGAAATGGAAGATTTTGATAATGCACTTCACCATGCAAAGGAAGCATTAGGATATTTGGTCGATATTAAGGGTCCCTGGGCACAAACAGCTTCTAATGTAGGAAATTATTATTATCACTTGGCAAAATTTGATTCTGCAGTATTCTACCTGCAACGGTCAGACGAAGTTGCCAGAGCACTTAATGATTCATTTACCCTTAACCTTAACGAGAATGTTCGGGCCGGTATATATTTAAAAGAAAAACGGTATACTGCCGCCGAAAACAAATTAGCCTCCACCTTATCTTTTTTTGAAACCCATGATGACCCGGTTAATGTAATTAAAACATTATTTCTATTGAGTAACCTAGATACGGCTCAGCATAATTATAAAAATGCAGCGCAAAAGCTTGTTAGAGCACTAGAGATCAGTAGTAAAAATGGGTCAATTGCCCTTCAAACTATTGCCCTTCAAAATCTGGCTAATGTAGCGGCCTTATTGGGTGACTACCAATCAGCACTAGACTATCACCGACAATATACAGATGCCAGGGATTCTTTGTCGAAACAAAAAACTAAAACAGACCTTGCAGAATTTGAAATCAGTTATAAAACACAGCAAAAAGAACAGCAGATTGTCCTATTAAAAAAAGACAATGATATACAAAGCCTGGAACTCCGCAATGTTCGTAACTCATTATATTTCTATATTTCAATATCCCTTTTATTTATAGGAATGGTAGCCATTATTTTTTATCAAAGAAACTGGCGCAATAAAATTCAAACGCAAAAACTCAAAGCCAAATTACAAACCCAGGTATTGCGTTCACAAATGAACCCCCATTTTATTTTCAACAGCCTCAACAGTATTGAAAATTTTATAATGCAAAATGAAAAGCGGCAGGCATCGGATTATCTGAATAAATTTTCGAGGTTAATAAGAAGTATACTTGAAAGCAGTAATAATGAAGTAGTTCCGATAGCCAGGGATATGGAGGCTTTAAGGTTGTATATAGATCTTGAGCAATTGCGTTTTCACAATAAATTCAGTTACCACGAAAATATAGACCCTCAGTTATTGCAGGGCGATTACCTAGTACCCTCCCTATTGATTCAGCCATATGTTGAAAATGCCATTGTACATGGCATAGCACATAGTCACGATGAGCATCTTCAATTAACTATTACTGCAACACTTAAATTGGATCATATTTGTTATATAATTCAAGATAATGGAGTAGGTAGAGAGAATGCAGCTTTGTATAATAGTCAAAATAAACCGACACACAAAAGTGTAGGTTTGCAAATAACTGCCGACAGGATAGCCTTATTTAATATGGAGAAGCAAGGAGCAGGTTACATTCAAATAATTGATCTTTATAACGATTCTAATGAGCCTATAGGAACCCGGGTTGAAATACAATTAAAAGCAATTTGACAATGGAAAAACCAAGTGCTATTTTAGTAGATGATGAGCGGAGTAGCTTACAAAACCTGCAACAAAAACTGATTGAGTTTTGCCCCGACATACAGATTATTGCAACCAGTGAAAAACCCGAAGAAGCTATTTTATTGATTCGGCAGCATCAACCGGATGTAATCTTTTTAGATATTGAAATGCCTCGTATTAGTGGATTAAGGTTGTTGGATGAATTGGGTGATTATGCAGGAGAAATAATTTTTACCACTGCTTATAATCACTATGCAGTAGAAGCCATCCGAATGAGTGCATTTGATTACCTGGTAAAGCCTGTATCTATTACCGATCTTCAGAATGCAGTATCGAGGCTGGTGAAATATCGGCAAAGGGAAACGGGGGAAAGGCTGAATGTACTGCGACAATCATTATTAGAAACCAAAAACCAAGAAGACAAAATAGCAATACCAACCAGTGGGGGATTAGAATTTATTCAAATAAAAAATATCATTCGTATTGAGTCAAGCGCTAATTATTCAAAATTATACCTGGTAGGAGGAAATATGTTATTAGTGACAAAACTGCTGAAGGATTTTGAAGACATGCTGGCACCCTATAGGTTTTACCGGGTTCATAACTCTCACCTTATCAACTTGCAATGCATTCAAAAATACATACGGGGAGAAGGTGGTCAGGTGGTATTACAAAACGGAGATGTGGTAGATGTTGCCCGTCGTAAAAAAGAAGAGTTTTTGAGAATGTTTACGAATTGATAAATTACCTTTAATTCGGTTACCGTCTTAGCTAACTATTGAAGACTATTTAATATTAGCCCACAAAAGCTCCTCCATTTTATACTGTTTTTTAAGTTCCCTTTATTTTATCCATCACACATTTATAAAATTGGCAATTTCTTTTGCCGAAGGAATTAATCCTACTATCATATCCATCTGTTAATATTGCAATAAGTTGAATACCCTAAATCATTTTGCTGTAGTAAAAAGAAGCGACATTGAAGCAATTCAACTTTTAATAATTAAATAAGGATTTCATTATTATTATATAACATTGAATCGCTTTCTTTAACCAAAATTTAAATAGTTCAGTATGATACAAATGGTAGTTTTTGACATGGCGGGAACAACAGTTAATGAAAACAATGTAGTTTACAAAACGCTTCAACAATCAATTAATCAAGAGGGATTTGCGTTTACACTGGAACAAGTACTTGCAGAAGGTGCTGGCAAGGAAAAAATGCAGGCCATAAAAAGTGTATTAAAAGTATTTGGCAATATTGAAGATGATGTATTGGCAGATACTATATATTCCAGATTCATTGGTTTACTAGAAACTGCTTATGACAATATGGATATCTTACCTCAAGCATATGCCACAGAAGTTTTTGCTGAGCTAAAAAAACGAGGCATCTTGGTGGTGCTGAATACAGGATACAATTCAACTACTGCCGAATCGCTCATTGCAAAATTAGGCTGGGTAAAAGGAGTTGATTTTGACGGCCTCATAACAGCATCTGATGTAAAAAATAACAGGCCCGAACCTGATATGATCTTGCTGGCAATGGAAGAATTTAAAATCATTGATCCTACGCAAGTAATTAAAGTAGGCGATTCCACCATTGATATACAAGAAGGAAGGAATGCAGGATGTGGATTCAATATAGGCATCACCACTGGTGCACATACAAGAGCGCAATTGGAAACAGCCAATCCAAGTTTTATTATAGATAATTTAAGGGAACTGATAGTAAAACTGGATTTTATTTCAAATTTTTAAAACGTATTTTTCCTATATGGATAAATTATTATTTACCCCCGGCCCACTCACTACCAGTAGAACTGTAAAAGAAGCGATGTTGCATGACTATGGTTCTAGAGATGACCTGTTCATTAGCATTATCAAAGAAATTAGAGAAGAATTATTGCAACTTGCGGGCGTATCCAAATCGGAAGGATATGAATCAGTAATAATGCAGGGTTCTGGAACATTTGGAGTAGAATCCATCATTTCATCAGCAATACCACGCAACGGAAAATTGCTATTGCTGATAAACGGCGCCTACGGAGAGAGAATTGCAACTATTGCAGCAATACACCAAATACCTTTCGAATCGCTGGTTTGCGAAGAAAACACTACTCCTGATTTGGAAAAAACAGAAGTGCTATTAGCTAGTGGCCAATTTACACATATGGCTATTGTGCACTGTGAAACTACAACCGGTATTTTTAATCCTATTGAAAAAGTTGGTGCTATAGCAAAAAAATATGGCATTATTTACATCGTAGATTCAATGAGTGCGTTTGGAGCAGTACCTGTAAATATGGCTTCCTGTAATATTGATTTTCTAATTTCTTCTTCCAATAAATGCATTGAAGCAGTGCCTGGTTTTTCGTTTATACTTGCTAAAAAAAGCTCGCTACTTTTATGTAAAGGCAAGGCAGACACGCTTGTACTTGATTTATACGCGCAATGGGAAGGATTGGAAAAAGATGGTCAATTTAGGTTTACACCCCCCATACAAGTCCTGCTATCATTTAAACAAGCACTTTTAGAATTATATAAAGAAGGTGGTGTGCAAGGCAGGTCTGAAAGATATATTTCCAATTTCAAAATTTTGAAATCAGGTATGCAGGCATTAGGCTTTGTTGAATACTTAAATGGCAATGATCAAGGCTATATTATAAATACTTATCACTATCCAGAAAATACACAGTTCAATTTTAAACTATTTTACAACGAATTGAACCAACTAGGTTTTGTTATTTATCCTGGTAAACTTTCAAAAGCAAACTGCTTTAGAATTGGTAATATAGGCAGGCTTTTCCCCGATGATATTGATCGATTATTGGTTGCAATCAGTACAGTGAAAGAAAAGATGAGTTTCTAAAATAGCAACAAATAATTTACATTGATTAGAGCAATATATATATGAAATAAAAGTTATTTATTTATTTTTTGACAACATTTATATTCACCCTTTCGTTCCGGTTTTGCAATAAGGGATTTGAAATCCTCCCAGTTCATGGAGGTGATTAAAGTATTTGATTGTCGACCAACCATTTTACTATTCGTTTAAGAGCAAAATAGTTTTTATCGATACTTTGATCAGCTAGCAAGATTTTATCCTTTTCTGGTATGGCAATTTTTCGCCTGAATTTATCCTTGTAGGTATACATATCAAATTCCTGTGCATTGTTTCCACCTAGAAATGAAATATCTGCCAATAAAACACCAGTGGGTAAATAGAACTGATAATTATCACGCCCACCAGATCCGCTTCCGCTAGGAACAAAGTAGCCAATTGGTTTAGCATCTTGTGTAATTTGTCGGTCGGCTTTTATCTCTATTGGCCAGGCACGGTTTCTTGATACAGGCGAATAATCAACAAAGAGTTTGGGCTTTGCAGCGCTGTTAGCAATGAATGCTTGGATTTTCGACTCATCTGGTTTATTGTTCACAAGAATTCCGCTCGAACCCATCAACTGAGCAAAGGATTTTTCTTGTCCGAGTGAAGCCACTTTAAAAACCCCTTTAAGTTGAGATGGAAAAAACACTACATCATAGTATAAAAAAGAATTGTCGTCTTTATCAGCTTCATATTTCGTTGCATTCACTTCGGCAGTGGCAATTTTAATATCATCCATTGTAAAAACTTCAAAATTCTTTGTGAGACCGAAATTCATCTTTTTCACATCTAGTTTCAAGTACTCTTGACCGTCTACCAAAATCTTTCCTTTTTTATAAGAAATATCTTGTGTAAAAGCAAGATTCGAAATAAGTAAACTGAATATTAAAAAAAGCGTTTTGTTGTGCATAAGCTAGTTATTTAAGTAAAATATAGGAACCGATAGTAATAAAATTTGTTTACAAAGTTAAGCAAAGTTCTATTACTGTTTAGTAGGGTTTAAACTCACTTTTAGTTTATCGGAATTAATGAAAATGCTGAGTTCCATTTACGTTATATTGATTTGTGCAACGCAATGCTTCTATACTTTTTAAAATAATCAATTCCTTAATGCTATTCCACCCCCAGCTTGTATGAGTTGTAATTAAAATTCATTGCATTAATACTGTAGATTTTACAGTGAATTATATAACTTTTTACTAAAGTTATACAACAAATTTTCTGTCCAATTCGCTCAAATTTGTAAGCAGCTGTGTAATGAATAATTTGTTTCATTACTGTTTCAAACTAGTGAATACCTTCTTGAAATATAACTCCCTGGCAGAAAATGAAATATCATTGTTACTGGAAGCTGTATTTCATAAATATGGTTATGATTTCCGGCAGTATTCAACTGCCCATATTAAGCGCAGGATCATCAACAGAATGGCAATGTCGGGGTTAGCTGATATCTCTCAATTACAAAGCAAAGTTTTGCAAGATGAATTATTTGCTGCTCAATTTTTACAAGATCTATCTATCACAGTGACCGAAATGTTTCGTGACCCAAACTTTTATAGATCACTGCGAGAAAATGTAGTTCCCATTTTAAAAACCTATCCTTTTATTAAAATATGGCATGCTGGCTGTGCCTCTGGAGAAGAGGCATATTCGATTGCCATTATTATGCAAGAAGAAGGCTTGTATGACAAAACAACTATTTATGCAAGTGATTTTAATCAGCAAGCTTTAAACAAAGGTAAGGAGGGGATTTACTCAAATTCATTGATGAAAGAATACACTACTAATTATCAACTTGCAGGTGGTAAGGAATCTTTTTGTGGCTATTACACGTCCAACTATGAGAACGTTATCATGAATCAATCATTGAAAAATAATATTGTTTGGGCCAACCATAATTTAGTTACAGATAGCGTATTTGCCGAAGTGCACCTGATTTTCTGCAGGAATGTACTTATATATTTTGATAAACTGTTGCAAAACAAAGTACAACAGCTTCTTTATAATAGCCTCATAAATGGCGGTATTTTATGCTTGGGTTCAAAAGAAGGTTTACGTTATACGGACTCAAGTGAATCTTACACTGCATTAGACTTAAAACAAAAAATATTTAAAAAGAAATATTAACTCGTATTAAATAAGTAATAATAAGTCATGAAATATGAAGCAATTGTAATGGGTATGTCGTCTGGAGGAATGAATGTAATGAAAATTATGTTCGCTCTTTTACCTGAAAGCTTCAACACACCCATTATAATTGTGCAACATATAAGCGCGCGTTCTGATAATCAATGGATCAAGCTTTTGAATGAAAAAAGTAAAGTTCCCATCAAAGAAGCTGACGAAAAAGAACTAATTGAAACTGGAAATGTATATATCGCTCCTGCAAACTATCATTTATTAATAGAAAAGAATAAAACCTTTTCATTGACAATTGATGAAAAAGTAAATTTTGCAAGACCCTCTATCGATGTTTTGTTTGATTCTGCTGCAGATGCTTATACAAATAAATTAATTGGAATAATACTTACAGGTTCAAATAATGATGGCACGAGTGGCCTTAAACGAATAAAGGAATGTGGTGGTTTAACAATTGTACAAAATCCGGAGTCTGCCGAATCAGATTATATGCCAAAATCGGCTTTAGCTGCCATGCAGCCGGATTATATTCTATCAATTGAAGAAATAATTATGTTGCTAATAAAATTTGACAATCAACTATCAAAAGAAAATGACACTAACTAAAAAAATGCTATTAGGCTTTACTGCCTGTGGCTTAATTCTATTTGGGGTAGCTATTTTTTCTCTTAAAAATAGTGAGAATTTTATTGCCTCAAATGTATGTGTGGATCACAGCAATCAAGTATTGAATGAATTTGAACAAATACTTATTGCCACCATTGATGCAGAAACAGGTGTAAGGGGTTTTGTTATATCAGGCGATGAAAATTCGCTACAACATTTCACCACTGCCAATACAAGAGCAGTTGAACATCTTGCTAAAGTCAAAGAGTTAACAAAAAATGATCTCAATCAGCAAAAAAACATTGAGACACTTGATGAGGAAATTAAATTGCGCTTCTATAATTTAAACAAAGCCATTAGTATACGTAAAATTAATTTTGAAAAAGCAAGAGATTTTGTAGCTACAGGTGAAGGAAAAAGGATACAAGATGAAATAAGAAAAATCATAGATGGCGCTAGAACAATTGAAAATACGCTGCTGACAGAAAGAAGACAGGCCAGTGAAAATAATGCTAAAAAATTTAATGCTGTTTTTGCCATTTTATTATTAATCATACTAGTAATACTTTTTATTGTTTATAGTATAGTTACTTCAAATTTACGAGCTCTAAAAAGAGCCGAAGCTGAAACTGCTAGTAAAAATTGGTTGCTTAGCGGAAGGACCGAGCTCAACGAAAAATTGAAAGGAGACCAAACTGTAGAAGATTTTGCAAACAATACTATCAGTTTTTTATGTAATTACCTGAAAGCTTGCATTGGGGCAGTTTACCAGTTGAATGACAAGGACAAAACTTTGGCACTTATCGGGCAATATGCTTTTGCAACAACCAACAACATTAAAGTAAAATTTGCCTTGAAAGAAGGGCTGATTGGCCAGGTAGCTTGGGATAAAAAACAAATTTTAATAACAGCTATTACTGAAGAAAACATTCATATCAGCTCTTCCATATTAAATGCAAAACCAAAGTATTTACTTATTACACCATTTATATTTGAAAACAATACTGTTGGTGTAATAGAAATAGGAAGCTTAAATAATTTTACCGAAACGGAAAAAGAGTTCATTGCTATTTCCATGGATAGTATTGCTATAAGCATTAATTCAGCCATTGCTAGAAAACAAATACTGGAGTTATTAGAGGAAGCTCAAGTGCAGCGAGAAGAGCTTCAGACACAGCAGGAGGAACTGAAACAAATGAATGAAGAACTGGAAGAACAAACTCAAAATCTGAAACAGCAGCAGGAGGAATTACAAATGACTAATGAAGAACTAGAGGAACAGACCCAGTCGTTGGAAGTAAAAAACAAAGAAGTTGAAGCATCAAAATTTGATATTGAACAAAAAACAAAACAACTTGAAATAAGCATTAAATACAAATCGGAATTTCTAGCAAATATGTCGCATGAGTTAAGAACACCGCTTAATAGTTTGCTTATACTTTCAAAAGATTTATCAGAGAATAGGAGCAATAATCTAGACAAGGTGCAGGTGGAAAGTGCAGAAATAATATACAAAAGCGGCCATGATTTGCTTGTTTTGATAAATGAAGTACTCGACCTCTCCAAGATTGAAGCTGGTAAAATGTCGATTAATATTGAAAAGGTATCACTCAAAGATTTTACTGACTACTTAATGCGTGATTTCAAACACCAAGTCGAACAGAAAGGCCTGCAATTTACCTGTGTGTTGAATAGTGGATTACCAGCATTTATCAGAACTGATTTGCAACGTTTAAATCAAATATTAAAAAACCTTTTATCCAATGCTATAAAATTTACTGAAAAAGGAAGTGTAAGCATTAGTGTTGATAATTTTACTGAAAGCTCAATTATAATTTCAGTTACGGATACTGGTATTGGAATAGCTGAAGATAAACAAATGGCCATTTTTGAAGCTTTTCAACAAGCAGAAGGTGGCACTTCAAGAAATTATGGAGGCACTGGCTTAGGACTTTCCATTTCTCGAGAGCTTGCAAAATTATTAGGTGCCGAAATTAAGTTGAGTAGCAAATTAAATGAAGGTGCTGTTTTTTCACTCATTATTCCACTAAATATATTGAATGATAAAGAACCCAAAGAAACTAGCGCGTTAAATGAATATACAGCTAGTTTAGAAAATCATTCCAAATACCTTAATTACCAAAGCATAACTGATGACAGGATAAACATTACCGATGATGATAAAGTAGTACTTATTATTGAAGATGATTTAAAATTTGCTGCTATACTTTTAAAACAAGCCAACAGTAAAGGATTCAAATGCCTGGCTGCTGCAAGTGGTGAAGATGGTTTATTACTTGCTACAAAATATAAACCTAAAGCAATCATTCTCGATTTAGGGCTACCTGGAATAAATGGCTTGCGCGTATTGCATGAATTAAAAGGAAATCCATCGCTAAGACATATACCGGTACACATCATTTCGGCAGATGAACGTTCACTGGAACCAATCAAAGAAGGCGCTGTTGAATACCTAAAGAAACCCATTGACAAAAAAGATCTCGAAGAAACTTTTACAAGAATTGAAAGTTTTATAAGCAGGAAAATAAAAAATCTATTGATTATAGAAGACAGCGAAAACGCTAGAAAAGCCATGCGAATACTAATAGGAAATGGGGATGTAAAATGTTTTGAAGCTGGCACTGGCCAAGAAGCTTTGAACATTTATCAAAAGGATCAGATTGATTGCATTATCCTTGATATTGGTTTGCCTGATATGAGTGGGTTTGACCTTATTCATCAACTGGAGCATATTAAAAGTACCAGCATTCCTCCGATTATTGTATACACCGGCAAGGAGCTTACAAAAGAGGAAAATAATGAACTTCAAAAATATGCAGAGAGCATTATAATTAAAGGGGCCAAATCTGAAGAGCGCTTACTGGATGAAACTGCTCTTTTTTTGCACAGAACAATCAGCAATTTGCCAAAATCAAAACAATTAATCATTAATGTTTTGTACGATAAAGAAACAGTATTTAATGCTAAGAAAATATTATTGGTAGATGATGATATGCGAAATGTATTTGCATTATCCAAAATATTAAAAGAACGTGGCATGGAAATAATTAAAGCAGAAAATGGTAAAAGCGCTTTGGATATGTTAAATACTCATCCAGATATTGACCTGGTACTAATGGATATAATGATGCCTGAAATGGATGGCTATGAGGCCATGAAGCGAATACGATTACAGGCAAAGTTTAAGCAGTTGCCCGTAATTGCAATTACAGCTAAGGCCATGAAAGATGATAAACAAAAATGTATTGATGCAGGCGCTAATGACTATATCACTAAACCAATTAATGTAGAACAGCTGCTTTCATTGATGCGTGTTTGGTTGAGTAAATAGAATGTTGGATGATAAAATAAATTTGGAACAATTGCTATTTATATTATTTCTTGATTTTTAATCGCCAGTCTAAAACTAAGCATTTGTTTGACTTTAAACTTTACAAATGAATTATAATGAAACCAATTAACAAGGTTAATATTTTAATGGTAGACGATAGAGTAGAAAATTTGTTTGCTTTAGAAGTAATTCTTTCCAATCAAGAATATCTATGTGTGAAAGCAAGTTCAGGCAATGAAGCATTAAAAATATTACTACACCAACACGATTTTGCCATCATCTTGATGGATGTACAAATGCCTGAAATGGATGGATTTGAAACAGCAGAATTAATTAGGGAAATAGACAAACTTAAACATGTACCAATAATTTTTTTAACTGCCAGCATGGATAGTACTGTGCATATCTTCAAGGGATACAGGGCCGGGGCAGTTGATTATATGATTAAACCATTTTCTCCGGAAATATTAAAAGCGAAGATTGCTGTATTTGTAGACCTATATAAAAAAAATCATGAATTATTGGTTCAGGCAGAACAAATGAAATCGCTTAACAGCAATATAACTGAAAGAATAAGATTTGAAAATGAACTAATTGAAGCAAAGAGTAAGGCCGAGAGTGCAACTAAAATAGCAGAAGATGCTGTGAAAGCGAAACAACAATTTTTGTCTAATATGAGTCATGAAATTCGTACTCCTATGAATTCAATCATAGGATTTACAAAAGTAATGTTGAAAACATCTCTAACAATTAAACAAAAAGAATATTTAACAGCCATAAAAATCAGTGGCGATACATTAATTGTACTCATTAACGACATCCTTGATCTTGCAAAAGTAGATGCAGGGAAAATGACTTTCGAGCAAACCCCTTTTAAAATGGCATTATCCATATCAGCAATGCTACATTTGTTTGAAACTAAAATTCAGGAAAAGAATTTAGAGTTGGTGAAAATTTACGACAACAATATTCCCGAAGTATTGATTGGCGACCCAGTACGTTTACACCAGATTATTTTAAATCTGGTAAGTAACGCTATAAAATTTACTGCTGAAGGAAAAATTACAGTAAGTGTTAAATTGCTGCAAGAAGACGAAGAGAAAGCAACCATTGAGTTTGCAGTTGCTGATACAGGAATTGGAATACAAGAAAGTAGAATAGGCAATATTTTTGAAAATTTTCAACAGGCCACTAATGGTACGGCTAGGTTGTATGGTGGAACAGGGTTAGGACTTGCCATTGTTAAACAATTGGTTGAATCGCAGGGCGGAAGTATTAGTGTGCAAAGTAAAATTGAGGTAGGCTCAACCTTTAGTTTTCAATTAAGTTTCTTAAAAACTACTGGTGTAACTGAATTAGAAACAGGAATAATTGAACTGGATACGGAAATCAAGCATATAAAAGTATTAGTAGTTGAAGATATTGCACTCAATCAATTATTGATGAAAACATTGTTAGACGATTTTGGGTTTGAATATGATATTGTTGCCGATGGGCAAATGGCCATTGAAGCACTCCAAGCTAAATTGTATGATATTGTCTTGATGGATTTACAGATGCCCATTATGAATGGTTTTGAAGCTACAGAATACATTCGCAATTCCATGAATTCTACCATCCCTATCATTGCATTAACAGCAGATGTAACAACAGTTGATTTAACTAAATGCATAGCTGTTGGCATGAATGATTATATTGCTAAACCTATTGATGAAAAACTGTTATACAGCAAAATAGCTAGTTTAGTCAGGAAGACTATAAAGGGCAACCCAGCTTTGATTCGGTGATTGAAAGAATATTTACCACGTCTTTAAATGAGATTAAAATCATCAAAAATGATTTTGCTCTCATTTTGCAGATGGCAAGTTGGAAAACCCAATCTATTCAGAGTAAGGGTTTTATTTAAAAAGTAGTCCCGACCCTCCTAACGTCGAACCAGATTTTGGAAGATTTAAAGACATTGGGGGGCTTTGGGTGACAAAAGGTGCAATAACCGGAAGTTAAAAGTTCGACTTTTTTTATTAGGTTCATCCACCACTTTCTTAAACATAATTGAAAATCGCAGTTGCAGTTGAATGCATAAAACTCAACCAAAATAATGCCGCAAATTCCTTTTATTTTTTTGCAAATTATTATTTTTGGTAAAACATTTCTATATGAAGAAGCTTATGGGCATATTACTTTTCTTTTTATTGAATGCCCAAATATCTTTTGCACAAAAGCCCAGAGTATGGATTGCAGATATTGCTAAAACAAATATTTTAAGCGACGAGGTTAGTATTGGCTATAATGGTGAAACAATGCCATTGGTTTTTTTATATAATCCTGAAATTTATGACCAGCTTGTTAAGAAAATACCGGCAGATAAGTTAGACTACATAATAAAATACAGCAGGCGGGAAAATTATCCGGCAGGGTTAAGGTCATTTTCTTATTCTTGGCATAATGAAGCATTAAAATCACTTTACTTCTATTTTGTTACTTACCTCGAGTTGAAAGGCAAAACTTTTGCACTGCTGGAGATGCCTGCTGCGGAAAATAGTAAAATGCCCGAGGCTTTGCGTCCGCAAAATGATATTTATATTCTGGCATATTACTTCTCGACTAACCCCAACTATGATGTAGGTGGAAAAAAGCAATATAAACATAGTATAGTGAGTCAAAATGAAAAACTGGCTAATGAATTTGTTGCATTCAGAGATAAATATGCCAACGGCATGATCGATGCTACACTTTATTTTAAGAACACCGTACCTGTGTCCGCAGTTACAAAAGCAGATTATGTAAAAGACTATGAAGCTGCCCTGGCAATTGTAGCAAAAAAAGATAAAGCAGCAGAAGAAGCTTATGTTTTAAGAAAGCAGCAAAAAGAAGCGGAAATAAAGAGGCAAATTGACAGTCTGAAGGCGTTAAAAGCAGCCGTACTGAAAAACATAGAATTTCTATCGGCGAGCCTCATATCCGATTACAACGCCGGTAATTTCGCTGGTGCGCTTACCCGTTTCGAATACTGGAAGATACCGGCCATCTCCCAGGAAATGGAGATAGAAGCACCGGGTGTATTGAACAAGGAGATCCGGCGCTTCACAGTTACTTCTCAGATACATTTTTCTGCAAGGCCCGGTGGCGTAAGCCTGGTTGATGAAACAAAATTCAGTGCCACTATGAACACAAATATCGGCCGGGAAACGCATACAGAAACGTTCCTGCACGGTGAAAACTTTATCCAGAAGGGAAACACCAATGTTTTCAATAACGAAAAAGGCGACCGCTACCTTGAAGACGCCTTTGTTGGCAACAACCAGTTCACCCAAGACCCCTGGAACTACTTCGCCGAATATATTTCCAAGTACAACAACCTGCCCGTAACGCCTTCATTTAAGGTTGTACAGGTTGAAGTTGATCCGGAATCGAGTGTATACACGCTGGGTGTAAAAATGAAAACGACCGTTAACGGATCGGTCATTACATATACACCGGTTGACATTTTCAATGAATTGTACAAGGTTTCCCTTTATAACCTCCAAATAGAAAACAGGCAACGCGAATTATAGAACAGCCGTTACCACACCAACTGCTTAATACCCTGTCCGGGTAAAAGTAACGTACCGAAATAATTTCAGTATTTGCGCTATCACAGACGGATTGCCTGTTTCGGGGGAGCCGACAAGGGCTTTGAGCAAAAATGAAAGAGGACAAACTGCTGTTGAGAGCAATTTGTCCTCTCTGGTAGTGCCTAGCCTCCTAACTTCGAACCTGATCATTGAAGAATTGAAATCAATAGAAGACTTTGGGTAACAATACCTGCGATAAGCGAAAATCAAAAGTTCAACTTTTCTGTTAGTACGCTCCGCCATTTCCCAATAAAGTCAAATGCTCTTGTCAGGGATCTCCGAATTAAAGTAGCATTAAAACCCTGTAATTTCATGCATATTGGTATAATATAAGTCAAAAAGTGGCGTTTTTGACTTATATTTGATCTATACAGTTCAAATAATGCCATTATTACCATTACCGATTAAGCAGGACCTGGAAACAAAAGCAGTACTAAAAAAACTGGCCCAGGCGCATCGTGCATTGGCAGAGCTGAAGGGCATTATTACCAGCATTCCTAATCAGGCTATTTTGTTGGAAACACTTACCCTTCGGGAAGCAAGGGAAAGTTCGGCTATAGAAAATATCATCAGCACCTTTGATGAGGTGTACCAGAGTAATTTCTTTAGCAACATTTTTGCCAGCCCGGCGGCCAAAGAAGTACATCAGTATGCCGCTGCATTAAAAAAGGGGTTTGAGCTGGTAAAGCAACATCATTTATTTACCAACAATTACATCTTACAAATTCAGGAAGTGGTAGAACAAAACAAAGCCGGATTTCGTAAACTGCCTGGTACAAAGCTAATGAATGATAAAACCGGGCAAGTGATCTATACACCTCCACAAGATTATGATACTATCCTTTCGTTAATGAATAATTTAGAAACGTTTATTAATGATGACACCATGATGGATGCTGACCCATTGATAAAAATGGCCATCATTCATCACCAGTTCGAAAGCATACATCCTTTTTATGATGGCAATGGGCGTACAGGCCGTATCATCAATATTTTATACCTCGTACAAAAAGGGCTGCTGCATTTACCGGTATTATACCTTAGCCAGTATATTATTCATCATAAATCAGATTACTATCGCTTATTACAGGAAGTGAGAGATAAAGGTAAATGGGAAGAGTGGATACTGTTTATGCTGGATGGAATAGAAAAAACCGCAGCAGCATCCGTTATATTAATTGCATCCATTAAAGAGTTAATGCAGCAATATAAGCAGCAGATACGCAGTAATCACCCCAAAATATACAGCCAGGATTTACTCAATAACCTGTTTAAATACCCTTATACAAAAATTGAGTTTTTGCAAAAAGATTTGCAAATCAGCCGTAGTACAGCCATTCGTTATTTAGATACATTGGTTAAGGCTGGTATCTTAACCAAGCATAAAGTAGGCAGGGATAATTTTTTCCTGAATGCAAAACTTTTTGGTTTGCTGGCAGGTAACAGTTAATTGGGAAACGCCAAACGGAAAATCGAACCGCGTAAAACCCTGCTGGTTAAGCGTTTCATTTGTATTGCTAATGAATTCAGTAATGCCGTCGAACGCAAAAGCCGCTCAGAGAGCGGCTTTTGCCGTTTGGTAGTCCCGACAAGAATCGAACTTGCATCTAAAGTTTAGGAAACTTCTATTCTATCCATTGAACTACGGGACCAGAAAAACAGTAGCAACCCTAATAAATATTAAGTCGCTTTACTTATTTTCAAGTCGGCAAAATTAAGGCTTTTATGGTAATCTTTAGCCTCTAATCTGTCGAAACTGGTCGCTGTAGCAAGTTGGGCAGCTACCTAGTTTTTTAAAAAACGTAATACTGTAGATCGATCTTTTTCGATGGCCGTATAGATAGTATAAGTGCCTGAAGTCAATTGACGTACATCCATCGGAATGGCATTGATACCTGCTTGCACACCTACCCTTTGCCGCCTAATCTCCCTACCCTGCATATCATTGATAATAATTTCCATCATTACCGCATGTGTACTGCTGGTCTTCAATACAAAACTACCATCGTTTACCGGGTTGGGTTGTATACCAATAATATCAAATGCTTTACCTGTATTGGATAAGGCTACAATATTGCTGTAGAAAAACTGGCCATCAACTGTTATTATTTTAAGTCTGTAATAATTAATGCCTGCCAATGGCTGCGCATCTGTAAAATTAAATGCCTGTAATGCCCTTGTTGAGTCAGTGGTAGTACTGTACAAATCGGTATAATGCGCTGCATCAGTACTTCTTTCCAATATCATTTTTACAGTGGCAGTACCATTCATAGATAGTTTCCAATTGAGCAAATGCTTGCCCGATTGTTTGCTGCCGTTAAAATATTGCAGTTTTACCGGCAAGGCAAAAGCCAAATTAGTATGTACATAAAATCCCGAAAAGCCTGTAATTGGAAAACTCACCTCCCAATAATTATTCGTGGTATTATAATTTACCGAAGGGGTAATAAGCACTCCTGCCCCACCATTTACTGTATAGTAGCCTGGAGAAGGATTGCCAACATTGTGCGGTGCAATGGGTATTCCATGATACTGGGTTACCCTAACATGACTAATATTCGGATCGCTATTGCCCCCACCTGCCACGGTTGGCAAAAATGGAAATCCAATACTATTGGTATTAAAATCCACAAATTCCTGATCCCTGAAAAATAGTGTAATCGTTGCCGTTGCATTGGCTGCATTTACACTGGGCTCAATATCAAAATGCCTTTGTACATAGGGTTCGGCATTAAAGACCTGGGTACTGCCATCGATGATTACACAGGATTGAATACTTCCATTCACTGGAGTGGTACCCGATGGTGTTACCTTGGCAATGAGGTTACAGGATGCATCAAAATAAAAAGTACCTGTAGCTGCCACCGGCGCTGTAGCGCAAACCTGCACACCACCCGTGGTTCCTGCTAAACTGCCACCACCGGGCACCACACTTACTTGCACGGCTACGGTGTTGATACAATTATTAGCATCCTTGATATAAGTTGTATAATTACCTGGCGCTAATCCTGTAAAATAAAAACTGCTTTGATATACAGTTCCATTGATGGAATATTGATAGGGCATGGTGCCGGCAGTACCTGTTATTAATATCGTTCCATTATTGCCATTACAATTCGATGGCGTTGCACTGGCCGTTAATTGTGGCCCTGCAACAGCTGATATGGTAACCGTAGTTGTACTGGTGCAATTATTGTCGTCTTTTAATACTACTGAATATACTCCGGCAGTCAACCCACTGAATACATTGGCCGACTGAAATGCACCGCCATTAATAGCATATTGATAAGGTGCTGTACCATTACTACCGGTAACGATTATACTAGCATTGGCACTATTACATGCTTCGGGCGTAGTAGTAGCAGTTACATTGGGTACTGCAATAATGCCAATGGTTACAGTAGTTGCATTGGCACAACCATTCGCATCTTTGGCTGTAACTGGATATTGCCCGGGCGCCAGTCCACTGAATACATTGCTGCTTTGAAAGTTGACACCATTAATACTATAGGTAAAGGGAGCTGTACCACCCGAGGAAATTACCGTAATGGTTCCGTTGTTCAATACACAATATGCATCCGTACTACTAACCGTTACATCAGGACCATTGGAATTGGCCACATATACTACAATAGAGTTTCTGCAAATATTATCAGCATCTCGCACGGTTACTGTATAAAATCCTGCAGACAAGCCTGTAAATAATCCATTGTTATTTCCCTGAAAATTGACACCATCAATGCTAAAGCGATAAGGTGCTGTTCCACCTGAACCAGTAGCGTCGATAGTACCCGTGCTGCCACCACAAACAGATGCTGTAGTGATAGCCGATACTTGCGGTCCTGCAATATTATCTACTACTACTGAAGTGGTAGCGATACAACCGTTGGCATCCCTGGCAAACACTGTATAAGTACCCGGAGGAAGATTAGTGAAATTGCTACTATTTTGATAATTCACCCCATCAATACTATACCGAGTAGGGTTTTGACCACCAGAGGCACTGGCATTGATCTTACCATTGCTTTGACCACATTCTGCAGGCAAAGAAGTTGCCGTTACGGTTGGACCACTGCCACCACCTACATTATTAACCACTACAAAGACTGTTCCCGTACATCCATTAGCATCGCGTATGGTTACTGTATATGGCCCGGGCGTTAACCCACCAAATACATTGCTTACTTGAAAAACAGTGCCATTAATAGAATATTGATAAGGCGCTGTTCCGCCACTACCTGTAGCCGTTATGGTACCATTGCTGCTATTACATGAAGTAGAAGTGCTGGTAGCCGTTACCGTTGGTTTAGGAATAGTAATAATTACAATACTAGTTTGACTAATACAACCATTGGCGTCTTTTACATATACCGTATAGTTGCCTGCGCCTAGTCCTGTGAATAAACCCGATGATTGGTATACTGTACCATTGATACTATATTGCAATGGCGCTACTCCACCAGTAGCAGATGCCGTAATGGTACCAGTATTACTGATACAGGCAGTACTGGTACTACTTGCTGAAATAATCAACCCTGCTGCATTGCCCACTACAATAGGGAAAGCACTGTTGTTACAGTTATTAGCATCCTTGATGCTAATGGTATAATTACCAGATGCCAACCCACTAAATACATTGCTGACTTGAAATACTGTTCCATTGATAGAAAACAAATAAGGTGTTGTGCCTCCTGTACCGATGGCATTAATTATACCATCACTTACATTACAAGTGGCAGGTACTGTGGTAGCAGTTACCTGTGGTACCGATAAGCTAACCACTACTGTTGTACTATTGCTGCAACCATTGGCATCTATCACCATCACTGTATAGGTGCCCGATGCCAATCCAGGAAAAAGATTACTGGCCTGATAGGTTAAGCCCCCATTTTTACTGTATTGCAAGGGCGCCACACCACCCACAGCGTTGGCAGTAATAGAGCCGGTATTTCCAGTACAAGAACTAGGGGTAACCGTTGCCGTTAGTTGAGGCCCTGCCTGATTACTAATAGCAACGCCAATGGAATTGGTGCAATTATTTGCATCCTTTACTGTAATGGTATAAGTGCCCGATGCCAAGCCTGTAAAAGCATTATTCGTTTGAAAATTAATAGCATCAATAGAATATGAATAAGGAGCCGTACCGCCAGTAACATTGGTGGTAATACTTCCATTGCTGTTACCGCAACTGGCAGCCGTAGTTTGTGTTGATAAAATTGTGGTTCCAATATTTCCAACAGTAATATTTCCGCTATTGGTACAGCCAGTAGCATCTTTTATTGTAATGATATAAATATCTGCAGCCAACCCATTAAACTGATTGGACAATTGATAGGTAGTGCCATCTTTTGAATATTGATATGGGGTCAAACCGCCAGTACCTGTTACCGTTATACTACCGTTACTGGCACCACAACTTGCATCTGTTTTAGCAAGAGATAGTGAAGGTCCGTTGGCATTGATGATTGTTACAACCGCTGAATTTTGGCAACCATTGGCGTCTTTTACTATTACCGTATAAACCCCTGCAGCCAATCCTGTAAAATTACCACTGGGCTGAAAATTAGTACCATCAATACTATATTGTAAGGGCGCTACTCCACCAGAACCTGTAGCAGTAATGGTACCACTTGCATTTCCACAAGTAGCATCTGTTTTTGAAACACTTAGATTTGGCGCAGGTATAATAAAATTAGCAATGGTTTGTGTACCGCTGCAGGTTTGATTAATAATGGCATGAATAGAATAATTTATACTGGCCTGTAATCCGGTGAATACACCAGTACTATTACTCGCTACCTGACTGGCACCAACATATAAAATATAAGTGATGGTGGAGCCTGGAGGAGGCGCAGGACTTAGTGTAGCCGTAGCCGATAGATTAACACAATTGGTTGCAACACCTAAACTATAGGTAGTACTGCCACATCCGTAGGAACTGATATCAATAGAACTAACAAATCCATTACCACTGGCATACAATAGTTTTTGCGCATCATTGTACACCAAATCATATACAGCACTAGTAGCAAAGCCCGCAATGGTAATATCGGGGGCTGCTGCATCATCAAATATGGTGCCGTTGAATTTATACACTTTAATAGTGCCATTCACAGAGCCCACATAAATATTATTACAATCATCTGCAATTATTCCTCCCTGCATCAATAAAGTATTGGCCGTAGTTAAAGGAGTACCTGCTGTGGCACCCGTAGCTTTATTGAAAGCTTTGAGGTTTCTGCCATCCCAATAAAAAAGATAGGAAGCATTCACGGCAAAAATATTGGCAGCATTGTCCATTTGTGCTGCAGTAAGATATGGCCGATTGGCAATTTCCTGCAAGGAAGCATAACCTGATGCGACAGTCCATGCTACAGAAGTACTGCTATAGGGTGCTGTATTTTTATATATCTGATTACTAAGACTAGGAGTACCTATCAACGAACCATAAATCGTGTATAGATCATTGTTAGCAGGGTCAATAACGGCGTCTACAATGTCCTGCGCCCAGCCATTGGTACCGGTATAAGCGATGCCGGTAACATTTACAGAACCCAAGACCGTAGAGGGAGGCGTACAAATACCAAAATTAATATTGGAATTAGTACCTCCACCCGCAACCAATATTTGAGGTGACCCATTATTACAACTCCAGAACATTTTCCAGTTTTCTAAAAAGCTTGGATTGCCAGTGGTCATATAATTATCAAAGACTCCTGCATTATTTAATCGAATAATTTTAAAGCCGCCTGCAGGTGCAAATCCCTGTCCCAAATAAACATTGCCTGTATTTTTTTCTACTACCCAACCTCCATAATAGGAACCAAATGTCCAGGCTGGTACCGTCAATGAACCATTAAAGGTCCATTGCAATACCCCATTGGCATCATATTTTGCCAGCTTGTGTACACTGCCGTCGCCACCACCTGAAACAAAAATATTGCCCGCATAATCAAAGTCAACATCTTTTGCCTTACCAGCATTAATACCCGACAAGGTACCCGTACCCGAAACGAATGGGTCGATTACAATTGTTTTACTGCTGTCATACCCCATGGGTAAATTAAAACTTATGATACCATTGTTATTTTGAAAAGCCGAATTGATTCTATCCTTTGTAGGATAATTGTGCTGAACAGTATTGGCATAATAAGTCAAAGGAATACGCTGTGTAACAGCCCCTATTTCAGATTGAATATTTAGTCCTCCCGTTTTATTAATGGCTATTTTCTTAAAATCACCCCCCGTTTTTAAAGCGATTTGATGAATATTAGCACCAGGATGTACCAATAAACTATATTCAAACCCCTGCTCCATCTGCTCATTGATTTGATAAACCAAATCAATACCAGGGTACAAATTCTTACAAGTAAGGGTTCGGTAACCTGACGCTTTTTGCGTCAACATACTATAGGTTTGATAACTACTTGTTTGATCTGAAACAGTAAATATTGCATTCGGATTGGAACCCAACCATTCCAGTACAATGGTTTTATCGATAACAGTTCTACGCTTTTCAATCTCTTCCTCATTGATACCCTCTTTTTCTAAAGCCTCTTCTGCCCTTTTATTTAGGGGTTCGATTTTTCTTTGTAAAAAAATAAGTCCCTTGCTGGTAAACAATACGGGCATTCCCATCCCCTCGTAACCATATAATATCTTACCCATTGCCTCTTGCCCAGCCATTTCCTGGCCATATTGACCAATATTCTGCACAAAAAACCCGTCCGAACGAAGCACATTTTTCAAATCGGACAGGGTATGTGTATTACCAACTGTAGTGAATTGAGAATAAGAAAATAAACTAAAAAATAGTAGGATGATTGGATAAATAAAGCGGGCTTGGGAGCACTTGTTGGGTAAAAGCAGTTTCATTTGTCTGTTATTGTAAAATAAAGATTAGCATTTCGGTATTGGCACCCAATCGGAGCTTGCTGAATGGGCATTGGAAAGGGGTGAACAAGCATAAAAGGGATATGAAAAATCGGGGAAAAACAAAAAATCAATGTTTACACACTATTTATGGCAGTGGCTCCAACCCTAACCCTTGAACTTCTAATTAGTCTTTGCCTTATCCCTAAGCCAAAACAGGCCTTAGCTCCTTTTCAAAATCAGCCATTCAAAATCTCCTTGCAAGCCTTATCTTTGCCCTCCAAATTTTACGTGTATGAAGTGGTTGAATTTATTGATTAAATACCGCCTGCCCTTGGGTATCATCCTTTTAGGCTTGGCTATCTATACCCACACCCAGGCTGGATTCTGGCCCTCTTTTGCTTTATATTTTATTGCCATTATTCTGGTAGTAGGGCATTTTCTTTTTGGACCCATGCGTTTAATCCAAACATATATGGAGGCCGGAGATATTGAAGGTGCTAAAAAAGTAGTAGACTCTATTTGGTTTCCCGCACTGTTAATCAAGCCAGTACGATCTGTATATTATACTATCAAAGGCAATCTGGCCATGGTTGACCAGGATTATGATGGTGCTGAAAAGCTGATGAAAAAAAGCCTTTCCTTAGGCGGTGGCTCATTGACCAAGCAATCGGAAGGTCCCAATAAATTACAATTGGGCATGTTGAGTATGCAAAAAGGAAATATCAAAGAAGCTGAAAGTTATATCCGTCAGGCCATCCGTGCTGGTTTACCCGATAATGAAAACAATGCCGCAGCCTATCTTCAGCTATGTTCTATAATGATGAACAAAAGAGAATTCAGGGCAGCAAAAGAATATTTCCGTAAAGCCAAGGGATTTAAACCTACTACCCCGCAGATTGTAGATCAAATTAAACAGATAGAAAAGTATATTGGCAGAATGCCGGGATAAGCTGGCTGAAGAATGCTCTATAACAATATTACTTACTGCTAATCTAAATCGATTTTCCAAACAAGGCTTCCGTCTTTTTATATCGAAAGGAGAATATTTTTTTCAACTGCGACTTTACCAATAATGTATTGGCAATATCTCCCAGGAACCAGAAGGGCAGTTTATAATGTATTATATCCGTCATCTCTACGCCCCCATCCACCGCTTTAAAATGATGTTGATGGTGCCATAAACTATAAGGTCCAAATCTTTGTTCATCTACAAAATATTGCTTGTCTGCCACATGTGTTATTTCCGTCATCCAGTAAAGCGGAATCCCTAAAACCGGACTTACTTTGTATTCAATAATCTGACCAGGATACATTGAATCGCCATGGTATTTGGAAAGAATAACAAAGCCCAGGTTATCGGGGGTTATTTCTTTTAAATTTTTCGGACTACTAAAGAATTCCCATGCTTTATCCAAAGAAACGGGTATGGTTTGCACAGTTTTGAAGGAATATACTTTACTCATAGGGATTATTTTCCTTCATAACAATAACCAAGAGATATTGTTTGTTAAGAAACCAAATTAATTACGGTTGGCGCTATCTTTGGTATATGCAACAGTATCGACAACAGTTAGAAAAAAAGTTTGCGGAAGCCTATCAACAATTGAATCCGCAACAACAAAAAGCGGTGAATAGTATTGAAGGCCCCGTTATGGTGATTGCAGGCCCTGGTACCGGTAAAACACAAATACTGGCTGCGCGTATTGGGAAAATTTTATTGGAGACGGATGTTGCGCCGCAAAATATTTTATGTCTTACCTATACCGATGCAGGCACCATTGCCATGCGCAAAAGATTGCAACAATTCATTGGCGCCGACGCATACAAAACCAATATTTATACTTTTCACGCATTCTGTAATGATATCATTCAGGAAAATCTTTCGCTCTTTGAAAAAACAGCTATGGATGCTATTTCAGAATTAGAAAGCATTGCCCTCTTTAAGCAATTGATTGATGCCTTTCCCAAAAACCATCCGCTTAAAAGATACCGTGGCGATGTGTATTTTGAAATCAATAACCTGCGTCAATTATTTTCATCAATGAAGAGAGAAGGTTGGGCACCTGCTTATATCCTGGAAAAAATTGAAAGCTATATAAAATCACTGCCCGAAAGAGATGAATATATCGCCAAACGAGCTACCCGTGAATTTAAAAAAGGAGATATACGCACGGATAAGATTGCGGAGGAAACAGAAAAAATGGAAAAACTGAAAGCTGCCGTCAATGAGTACGAACATTTTCAGGACCTGATGCGCAAAAAAAATCGATACGATTTTGATGATATGATCAATTGGGTCATAAGAGTATTTGAAGAACATAAAAATATATTGGCACAGTACCAGGAAAAATTTCAATATATACTTGTGGATGAGTTTCAGGATACCAGTGGCACTCAGAATAAATTGGTGCAATTACTCATTAGCTATTGGGATGAGCCCAATGTGTTTGTGGTGGGAGATGACGACCAGAGTATCTATCGTTTTCAGGGTGCCAACGTAGAGAATATGGAAAATTTCATGTCGAGTTATAATAACTTACTGGCAATCGTACTCGAAAATAATTATCGCTCTACTCAACCCATCTTGGATATTTCCAAAACATTGATTGATAAAAACGAAGAAAGACTGATTAAAAAAAGACCCGACCTGAAGCTCACTAAAAACTTAATATCCTCCAATGATAAAGTAAAATCGCTGGTAAACCTCCCTACCATTCATGAATATATTTCTGCCAGAGAAGAAATGGCTGGCATTACTTTACAGGTATTGCAATTGCTGAAGAATGATACGCCACCGGGTAATATTGCTGTTATTTATAAGGAGAATAAATATGGCGAAGCGCTTACGCATTATTTCAGGTTGATGCAAATACCGGTATATAGTAAACGCCATATCAATATACTGATTGATCCTTTTATTAAAAAAGTATTGCTCTTATTAAGGTATCTACAAGCCGAACACGACACGCCTTATGGAGGAGATGAAATGCTGTTTGAAATTTTACATTTCGATTTGTATCAGATTGTGCCTATTGAAATTGCCAAAATCACGGTAGAAGTCAATAGCAAGAAATATAGCAACGAAGCAAGCTCCATTCGTAAATTATTATATGATAAGGCGAACGCACCTGCCAAAAACCTCTTTGATACCGGCCTTCCTGCTAACCTAAAATTATTTAGTGAAATGATAGAAGGCTTAATGGCAGCAGTTTCCAACAATACCTTACAAGCCTTATTCAGTGAGGTGATTGACAAAGCCGGCATCCTTTCTTATATCATGCAACAAGAAAACAAAATTCATTTGTTGCAATTACTTACTGCATTATTTGATTTTATCAAGGAAGAATGTAGTCGTGATACAAGTATGGACCTCAACGGCATCATCGGCATTATTGATTTGATGGAAAAAGAAAATATTCCGCTTCCAATGGTACAGGTAGCTGGCAATGACAAGGGAGTTAATTTACTCACTGCTCATGGTAGCAAAGGATTGGAATTTGAATATGTATTCTTTGCAGGCGTCAATGCAAGTTCTTGGGAAAAGAAAAGAAAACCGGGTGGAGGCTATAAATTACCAGACACTATGTTTAATTCAGCAGCAGCTGGTGGAGAAGAAGAAGAATTGAGGAGGCTGTTTTATGTTGCATTGACCCGCGCAGAAAAATTTCTATACTTATCCTATCCCAAATTTAAAAACGATGGGAAAGAACTGGAGCCTTCGATGTTTATTGCAGAAATAACCCAATCGCATTCATTGCCATTGGAGAAAATAAAAATTCCTGAAGCCGAACTCCTTCAATTTGAATTATTAGAACTTCAACCAACTGCTCCTGAAATTGAACAAGCCGAAGCCGACTTCATTGACACAATACTCGACAAATTTGTAATGAACGTAACTGCACTGAATAGTTATTTAAAGTGCCCGCTACAATTTTATTACCAAAACCTGATTCGTATTCCGAGTGGCAAGAGTGAAGCCACCGAATTTGGAAGTGCCATTCACCATGCATTGGAAAAACTCTTCCGTAAAATGCAGGATGGCAAGCAAGATAAATTTCCGCCTAAAGAAGAAATGTTGGCAGATTTCAATTGGTATATGCACCGGCATCGCGAAAATTTTAGCAAAGAAGCATTTGAAAGAAGAATGGAATATGGAGAGGAAGTATTGTTTAATTATTACGACAAGTATATTAATAGTTGGAATAAAGTAGTAGCAGTAGAAAGAAATATAAGGGGAGTAGTGGTACAAGGCGTGCCTTTAAAAGGGAAACTGGATAAGCTGGAGTTCAATGGCAAAGAAGTAAATGTGGTGGATTATAAATCGGGGGATATTGACAAAGCCCTTCCCAAACTGAAAGCTCCACATGAGAAAGACCCCAATGGAGGCGATTATTGGAGACAAGCAGTGTTTTATAAATTATTGGTAGATCATTACGAACAAAAGGACTGGAAAGTAATCAGTACAGAATTTGATTTTGTAGAACCTGATAAAAAGAAAGCCTATCGTAAAGAAAAAATAATCATTAGTCCCGAAGATATTACCACGGTAACCCAACAAATTAAAACGGTTTGGCAAAAAATTCAGGACCGCGATTTTTATACTGGCTGCGGAAAGCAGGACTGTCATTGGTGTAATTTTGTCAAAGAAAACAAATTAGCCATCGCCTTACATGAATTAGAAGAAGAAGGTTGATGGAACTACTCTTTTTAAAAAGCTAGCAATAAAAAAGCTAAATAAAGGCTAATTCAAAAATTTTGCAGTGGCCAATAGCCCAAGTAATGTAAGTTTGCAACTCAAAATTGCCTCATGCGGTTGAAGTCTGCTTTATTTTTAATGACCATTATTTGCCTGGGAACTTTTATATCCTATTTAGGCATGGGTTGTGCGCAAATTGGAGCGCCCACTGGTGGCACCAAGGATACGCTGGCACCCCGCTTAATCAAGGCTGTTCCGGCGGAAAACAACCTTCAATTTAAAGGCAATAAAATCACTTTCAGCTTTGATGAATATGTAGAACTACTGGAAGTACAGGCAAATGTTTTGGTATCGCCCTTGACCAAATACAATCCGCAAATTGATGCTAAACTAAAAACCGTTACAGTAAAGTTTAAAGACAGTTTATTACCCAATACTACCTACTCCATTAATTTTGGTGATGCCATCAGGGATGTAAATGAGGGAAACCCTTTCAAAAATTTCACCTATGTTTTTTCTACTGGCAATCAGATTGATTCCTTAGGCTTAAATGGAAAAATTGTTGTAGCAGAAACAGGTATAGCAGATAGTACCATGGTTGCCATGCTATATAAAAACCTGCAGGATTCTGCTGTAAAGAAATTAAAGCCCGATTATATTGCCCGTTTAAAAGGAGATGGCAGTTTTTCATTTAGAAATTTACCAGCAGGGGAATTCAATTTATTTGCACTGAAGGATGGGGATGGCAGTAAAAATTATAATAATAAGGAAGAATTATTTGCTTTCAGCAATAAGACAATTACTATTAATAATAATACTGCAGCTGTATCACTTTTCGCATATACCGAATTAAAACCTACTGTAAAGGCACCCGTTGTTGCCAATACAGAGAAGAAATTAAAATACACCACTCCTATTACTAATGGACGCCAAGACATTTTAACCAACTTGCAATTGAGTTTCAACAAGCCATTAAAAACATTTGATACTAGTAAAATTATTTTAACCGATACCAATCACATTCGATTAAATGCTGTACTAACGCTTGATAGTACCCGTAAAATTGTTAGTCTTTCTACTAATTGGAAAGAAGACAGTTACTACCTTTTAATCATCCCCAAAGATGCTGTAGCAGATTCAAATAAATTATCATTAGCTAAAACAGATAGTTTATTATTTAGCACCAAAAGAGAATCAGATTACGGTAATGTAATTATTCGGTTCACAAATATTGATTTTACAAAAAAGCCTGTACTGCAATTTGTGTCGGGCGATGAAATCACGAATAGTTATCCGCTCACTACTGCTGAATGGAGTCAAAAATTATTCCTGCCCGGGGAATATGATATCAGGATTTTGTTGGATGAGAATGGTAATGGCAAATGGGATGGAGGTAGTTATGATAAAAAAAGACAACCTGAAAAAGTCATCCCTGTGAAACAAAAAATATCCATCCGACCTAATTTCGACAACGAAAAAGAAATCAGTCTTTAATTTCGAATTTCGCAACCCAAACTTTGAACTTATATTTGCCCCATGGTCTTCTCCTCAACATTGTTGGAAAATGCGGTCAATGAATTTGCAAAACTGCCGGGCATTGGTAAAAAAACAGCTTTAAGGCTGGTATTGCACCTGATTAAACAAAACGAAAGAGAAGTGGCGTTTTTCAGTGAGTCGATTGCAAAAATGAGGGCAGAAATTAAATTCTGTAGCCGCTGTCACAATATTTCAGACAAGGACCTTTGTAATATCTGCAGCAATACAATGCGAAAGCAGGAAATTATTTGTGTGGTGGAGAATATAAGAGATGTTATTGCCATCGAAAGCACGCAACAATTCAATGGCATTTACCATGTATTGGGAGGCATTATTTCTCCTTTAGATGGCGTAGGGCCCGAGCAATTGCAAATTGACACATTACTAGAAAGGGTGCAGCAAGAAAAATGCAGTGAAATTATTTTTGCCCTTAGTCCCAATATCCAAGGAGATACCACGATTTATTATATCAGCAAAAAATTAAAAGGCGTTCCTGTTAAAATCACCACTATTGCCCGTGGTATTGCTTTTGGCGGCGAATTAGAATTTGCCGATGAAATGACCTTGGCGAAAAGTATCAGTAACCGCATTCCAGTTGAAAATTATATAGTAGCCGGCAGTTGAGTAGCCTTTTTTTCCCATTCAGTAGTAAAATTTTCGGGTTGAACAACCAATTCAGGCTAATCCACGATTAGTACTATAGATTTGGAGCAAAGAATCCTGGATGAACAGCAATATTAAAAAAACAATAGTTTTTACTGCTATCGTTTCCCTGCTGCTATTAGCAGGGTTTATATACTATTACTATCAACTCGGACCTAGAAATGTTGAAAATGCTAAGGGAGAAAAAATTGCTGCGGCAGATCTTTACCAACGTTTTTCGAATGATAGCTTGTCTTCTAAAATCACTTATCTTGAAAAAATATTGGAGGTAGGTGGCACTGTAAGTCAGGTTTTACAAAATCAGCAGAACGAAGCGGTTGTATTGCTTACAACAAGCCAATCCACTGCAGCTATTAACTGTACACTCGAAGGACCGGTAAAAAATATTAAAGAAGGGGATCTGGTAACCATTAAGGGTATATGCAGTGGAATGGGAGAAACGGATAATGAATTGGGCATTACGGGTGATGTATATTTAATCAGGTGTTATATAATACAATAATAGAAATACTGTCATCATGAATAAAAAATTTAGCCTGTTACTCATTATCAGTACCACAATTGGTATCATGAACGCCTGCAAACACTTACCACCAGAGTCTAGTTTCAATGGAACAACGGTGAGTGGCGCAAACAATGGCATTTGCTTTGAATCGGATATCTTACCGTTATTTCAAAGTAATTGCGCCAAAGCTGGCTGTCATGATGCAGCGTCACATCAGGGAGATTATATCCTCGATAGCTATACCAATATTATCAAAAAAGGATTGGCACCGGGCAATGCAACTGGTTCTAAAATTTACAAAGTGTTATTTGAAACAGGCAATGATAAAATGCCACAGCCGCCCAATCCCGATTTAACAGCTTCGCAAAAAATACTCATTGGCCAATGGATCAATGAAGGAGCTAGAAATACAATTAACTGTAGTGTTAGCTGCGATAGTAATCAGTTTAAGTATGCGGCCAATATCAGTGTTATCATGTCCACTTATTGTACTGGCTGCCATGCAGGCAGTAATCCATCAGGCAATATATTACTGAATAATTATGCCAATGTTAAAATACAGGCTACTAATGGTAGATTAGTAGGTTCCGTAAGCCATCTATCCGGTTACAGTGCGATGCCTAAAAATGCAAATAAATTAAGTCAATGTCAAATTGCGCAAATAATAAAATGGGTTAATGCAGGGGCTTTGAATAATTAATACAATCATTTTTTAGTATGAAAATAAAATTAACCGTCGTACCCTTGTTTTCAATGCTTGCATTGTTTGGAATCTTGAGTTTTTTTTCAAGTTGCTATTATGATAAAGAAGAAATATTATATCCAGATACTACCTGTGATACAAGTGCAGTAAAGTATAGTACTTCTATTTTGCCAGTGTTGAGTTCCAACTGCATCAGTTGTCATGGAGGCTCCACACCCTCTGCTTCCATTAGCCTGGATAGTTATGCAGGTGTTAAACAACAAGCTGATAACGGAAGACTATGGGGATCCGTTGCACACAGTACCAATTATTCTCCAATGCCCAAAAACGGAACCCAATTAAATGCTTGCAATCTTGCTAAGATTAGAATATGGTTGGCTGCCGGCGCCCCAAATAATTAATAAAATGTAATAACAGTCCATGAAACAATATTTAATTATCCCTTTTCTTACTATTTTTTCCCTGACAATGCAGGCACAAAAAATATATACCAAAAATGGCAGTATAAGTTTCTTTAGTAAAACAAGCATGGAAAATATCAATGCCTCCAGTAATCAGGCGCTTTGCGTATTGGATTTATCAAATGGAAGCCTGCAATTTTCTATACTGATTAAGAGCTTTGTATTTAAGAAAGCATTGATGCAAGAACATTTCAATGAAAATTATATGGAAAGCAATCAATTTCCTAAAGCTTCTTACAAAGGGCAGGTGACTGATATTAGTAAAGTTGATTTTAGTAAAGATGGAAACTATACAGTAACTACCAGTGGTGAATTAACCATGCATGGTATTACTCAAAAAATAAATACGCCCGGCACCATTATGATAAAAGATGGAAAGACCACCGCCAGTGCTAATTTCAGTGTACTATTGGCTGATTATAAAATTACTGTCCCTAAACTGGTAGAAAATAATATTTCTAAAACCATTGATATTAAAATCAATGCAGCACTTGATCAAAAAATGTAAGTGCTCTTTACCCTTAACCTTACTGTCATGTACAAAAAATTTAGTCTTGCTTTTATTTCCTTCCTTATTTGTTGCAGTCGTTTACTTGCACAAGACAGCACCGATTTGATGAATCTGTTGGAAAAAGAAATTGGTCCTGCTGAAGATGTAACAAATTATGCTACGGCAACATTTAAAACAACCCGTTTAATCAATGGGCACAGTGTAGAAAATGTAGGGAAAGGAGTAATGGATGTAAAAATTTCTCACCGTTTTGGAAAACTAAATGGTGGTGCGTATGAATTTTTTGGATTAGACAATGCCAGTATGCGTTTGGGCATTGATTATGGCATTACCCGATACCTGATGGTAGGTATTGGTAGAAATACTTTTGAAAAAACTTTTGATGCATTTTTTAAATTGAAAATTTTGCGACAAAGCAATGGAAAACGAAAAATGCCGTTTACGATTAGTTATGTACCAACCATTGCATTAAAAACCATCAAATCGCAGGATCCAAACAGAAAAAATTATTTCAGCTCAAGGTTATTTTTCACACACCAATTATTAATTGGAAGAAAGTTCTCTGATAATACTTCCTTTCAGTTGATGCCTACTTTCATCCATAGGAACCTTGTGCAATTGAATGCCGATCCCAATGACCTGATATCCATTGGTATTGGTGGAAGACAAAAACTTACTAAAAGAGTAAGTATCAACGCCGAATATTATTACCAAATCCCAGGCTATAAACTTACTGGTACAACCGATTGTTTTTCGGTAGGATTTGACATTGAAACTGGCGGACATGTATTTCAATTGCATTTCACCAATTCGCAGGGAATGAGTGAAAGATCCTTTATTGCAGAAACAAAAGGCAATTGGGGCAAGGGTGATGTACTTTTTGGATTTAATATTTCAAGGGTATTCACTATTGGCAAAAACAAATAGGCATATAATGACTTTCTATATTTGTAGTATCTTGTAAATAAATGTATATACGTAAAACATTCTTGCTTTTATTGACTGCTTGTTTTATGCTGTCATTCAGGGCCAATGCGCCCTTGATGGTGTACAGTGTAAGCAATGGCAGTATTGCTTTTAGGTCAGATGCTGTTTTGGAACTAATCAAAGCCAATAGCAATGAGTTGAAAGGTGTTGTGGACATTAGCAAAAAACAATTTGCTTTCAGGATAAAAGTGGCCTCCTTCAATGGATTTAATAGTCCGCTCCAAAAAGAACATTTTAATGAAAACTATCTCGAAACAGACAAATATCCTTTTGCCAGTTTTGATGGCAAAATCATTGAAGACGTTGACTTGTCGGTAGACGGCACCTATAATATTCGTGCTAAAGGAAACCTGACAGTGCATGGTATTACACAAGAAAGAATCATAAAAACTGATTTAATTGTTAAAGATAATATAGTTAACCTACATTCCGTCTTTACCGTATTGCTGGCCGATCATAATATCACTATCCCAAAAGTTGTACACGAAAAACTAGCATCAGAAATTAAAGTGGAAGTAAAAGCATTGCTGATTGCAAAATAAATCCGAGTCTTCGTCTATGCCTAACTGTATACGTTTATTACTATTATTGCTTTTACCCTTTTGTGGTAAGGCACAAGTTCCGGGCTGGACTAGTTTTCGTTTACAGGAAGACAATAAGGCCTTTAAAATAAATACATTACTTAAAGGTAATGACGGTTATATCTATTGCGGCACTACCAATGGTCTCTATAAGTTTGATGGCATTAATTTTTTACCCGTTAGTTTTTCCAAGGCGCCTGTACACGATACCATTACTGCCCTATTTGAAGAAAATACGGGAGCTATGTGGGTTGGGTTTAAAAACGGCAAACTGGCAAAAACTACTAATGGCCAGTTAGTATACTTAGACCCTGAAGAGGGTACACCTCGATTAGCCATCACCTGCTTTTTGCAAGACAAACAAAACAATATATGGTTTGGCACTAATGGAGAAGGGCTGTATCGATTCCAAAACAATCACCTTTATCTTATTGATGAAGAGAATGGACTAAGTGATAAACATATTCATGGTTTGGCTTTGGCCAGCGATGGAAAAATAGTGGCCATCACAGACCAAGGTATTAATATCTGTAGTGTAAATGGACAGAAAGCCAATATTGAAGTACTTGGTCCAAAAAACGGACTGCCAGATTATTATGTTACCAGTATATTTTCGGCCGGAGCTGATTTATTTTGGATTGGCATGCAAGAAAAAGGAATTTGTTTATTGGATTACAGGCAGCATAAAATCATTACCTCATTGCATTCCACAACAAACTGGAATTATGGACAGGTGAATGCAATTGTTGCTAATAAAAAGCATATTTGGGTAGCTACGAAAGAATCAGGCGTGTTGGTAAAGTCCATTACTGATACAGCCGCAGCATTTCAAAATTGGGCGAACTACAATGGCAGTATTGCCCATTTATTACAAGACAATGAAGGTAATCTTTGGATGAATTCATCTACTGAATTGATTCGTACCAATGGAGATAAAATTCAATTATTACCCATTTACGATAAGCAATTATTTGAAACTATTCATACTATTTACCCCGACAATGCCAACAATATCTGGGCTGGAACCGATGGCGCTATTATTCGTTTTAGTTATGATAATGGAAAGGTTGTTACAAAACAATTTCCGCTTGCAGGTTTTACTGCCCAAACAGATATCACCAGTTTATACCAGGATCAATATAGTAATATATGGATTGGAAGCATGGGCAATGGCATTGTGGTGTTAGATCCGAATACTGGCAATTACCGGGCAATCAAAGAAAATAATTTGTTGACCAATGCGAGTATATTATCCATCAGTGGTTCGGGAAACACCGTTTGTGCAGGAGGTCTAGAAGGTGCTGCAGTAATATTTCATTTAACTGAATCCAATCGAAATATCAATGCGACCTATGCCTTCAGCAATTATAATAATATTCCCAATATTGGCAACAACTATATTTATTGTATCCTTAAAGATAGCAAGGACAGAATTTGGTTTGGAACAGATGGCAAGGGCGTAACGGTTTTAGAAAACGGTAAATTTATAACCTATAGTGCAAAAGACGGGTTGAAAGACGAACATATTACTGCTATTACAGAAGATAATCATCAACAAATTTGGTTTGCTACTGAAGACGAAGGACTTTATCGTTTTGATGGCAGTCAATTCAAAAATTATTCCCTCAATAATGGGCTCAGTAGTTTAAAAATAAACGCCCTCAAAACAGATCATTCCGGCAATATTGTCATACTTCACGAAAATGGATTTGATATTCTGAATCCATTAACCGGCACCGTTAGTTATATCAATGCTGCGCAGGGAGTAAGTGAAGTAAGTACCGATGCAGGGAATGTAGCTCAACAAAAAGATGGTGGTATTTTATTGGCCACGGGAAAGGGAATTGTATTATATAATACAGACTCCCTTTATCAAACGCGACCTAGCACTATCATCGATCATATTCGTCTATTCCTTACTGATATAGACCCTTCTACCCCTGGTCAATTTAGTCATGATGAAAACAGCTTTACCTTTTTGTTTACCGGGCTATATTACAGTAATCCCCAGCAAGTAAGATACCAATACAAATTAGAAGGTTGGGATAGCAGTTGGATCAGCACAAAAGATAGAAGTGTACCATTTCCAAGACTACAACCAGGTAAATACGTTTTCCATGTTCGTTCTTCGCTAAACGACAATTTTGTAAATGCACATGAGGTTACCTATAGTTTTATAATAAAAAGCCCTGTATGGAGTCGTGGTTGGTTTATATTACTTTGCATACTTTTTGTAGGCAGCCTAATTTTTGTTTATATAAAATGGAGAGAAAATAATATTCGGAAAATTCAATTATTACAACAGGAGAAAATTCAATTTCAATTTCAGGTACTACGCAATCAGGTAAATCCACATTTTCTTTTCAATAGTTTTAATACCCTGATTTCCACCATTGAGGAAAACCCAAGTATGGCAGTGGAATATGTAGAGCATCTTTCCGATTTCTTTAGAAATATTGTGAATTACCGGGACAAAGACATCATCCCTTTGCAAGAAGAAATCGGCTTGTTGAAGACTTATTTTTTTCTACAGCAAAAACGGTATGGCAATCATTTACAATTACAAATTGACATCCCCGAAGCTTTGCAACAAACTACCTTTGTGCCGCCACTCACTTTGCAATTACTGATGGAAAATGCCATCAAACACAATGCTGTTTCTAAAGAAACTAATTTGATGGTAACTTTAATAATTGAAAAAGAGAAGCTAATAATCAAAAACAATATCAACCCAATATTCAATAAAAAAGAAGGTGCAGGAATGGGTTTACAGAATATTATTAGCCGTTATCGATTACTAAGTGAAATACCTGTTACCGTTAGTAATGATGGCAAAGAATTTGCAGTAACCCTTCCTGTATTAAAATCATAAACCATGAAAGTTTTATTATTAGAAGACGAAGAACCAGCCTCCAAAAGGTTACAAAAGCTTTTACTGGAAATAGACCCTAGCATTCAAATAGTGGGTACCATTGTAAGTGTATCTTCTGCGATTAAATGGTTTCAGAATAATCCCTGTCCCGATCTTTTACTATCGGATATTCAATTGGCTGATGGCATTAGCTTTGATATTTTTAAAGCAGTAGAAATAAAATGTCCGATTATTTTCACCACGGCTTATGATCAATATGCCATCGAAGCATTTAAAGTAAACAGCATCGATTATCTTTTAAAGCCCATCAAAAAAGAAGAACTTGAAAAAGCCCTGGCAAAATTTAATAAAATGAAAACCGCCTCGGCTGCTATTCCAGATTTTAGCAAACTCTTAGAAACTTTAGCAGCACAGCAACAGGGACAGGATTATAAAAAAAGGTTTGTTGTCAGGTATGGAGAACATATTAAAACCATACAAATAGAGGATATCGCTTTTTTTTATACAGAGGACAAGGTCAATTTTCTTACTACTAAAGAAGGACGTCGTTTTACCATCGACTTTAACCTCGATAGCCTTGAATCGATGCTGGACCCCAAAGTATTCTTTAGGATCAATAGGCAATACATTATTGCCATATATGCTATCAAGGAAATGTTTGCTTATACCAAGAGCAGGGTACTTATTAAATTACAACCCGAAGCAAGGCACGAAACCATTGTAAGTACAGAAAGAAGTGCTGATTTTAAATTATGGTTGGGAGATGAAAAATAAATAACTTACTCAGCCCCCTGCTATTCCTGTACAGTTGGTTTATTGACCCATTCAATCCTATTTATTTTTTATCCGATGTTTCAACATCTATTTTTGTGTTATCAATAAAGCATCCATCCAATATCCTCCAAAATTGATCGAATGAATTGGGCCCCGAATGTAGACAGCGGGGCCTTTTCTATTAAAATTACCGACAAGCTGCTGATCCCGTTCGGTAGTAAAAAATGCCCGTTCGGTATATTTCGGTTTTTTTTCCTTCATCACCGCTGCATCTTTACAATATCAATCATCAATAAAACAATCAACTATGTTACAGTCCCTAAAATTAAAATCAATCAATCTGGTGGCGGCCCTGGCTATGGTCACCCTGTTCACCACCTTACAATCCTCCTCTTGTTCAAAAGATGATGTAACCGGCACCGACCCAGGAAATATTACTGGCGGATGGAGGGTGTCTTTGTACTGGGACAATGCAACAGACGAATCTTATAAATTCAGTGGCTATACATTTACCTTTAATACAGGTGGTACCGTTACAGCAGTAAAAGGATCAAGTACCATCAACGGAACATGGTCTGAAAGCAGTGCCAGGTTTGTATTGAATTTTGGTGCCGACCCTATTTTTAGCAAATTAAATCAAGACTGGTTGAAAACAGAAAAAACAGCCACTACCCTTAAAATGAAGGACGATAATCCAAGCAAAGACGAAAAACTTGAATTCATAAAAATCTAATGAGCTAGCTATTGATTAAAAGAATACTGATATTTAATCCAATAGCCCCTGTTAATACTTAGTAATCAAGTTCCAAAGTAGATACTTGTAAGGCCGCAACATTTTGTGTTGCGGCTTGTTTATTATACATTTGCAGGGCGTTTCAGGCGGATTTGTTTATTGTTCAGCCTGCTTTATCAAAACACCGGCCCGACCGGACAAAAGGAATAGAACTAATAAACGAAAACATACCAATCCCCTACAAGGTTTGTTTCCCGTTTATCAGTTCCACATTTTTTTACCGGCATGATTTTCCGATTGGACACTGTATTGCAATTATTGAATACATTGATTCACCGATGGTAAGTATATGCCCAAATGAATTTGAATATGCATTCAATTGAAAAAGCGTTACAGGAAAGAATACTTATCATTGATGGTGCAATGGGCACCATGATTCAGCGGCATAAATTGCAGGAAGCTGATTACCGCGGGGAAAGGTTTAAAGACTGGCATACCGACGTAAAAGGCAATAATGATTTACTCAGTATTACCCAACCTTCTATCATCATTGGTATTCACAAACAATACCTCGATGCAGGTGCCGATATCATTGAAACCAATACCTTTAGCAGCACCTCAATCGCACAAGCAGATTATGATATGCAGTCATTAGCTTATGAATTGAATGTTGCCGCTGCCCAATGTGCTAAAGAAGCTATTAAGCAATCGGGTAAACAAGCATGGGTGGCAGGTGCCATTGGGCCATTGAATAAAACATTGTCATTATCCCCCGATGTAAATAATCCGGGTTTTCGTGCAGTAACATTTGATGAAGTAGCAGCTGCCTATACCGAACAAATCAAAGGATTAGTAGAGGGAGGGGCTGACCTCTTATTGGTTGAAACTATTTTTGATACCCTCAATGCTAAAGCAGCGATATATGCGATTAAAAATTATTTCAGAAAAAATAATTTACCCGAATTGCCCATCATGATTAGTGGAACTATTACAGATGCTAGTGGCAGAACCCTCAGCGGACAAACATTGGAAGCATTTTATACTTCGGTGGCGCATGCCAACCCACTGAGCGTGGGATTGAATTGTGCTTTAGGTGCAAGCGAAATGAGACCGCACATTGAAGAGCTATCACAAATTGCCACTTGCTATACTTCTGCCTACCCAAATGCAGGACTTCCCAATGCATTCGGAGAATATGATGAAACGCCCGATCAAACAGCCCATATCATAGAAGAATGGGCCAAGGAAGGATTCGTAAATATTGTTGGAGGTTGCTGTGGCACTACGCCCGACCATATCAAGCATATTGCAGATGAAGTAAAAAATTACAAACCTAGAGCATTGCCTATAATGGAAGTAACGCTTTAAGAACATAGAATATTCCTTAAATCAAAACTAGCAAAAACCACAGAGAAACACAGTGGTAAACACAGAGCAAATGCAGGAGTTGAATAAATTAAAGGAGCAAGCTTTAAAATATGCTTTTCAGGTACATACAGAACTTGGACCTGGCTTATTGGAATCATCCTATAAAGAATGCTTATTTTATGAGATAAATAAAAATGGCATAAAAAGATTAATCTTATAATCATTGTCTTACGCTGTGAAATTCCTCTGTGAATCTCTGTGGTAAAAAAAAATATAATGAACAAAATCAAACCATATTTAAGATTAAGCGGCTTGGAGCCCTTGATTGTTAGGCCTGAAACCAATTTTGTAAATGTTGGTGAAAGAACCAATGTTACCGGTAGTAAAAAATTTGCCAGACTGATTAAAGACAATCAGTACGAAGAAGCACTTTCAGTGGCAAGACAACAAGTAGAAAACGGTGCACAGGTCATTGATATTAATATGGATGATGCCCTACTGGATGGCGTGCAGGCCATGACAACTTTTTTGAATCTGGTACAATCAGAACCAGATATTGCCAAGATTCCTATCATGATCGATTCTTCCAAATTCGAAATCATTGAAGCCGGACTCAAATGTGTGCAAGGGAAATGTATTGTCAATTCCATTTCCATTAAAGAAGGAGAAGCCAAATTTATTGAACAGGCTTTTATTTGCAAAAGTTATGGTGCTGCTGTTATCGTAATGGCATTTGATGAAAAAGGTCAGGCAGATACCAAAGAAAGAAAAATAGCCATCTGTCATCGTGCTTATAAAATTCTAACCGAACAGGTTGGCTATGCACCTGAAGACATCATATTCGACCCCAATATCTTTGCCATTGCCACAGGACTGGAAGAACACAATAATTATGGCGTAGATTTTATTGAAGCTACCAGAGCAATAAAAAAATTGATGCCCCTCACAAAAGTAAGTGGTGGCGTAAGTAATTTGTCTTTCTCTTTCAGAGGCAATGATCATGTAAGAGAAGCCATGCACAGTGTATTTCTGTATTACGCTATACAAGCGGGCATGGACATGGGCATTGTAAATGCTGGTCAATTAGTAGTATATGATGAAATAGAGCCCGCATTAAGACAGCTTTGTGAAGATGTTATTTTAAACAAAAACAATGATAACAACGAAGCCACTGAAGCACTCATTGCCTTTGCTGAAACAGTGAAGGCAAAGGGCAAAGTAGTGGTGAAAGACGAAAGCTGGAGAAAAGAACCCGTAGAAAAAAGGTTGGCGCACTCATTGGTAAATGGCATCACCGATTATATAGATGCCGATACAGAGGAAGCACGGCAACAATACCCTAGACCTTTGGATGTAATTGAAGGGCCCTTAATGGACGGAATGAATATTGTGGGTGATTTATTTGGTGCGGGTAAAATGTTTTTACCACAAGTTGTAAAAAGTGCAAGGGTAATGAAAAAAGCAGTGGCTGTACTTACCCCGTTTATTGAACAAGAAAAACTGGATAGAAAAAATGCACATACTGCTGCAGGCACCATAAATGAAGAAGCGGCGGGTGCAGCTAAAATATTATTGGCTACAGTAAAAGGGGATGTTCATGATATTGGTAAAAACATTGTAGGAGTGGTATTGGGCTGTAATGGCTATGATATTATTGATTTAGGGGTAATGGTTCCTACTGAAAAAATTTTGGAAACAGCCATTAGGGAAAACGTAGATATCATTGGACTAAGCGGATTGATTACGCCCTCATTAGATGAGATGGTACACGTAGCACACGAAATGAAACGCAGGGGCATGCAACAACCGCTACTCATTGGAGGCGCCACCACCAGCCGTATGCATACAGCTGTAAAAATTGCACCTGAATATGAATCGGGCGTTATTCACGTACTAGATGCCAGTCGTAGTGTAACCGTAGCCGGTAGTTTATTGAGCAAAGAACAAAAAGCACCATTTCTTCAATCATTAAGAGCAGAATACGATAAACTAAAAACTGATTTTGGCAATAAAAAATCTGGCAAACAATTCCTGCCCTACTCGGCTGCAAAAGAAAATGGGGCCAAGATCAATTGGGAAAATTTTCAACCGGTTGTGCCTTCCTTTACTGGCACCCGTGTGTGGGACAATTATGATTTAAAGGAAATTGCTGAATACATAGATTGGCAACCATTTTTTATTGCCTGGGAAATGCATGGAAAGTTTCCGGCAATTTTAACTGATAGCATCATTGGAAAAGAAGCCAGTGTTTTATATGAAGATGCCAAAGCTTTATTGCAGAAAATAATTGCAGAAAAATGGCTAAGTGCTAGAGGCGTTGTTGGATTTTGGCCTGCCATACAATCTGGAGCCGACAGTATAACAGTAACGAACAATAATAATAGTATTCAGTTAGAGTGCCTACGTCAACAAATAAAAAAAGCCGAAGGCCAACCCAATTTATCATTGGCAGATTTTATTGCTCCAGCAGGTACTGCAATAACAACAGATTATTTGGGTGCTTTTTCAGTAACCATTCAAGGCATTGAAAAACATATTCAACAATTGGAAGCACAGCACGATGATTATTCTAAAATTATGCTGCAGGCATTGGCCGATCGATTAGCAGAAGCATTTGCAGAATTATTGCATCATAAAACAAGGATGGAATATTGGGGATATGATAAGGAAGAAAATTTATCGAAGGAAGCCTTGATACTAGAAGCCTATTCCGGCATTCGGCCCGCACCAGGTTATCCTGCTTGCCCCGATCATACAGAAAAATATAAACTATTTGAATTACTTGGGGGTGAATCTGCTACGGGCATTCACCTAACTGAATCATTGGCGATGTATCCTGCATCATCAGTATGTGGTTGGTATTTTGCAAACCCCGAAAGTAAATATTTTGGTGTAGGAAAAATAGAACAGGATCAATTGCAGGATTATGCAAAACGCAAAAACATGTCATTGGAGGAAGCCACTAAATGGCTTAGACCCATTTTAGAGTAAGGCAATTAATGTAACTGATCGCGCATTTGTTGTGCAGCTTTCGCATCATTGATACCCTTGACTAAAAATACAATAATTACCACTTTCATAATAATTCCCTTGATAATGGTACTGGGGTCAATCCATGCATTGAGGGCAATAAATAATCCATACAATATTAAAGCACCAATGATGGCATAATAGGGCTTCTTTTTGGTCCAGAAACCTAAGAATATAAAACCAGCAATAAATATTCCCCAAATTAAAAAATCTAACCAGAGGTATTCATAAGCATCAGATACCGAGGCGGCTAAAATAATCAAGTTGATTGCTAATATAATTGCAGCAGCAAAAATGCTATTCCGCGCTTGACGGATATGTTTATCGTATCCTTCATTGGAAAATTCAGCTTCTGTAAAAATGGTTTCAGTATTATTTTCAGGCGCAGGTGCATCAAGGGGTTTATTTTCCATGCTTATGGTTATTTTTACAAGTATAATAAAAAATCAAATATGCGCATCATTTCTTATAATGTAAATGGAATTCGGGCTGCATTTAAAAAAGGCTTTATCGATTGGCTCAAAACCAATCCCGCTGATATCATTTGTTTACAGGAAACAAAGGCACATAAGGATGATGTGGATTATAAACAATTGGAAGCACTGGGTTTTCATCATCATTGGTTCAGTGCCGAAAAAAAAGGCTATAGTGGAGTGGCCGTTTTTTCAAAACAAGCACCAGATGCAATAGTAATCGGCCATGGTCATGCACCTAGTGACCGCGAAGGCAGGGTAATACAACTTGACTTTGGAGATATCCGGTTAATCAATGCTTATTTTCCAAGTGGTACCAGTGGGGAAGAGCGGCAGGCCTTCAAATACCAATGGCTCGATGAGTTTCATAAATACCTTACTAAGTTGAAAAAAAAGCATCCCAAAATAATTTTAGTAGGGGATTATAATATTGCACACCAGGAAATAGATATTCACGATCCAAAGGGAAATAAAAACAGCAGTGGTTTTTTACCTGAAGAAAGAGCATGGATGACCAGTTTTTTGGAAAGCGGATGGATTGATACTTTTCGATTCCTGCATCCCGAACCACAGCGATATAGCTGGTGGAGTCAGCGATTCCCTAGTGTAAGATTAAATAACAAAGGATGGCGAATAGACTATATCACTGTAACGGAAGCATTGAGAAAACAAATAAAAGAGGCTGATATATTCCCCGATATAAAACACAGTGATCATTGTCCGATTTATCTTGAATTGAGCAAACAATAATATTTAATTTTTTTAGCGTCAATTGTATGATTATCTATAATGTTACTACCAAGGTTTCGCACGCAATTGCAGCAGATTGGTTGCATTGGCTGAAAACAGTACATATTCCCGAAATAGTTGCAACCGGCTGTTTTACACATGCTGTCATTCATCAAATACTAGAGACCGACGAAACAGAAGGACTAACCTACACTATTCAATATCACAGCGAAAGTAAAGCACTGTATAATTTGTATATTGATAAATATGCTGCGACTATGAGAGCAAAAGCTTTTCAAGAATGGGGCGACCAATTCATTGCATTTCGAACAGTTATGCACACCATAAATTAATTTGTGCAAAAGATTTATTTTGTTTTTGTTATATCTTATTCATTTGTATATTCCCGCAAATCCACTACCATTGCGGTTTTCAGCGATATAGCAACTAAAATCCTTTACCACAAAGGGTTTCAGCGAATTATGGAATTTTATGGACTAAATTTATTAAACTAGAAACAGGGCTCAAAAGCCCGTCTCCCCTATGTTTCAGCTATTTTCCTTAAGACTTTTTTTTGAAAAAAATAATTTTGTCTGGAAGGAAATGCTACTATATTTGTCCCACTAAAAAATTAAACATTTAATTATGAACAAAGCTGAATTAATCGCGAAGCTTGCTGATGATGCAGGAGTAACAAAAACACAGGCAAATGCTGCTTTAGATTCTTTTGTAGAAGCAGTTACCAAAACATTAAAAGGTGGTGGTAAAGTAACATTGGTTGGTTTTGGTACTTTCTCTGTATCAAAAAGAGCAGCTCGTAATGGCCGCAATCCTCAAACAGGTGCTGTTATCAAAATCAAAGCAAAAAAAGTTGCTAAGTTTAAAGCTGGTAAAGAATTATCTGCTAAACTGTAACTTCAACTGTATTGTATAAAAAAGCAAGGCGCTTATCAGCCTTGCTTTTTTTATATTTCATGCCATGGACTTTTATCAGCAATCTTAAATCCAATTGGCCATTCATTCAATTTTATAACTAACTTTAACCCACAAAAAATATATTATCATGGGACGCGGAGATGTAAAAACAAAAAAAGGTAAAATTTTTAAAGGCTCATTTGGTAAATCAAGACCAACTAAAGTGGTAAAAAAAGCAGCACCAAAGAAAAAAGCTTAATAACGGATGTAATAATCAATAATTATTCAATAATTAATTATTGATTATTACCCTTTCTGCATTAAGGCGCCAGCCTTTCAATTTTCCAACCGATTTCTTTTTTTGTATAAAGAATACGGTCGTGCATTCGACTTGGTCTTCCCTGCCAGAATTCTATTCGTTGTGGTATGATCCTATATCCACCCCAATGCGGTGGCTTTGGTATCTTTCCATGCTTGAATCTTTCGGCATAATATTCAAAAGTTTCTTTTAAAAAGGCTTTACCTGCAACTACCATACTTTGAGGGGAGGCCCAAGCGCCTATCTTACTGCCTTCTGGCCTTGAGTCAAAATAATCGATGCTTTCTTTCATTGAAATTCTTTCTGCAATACCATTGATGCGCACCTGACGTTCGAGTTCCTTCCAAAAAAACAATAGGCATGCTCCGGGATTGGCATCCAATGAGGCACTTTTAGCGCTATTATAATTGGTAAAGAACACAAAGCCTTTTTCATCATAGGCCTTTAGTAAAACAGTTCTTGCATCTGCTGTGCCATCCAAAGAAGTAGTGGCCAAGGTCATGGCATTCACTTCCTCAATTTGGCTGGCAATGGCCTGCTCCCACCAATCTTTAAATTGCTGTAATGGATCTGCAGCCATTTGATCCTCCTGCAAGGTTTCCAGTTTATAGTCTTTGCGGATATCAGCGATGCTTTGCATAAAATAATTTATTCTTCAAAATTGAATCAATTGGAGCAAATAAAAAAAGGTTGCAATAAATATTTACTGCAACCCTTCTTATAATGATGTTAAGTTAAAATTACATAGTTACGCTGGCAGATCCAATACTTCCTAGTCCCATAACAGAAGCAAGGATAAGTCCTACTACTAAGTAAACAACTATCAATACAATAAATGATACTACCAAATAAACAACCTTCTTATCATCTGGTGTTTTCTTCACTGGACCTAATCCAAGATACCACAGATAGATTCCGTATAAACCAAACAAACCACCTAGCCATGCTACAGAAGGGAAAATATTTAATACTGCTCCAATCAAAGAAGGCGTAAATGCATAACCTACTAATTGTGCAGATTTATTGAGATTTTTTTCAGATCCAAAAGAGGGTGCCAATGCATCTACTACAAAAGCGGTAACAAAATATCCAATCAATACAGATACCAATGAAATGATGCCGTATTTTATTCCAATATCCCATCCTTTTACAGTTATGCCACCAAATAGTCCATAACTATAAGATTTTCCAATTAAACCCCAGCCAATCAATGTAGCACCGGCTCCAATAAGGGATAATGGCAAAACATAGGTGGTCAATACTGAAGTAGAAGTTCCCTCTTCAGCTGCAATTACATTCCATTCGGTTTTTGGTGTAACCAAAATGTTTTTTACTCTTTCGATGATGTTCATATACAATAAGTTTTAGGCTTACAAATTAAAACATTCAAACGGGCTTTGCAAATTAAATTTCCTTTATTTCTACACAGAATCAGGACTTTGTAAATCCAGGAGTCTATTTTTTAAGTCCATATTCTCTTCTTCTAATATTTGTATACTGCTAAAAAGTAGGCCATTTTTTTCTGCAATGGCAGTCAAACGACTGTTCTCTTTTTTCAATGTTTCGATCAATTGCAAACTATCTTCTAATTGGATGCTAGTATACTGAAAGCGTTCCTGTAATTGACTATACATTCCATAAATACTAAGTGTATCCTCGAGTTCTGCGGCCATTTCCTGCTCTCGCTTTTGTGCACCAATTGCCTGCTGCCGTGCTTCGTCTATGCTTTGCCGCTGTGTTATTTCATATAGTTCTTTGCTGTCCAACTGGCTCTTCATATTCCTCCATTTATCCTGTTGCTTACGCAATAATTCCAACTCCTCCTCCTTCACTTCCAACAATTCATTGGCTTCCTTCAATTGCAATTGCAGGCTTTTAATGGCAGATAACTGTTGTTGAGATTGATCCATATTGGAATCAGTAATAGCGTTTTTAGACATAATTGAGGTAAATACTTATTGAAAACGGGGTAAAATAAAGAAAAACCACTGGTTTTCGTAACTTTTGGGCAATAAAGCGAGTTTAGGCAGCGTAATAGCTTGTCGGGGTATCTTTTTACCAACAAGCCCCGGTGTAAACTAAGGCCATTGACAGAACATGAACTCATAAGAGGATGCATACGGGAAGAAGCCACCTGTCAACGGGAGGTCTATAACCGGTACGCCGGCCGCATGCTGGGTGTGTGTAATCGCTATGCACGCAATAGTGCTGATGCGGAAGATATTTTGCAGGATGCTTTTATCAAGGTATTTGATAAACTGCATCAGTTTAAATTTGAAGGTAGTTTTGAAGGATGGATTCGGAAAATTGTGGTGAATACAGCCTTAAAAAAATATTCTTTGAGACGCTATGAAAAAGAGGTGGTTGGATATGAAGTAAAAGATAGGGATGAAACTATTTTAGAACCCAGTGCCTATAGTCAGCTTTCTGAAAAGGACCTCTTGGATTTAATCAATAGTTTACCGGATGGTTACCGGCTCATTTTTAACCTTTATGTACTGGAAGGATTTCAACATGAAGAGATAGCAGACATGCTGAATATTCAACCAGGCACGAGTCGCAGTCAACTGGTAAAAGCAAGAGCGATGCTACAAAAACAAATTATGCAATTACAAAAAGTGGCGGTATGAGTAATTTTGACCAACACATAAAAAAACAATTTCATCAATATTCACCTGATGTGCCCCCGCATATCTGGGATAATATTATGGCCAAGAGAGAAAGAAGGCCTAAAGGATTTTGGATAACCCTATTGAATACACGCAATTTGATGATTGCTGCCGGATTATTACTTACCATTGGCACCAGTATTTGGTTCCTCTTACAAAATTCCCGCAGCAACGCTACTGTAACTGGTAATGCTTCTACTGAAAATGCAATTTCGAACAATACGAACAACCCTTCTGAACCAAAGCAAAACCCCGCCAACACTACTCCCATAAATAATGATGCTGGCATTGCTGCTCCTGTTGATCAAGTTGGTATTTCTTCACCTTTACCTGATTCTCGTATCAACAAGTCCAGCGCCACATCATTATTTTCAGGAGTACGAAAAAACCTTTCCCGTACCAGGGTTAAAACAAGCAGTCCTAATGGCAGCGAATGGGCAACCAGCGATGATTTTGACTCAAATGAATTAACAGAAAACAAACTCAGTGGTTTTGGTCCAATGGGACGCCTTTATCTTGAATTGAATAATCCATCTACGCTACATCACCATGTTGCCGGATTGCAAGAAAGAAAAATGCCCAATGTAGTATTACCCGGATGTCCAACTATTGAAGAAAATGCCGCTGGTAACAAAACCTATATTGAATTTTATGGAAGTCCCGACAGGGGATTCCGGTCCTTCTCCGATACTGGAGTCAATAGTGCTTATTTACAAAGTAGAAAAGCCAGTACTAAATTCTCCTCTGCCTTCAGTGCCGGCGTTCGCTATACACGTGTATTCAATAATGGCATGAGCCTGCGTACCGGCCTTAACTATAGCCAGATCAATGAAAAATTTACCCTTGTACAAGGCAATATTGTACAAGTTACCTATATCATTAATGCGCAGGGCGATACTACGGGCAGTTATACGGTAACGGGTACACGCTACAAAACAACGTATAATAAATACAGAACCATTGATGTTCCATTAGTGGTAGGCTATGAGTTGGGCAATGGAAAATTACACGCCAATTTCAATGCAGGTGCATTGGTAAATCTATATAGCTGGCAAAAAGGCGATGTATTGGATGCCGCCGGTAACCCTGTTAATATCACGACTGGCAAAAACAGTGCTTCCCCCTATGGATTTAAAACAAATATTGGCATTGGCTTTACTGCAGGCGTATCTGTTTATTATAAAATCACCGAAAATTTACATCTCTTGGCAGAACCCTATTACAGACATAACCTGTCCTCGATGAATAAAGACAATTTAACCCTTAAACAAAAATACAATACCGCCGGCATCAAATTGGGCTTACGCCTTGATTTGAAATAGCAGGCAGCAAAATAATTTATCAAAGCATCTATTAAATAGTGTAGAAAAGAAAATGAAAATAAATACTAAAAATAGCATCCTTCTTCTCTTTATAAGCAGCAGTATATTGTTTACTGCCTGCCAAAAAGATTCGGATGTTTTTATACCAGATCCTGGGCAGGTAACCGGACCGGATACAAATTGGGTAGCCAATATCACTGCAGGTATGCCAGTCACTGTTTTACAAAACAACCTTTTATTAGAAACTTATATTGATAGTTTTGAAGTAAATGCAAATCTGGCAACCGTTAATTCTACTGCATCAGGATTGAATATTAATTTTCCTCCATTCTGCTGCCAACGACCCAATGGACTTGCAGTAACTGGCAAAGTATACCTTGAACTTTTATTATTAAAAAAGAAAGGTGATATGATTCGCATGGCCCGGCCTACCAGCAGTAATGAGCGTCTATTGGTAAGTGGTGGTTCCTTTTTTATTAAATTGAAAAAGGATGGTGAAGAATTGCAGTTGAAACCAAATACCTATATACAAGTAAAATTTGCAGACCCACTACCCTCTCCTTTAATGAAAGTGTTTTATGGAGACGAGTCCAACCCCAACCAATTCAATTGGCTGCCGAGTGATACTGCTGGTACTGCATCTCAAGTAATTGCCGGTAATCAGTTTTACCAATTGTATTCCAGAAACCTTCGTTGGGTAAACTGTGATTATTTTTATGATACCACGGGTGCAAATCGTGTTAAGATACAAACCGAACTACCCCCAAATTTCACCAATGCCAATACCTCCGTATTCTTAGTATTTAATGAAATGCGGACGGTGGTTGCTATGTATGGTGATCATAATCTTAAGAAATTTATTTCTGGCAAAGTGCCCATTGGCAAACCCATAACAATTGTGGTAATTTCTAAACAAGGAAATGACTATTATCTCGGAAAACAAATCAGCAATAGTGGATTGAATGTTACCGGTAATTCAAATCAGTCGGTTCCCATTACGCCCATTAAAACTGGTTTGGCAGATATCAAAGCCTATTTGGGCACGCTCTAATAAAGCTTCCTGTTCATACATAAAAGCGGTCACGTAATTACGTGACCGCTTTATTTTTTATTACTCTTATTAATTATTTGCTGACCAGCGTGCCCACTTTATCTCCTGTTACAACTTTCAATAAATTGCCTGGCTTATTCATATCAAATACAATGATGGGTAAATTATTTTCCATGCATAAAGTAAAGGCAGTCATATCCATCACTTTAAGATTTTTCTGAAAACATTCATTGAATGTAATGGTTTCATATTTAGTTGCGGTGGGATCTTTTTCGGGATCGGCAGAATAAATACCATCTACCCTGGTGCCTTTTAATATTACATCGGCCTTTATTTCAATGGCGCGAAGAGAGCCAGCTGTATCGGTGGTAAAATAGGGATTACCGGTGCCAGCACCAAAAATCACAACCCTGCCTTTTTCTAAGTGACGCATGGCTCTTCTACGAATATAGGGTTCCGCAATTTGCTCCATCTTGATAGCGCTTTGCAACCTGGTGTATACACCTGCTTTTTCCAATCCACTTTGTACTGCCATACCATTGATAACAGTTGCCAACATCCCCATATAATCACCCTGTGCTCTTTCAATACCGCTTTCTGCCTCATTCATTCCACGATAAATATTTCCACCACCAATTACTACTGCCACTTGTACACCCATATCGGTAATTTGTTTGATATCGGCAGCATACTGTGCAATAATGGTTGGGTCAATGGGGTCAAAACTTGTTTTACTACCCATCAATGATTCACCGGAAAGTTTGAGCAGAATTCGTTTGTACTTAGGAAGCATAATGCGATTTTAGAAAGTGGGTGAAACTGCAGCTTGCAGCTTGAATGATTTTTGCAAAGATAGATTTTTTTTATGCTGTTGCCAATCTTTACTGATTGGGAAAATGAAAAACAGCTCTATGATGAGCTGTCTTTCGGCATGAAAAAAAATACCCCTTGACTTAATTTTTAATAAAGGACTTCGTCAGCTTGCCCTGCTCAGAAACCAAATGCAGGAAATAAGTGCCGGATGGAAGCGCTGATATATTAATGGATAATTGTGGTATGGCCTGTATCGGCAGCATCTCCCGTTGATACCAGGTTTTTCCCTGCACATCTTGTATGGATAGGCGCCCTTTGCCAGACAATGCTTGTCCCATATTAAGCGATAATATATCTTTCGCCGGATTGGGAGAAATATTTAATTCAAAAGGAAGGGCATCCCGATTTATCCATATTATTTTACTCAATGAAAATTGGCCATCCAAATCAACCGACTGTAAACGGTAAAATATTTTTTTATTCGCTGACAGATTTGCTAATGAACTATCGTTGTAATTATAATTTTTTGTAGTAGCTGCATTGCCAGCAGCGGCAACAGTGGACAGGTTACTGAAGTTGACCCCATCCACACTTCTTTGAATGATAAAATGTTTACTATTTTGTTCAAAGGCTGTTTGCCAATTCAGCAAGGCCTTTCCATTATTATAAGAAGCTGTAAACTGACTTAGTTTTACTGGCAAGGCGGCACTGGAAAGTTGTTGTATTTCCACTACCGTTAGTGCGCGATTATAAATTCGGAATTCATCCAGTTTGCCGTGCATAGGATTGTATTCAGCAGGCGTTTGGGCATTATAAAACATAGAACCTATTCTTCCAGGGAAATTATAGGCAGGAGTTGTTGTTCCTTCCGGACCAGAAGCATTCAATACCCCATTGATATAAATTTTTAATGTACCTGCTGATCGAAGACAACAGATATGGTACCAGGTATTGAGAGTTACTGCACCCAAGGTAGAAGCGAGACTTGCATTTTTAAAATTAAATTGAATTTGATGTGGGCCCGAGGGATTCCAAACCCACATACCATAACCACCATAGTTAATCTGATTATCGTAGAGGCCGCAGGTATGAACATAGGGACTGGTTAAAAAGAATGAGAAATCCACACTAAAATCCTGGGTGGCACTAAAATTCAAATTAGCATTGATGTTGTGTCTGGCAAACTGGCTGGGGGTGGCTGTGGGGTTAGTAAATAACATCGCGCCATTAGCATTGCCGCTGATATTAGTGGTGGCAGTAGCTCCATTATTGGTTACGGTAATAGCATTGGGACCAGCGTCGGTAAAATTGCCATTCATGGGCCAATAAGCCATCAGGCCGGCAGTTGGTTGAGCATTGGAGCTGATTGCTACCAGAGAAATAAAAAATACTAGTAAATACTTTTGCATATTAGTGGGTTTAAAATGATAAGGAATTGTAGAAGGGAAAGCGGGTTGGTGATAAACATGTAGGCTGAACTTGCATTAAAAGAACAGGACAAAGATGGAGTATTGCATCAGGCAATCTTAGCGTGAAATAACGGAGAATGGGGAGGGTGAAATAACGGAGATTCAAAATTTTAAAAAAGGGGCAAAAGCCCCTCTAGTTTTACTTGCTCTTATTTGCGCTTGGTCGAATCATGAATGTTACAGAAGCAGGAAAATTATTTTTCACGAATTGATTACCTGAATAAAGATCCACTCTAAACCTGTAGCCATCCATGAAATCAATCCCAAATGATGATTGAAATAATCCAAAAGAACTTGGATCATCCTTATTGGCATCCTTAATAATGTTTTTATAGGCTGAATTTCCATTAAACGCAGCTGCCTTTAATTGTGAAAAAAAAGTAATTTTTTTATTGAACCCCTTAATATAAAAAACACCCTCTATTCCGTAATCATAATTAAAAATAAACTGGTCGGTTACTTTATTCAAAAAGGGCATTGAAAATCCTGTATTAGCATATAAATAAAATTTGGATTGTATCAGCGCATCAGGATCTTTGCATTTGATAAATGGAAATTTGAAATTAAGGGAAAAATTTCCTCCTCCATTTTGTATAGCCGATAGCAAATCTGCCTTTTTTAATAATTTTCTGGTAGAATCCTTGGTACTTAGAGAATCAACTTTGGTTTCGCTGTTAACTTGAAAACCTATTCCTACTCTTAAAGGGCCTAAATAATCATTTACTGCCTCTGTATATAAAATCATTTTTTTTGTATCCGGATTATAATTAATCAAATTATTTTGAAATAAATTCACTTGAATGGTATCCCCCTCAAAAAATTGAATTGCCTGGCCGCTATAATACGCAGGAAAAAATCTTCTATCGTCATTCTTATAATATTTATCCCAGTATTCAATGGCTTTCATTTTCTTAATCCTGATTTTTATGACACTGTCCTGCAATTTATTATATCGAGCAATAATAGTATCTCTATCAGACGATGTCCCAGAATCACTTAAATATTGTAGTCGAAGTTGATTATATACATCTTTTAAACTATCAACCTCTCTTTGAAGTTGTTTGCGCAATGTATCTGCAATTATTCGACTCTTTGGAGCTACCGGTGTGACCTTTTTATAAATTAATACAGTATTTTTTAAATCAGGCTCATCGGCACGATAGGTATTAAAAGATATTTGCGCATAGCCTACTTTTATAAAAAACAATAAGAATGATAATAATCTAATTTTTTTCATATTTTCAATTTTAGTTTAAATAATAAACAAATATAAATTTGTCTTATCCTGATGTATGGGGTGTTTTCACGGTTTTAATTCAGTTAAACAACGTAGAAGCCCTTTATATTTTAGGGACAACTTTGAGTATCTATAATCATTAAACCAAAACCATTTTAACATGAAAATTTTTCAAAAGCCAGCATTACTTGGCACAACATTATTGCTTATTACTTTTTTTTCTGCTTGTGGAGTACAAGAAAACAATACCGTTAATGATTGTTTTAAAACAAAAAAAGATTCCGTAGATTTTGCCAAACTAGTATATGAAAAATATCAACTTGATACAGGTGCAAAACAAGTAAGTTTTGTAGACCCCAGCTTAAAAACGATGCAATCCGAAGCAGTGCCCTGGGATACCATAACTAAATACGCGGCAAATTATGATAGAAATCCAATCCTTACCCAACCAGGAGGTGGATTGAATTATAAAGGTTTTAAACTAAATGCCACTAGCTTCAGTCAAATGAAAAACAATGCGTCTTGCGCTCAGCTCTATTTCAGATTGGGGAAAAAAGATAATGGAGATTATACATTCATGGTGTTACCCATGAACAGTAATAATGACATAATACAAACCAGGTCACTTCCTGCTGGGCAGAATATTAATCATGACCACCTAGATCCTTGTCCAACTGTTTGCCCTAATAATTGGCAATAATATAAATACAATCAAATGTTTTCAATAGGTTTTATCATTTACTTATTAATAATAGCTGCCGGTTCAATATTCAGTCTTCTGAAATTAAAATCAATGGCTAAAATTAAACCGCTATCGCTATTATTGATAATTACATTTATTAGTGAACTAACCTCCCGCATACTCGCCTATTACTTTAAGAACAGCAATCCGGTCTATCATTTTTTAAACCCTATTCAGTGTGTGATTTGGGGTGTGTTTTTTTATAACACTCTTGGAACTACAATAAAGAAAAATGCTGTATTTGTAGTAAGCATCGTATTGATATTGTATGCTTTCGTTGATTCTATATTCTTAACAGGCTTATATAAATTTCCAGATACTTTCCTTTCCATCCAATCTATCATTTTCATTTGTTTTGGCATTTTACTTTTTTTTGAAAAATTAGATACCCCAACACAAGAAAATATTTTCAAGGATCCCATTTTCATTATTAGCCTTTCGGTAATATGGTTTTACCTGATTTCATTCTTGTTTTTTAGTTTTCACCAATTTACTTTGTCAAATAAAATCAGTATCGGCACATTAAGAATAATCAACTATTCCTCTAATTATAGCTATTATACACTACTCTTATTCGCAATACTACTTCAATCCTATTTCAGTACTTCACTAAAGCACCAACATGACAATTAATGGTAGCTTTTACATATTACTGGTATTTCTTTTGTTAGTATTCTTTTTTCTACTGGCGTTTATTGTACGTTATCGCAAAAGAATTAAGGAAAATCTTTTAATTAAATCAAAATACCAACAAGAACTCCTCCAAACCCAAATAGAAATTCAGGAGCAAACCCTTACTACCATTAGTCAGGAAATACATGATAATATAGGGCAGGTGCTTAGCCTGGCTAAACTAAACTTGAATACATTGCAACCAGGTGAGCACGAAAAACTACAGGATACCAAAATGCTGGTAAGCAAGGCCATCAACGACCTTCGCGACCTGAGCAGAAGCATGCATGGTGACAAAATTGCCGACCTTGGACTACAAGAGGCCATTGCCAATGAACTCAAAATTTTACAAAACACCGGTCAATTCATCACCGAACTAAAATCAACTGGTCAGCCTTACAAAATTTTACCGCAAAAAGAAATGGTACTCTTCCGCATTGTACAGGAAGCCATGAACAATGCTATTAAATACAGTCGCGCCAAAACCATTGGTATAATAATAGAATACCAGGCCAAACAATTGCTGCTAACCATCAGTGATAACGGTGTTGGCTTCGATACCAATAATACATCGCCTGCTACAACCGGTCTGGGTTTGAAAAGCATGCAAAACAGGGCACAGTTAATTGGTGCCTATTTAACTATTCAATCACTACCCGGCGAAGGAACAAAAATCAACATTGAATTACCTCTCTCCTAAATAAATTGTTGAACATGGCTACTATTGCACTTATTGATGATCACTCCCTGTTAAGAAACGGACTTGCACAACTGGTAAAAAGTCTGGGTCATACCGTATTATTTGAAGCAGATAACGGACAGGAGCTTCAAAAAAAAATAAATCAAAAAGAGTTGCCCGAGATGGTGCTCATGGACATCAATATGCCAACCATGGATGGATACGAAACCACCCAATGGCTCAAAGAACAATACCCCGAAATAAAAGTATTGGCATTGAGCATGTATGATCATGAAAACAGTATCATCAAAATGCTGAAGGCCGGTGCCAAAGGTTATATACTAAAAGACAGTGAACCAATAGAATTAAAAAATGCCATTGAATCTATTTTGAATAAAGGTTATTACTATAGCGACCTGGTTAGTGGTAAACTAATCAATGCCATCAATAAGATGGACGACGAAGGAAGTGATGTACATACCCTGGTACACCTCAATGAAAGGGAAACAGAATTTTTAAAATATGCCTGCACCGAACTTACCTATAAAGAAATTGCCGATAAAATGTTTGTTAGTCCCCGTACCATCGACGGCTATCGGGATACCCTATTCGAAAAATTAAATTTAAAAACAAGGGTAGGATTGGTGATGTATGCCATAAAGAACAGGATTGTTAGTATTTAGCTTTAATAACCGTTCCTTCCTACAATCACACACTAAGGTTTCGTCGCTTTATTTTATTCAGTACTTTTATTGCTGAATTCAATTAGCATGAAGAAAATTATCTACTCTACCATCATTGCCTTGCTTTTTGGGCAGACTGCCTTTGCACAGGGTCAATTACCCAAGACTACCCTCAAAACACTGGAAGGGCAGGAAATCAGCACCAATCAATTAATCGACAGTAGCCAATATGTGGTCATCAGTTTTTGGGCCACCTGGTGCAAACCCTGTATGCAGGAACTAGATGCGTTGGCAGAAGATTATGAGAACTGGAAAAAGACTACGCATAGTAGTATCATCGCTATTGCCATTGATGATAGCCGTACGCTCAATGGTGTAAAAGGAATTTTGAATGGAAGGGATTGGCCTTTTACCACCTACCTGGATGTTAACCAAGACTTCAAGCGTTCGCTGAATATCAATACTGTTCCCTATACCATTATCATCAATAAAAAAGGGGAAATTGTAAAACGCCACTCTGGCTATACCCCAGGTAGTGAAAATGAGTTAAAGAAATTTCTGAAAAAACAATCCTCCCGCTAATACGCTATGCTTAAAAAACTCATCCTGCCGCTTATTTTGTTTTTTATACAACAATATGCTGCTGCCCAAAATAATAAACCTTGGTATGCATTCAGTCATTTCTCAGGTGGTATTGAATCCAATAACCAATATTATTTTGAGCATAAAAAATCAGGCATCCTATTGCCTGAAAAAAGATTTGCTTCGAATACTTATCTCAACTTGAATTATCAATACCAACACCTGGAAGCAGGTATTCAATTGGAAGGATATAACCCAGTATTGCAAGGCTATCCAACAGGTTATGATGGCAATCAATTGGTACATGGATTTATCAGGTATAAATCTAAATATGCCGAAATCACTGCTGGCACATTCTATGATCAATTTGGAGCAGGACTTGTATTTCGCGCCTATGAAGAAAGGCAATTGGGCATTGACAATACCATTCTGGGAGGACACCTTAAATTAATACCGGTTAAGGCAATACGCATAAAAGCATTTGCAGGAAGACAACGCAATTTCATGGACCTCTCCCCTGCCCGACTCATTGCTGGTGCTGATGCGGAGATTGATCTGGTAGATATTCAAAAAGATAAAAACCAAACACATTTAAATATCGGCGGTTCTTACGTATACAAGAAGCAGGAAGTATCAGTACCACTACCCAATTTTCCGGGTAATATTACAGCCCTGGCAGCAAGGATTAATTTTAGTAAAAATAATTATAGTGCCAGTGCCGAATACGCTACTAAATCGATTGAGCCAGATTTTCAAAACAAATACATTTACAAAAAGGGTGCTGCCTTTCTGCTAAATCAATCTTATAGCAGTGCAAAAGGATGGGGTGTTAACCTTAGTTTGAGGAGGCTAGAAAATATGGATTTCAAATCGGATTATGCTTCTACAGAATCTGTAGCCTCTTTAAATTATTTGCCTGCACTAACCAAACAACATGCTTACATGGTTTCCAATATATATCCGCACAGTACACAATGGTTGCAGGAAATCGGGGGGCAATTGGATATCAACTATCATTTTGCTAAAAACAGTCCTATAGGTGGGCAGTACGGTGCTAAACTTATTTTTAATGCATCTCTTTATAATGCGCTTGATACCACACGCCTTTCAGGCAACCAAGGTTTTAGCAGCAAAGCATTAGCGGTTGGCAAACAAAAATATTTCCGGGATATCAATATAAATTTTGAAAAAAGATGGACAGCCAAATTAAAAGGAAGTTTTACCTATCAACATTTGTTTTATAATAAAGCTGCATTGCAAGGTGGTCCATATGGAACCGTAGATGCTAATATCCTAATTGCAGATTTTCTCTTTAAAATAAAAGAAGAACAATCCCTTAGAACAGAGATACAGCATTTGTTTACTAAGGATGATGAAAAAAATTGGTACGCCTTATTAGCTGAATATAGTTTTAGCAATGGACTTAGTTTTTATGCTTCCAACCTTAGTAATTACCAAAGCAAAAAAATAAATTACTTCAATATCGGAACTTCCTATAACCATAATTCATTTAGATTATCGCTTAGTTATGCAAAGCAAAGAGGTGGATTGGTTTGTGTAGGAGGTGTTTGTCGCTTTGTTCCTACCTATTTAGGATTCACCGGAACCCTTGCCTATAATTTTTAGGACAACAAAAGAGCTACTGTCAGTTATACAAAGAGCCATGCAATATGCATGGCTCTTTGCTTTTATTTTTTACTAATTAATCAAATGCTTTTGTAACACCAGCTTTTGCAATCTGTACATTGATGCAATCGGTACCTTGTAATACAAATGACACTACATATAAATTAGCTGTATTGTATCCGGTAATATTCATCGTATAATTATTTACATAAACAGCATCTCTTACTGTTTGTGATGCTGGTATTGGTTCGCCCATAGGTGATCCATTGCCCACTTCTCTTAATACATTGTGATGTACAAAATTGGGAATTGGATTAGGTTTTGTATAATAAGGATGCCCTGCATAAGAACCATTTCCACTTAAATAATTAGCCTGCGGAGATACCAATTGATCTTCTACCAGAAAACACACCAATTTCATGGAAGAAGTAGAAAAATTATCACTAAACCCTACAGAGCATTTTACTGCAATTGTATTAACACCAATTGTTGATTCAATTTGTAATCCGGCTGTTGTTTTACCACCCAGGTTGGCATCAATAAATGAACTTACATTGGTATCATCTGCCTTGGTTTTACGATTGACCAAGGCCGTTGGAAATGCATTGATACTAAAATTACTTCTGATAGTGGTACTATATGGGGAGTGATAGATATCCGTTGTTCCAGCTTTATCGTGTAAACCCACTGCGATCAAATTGGGTGTAGTAGCAGCTTTTTGTTCAAGTGCATACGCCATTAGCGGGCACCAACCACACCAGGTACCAGTAACATCTTCTACCAACACTTTCTTGGTGTATTTGGGTGTGGCAGGCGTTGGGGTGGATCCTCCTGAAGAAGATCCTGATTTTTTACAGGCATTGAATATCATTGCTGCTGCAATTACTAAAACAATAGTTGATAATTTTTTCATGCAATATTTTTAGAGACACAAAATAAGCAAAAAATCTAAAATGGTGGAATCCCAATAAACAGCCCCAAAAGCGAAGCCCCGCTTATTCGAATAAATAAGGAGGGCTTTGCTCAAATTGAATTGGCTAAACAGCTCTTTTCTTCCATTTATTTTTCACCGTCATATAATCTATAAAATAAATCACCCTTAGTGAAATACTATTATTTTGAGGACCAGCAGTGGTATTACTTAAATTTTTGAAATATCCGGGGGCGATATCCCTATTGAAAGATTCTGCCATATCCTTCCAGACTATATTAATAAAACTACCCTGTGCAAACTGCCAGGTATATACCATATCAGCGCTGAAGAAATTATAGTTTTGATTCACATTACCAGTAAAGGGAGTAGTAGGACTTGTGAGGTTCCCAAATTTATTCAACTCATAAAACTGTTGGGGTGTAACCTTGCTCCAATAATGACGTACTCTTAAAGTAAGTCCCATTTTATTATTGAAACTGTACTTCATATTAAAAATATTTTCAGTTGTAATTAAATCTCGTCTTGAAAAAATAATCGTATCAGATATGGCCCCTAAGCCTGAGTACTTAGTAGCAGCCCATCCCGATTGATTCGAATGTCCCTCTACATTTATACTATGATCGATAGAAAATTTACTTGAGAAACGCAGTTTGCCATTCAACCCTAGGCCAAGGCTTTTGCGCGTAAATACACCGCCAATACCAGTAAATAAATTTCCTCCCCAGGATAGTTTTTTGGCTTCATTGCTTTGCCAGAAAGCATTGAGATTAATATTGCCTTTGTTTTGAAAAACCCTACCCGTTACCCTTGGCTCATAAAAATCATTCCGGGAGAAACCTCCATTGATATTCATTCCCACCCACCAGAGTTTTTTCGTTTGTGCATTCAGGCGAAAATTGCCTCCTGCTCCTTGGTACATGCGATCGCTGCCTTTTACGATATCGATGGGCGTTACCAACCTACTATACCACCAATTGGTATTAATGCGCAGTTGATTGTACCAGCCCCTTGGCTTACTCCAATTATAGCCCATCCAAATTCCCTGATCCATGGTGTTATTATTGGTAAAATAGCCCATGTCGCTCTTATCATATTTATCGTCACTCAATTCTTGCCATACATTAAAATTGAAGCGGCCGCTGGTCTTACCAAAATACAAGCTATGTGCATAGCCGAAAATATTTTTACCGCCTTTATTGTATAAAGCACTTCGGTTGATACCGCCGCCAATATTCCACTTGTTCTTTTTATCATTTAAGTCAAAAAGCAAGGCACTTACATTTGCATCGTAATCATGCCCACTTCTTAATACATTGGTATTTACGAACGACACACTACTATTATGTTTTAATGATTGATTGAGCACTAAAACATTGTAATTGGTCAAAGGGTCAGTTTCAAAGAATCTTTGCCCTTTTTCGTTGCCTTCTATAATAGCATGCTGTGGTTTGGTAATGGCATTCAAGATACCGATGCCCAACCCGCTTTGGGTACGACCACTTATCTTAGTGGCATTAATTAACTTGCTTTGAGTGGGGTTTTTTATCACTTGTTCATTACTGTTAGTTTGACTATAGGCGTCATAATAATGAATGGGTGCAGAATTGCCAATACGGCGGCTATAAAATAAATCTCCTTTTCCAAATAGTTCGGTACCCTCGGTAAAGAATGAACGATTTTCATCGAACTTGACTTCAAATGGAGAAAGGTTCAATACTCTATTATCACTAACCACCTGACCAAAATCTGGTATCAGTGTCATGTCGAGGGTAAAGGCCTGATTAATCCCATATTTAACATCCATTCCCCCATTAACAAGGGTATTGGTGTTTTTAATATCTGATTGATTATAGGGATAGTGATTGGCATAGGTAGAAAAATAAGGAGACAATTGTAAACGCATAGGCGGCTTTATGTTTTCTAGTCCGTTCAATACGCCTTCCTGTGTTAGAAATCCATTTACATTGGGATCAATAGATTGCCAGAATAATTGCTCACCAGATTTTTGCCGACGACGTACAATATTTAAACCCCAATCCTGTATGGACTTTTTTCCAAAACGAATAGCTGAATAAGGTAAGAACATTTCAAAACTCCAACCATCATTATTGATTTTGGAAGCACTTTGCCAAACACTGTTCCAACCAAAATCTTCGGAATTACCATTCATATTGGGTGCAAATTTCGCATCCATTTGTTCCCCTAAAGGAGTTACAAAATATTCAAAAGCGTTGAGCTTATCCTGATAGGTATCAAAAATAATTCCGACAAAATCATTGTTACCAAAACCATCTCTGCCAATGAGCTCGGCAGCAATACTATCCTTTGTTTGCTCTTTTAGATTACCACCGATATAAAGTCCGGTATTGTCATATAGAAAATAAATAGAGCTAGCATTAGCAGGGTTTTCAGGAATAAAAGGTGCAGGTCTTAATGTTGTAAACTGATTGGCTACAGGAGCAGTCTTCCAATCTTCTTCATCCAACTGTCCATCTATTTTAATGGCAGCAGTTATTTTTTTTGCATTTAAATGCTTTTGTGGAATCTGCGAGAACGCATACGATTGACACAATAGGAATACTGCTAGCATTCCTGCTAATTTTTTGTTCATGGCTATACTTTTTGGTCAAGTGAAGCAATATGCATGGCGTCATATTGCAGTACGAAATTAAACGTACATTAGGTGGAATAAGTTACCACTCATCAAAGAAAAATTTTCTTAAGTTTTCCTTAACAATCTTGCTTAAACAAATAAATCGTTGTAGAGATTGGCACCCGGCACCACAGAATAGGGTGCCAAATCGGTAATGCCTTCTGCTGCCAACACATTTTCATCAATAAATGTATTACCAGTGCATTCAGCAGCGGGTTTGGATAAAATATAATAAGCAGCATCAGCAATGATGGCAGGAGTTCTACTCATTTTCATTAACATTTCTCCACCCAATAAATTATTGACTGCAGCAGTTGCAATGGTTGTTCGGGGCCATAATGCATTAGCAGCAATGCGGTATTTTTTTAATTCAACACTCAAGCCCAAGGCCATCATACTCATATTGTATTTACTGATGGTATAGGCGAGGTGATTGCTAAACCATTTTAGGTCCATATTGATTGGAGGTGATAAAGTAAGTATATGGGCGTTCTCCGATTTTTTCAAAAAAGGAATACAGGCCTTGCTAACAAAAAAGGTTCCCCGTACATTGATATCATACATTAAATCATATCGCTTGGGATCCATTTGTTCTGTCGGGCTTAAATTAATAGCAGATGCATTATTCACCAGGATATCAATGCCGCCAAAACTAGCCACTGCTTTATCAATTACTTCCTGTACCTGATCTTCAAAACGAATATCACATTGTACAGCCAGGGCTTTACCACCTGCCGCTTCCATTTCAGCTGCAGCTGTATAAATGGTACCTCCGAGCTTTGGATTTTCTTCTACACTTTTACTAGCGATTACAATATTCGCACCTTCACTGGCTAATTTAAGTCCGATGGCTTTACCAATACCGCGACTTGCGCCGGTGATGAGTACTGTTTTCCCTTTGAATGACATGTGAATTGTTTTATCAAATCTAATCAAAAAAAAGCGGTGAATCCCAAAATGATAAGGATTCACCGCTGAATTATTTTATACAATTAAGCCAATACAGCTTCGTGTGTAATAGAACAATTGTACAATTTTGATATAGGACAATTAGCTGCTGCATCCACTACTGCTGCTTCAAATCCTGCAGCATCAATACCTGGTACAGTAGCTGAAATAATTAAATGCGAATTGGTGATGCTTCCCTCTTCCAAATTAATCACTGCTTTTGTTTCGATGCGATCAGGAGTAAACCCGGCAGCACCCAAAATAAAACTCAGTTTCATACTAAAGCAACCTGCGTGCGCTGCTGCTACCAATTCCTCGGGATTGGTACCAATACCATTCTCAAAACGTGAGCTAAATGAATATTGTGTAGCTGTTAAAACAGTACTTTGTGTGGTAAGGTGACCATTGCCTTCCTTTCCGGAGCCGTTCCAAACGGCAGTTGCATTGCGTTTCATGTTTATATTTTAATTTTTAATAAATAGACTTCTTTAAATTAATTATTCAAGAAAATATTTTTTTATACTGGGCTTCATCGAATCCTATCAATAGCTGCTTTTTATATTCTATAACTGGCCTTTTGATAATACTATTGTTGTTTATCATCAGCTGTATCGCCTCTACAGATCCATAAATTGCCGCCTGCTCTTTTGCCGACAATGCCCGCCAGGTACTACTGCGTTTATTCATAACCGTTTCCCAACCAGCTTCCTCACACCAAGCATTCAATTTGTCTTTGCTGATGCCTTCTTTTTTATAATCATGAAATAACAGTTCTACATTATGTGCTTTTAACCAATTGAGGGCTTTTTTCACCGTATCACAATTGGGAATTCCATATACCACTGCTTGTTTCATCTTAAAATTCCGGAAAAACGGGTTTTGTTTTCATAATACTCTCTATCTTTTCCATTACCGTTTCGTCCAACAAAGGAAGCACCTCCAATGATTTTAAATTTTCTACCAATTGTTGTTTTTTAGTAGCTCCCAAAATAGCCGTTGTTACATTGGGATTTTTGATACACCATGCAATACTTAAGGCAGCCGTGCTCACACCCAGTTTGGCAGCTAATTCAGCTAATTTTTTAACCTTTTTCATTTTATCATCGAGCACCCATCTGTCCTTGAGCCAGCCAAATCCTTCTAAAGCAAAACGACTGTTTTTGGGAATGCCGTCATTGTATTTGCCAGATAATAATCCAGAAGCAAGTGGACTCCAGATAGTCGTTCCTAAACCTTGGTTTTTATATATTTGAGCAAACTCATTCTCTACTTTATTTCTTTCAAACAAATTATATTGTGGTTGTTCCATTGTGGGACCAATTAATTTGTATTGTTCAGCTACTCGATGTGCTTCCATGATTTCAACACCACTCCATTCACTGGTTCCCCAGTACAAAATTTTTCCTTGCTGAATAAGATGATTCATGGCCCATACTGTTTCGGCAATGGGAGTTGATTTATCTGGGCGATGACAGAAAAAAAGATCGATATAGTCTACTTGTAATCTTACCAAAGCTTCTTCACAGGCTTCCATGATATGCTTGCGACTAAGACCTGTTTGATTGGGCTTATTCTCTTTACCCCTCCATCCAAAATAAACTTTGGAGGATACTGTATAAGAAGTTCTGTCCCATTTTTTCTTTTTCAATACACGACCCATCATCTTTTCACTCTCACCCAATGCATACACTTCTGCATTATCAAAAAAATTGATGCCTTGTTCATAGGCAATGCCCATGAGTTCATCTGCCACTTTATCATTGATTTGTTTACTAAAGCTTACCCAACTTCCGAAGGATAAAACACTCACTTGTAAACCCGATTTACCTAAATGACGATATTCCATAAACATTATTTAATGAGGCTGCAAGTTATACCATGCATTCAATTCACTGAAATCTTTAATTACGTATTCAGGAAAATTGATGATTTATTGATCAGGAAACTCTGCGGCAGGCACTTTGATGATACCAGTGGATTGAATGATATGCCATTCTTTAAAATCTTGACGCGCCTCCATGCCAATGCCATTGAGTATTTGAATGGGTGTTCGGATACGAACTGGTTTTTCGGTGTAGAATTCAGTGCCTGTGCGCATTCTGTCCCACCATAGCTCATCACAATAGAGGGTATCTCCTTTTACATTGATAACACGAACGCTATCTTTTAAAAAAACCTTGCTCTGTGCTTCATAGTATTTGCCATACCGAGCATCCAGTTTACTTTCCAATTTACCAGCATCCCCGTAAAAATCTACATGCATGGTCTTGGGAAACTCTACATAGGACAAGCTATCCTGTACCCTGAGCATAATCGGTGCTGTTAATTTGGCCTTTATCTTTCCTCCAATGGTATAATTGACATCAACCACTTTTGCCTCCTCCACCCTAAGCGCCCTAGAGTTTAATGCCTTTAATTCAGCATCTGTATTTTCACATGAAATAAATAGAAAGCCCATCATTACCCCTATAAAGGAATTCCGTAACAAAGTGAGCTGTATGGAATGGGTCATAAAAATAATTGCCGGTAAATATTGTCAGCTGAAAAATACTGATGCAGTATTAATCATATTTTATTTTTCTAAACCAGCGTGCATTCATGGAAACACCAATACTAAAACGAACTAAACCTTCTTTTACATTGGTTTGTTTATTGCCCCTAGCACCAACCTCTAAAGCCGTATTAAGGGTAACATATTCCATATTATAACTATTGCGACGCAAAGAAGTGAGTGGCATTCCGGTACCCAGTGTAAATGCATACTGTGGTCTGTTATTGTTATTTAACTGCACATAATCGGGACCATAATAGAAGCCCATGCGGTATTTTACAAAACTGAAGTATTTTTTTGCAGGGGTATTGTCCTTAGCAGGAAAATATTGTGCACCACCACGAATGGTCCAAGCATTGCGCAGTTGTTCAGTCGCACCATAGTATTTATAACTGGCCCAATTACTGGTTTCATAATCGGCACCAAATAACCAATGACGATCACTGTATGTAAAGCCAAGAGAATAAGTAGAAGGATATTCAACCGTACCTTTTACATTTTTTTGATCATACACACTATCTATTCTGTAAGTATTGCCATTGGCATCAAACTGAAAAGTTTCTCTGATGATATCCTGCTTGGCATTCAATTTTTGTTGCAGGTTGCCATTCGCTCCTATTCTCAACATCCCGCCATTTTTCAAAGATGTTTCATATTGTATACCAGCATGCGCAAATACACCCCCAAAATTTGATTTCGTTTCAGAATTAGAACGATAATAATTAACACTATCATTAATAAACGTAAGCTTGGTGCTAAAGTCTTTGCTACCAAACATATAACCAAATTGCAAGCCCAAACTCAAGCGGTTTACTTTCAAACTGGCTTTATTTTTATTAAGGTTGAAAGATATACCCGTACCTAAATAAGCCTGATTTAAACCACCTGTTCCTTCATACTGTGTATATAAACTATCGATAGTACTCAACCTGCTGCGTTTTTCTATTTTATAGTCAATGCGCGAAACAGGCTTAATTCCAAAGCCAAATCCCCAGTTAGTACCCTTCTTCAACATTTTTTGAGAAGCAATTGGAAATGCGGCCTGTAAATAGGAAAACAAGGAATTTGATTGTGTATATTTTTTAGCAGGAATGATGCTTTTTAAAGTATGTATATCTGCTTCGGCACCAATATCCAGCATGGTGAAAGAAATACTTCCTAAAGTGGCTGGGTTGGTAAAATTGATACTCTGAATACCTTGTAAATCATAAAAACCGGCACTGATGCCTCCCATTGCTCTGCTGGTAATATTCTGGTTGGGTACCAGATCGCCCAATCCATATCTAGAATAAGGGGAGTTTTCCTGAGAAAAAGCGGTTAGCTGCAAGCTAAAAGCAAGTAGCATTAAGGAAAAATATTTAAGTATTGTTGATTTCACTGAGTGCATATAAGCCTTTGAATAAAAAATTTTGGTCGGCAAATATCCTTTTTTTAACCCGTTGGGCAAAATGTTCTGTATTTCCACCGGTTAATACCACGTTAAAGTTGCTGTATTTAGCCTCAGTCGCGCTTATAAAACCTTCAATTTCAAAGCCCATACCGGCTAAAACACCGCTTAAAATATTGGTTTCCGTATCATAACCCAATAATGGATAATTCCATACTGGAGCCACTTCGGGCAGTTTTGCGGTAAATAACTCTAGTGCTTTGAACCGCATTTGCATGCCCGGCGAAATACTTCCTCCAATAAACTGATGGTATTGGTTGATGAAATTATAGGTAATACAAGTGCCCAAACTAATCACCAGGTTATTTTGATTTGGAAAAAAATGGACCGCAGCAGCCGAAAGAGCCAGCCGGTCGGCACCAATGGCCTTGGGCGAACCTACTGGGGTCGTAAAATTAGCCTTTGTTAAATGAGTGAGTTGATGGTATTGAGTACGCTCCGCCAAAATGACTTCAATGGCTGTATTGTGATTGACAACAGATGACAGAATGGATTTAGCTGGCTTGTGCTGGTCTAATAAATTAATTATCGTGGATGCATCATCGTTAGGCAATACAATCGATTTTGTCAACAATTCTCCTTCAAACAAAGCCGCTTTTAAACGGGTATTACCAAAATCGAAGCAAATTGTTTTAACTGAGCTCATATGGATGGTTTAATAATACTTTTTGTTATAAATTAAATGACTCGAGATTTTTGAAATGCCCATTCAGTTGTACCTTCTTTTTTAGGGCATTCATTTCGTTTAATACTGGTACCACTTTTGAAAGATGTCGTTTTAAATATTCCAGCCTTTGTATTTCATGAAACAAACCTAAGAATTCATATTCTTCCTGCAAGGAAAGTCCCGCATGATGGGCAAGATCATAACTACATAAATCTGCATCCGCCTTAGAAAATTTTTTCTCCACCTGTAACAATAGATGCAAAGCCCTGATTTCTGCAATTAATTTTTGTAACAGGAGTCCATTGCCACTAAATTGATTCGCCGGGTAGTTTACAATTGCTGCACTGTATAATTTATCAGGTACTTCTTTTACCAATTCCAGTACACGAAATATTTCTAGTCCCTCTGTTTTAATATCCAATTGTCCATCATCATAGGTTTTGGAAATTTCTGTCACTTTTACCAGGGTACCCAACTCATTTATGTTTTGATCGATTACAGTAGGAATGCCAAAGGGTTTCTTTGTTTCCCAACATTCATTTATTAACTGTTTATACCTCGATTCAAAAATGTGTAGGTTCAGCGCCTCGCCGGGATATACCACAATACCCAGTGGAAATATAGGAATAAAATTGGTCATACTAATTTCAATATTATGCTGCTTGATGATACATTTTTCGTAGAAAACTGTATTTTAAATAAGTATATTTTGCAGTGGAAAAGGCAATTGTCCAACCATAGCTGCCATCCAGAAATCCTCCTTTGAAAATATAATATTTAATGAAAGAAAAGAGGGGCGAAAACAATTGTTTTAATAAATTGGCTTTTTTGCCCTGTTGAAAATATTTTTCCGCATTTAATTTTGCATAGGCAATTGTTTTAAAAGCATACTCTTCTTCGTGCTGTGTAGTATAGTGCAGTATATGCCCGGGTATCAATTGAACCCTTGCATCAGCAGGTAATTGCAATGATTCATGCACAGCGGCCGCATTCCATCGCACTTGTTTTCTATTGAATAATCGGATATGCTTATCAAATCCCCATTCCCCAAAACGAATCCATTTACCACAGAAAAAATTTTTAAAGCGCATTTCATACAACACACGCTCATCCTGCAGTTGCAATTGTAATAACGATTGTTTCAACTTCTCATCCAGGGCTTCATCTGCATCAATATTCAAAATCCAATCGTGAAGGGCTGCATCAATCCCTACATTTTTATTGATGCCATATCCATTCCAACCTGTTTCAATTACCCTTGCATTAAATTGTTGGCCAATAGCAATGGTCTCATCCGTACTACCACTATCCACCATCACAATATCATCGGTAAGGCCTTGCAAACTTTGCAAGGTAGTGCCAATGATATGGGCTTCATTTTTAGTAATAATTACAACAGATAACAACATGCCATTAAATTGAGTGTAAAATTAAGTGCTGGCTTCCATATTATGGCGATAGCAGACTAGCCTGATTTTTTACTGAAAACCAACTGCTGAAAAAAGAAAATAAAAACACCCCGTACTGACCTTCCAAGCCAATATCCGTGCATAAACAAATCAGGTTGCCTGCATGAAAGCATATCCAAATAATATTTTTTCTTGCAGGCTTCATTAAAAAAGGATACAAAGCACTCGACAATATCAATATTAAACCAGGCAATCCAATTCCAGCAGCATAAACAAGTATTTGATTGGGAAGAATGCGGTCATGTGCTGTAAACTGAGGAAAATATTGCTGATAGTAGGTTTGCATTTGTTGCCAAAGATCCCCAGCGCCCACCCCCAACCAATAATGATTCAAAAAGATTGAAAGGCCGGCTTTCCAACTGGCAATTCTGGAACCATCGGGACTACCGGGTAAAAACTGCCCATTGGCATAGTGCTGATAATCCCAAATAACGTAATGCAATCTGTGGTGAAAACTAGGTAGGGAATAATAGGCAATTGCAAAAAGAAAAATTGGTAAAATAGCCAATAATACGGGTATCCATTTACGTTGTGCTGTAAACAGGCGATGTATACAATACAAATAGAAACCAACATATAAAGCAATCAAACCTGTTTTGGCTGCCAAGAGATGTATATAAAAAACCAACCAACCTATTAAAAAAATACAAAGCCAATTTTCAAGCCGCTTATTGAAATTATTTTTATACAACGTTAATAATAATAACAGTGCAATTACCACCGCCCAACTATATCGTACATGATCGTTATCAAAAGACACCTGCATCAAACCGGCTTTTTGATAGGATTGCAAAAAAGAAAATGAATCAAGTGAAAACAGCACAACACTATACACACTGGTTGCAGTAACCAAAATAATATAACACCAGGAGAGGAAAAGGAAAGCGCGTCTACTCAATACCGGCATAATGAGGAAAGCCAATGGAATAAGGAATAAAGGAATTTTCACTTGGGTTCTATTCCACCACTCCACTTTATCTGTACTCCAAATGCCCGAAATCAAGGGCAGCAAAAACAAGAGCGTCAATAACCAATAATAGGTATTTTGTAAAAACAATTGTTTGAACTTTTGAAACCTAATTCCCCAAAGACTTAACAAAAAGAATAGGCCTGTACCAACAGAAAGCATTGCACGGGAAAAGAACAATCCCAGCAACATTAAAAGGATGACCAGCACCAATAGATTCTCTCGGTATCGTTGGTTGTATTCCATACTTTACAAATAAAACAATTAAAGATGATATAGAGAGGTTTTAGTAATTAGATTTAGTTCCCTCCCGTTGCTACCCATCAATTCGCCATTTCAAATTCCATTTGGAATTTGGTTGATTAAAAATGAAATTTGCTGTATGTGGCAAACCCAATTAAAGGAGATAAGAGAAGGCAATGTGAAAACATTGGCCAGGACTATTTCTTTTATCGAAAATGAAGTGAAGGACTATGAAAAATTATTAGAGGCTTTGCCTGCCAACCATACGCCTGTTATTGGCATCACAGGTCCGCCGGGTGCAGGTAAGAGTACCTTGGTGGATGCATTGATTCAATTGTTGGTAAAAGCCGATAAAAGAGTAGCGGTACTTTGTGTAGACCCCTCCTCTCCTTTTAACCTGGGTGCATTATTAGGCGATCGCATTCGAATGAGTGAGTGGTACAATCATCCCAATGTATACATCCGTTCGCTGGCAACCAGGGGTGCATTAGGTGGATTGCATCCAAAAATTATTGAAATCAGCGATTTACTTAAAGCAGCTCCATTTGATTATATTATTATTGAAACTGTTGGAGTAGGGCAAAGTGAAATCGAAATTACAGGCCTGGCTGATGTAACTGTAGTGGTGGTAGTACCCGAAGCAGGAGATGAAGTACAAACCATGAAGGCTGGACTAATGGAGATTGCAGATGTATTTGTAGTAAACAAAGCAGACCGCCCCGATGCAGATCTTTTTGTAAAAAACCTGCGTATGATGCTGGCACCAAGTTTTACGCGACAGCAAGCAGAAGTGAGTATTGTTAAAACTGTTGCCTCCAATAAAATTGGCATTGATATTTTATTAGATGCCATAACAAAACTATTAGTACACCCAACAACCAATAAGCGCAAAGCATGGTTACTTACAGAAAAATCCTATCAGTTAATCCAACAAAAAAGAATGAAAAACGTTGATAAAGCCCAATTGAAAAAAACAATTGAAGCGGCTGCCGATAATTTTAACCTTTATCGTTTTGTCAATGGCTTTTCCTGAAAGCTGCACAGTAAACCATACATTGCAGCGTTATATTTTAAAAAATCAATTTCAAATATGGAAACAATTCCCAACAAAGACCTACTAAAAATTGCCGACAATAAACCTGCCATGGTTAAGGTAGTACCCGGAAAAATTTATGCATGGTGCACCTGTGGTCTTAGTGAAAAACAACCATTCTGTGATGGTGCTCACAAACGCATTGAACCTATTATCAACGAAGAGGGGGAGTCTGTACTGCCCTACAAGAGTTTGAAAATAGAATTTGAAAAAGAAGAAGAAGTATGGTTTTGCCAATGTAAGCAAACAAAGAACCCTCCTTACTGCGATGGAGCACATAAAAAGTTGAAATAGGAATACTTCAAAACTTGAAAAAAGATTAGGACCTTTTGCTTTTCCACCAGCGAAAGCCAACAACACCTGCAATGGCAAAGGGTGTAGCCATTAAATAAACGATGGCTCCATTTAATGCCTTGGCAGGTTTTTCACCCATTTGTGCAGCAGTTTTGGCGCAAATAGAGCATTGCGCCTGAATAGCGGGCAATACGCTTGCCATCAATTGCATAAAGAGTAGTAGTACAATAAATTTCTTCAACATGGGAGGCAAAAATAGGAAGAAATTGTAATCATTCTTTTATTTCTGATACAATCGCGGGATTATTAAATAATTCCTGGTCAAAAAACTTGGGTACAGTAACAAAGGCATTCAGGTTTCCCTTCATAATAGTGGAGGAAATTAGGTCATCCGCACGGTACAAGACTGGGCTTTGTAAGGATATCAATTTCTTGGCTGCATCCAATGTTAAAGCATACGCATGTGTACAGTCGTGAAAACCAGCTTTTTTCAGGTGCTGACTATAGGGCTTGGGTAAAAGATTCTTTACCATTGTCAAAGTCCATTTCATTCCACCAAAGGCAGCCAATATTGTATAAAAAAACTGTTTGATTTTTAACCCTATTCCTACTTTTTCATGTTTCAAATAACCCAAGTATACTAGTTCCCAGTTTTCGGGCAGTTCTCCTAGCGCCATTGGCAGTTCATTGAATGCCTGCTCAAGGGCAACAACATCATCTTCTAAAATCAATACTCTTTTCCAATTGTTTTTAATCATTTCCTGATAAACCATCCGGTGAGAAAGAGAACAGGCTATTTCGCCCAAATTGAGGGGTTTGCCCTGTCTTTGCAATTTTTTAGCCCCTGCTTCATCGTAGGTGCCATCCTGTTGTACTTGCACTGCATCCAGCTTTAATTTATCTGCTCCCCAGAAAAAATCAAATGAAAGTCCTGCTAACTGTTGACTAACACGCTGATGCCTATCGGTAAAACGGGGAACTGACACAACAAATATTTTGTCAAAATATTTTTGCAGGTAGGCAATACTGTTAGAAGGAATTGACAATGGATGCTATTTATTGGTGTACAATTTTTTGAGCAATTTGATGAAAGGATTTTCCCCAGCTTTCCCAATTCAGCAGTTCCTCGTATCTTTTTCTGCTATTGATACAAAGTTGCCGGTACCCTTCTTTATCTGAAAATGTTTTTTGAATAATATCCGCATATTCGGTGGCAGCGGCTTCTAACGGTATAGCATACCCGTTTATTCCATTCATTATATAATTGCTAACCCCTCCAGTATTGGTAGTAATAGAGGGAATGCCATAAGCACTGGCTTCGCAAAATACAATGCCAGCACACTCGGCTCGGGTAGGCAACAATAAAAAATCACTGTTTCGGAAGATGTTATTTAACCGATTGACTTCTGATTGATGATGTTTATCTATAAAAGGTATGATGGTCACTTCCTTATTGTAGAAATTGCCTTCCGCATAGCCTGGAGGGTTACATCCAATGATGGTTAGATGAGCAGGAATGCCATTTTGATGCAAGGTACGCAAGGTATCCAATGCAATTTGACCACCCTTTCTTTCCCATTCTACGCCTACAAACAAAAGCTGACAAACTTCATTGGGCGCAAGTTTTAGTGAATCGAATGCAGGCACTGTTTCCATATTTGCACCAAAGGGCACCACTGAAATTTTATTTGCATGAATATGATAGTCCTTGATGGCAGATGCCTTGGTCCAGTCAGATGCCACTATACAATGTGCTGCTTTTTGAAAAACCAAGCGATCCATTTCTATACCCTGCTGAATATTATAATTCGCTATTTCGCTAAACAGTGGATAATAGCCCTGTAACTGCAAAAAGGTAGCGTCTGTCATATAAACAATAGGTATACTGGTGTTGCAATATGCAATGAGTTGTGGTGCAGAGGGTACAAAAAGTAGGTCCACTTTTCTTTTCAACAAATCTTTTTCTAATTGCTTACTAAAATGCTTGCCATATCCTTTTAAAAATTCTACTGCTGCTTTTTTATTAGAAAGTTTTTGAAACTGCTTATGCAATAAAAGCGATTCCCGTACATGCCAGGGCCATTTATAATAAAAATTCTCAACGGAATAGTATTTTTTTATTTCTGTATAGGTATGAAAATAAATGCCCGACCATGCCGTCTTATTCAAGGGATTCCATCTTCCTGCAAAGCCTATCTTCATAAGTGCTGGGTTGGTTTACAAATGTTTTCTTGCTATACAATTATAAGTACTATCACGCTCCATAATATCTTGAACAGTCAGTTGACTGAGGTATTTATCCCAGGAGAAAGACTCCCACAAATGATGCAGGTAAGCTTCAGGGAAGGCTGTGGTGGTTTCAAACATAGACAGCAATCCGGGTTGATTATACAAGGGATAATGAAAAGCATATGGACCCAAAAATGTAATTAAGGTTGGATGCTGTACCGCCAATTGAATGGGTACTAACACAGAATGTTCGTTCCAATATTTATCACGACCTTTTGAACGAAAGCTTTTGTAGGTATCCAACCATAAATTTACGAATGCACTGTTTTTCTCTGCTAATAAAGCGGCATTGCATAGTCCATTGATTTCATCAACTGCCTTACCCTTCCACCAGGTTCTGATACGATATTTAATTTTTTGTCGCCAGTTTTTAGGGATATAAGCGGCTTTCAATTCCTGACCAATAATAAAAGAGTGATTAAACAATTCATGTAGCGGTCGCACGCAAATAGTATCCAGGTCCAAATAGATACCACCCCATTCTTTCAAAGCTTGCAATCGCACCACATCTGCTTTGTGTGCTACATGATACAAGGGCCTTCCCATAAATTGGTCTGGCGCCTTCAGCTTATTTAATGTCAATAAAGGCTTGGCCTTTTCCCACCATTCGCCCGTTGGTTCAAATTCATAATGAAAATAAACTGTTTCGGGTTGATTGACATCTACGGCCGACTTAATAGCCAGATAGTGCGATAGCGAAAAGGGTCTTCCGCCAAAGTCGGCTGCCATGCCAAATACAAAATGGAATATATTGGGAATCATCTTTTAAGTAGGAACAAAGATATTAAACTGTACCTGCAGTCAAAACTTATTTATATAGGCAGGGATAAAAAGACAACAAGCTCAATTTCCTACTTCCAAAACACTCAAAGCTGTGATGCCATTCAATAGATAGATGACTGCATCACTCAATTCTTTCTAAGCATCGGCTAAGTTTCCAGCTTGCCTATTTTGCATAAAAAAGCCCGGATACAATATCCGGGCTCAGTATTATAATTGAAAATCTTATGCAGATTCTGTGCTCATTTGTTTTTGCACTTTCTTGCGATCATCTTCATTCAATATCACTTTGCGCATGCGTATATTCTTTGGTGTTACTTCAATACACTCATCTTGTTGGATGTATTCCATACATTCTTCCAAAGTCAACAGGGTTTTGGGTGCAATACGACTTGCATCATCACTTCCACTTGCGCGGTGATTGGTAAGTTTTTTAGGCTCCGTAGCATTTACTACCAAATCGCCTGGCTTAATATGTTCGGCAATAATCTGTCCTGCATAAACTTCTTCTCCTGGGTCAACAAAAAAAGTTCCTCTTTCTTGTAATTTATCAATAGAATAACCCGTTGTTTTTTCTGTATTTTTTGATAATAAAACGCCATTGTTTCTTCCAGGAATAGGACCCTTCCATGGACGATAATCTGTAAAACGATGCGCCATTACTGCTTCACCAGCGGTATTGGTAAGCATATTACTACGCAATCCAATCAAACCACGGGAAGGAATGTCAAATTCAAGGTGCTGCATATCGCCCTTGCTTTCCATTACCAGCAATTCACCTTTGCGTTGTGTTACTAAATCAATTACACGACCACTGAATTCCTGTGGCACATCCACTACCAGGTTTTCGTAAGGCTCACATTTTTTTCCGTGAATTTCTTTTACAATTACCGTAGGTTGACCAACAGTAAGTTCGTATCCTTCCCTGCGCATTGTTTCAATCAGGATACCTAAATGAAGAATGCCTCGTCCAAAAACCTGAAAACTATCTGCACCATCCGTATCTTCTACACGCAATGCAAGGTTCTTTTCAGTTTCTTTCATTAGTCTATCACGTAAATGCCTAGACGTAACAAATTTTCCATCTTTACCAAAGAAAGGAGAGTTGTTGATACTGAACAACATACTCATCGTTGGTTCATCCACGCTGATTAAAGGCAATGCTTCCGGAAATTCGGAATCGCAAATAGTATCTCCGATATTAAATTCATCCAACCCAACTACTGCACAAATATCACCAGCACTCACTTCTGTTGCTTTCTTTTTACCCAAGGCTTCAAAAGTGTACAATTCTTTTACTTTCATTTTTTTAATGCTGCCATCCGCTTGTACTAATGCGATGGGTTGACCTTCTCTGATGACGCCTCTTGCTACCTTTCCTACCGCAATTCTACCCAGGAAAGAAGAATAATCCAAAGAGGTAATCTGCATTTGAGTAGTACCCTCATTTACTTTTGGCTCAGGAACATGTTCGAGGATAGCATCTAATAAAGGAATGATATTATCTGTAGGAGTAAGACTGGTATTCATCCATCCTTGCTTGCTACTACCATAAATAGTGGGGAAATTCAATTGCTCTTCTGTTGCATCCAAATTAAAAAACAATTCAAAGACTGCATCGTGCACTTCATCAGGGCGACAGTTCTCTTTATCTACTTTATTGATAACTACAATGGGATGCAGGCCCAATTCCAATGCTTTGTGTAACACAAAACGAGTTTGTGGCATGGGGCCTTCAAAGGCATCTACCAGCAACAATACACCATCCGCCATTTTCAATACTCTTTCTACTTCACCGCCAAAGTCACTGTGACCAGGGGTATCAATCACATTAATCTTTATATCCTTGTAAGTAACAGATACGTTCTTACTAAAAATGGTAATCCCTCTTTCTCTTTCGAGGTCATTACTGTCCATAATCAATTCTCCGGTTTCCTGATTATCCCGGAAAATATTGGTGCTGTGCAGAATCTTATCTACCAGCGTGGTCTTACCATGATCTACGTGAGCAATAATGGCGATGTTTCTAATGTTCATGTTTACTTTTTATAAAAAAATGATGCTTCCTGTTTAAAATCTGCCGGATAAAAATACTACCGATACAATGCCATTGCCCAAGCAAATATTGGCAGGTTGTGTCGGTCATACATTTAATCGATGTTCCTGAAATCTAATATCGATGGAAAGGTTTTCACTATTTTTGATCATTCAATGGAGGTAGAATGTCTGTTTCGGGACTGCTGACCTTTCAAAAATCCGGATAGGGATGGCCATTTTGCAACAATATTGTCAACACAAGATGGTTCCTCCCAAGTTTTTTCAGGCCGCAAAGGTACATTAAAAAGACGGGCTGGCAAGGTTATTTAAGAATTAATATTTACATATCTGACTGCTAATTTTGAAATTATCAATTGAAAATTAACTACTTATGGCAGAACGCAGAATCATCCATGCTAGAAAACGCATTGCCCTGGTTGCTCATGACAACAAAAAGAAGGATTTATCGGACTGGGCATTTTACAATCGCGCCGAGTTGGCACGCCACGAATTAATGGCTACTGGTACTACCGGAAAAATGTTGGAAGAGCGACTAGACCGGCCAGTTCAAAAGCTTTTAAGTGGTCCTTTGGGGGGTGATCAACAATTAGGCGCCATGATTGCAGAAGGAAAGGTAGATGTGCTCATCTTTTTTTGGGACCCCATGGAAGCACAACCACACGACAGTGATGTGAAGGCTTTATTGCGATTGGGAGTGGCCTGGAATATTTTGCTGGCCTGCGACAGGGCCACTGCAGATTTTATCCTTACTTCTCCGCTCATGCAGGAAGAATATGAAACACTTATTCCCGATTATTCTGGTTATTTGAAAAGAAAATTATGAGCAACCTGCATCAAAAACTGCTGCATCAAAAAGTCAAACGCTTTGAACCCCGCGAGGTAGATGTTACGCTGGATATACTTCAACAACTAATAATATTACAACCTCATTCAGCTTTTGTGCAAAGCCTTCACCAGCAATATTGCGAAAGAGGTGGATTAAGCAGAAAACAATTAGAAGGCTTACACAATAAAGCCAGTAAATTCAAAGAGATTCCAATACCCAAACTAGCCACCCTCGCAGCCATTATTTTACAGAAGCCTACCAAACACAAATCGGAAGTTCCAATAGCTTTAAAGCCTGATGCCAAGGATGAACATTCGGAAAAAATGTTACAAGAGATATTAGCGAAGTTCCCAGCACACAAAAGAGTTCGCTTACTGCAATCCCTATTCGAAAAAAACAAGGCTCTAAATAATACTGACAAAACAGAATTGGAGAGGTTTTACAAATTACTGATTCAGTAACTATAACTCCGCCCACATTCTAAAAAGATTGCTATGCGTTTGCAATAGCAAATTAGTTTCAGCGGCATTGGGTGCCTGCTGATACAATGAAGCATGAATTTGATTCAGTTGGTATAACAGTTGTCTTTGTTCCGGATTTTTTACCTGACTTTGTATCCAGGTTACTGCGGCCAATCTTTCGCCAGCACTAATTTCATTTACACAATGTAAGTATTGACAAGGATACAGTACGGCATCGCCTTTTGCTGGTTTAAACGCCATGGTATTACCGCCCACTTGTATGAGTAATTCACCTCCTTCATAAGTAGAGGGGTCACTTAAAAAAACAGTCATGGCCAAATCGGTTCGAATGGGTGGATTGCCCATCAGTGGACTATCTACATGCCAACCATAATAATGACCTTTTCCGTATTTGCTGATTAAAAAAGGATATACAGATTTAGGCAACGCGGCTATATTAAACAAAGGACTGGATTGAATGGCGTTGTTTAAAATTGCGTGGATGGATCCAAGTGCTGCATGGTTAGCGGCAATTTGTAAATTATTCTTGGCGTCCTTTGCTGCCATGGATGCAGTCATTTTCCCATCTACAAATTCAGCATTGGCAGAAAGAGAAAGGATGGACTCAATTTCATCGGCTTTTAATAAAGCAGGAATATGCAGAAACTGTTGGCTCATATAGTAGAATAAAATAAAAAATCAATCGCGTAACCATTGTAACATCACTGGAAAGGCTGGTTTATTTTCTTCAATCGCCCTTTTTTCTTCCAACGCTAGTCCCACCCATTGCAACATAGGCACTCCAAAAAACTGTCCCTGCTTGAAATTGTCGGCAATGCTTGCTCCACCTCCTTTATAGCCCTGATCGTGAAATACAAAACATGGATCTAATTGAAGGTGTAAACAAGCCGCATAACTCCAGGCAATGGCCATCATTTCTTCGGCTCCCCGATCTTTACGAGCTTCAATATCAGCTTCGCAAAGTGATGCCCGTTCAGCAGCCGGCACAACAGCAATATGACCTGCTTCGTGCAATATATCGCCTGCATATTTCAATTTTTCTTTGTCTACAACGATACTGCCATTTTGAATGCTTAGTCCGGGTAAAAAACTGGATGTTTCAATTGGTTGAAAAAGAACAGGAATACCGATACTATTAATAAATTCAACGGCCTTGTTAAAGGCCAATGCTTGTTCCATATAATAATTTATTGTGCTCCTTTTCGCAAAGCCATCAATGTCCAGATGGCCCCAGCAAAATCAATTGCACCAAAAATAATCAACAAGGGGGAAACATAGTGCATCAAGGCAAAAAATACAAAAGCAGCAAAAACAAAAATTCGGGTAGGAATGGTATGAATAAAAAAGCTGTTGATATTATTTTGACCAGCCTTGTGATAATAATAACCGATACAGAATACCAATACACCTACGACCCTGATCCAAACCTCATTGGTGGTAGGTATTTGTAAAGTGCTTAATAAAAAATTGGGCACTGCAATCAAGGTGATTCCTACCAGGTAGAGGTAGAAACCGAAATAGCATACAGATTTGGCAACTGGACTCATAGTAAGGTTTTTTGATGAATGAGTAAACTACAACAAATTTTATTGTGTTGCTATAAATTGCCAAGAAAATTGAAAAAAGCAATCTATAAGCGGTCATTAAATCTACCGATTGTTTTTTACCTTCATTAAAATTTTCAACCATGCAATACCTAAAATTATTCCTGCTATTCATTGTCCTTTCTTTTAAATCTTTTGCAGACGAGGGCATGTGGCTTCCCTATCTGCTGGGTCAATTGAATGAAAAAGAAATGAAGGCCATGGGAATGAAAATTACTGCCAAAGATATTTACGACATCAATAAGGGAAGTTTGAAAGATGCCATTGTACAATTTGGCGGAGGTTGCACCGGGGAAATTATTTCAGAAAACGGATTGGTACTCACCAATCACCATTGCGGTTATGGTGCTATACAACGGTTATCTACACTCGAAAATAATTATGTAAGCAATGGCTTTTGGAGTCAACAACAATCAGCTGAATTAGCTAGTCCGGGTTCCAGCGTAACTTTTATTAGCCGTATGGAAGATGTTACAGCTATGATCTTAAAAGACATTACAAATACAATGACAGAGCCCGAAAGGCAATCGGCTATTGATAAAAGATTGACTGAATTGAGATCTACATATAAAAAAGAGTTGTATGAAAATTTGCTGATTCGCCCCTTTTACAATGGGACTATGTATGTATTAATCGTAACTGTCACTTATACAGATGTACGATTGGTTGGGGCACCACCTGCCAGCATTGGGTCCTTTGGAGCTGATACTGATAATTGGGTATGGCCTCGTCATGGTGGCGATTTTTCTATCTTTAGAATTTATGCAGGACCAGATAATAAACCAGCTCCATACAATCCATCCAATGTTCCGTACAAACCAAAAAAATCATTGAGCATTTCGCTCAAGGGAGTAAAAGAGGGTGATTTTACCATGGTCTTTGGCTTTCCTGGTAGAACCAATGAGTACCTACCTGCCATTGCAGTGCAACAAACCCTCGAATTGAATAATCCCATTAAAATACAATTAAGAGACGTGGTATTAAAAGCCCAAAAAGGCTTTATGCAAAATGATGCTGGCATCAAATTACAATATTCAGCCAAATATGCTGGCATTGCCAATTCCTGGAAAAAATGGATTGGTGAAAACCTTGGCTTACAAAGCAGTGGTGCTGTGGAAAAAAAGAAAGCATATGAACAATTATTCCAAAAAAGGGTGCAGGCTAATCCTGCCTTTGTAAGCAATTACGGCACCGTACTAACGGATATCAATACACTATATGAAGCGGCAGCGCCTTATTTTTATATACGGGATGCATTCAATGAAACGGTGGGGAACAGCGAAATACTCAATCAGGCCCTGGGTTATCTGAATCTCGAAAAAATGTTAACCACAGGTTATACTGAGCCTATCAAAAAAGAAAAAGAGGCTTTACTGGCCGCTGCCAAGGCTTTTTACAAAGACTATAGTGCCAAAGTAGACGAACAGGTATTGGCCCAACTGCTCGAAGTATATTTTACAAAAACGGAGGATACTTATCACCAAAACATAGTTGAACTTGGTTATGCAGCTAATTATAAAGAAAATGCAGCGGCTATAGCACATACCATATTTGAAAATTCTTTCTTGACCAATATCGATCAATTGAAAGCCGCATTTGAAAAAACGAATGATGATTTACTGGCCATGTTATCCAATGACAAAGCTTTTCAATTGGCGAAATTATTAAGGAACAACTATGTCAATACGGCCGCTAAAAAAGTAGCGAGCTATCAGGATGACATTAATAAATTGCAAAGAATATACATGCAGGCACAAATGGCGGTGATGAAGGACAAGCGATTCTATCCTGATGCAAACAGCACCCTTCGCATTACTTATGGTAAGGTAAAAGGCTATCAACCAAAGGACGGTGTGCAATATCATTATTATACTTACCTGGATGGGGTGATGGAAAAATATATCCCTGGGGATTATGAGTTTGATGTGCCAGAAAAATTAAGAACCTTATATAAAAACAAGGACTACGGACCCTATGGTCAGAATGGAAAGATGCCCGTATGCTTTATTGCAGCCAATCACACAACAGGCGGCAATAGTGGAAGCCCAGCACTCAATGCTTATGGACAGCTAGTGGGATTAAATTTTGACAGGGTATGGGAAGGTACGATGAGCGATATCAATTATGATGTCAATATTTGTCGCAATATCATGGTGGATATTCGGTATGTATTATTTATTATCGACAAATTCGGCGGTGCACAAAGATTGATCAAGGAAATGAAGTTGGTGAAATAAAAAGCTGTAACCTATTATGGTTTCAACCATCGTTACACTATCCAAGGATGGTCAGCTAAACGGCTAAACGAATAAACAACTAAACCCATTTACACTGTAGCAATTTCGAACTATATTCTATCAATCGCCATATAGTCCAGCAATTCCACTTCCGGACTGATATAGCTATCCTTTACTGGTTCAACCTTCATCAGGTCGGTACTTAAATATTTTTTATTGCTATCGCAAAATACCGTCACCACGCCCTGTTTTAAATTATATTTATGTTGCAATTGAATAGCACCAATAAAATTGGCTCCGGAGGAAATACCTACTGCCAATCCTAATTCCTTGGATAGTTGCTGTGCCATTAAAATAGAATCGCCATCTGAAACCTGAATCACTTCATCGAGCTGATCCAATGCTACAATCGAAGGAATAAATTCATCTGAAATGCCTTGTATACGATGAGATCCTACTTTATGTCCAGTGGTTAATGTAGGAGACTCTGCAGGCTCCAGTGGATGGATTCTGACAGCAGGATTACGAGCTTTTAAATAGGCCCCTACACCCATAATAGTGCCACCCGTACCCACACCTGCTACAAATGCTGAGGGAGTAATATCTATGGACTGCATTTGCATCCATATTTCTTTTGCGGTGGTTTTAGTATGAGCATCTGCATTAAAACGATTGTCGAATTGCCTCGGTAAAAATATCTTGGGATTAGCCGCGGCCATTTTTTCACTTAATGCAATACTGCCCAAAAATCCGCCTTCTGCCTTGCTTACCAATATCACTTCGGCACCCAAACTTTTTATAATTTCTACTCTTTCCTTACTCAACCAATCGGGCATGATGATTTTCACTTCGTTGCCCAATGCACGACCAATGGCACTAAAAGAAATACCAGTATTGCCACTCGTAGCTTCAACAATGATATCATCTTTTTTAATATGCCCCAGGTGGTAAGCCTGTTGCAAAATATATAAAGCCATCCTGTCTTTAATACTGCCGGTTAGATTATAGTTTTCGCATTTCACATAAATTTTTCTGCAATTACCACGATACCGATAAGCGATTTCTAGCATGGGTGTATTGCCCACCATGTTCCAAAGATGTCGAATTTTGTTTTCGAGTTTAGCCTGAGGATTTTCTAAAAAAGCATTGTCATAACAGCCACAATCATCGGCAGCAGTGACCAATGAAACATTGGCTGGTTCATGAATAGGCATAGCGATCGTTTTTATCGTTAAAGTTGAATGGCAGTTCCTACTAGCTTGTAAAGTTACAAGAGTAGGAATTATCGTTGTACAATTTACGAAATTTTAAATATCCTGTTTTTACAGGAAGGATTAAACTAGGATCCTGTCTATTTTTGAATTGATGAATTGGTTTATAACAGCTTAAATGATAACTCATATGAAAGTTTCTTTTTTGGTTCCCTGCTTACTGGCAATCGCATTAAATGCTTGCAAAACAGTGCCTGTTACCGGTCGTAAGCAATTAAACCTAGTGCCCAATGCCATGATACAAGCTATGGCTTTTACACAATACGATTCGGTTGTGAAGGCAAGTCCAACCCTTGGCAATTATGATGAGCGGGCACAAATGGTGAATCGGGTCGGCACTCGCATCCAACAGGCAGTAGAATCCTATATGCAGCTAAATAATATGAGCAAGGATATCAAAAACTTTAAATGGGAATTCAATACCATTAATCAGAATATTGTAAATGCCTGGTGCATGCCGGGTGGTAAAGTTGTCGTGTACACGGGACTGTTACCTATCACTCAAAATGAAACGGCACTGGCTGTAGTGATGGGTCATGAGATTGCACATGCCATCGCTCGCCATGGCAACGAAAGGATGAGTGAAAGTTTATTAATAAACCTTGGAGGTCTGGTATTGGAAGAAGCCTTAAAAGAAAAAAAGAAAGAAACACAAATGTTGTTTTTAGGATTGTATGTAGTGGGCTCCAACCTAGCACTGGCATTGCCACATAGCCGTATGCAGGAAAGTGAAGCCGATAAACTTGGATTGATATTTATGAGCATGGCTGGTTACAATCCGGAAGAAGCCGTTCCTTTCTGGCAAAGAATGGCTGCGAGCAATAAAGCTGGAAAATTGCCACAGTTTTTATCCACCCATCCGTCAGATGAAACAAGGATAAAAAAATTATCAGAACAAATACCCGGAATAAAAGCCACTTATTATAAAGCGAATTAAATTTTGCTCCCCTAATAAATAAAGTTTATTTACTCATTGGAAAGCCTTTGTCAATCCAGTCAACTTTTAAATTATGTGGCAGGTTGAGTAAATAGGGTTTACTGAATTTATAAAATTTCAACATTTCAAATGCAGGGCGAATATTAGGGCAATTTTTAAAAGGACAACAGCCACAATAAACAACTACGGCCGTTGACTTATCTGTTTTACTCAAAAGATTTTTCAAGCTTTCTACATTACTGGGGTCAGACATGGGCCCAATATCTGTTGCACGTTGAATTAAGCCTGCTGGACCAATATTGACAATAAGAATTGGGGTAGCATGAGTATCATTAATGATATTAGCCAGGGTTTCCGGTGCCATCAATTGTGCGTCCTTCCATGGGTCAGGTAGATTAAAAGAGGTTAAAACAAATACCATAAATAAGGCGATGTTCAATCGAATCATTTTCATACAGTAATTTTTTGTTGATACAAGTTAGCAAATTCATCGGCAATTAAAAATCCAGAAACGAAATAATAAAGTTCTATTCTCCTTAATTCATTCATCAATTCTTTTCAGTTAATTTTACGCATGCCTTTTCAGTTGCAAGCACCATATGCTCCCTCTGGCGACCAACCAGAAGCCATCCGCCAATTAACGGAGGGATTATTAAATGGCGAAAGGTACCAGACCTTATTGGGTGTTACAGGCAGTGGTAAAACTTTTACCATGGCCAATGTAATTCAGCAGGTGCAAAGACCGACGCTGGTAATTACGCATAATAAAACCTTGGTAGCGCAACTCTATGGAGAATTTAAACAGTTTTTCCCTAATAATGCAGTAGGCTATTTCGTCAGCTACTACGACTATTACCAACCCGAGGCCTATATGCCCGTGAGTGGGGTTTATATTGAAAAGGATTTGTCTATTAATGAAGAACTGGACAAATTACGCTTACAAGCCACTGCACAATTATTGAGCGGAAGAAGAGATATCATCATCGTTGCATCGGTAAGTTGTATTTATGGCATGGGTAATCCCACTGACTATGAAAATGGTATCATCCGAATTGAACAAGGGCAGGTAATTTCCCGCCAGGGTTTTTTACATGCGCTGGTAAATAGTTTGTACAATCGCACTGAAACAGATTTTACTAGAGGTAGTTTTAGGGTAAAAGGAGATACAGTGGATATCAATCTGCCCTATGTTGATTTTGGTTATCGCATCAGTTTTTTTGGCGATGAAATTGAAAGCATTGAAACATTGGAACTAAGCAGTGGCAAAAGAATTGGCCTGGTGCAAAACGCTGCTATCTTTCCCGCTAATTTATATGTAGCGCCTAAGGATGTATTGCAACAGGTAATACACGAAATACAGGATGAAGCAGGCGCACAGACACAATATTTTAAAGACAGTGGTAAATATATCGAAGCACAGCGCATCAATGAAAGAGTGAACTATGATCTGGAAATGATTCGTGAACTTGGATATTGCAGTGGCATAGAAAATTACTCGCGGTTTTTTGATAGGCGAAAAGCAGGAACAAGGCCTTTCTGCCTGCTTGATTATTTTCCTAAAGATTTTATGTGCATTGTTGATGAAAGTCACCAAACCATTCCACAGGTAAGTGGTATGTATGGGGGAGACAGAAGCAGAAAATTAGTATTGGTTGATTATGGATTCAGGCTTCCTTCTGCATTAGACAATCGGCCACTTAACTTCAACGAATTTGAATCATTGATACCACAAACCATTTTCGTGTCTGCTACACCGGGAGATTATGAATTGGATAAATGCGAAGGAATTGTTGTGGAGCAGGTTGTGCGCCCCACTGGATTACTAGACCCTCCTATTGAAATCAGACCCTCTATCAATCAGATTGATGATTTGTTGGATGAAATTGATAAAAGAGTTACCAAGGGCGATCGGGTATTGGTTACCACCCTCACCAAAAGAATGGCGGAGGAAATGGATAAATACTTAAAGCGCATTGACATAAAGAGTAAGTATATACACAGTGAAGTAGATGCATTGGAAAGAGTAGAAATTCTAAGGGAATTGAGACTGGGTAAGATTGATGTGCTAGTAGGCGTGAACCTATTAAGAGAAGGGCTTGATTTACCCGAAGTGTCGTTGGTTGCTATACTCGATGCCGATAAAGAAGGATTTTTGCGAAATGAAAAGAGCCTTACACAAACAGCAGGACGGGCTGCCAGAAATGTGGATGGACTGGTTATTTTTTATGCCGATAAAATAACCGGCAGCATGCAAAGAACCATTGATGAAACCAATCGCCGTAGAGAAAAACAAATCGCTCATAATACAGAACACCATATTACACCAACTACCATCAAAAAAAGCCACGAGCAAATTTTTGCGCAGGGATCAGTGCTGGATGTAAGGGGCTATGATCCTGCCAATCCATATAGCATTGCTCCGGATGTTAACATCATACCAGCAGCAGAGGAACAGGAAGAATATATGACCATTCCCAGTATACAAAAGAAAATTGCAAGTGTTAAGAAAGCCATGACAAAAGCATCTAAAGAATTGGATTTTATGGAAGCTGCAAGACTAAGAGACGAAATGTTTCGCCTCGAAAAAAAGCTCCTGGAAATGAAGTCGGAATAAGGGCTATATAACAGTTCCACTTAGCTTCTCAGTAAAAAAACGTATCTTTGCGGCCTTGGGTTGAAACCTATCAGTCAGTAATCTCCTTCTTTTTTTACTCTCTCTATCTTTCAACTGAATATAACAAAGGCTTAGACTGATTGCAGTTTGGCTTATTATCATCAAAAAATCATTAATAATGACAAACGAACAAATCGAAAAATTTCTGGATGCCCATTTAGATAAATCACTGGTTAACATCTTTTTTAAAACCAGGGGAACAATCAAAGGCGTATTCATCAAAACGGCTGATTACAGCGAATTGAAAACAAAGAATTTGTGGCGTATTGTTAGTGATTCCAAAGTAAAAGAATACCTAAGTTCTAAAGACACCAGCCTTGCCAGAATCTTCAACGGGGTAGAAATCACCCGACTGGGCGCTGCATAAATTTCGTATACACTTAAGAGTTATTTAATACCATCCTGACAGTAGTATTGGCATTTCCCAACAAAATGTTGTGCCCAAAACCTTGTCTGCCCCTATACTATTGCATTTAAAAGGCATTTTCGAATTTAAATAACAAAAAAAATCGTTATCTTACTTGTCCATTTTAAACGATTACCTGTTATGACTACGATTGCATTATACAACCTCAAAGGAGGAGTAGGCAAAACTGCCAGTTGTGTAAATTTTGCTTACCTGGCTGCTGCCGATGGTTACAAAACTTTATTATGGGATATTGACCCCCAAGGTTCTTCTACTTTTTATTATAAAGCCAAACCAAAAACACATCCCGGAATCAAAAAACTGATTACCAAGGATGCCGATTTGGAAAATGCCATACTTAGTACAGACTTCGAATTGTTGGATGTAATTCCTGCTGATAATAGCAGCAAAAGTTTTGATATCATGCTGGAAGAAATGAAAGGCAATAAAAACAGGCTTAAATCTGTATTAAAACAATTGGTAGGAGAATACGATTTTGTTTTTATTGATTGCCCTCCAGGCTTTAGCGCCCTGAGTGAAAATATTTTTCATGCGTCCGATATTGTACTAATGCCCGTTATCCCTACTACGCTTTCTATTCGTACCTATCATATGGTGAAAGATTATTTCAAAGAGAAAGAGGTAGACATGAGCAAGATGATGTGTTTCTTTACCATGACCGATTTACGCAAGAATATGCATCATGAAATCATGAATGAATTATATAAAGACAAGCGTTTCTTCCAGAACTATATTCCTTATTTAAGCGATGTAGAAAAAATGGGAACCCATCGCGCTCCGATTATGGAATTTGCCAATAGCAGTTACGCAGCCAATTGCTACCGCGAACTTTGGACAGAAATAAAGGAAGGCGTACTCGAATAAGAACCAGCTATTTTAAGTTTCTATCATCCTGCAATTTTTTTCTCTTTGTAGCTTCCGTTGCTTTCTGCATCTTTGTGCCATAAAAGCACAAAATGAAAAGAGAACTTTCCAGCTGGTTTAGCCCCTCCTTGCAAAAAGACATGCCCATTGCTACCTATGGTGATTATGGTTTCTCCCTTTTATTAGTACCTACTGCTGCTGCTGATTACTTGGAATACGAGCGCTTTCAATTAATGGATGCACTGGCACCCTTTGTAGATAGTGGTAAAGTGAAAGTATTCTCTGTTAATAGTATTAATAAAGAAAGCTGGTTGAATAATGAGATGGAAGGCGCGCACAAGGCCATTCGACACAATCAGTTCAATAATTATATCTACAACGAAGTAGTGCCCTTTATTAAAAATGCCACTTCGGCTGATACCCCCATCATTACCTGTGGCGCTTCTTTTGGAGCATTGCATAGTATGAACTTGTTTTTAAAACGCCCTGATTTAATCAATGGTGTAATTGCCATGAGCGGAGTCTATGATTTAACAGAATATACCAAGGGTTATTTTGACGAACAGGTATATTTTAATTCGCCCATGCACTATATGCCCAATTTAACGGATCATACCATACTGGAACAAATAAGGCAAAGCCAGCATATTCATATTCTTACAGGTAGTGGTGAATATGAAGCGCCTTATGCAGCAGGCAGTATTGCTTCTGTGCTGTATAATAAAAATATCAATTACGAATTGGATACCTGGGGGCCCGAATGGAAACACGATTGGCCCACATGGAAAGCCATGTTGCCACAATACCTGGCTACTCGTTTTTAATTTTACTGCAAAATTTTATACCCATCAAGGCTGTTCATTTGAAACAGCCTTTTTGATAAGTACTGCTACCGGTTATACAAATCCAATTGGTATAAGAAGCTATATTGTTTTACTTTTATGCCATGCAAAAAAAATTATTCCTACTAGATGCATTTGCACTGGTTTTTCGGGCTTATTATGCACTTATTCGCAATCCCCGTATCACCAGCAAAGGGCGTAATACCAATGCACAATTTGGTTTTACAAATACCCTAATTGACCTGATAAAAAATCAGCAGCCTACACATATGGCAGTATGTTTCGATACGCATGCACCTACAGAAAGACATACCGATTTTGCAGACTATAAAGCCAATCGCCAGGAAACACCCGAAGACATTCTTTCCGCAGTGCCTGATATAAAAAAAATTATTGAAGGATGTAATATTCCTGTAGTAGCCATTGATGGTTATGAAGCAGATGATGTAATTGGTGCACTGGCCAAACAAGCAGAGAAAGAAGGGTATGAAGTGTATATGGTTACCCCCGATAAGGATTACGGGCAACTGGTATCAGAAAATATAAAAATATATAAACCTCCTTATCAGGGAGGAAATTTTGAAATACTGGGGCCCAAAGAAGTTTGTGAAAAATGGGGCATTCAAAATGTCAGTCAGGTGATTGATATATTGGGTTTGATGGGAGATGCTGTTGATAATATTCCAGGTATTAAAGGTGTTGGAGAAAAAACCGCTGCCAAATTATTGGCAGAATATGAAACACTTGAAAATATCCTGGACAATGCAGATAAAATAAAAGGTTCGATTGGTGAAAAAGTGAGGGCCGGAAAAGAAATGGCCTTGCTGAGTAAAAAATTGGCTACCATTATCACACAAGTACCCACTGACTTTCATGAAGAAAATTTCAGGATTAAGGATATCAATAAAGATGCCCTGCGAGAAATTTTTACTGCACTTGAATTTAAAACATTAGCGAAAAGGATATTGGGCGAAGAACTGCCGGAATTGAATGCAGTACCCGCAGGATTTGCCGGCGCCAAACAAGCCAGCACAGCTACAAGCAATCAACAAATGGATTTGTTTGGCAATATTATTGAAACAGCTCCTGTAGCAACAAAAATTATTCCTGCTGAATCAACAGAAGAAGTGAGTTTGCCTGCTGATAAAAATATTCACAATACAGCACATGAATATTTTTTAGTAGACTCCGAAAAAGGAATCGCAGATTTAGTTCAAACACTTTCTACCTGCACTGAAATATGCTTTGACACTGAAACTACTGGTATAGATGCCAATGATGCCAGTTTGGTGGGGCTGAGTTTTTCTATTCGCCCAACTGAGGGATACTATGTGCCCTGCCCGGTTGACCAAAGCGCCTGTATTGAACTATTACAACAATTTCAACCCCTATTTGCAGATGAGTCGAAAATATGGATAGGGCAAAATATCAAATATGATATGCTGATATTGAAATGGTATGGCTTCGAATTAAAAGGAAATATTTTTGATACCATGCTTGCTCATTATGTAATTGAACCAGATGGCAAAAGAAGCATGGATGCACTCAGCGAAAAATACCTGGGCTATGAACCTGTACACATTGAAGAGTTAATTGGAAAGAAAGGTAAAAACCAGGGTACGATGCGGGACGTTGAAATAGAAAAAGTAAAAGAATATGCGGCAGAAGATGCAGACATTACCCTGCAATTAAAAAATATTTTCTTACCAAAACTTAAAGAAAAACAAGTTGAGAAAGTTTTTTACGAAGTAGATAATCCGTTGGTGAAAGTACTCACCGATATGGAGTTTGAGGGCATTCGAATAGATGAAGGATTTTTGAATGACTACAGTAAAGAACTGGAAAGGGAAGCAAAGCTGGCGGAAGAAAGCGTTTATGCGCAAGCGGGAGTAAGGTTTAACCTTGCCAGTCCAAAACAATTGGGAGAAGTATTATTTGAAAAACTGCAATTAGATCCTAAGGCTAAAAAGACCAAGACCGGTCAATATGCTACCGGAGAAGATGTATTACTGAAATTAGCTAGTAAAAATAAAATTGTAGATGACATCTTGGTTTTTAGGGAGTATACCAAATTGAAATCGACCTATGTAGATGCACTGCCGTTAATGATCAATAAAAAAACCGGCAGGGTACATACTTCCTATGCACAGGCAGTAGCCGTTACTGGTAGATTGAGCAGCAATAATCCCAATCTGCAAAATATTCCTGTAAGAACAGACCGGGGAAAGGAAATTAGAAAGGCCTTTATTCCAAGGGACAGTGACCATTTATTGATTTCTGCCGACTACTCACAAATTGAATTAAGAATTGTAGCTGCCATTAGTGGCGATGCCAATATGTGTGAGGCTTTTAAAACTGGTAAGGATATTCATACTGCAACGGCCGCCAAGGTTTTTAATGTAGAAGAATCAGCTGTTACCAAAGAAATGAGGTATAAAGCCAAGAGTGTGAATTTTGGTATTATCTATGGACAAGGCGCTTTTGGTCTTGCGGAAAACCTAAGTATACCCAGAGCAGAGGCTAAAGAAATTATTGATAATTACAAACTGCAGTTTCCAAATATTCAAAAGTATATGGACGACACCATCAATTTTGCCAGAGAGCATGGGTATGTAGAAACCCTGATGGGTCGCAAACGTTGGTTAAAAGATATCAACTCTGCCAATTTTACGGTGCGTGGATTTGCAGAACGGAATGCCATCAATTCACCTATACAGGGAACAGCTGCAGATATGATAAAAATGGCCATGATAAAAATTCAGGCTGAATTTAAAAAACAGGGTTTCAAAAGCAAGATGTTATTACAAGTACATGACGAATTGGTTTTTGATGCCCAAAAAGATGAAATTGAAACCATCCAGCCCATTATATTAAATTGCATGCAATCTGCTTTGGCATTACCCAATGATGTACCTACAGACGCTGCTCTAGGAATGGGTACAAACTGGCTAGCCGCACATTGATAGGATAAAAATAAATATGAAACCTGTTCTTATATATTGTTATGACGCTTATTGTGGATGGTGCTATGGATTTAGTCCCGTTATAAAAAAAATTGCAACTACATACAAAGATGTTTTTGAGGTAGAAGTATTGAGTGGTGGCATGATGATTGGCGATCAGGTGATGCCTATTGATAAAATAGGACCATTTATTCAAAATGCTTATAAGCGTGTGGAGGAATTAACAGGACTCAAATTTGGAGAAGATTTTTTATGGCATAGTGCCAACCCCGATAAAAGCGACTGGGTATTGAATAGCGAAAAGCCCGCTATTGCATTGTGCATCTTGAAAGACCATGATACGAATCGTCAGTTAGAATTTGCGTCCGACCTTCAGTATGCACTTAATTTTGAAGGAAGAGATTTGGATGATGATGAAGCTTATCGGCATTTGTTGGAAAAATACCATATTAATACTGAAGATTTTTATAGGAAATTGCATTCAGAGGAATACAAAGAAAAAGCACACTATGAATTTACGCTTTGCAAACAATTACAAGTAGACGGATTTCCGCAGGTTGTGCTACAAACCGATGAAACCAAGTTTTATTTACTCTCCAAAGGATTTACCGATTATGAAACACTTAATAACAGAATTCAATCGATATTAAATTCAATCGCTAACCCCAATCAGCCTTAATATTTTTCGTATGATACTAACCGTTACCCTCAATCCCTGTATAGATAAAAGTTCGAGAGTTGAAAAACTAAAACCCGAAAGCAAGCTTCGTTGTACAGAAGTAGTTAATGAACCCGGTGGTGGCGGTATCAATGTAAGCAAGGCCCTTAAAAAATTAGATGCATCTTCCGTAGCGCTATTTCCTGCTGGCGGCCACAATGGCAATATGCTTTGTAGTTTGTTGAAAACAGAAGGCATCTTGTTTCATGCAGTAGATACTTATGTAGAAACAAGAGAGAATTGGATTGTATTGGAAACCTCCCTCAACAATCAATATCGTTTTACATTCCCTGGTAGAGAGGTATTGGAAGATACCATCAAACAATTGGTTGATCAAATCAGGTCATTCTCACCCAGCTTTGTTGTAGCCAGCGGAAGCTTACCCCCAGGCCTACCCGATTATTTTTACGGACTGATTGTTAAAAATGCAGCCGCGGTGGGCGCTAAATGCATTGTTGATACCAGTGGCCCTGCGCTACAAGCATTAAAAGGTAAACAAGCTTATATGATCAAGCCCAATATTGGTGAATTGTGTAAAATGTTGAATGTAGATTGGCTCGACAAATCGGAAGTGCCTGATGCAGCACAGCAAGCCATTATGGACGGATTTGCCGAACTCATTGTTGTTTCGATGGGTGGCGATGGTGCCTGGTTGGTGAGTAGCGATGAAAAACATTTTGTGGCTGCACCACCTGTTGATAAAAAAAGTACCGTGGGTGCAGGTGATAGTATGGTAGCAGGTATTACTTATTCCTTACAAAAAAATATCGATTTACACAATGCACTTCGCTTTGGGGTAGCCTGTGGATCTGCCGCCACTATGAACGATGGCACTCAGTTATTTAAAAGAGAAGATGCAGAAAGACTCTATGCTTTACTGAAAGAAATGTAAAATGATCTTATCCTTTATTTTTTCTTTTTGGAGCTTAGATAGTTTTTTTCATACATAGCAATCCAATCAGCCACCGTTATCTTCGTACACAATTCTCCAATTAATGCATATGGAATTTGTTCAGGCTTTTTGTACCTGAAACAAGACTTACCCATATCGTGTTTCCCTAAATTTAATTTTGCATAAGCAGCGGTAAACCATTCCGATAATTTTGGACTGCCATAAATTCCCATATGGTACACTGCAATGAAATTTTTCTGAGAGGCAATATTTAAAAAAGGCAAGGGTAGAGCTGGTGTACAATGATAACCCGGAGGATAGAGTGAATGAGGCACTACATAACCAATCATGCCATAAGACATTTGTTCTTTAAATCCTTTGGGTAAGTTTTTCTTAATTGTTTTACGCAGTAATGCTATGGCCTTTTTCCTGTCTTCAGGTAAGGACTCAATGTATTCGTCTACTGTAAGTGCCTTTGATTGCATAATAGTATTTATTTAAATCATTGAATAGAATGAAATGCAATTCGGTTGCCCTCTGTATCTATAATAACCGCCATATGACCATATTCGGGGCTTATTTCCATTTTGGGCACCATGATATTACCACCGGCTGCTACTACCCGATCCAATACAGTTTGTAAATCGGGATTAGCATTTAAATAAATGAGCGGACCTTCTGTAGCAGAGGGTTTATGAAACCCACCACTATCTACTAGGGCTCCTCCTACTCCTTCTGCCATATCGGTTATGGGGAACATCCGCATTTTAATATTGGGCATATCTAATGGATTCATCTTAAAATTGAAAATACTTTCGTAAAAAACCTGTGCACGGTTAATATCAATGGTTGGTATTTCAAACCAACTGATTGCATGTTTCATATTTTTATTTTATAATTTAAAAACTATTGAGGCATATTTTGAGACTGCCATTGTTCTAATACATGTATCAAACTATCTGTCAATGCAGGCTTCTTTGATTTAAAGGGCATGAATTTGTTATCAGTAACAGGCAATTTCACCCGATTCATTACCTCCGTAAAATTCTTTTTCACTGCATCATAATTATTCAAGGGCTCTTTTCTGCCATCAGGAGGAAAATGGCAGGGTGTACAGCTTGCCTGAAAAATGGGAAGAATATCTTTTTCAAAAGACAATACCGATACGCTTGCAGCTGCTTTTTTGCTACTGCTACATTGAGACAAAATTGCTATAAAAGTGAAACAAGCAAAAGCAAAAAGTAATTTTTTCATGCAGAATGGGTTTATCAATTGTAAAATAATTAGTAACAAGTTTCAAAATAGTAAATAAAAAAAGAATACTTGCAGTTTTATGATAAGCGGCGATGCCAATCATCCTATTTTCCACAAATATTTATTTGGGTTTCATTGGCATTTTTTTAACAATTGAATTGTGCAATTTCTTCCGCGCTTTCATCTTATCAGCAAAATCGACTGTTATGAATGCGTATTCCATTTTTAAAGATGCCCGCTTTTTTCAAATCTTATTTCAGTTTATCTTCCTGAGTTATGGAATAGGGTATTTACACTGGTCGGCAGAAACATGGCTATTTACCACCTATATAACGGTTAGTCTATTGACTCAGTTGCTTTGTGAAATAGCTTTTAAAAAAAACCTCCACAAAAAATTTAGCCATCGCTGGTGGACCGTCGTACTCAACAGTCTTCCATCCGCATTTATCAGTTCGCTGAGCCTTTGCCTATTGCTAAAAACAAATACATTTTCTGTTGCCGTTGCAGCCGCCGCCGTTTCTATTCTTTCTAAATACATTTTGCGCATAGGCAATAAACATATTTTTAATCCCTCAGCACTTGGAATCGCTTTCGCTGTTTTTGTTACCGGAAATGCCTGGATCAGTCCTGGTCAATGGGGCAGTGGTGCAGTCATTTTATTCACCGTACTATCGCTGGGATTTATTGTGACCACCAAAGTGCAAAAACTGGGTGTTAGCATTGCCTTTCTGGGAACATTTATCGGGCTGCTTTTTATTCGTCAGATTTGGTATCTGGGTTGGCCGATGGATTTCTTTGTACAATCCATTACCACTGGTAGCCTCTTATTGTTTTCCTTCTTCATGATCTCGGACCCGAAGACTACGCCCAATCATACAACAGCGCGAATACTATGGAGTATTGGAATAGCTATTATCGCTTTTTATCTAGCCAATTTTCAATTCATCAATGGCGCCCCCATCTGGGTTTTGGTTTTATCTCAACCATTAGTGCCCCTACTGGATTATTTTTTTAAAGCCAGGGCATTTAAATGGAGTACAAAAAATAATTTCCAACCAGCAGAAAAAAAATTCCTGCAGACCATCTATCAACACGCATCTATTTAATCATATAAAACAATTCAAATGAAAACAAAAATCATCATTATGGGGCTAGCCATCGGGATATCTCCCTTACTATTTTCTTTCTGCGGATTTTATGTAAGCAAGGCCGATGGTACCATGAAAAACAAAACCAGCCAGGTAATAATGGTAAGAGATGGTAATAGAAATATTATTACCATGTATAATGATTTTAAAGGCGACACCAAGGACTTTGCCATGGTAGTGCCAGTACCTGTAGTGTTGAAAAAAGAAGACATTAAAGTCATTGACCAATCTTTGTTTCAACGCCTGAATGATTATAGTGCACCGCGACTCGTTGAATACTGGGATCAAAATCCATGCGACCCAAGGGTATACGAGGACTCAGCGCCCATAAATGCAATGGGAAATGTAAAAATGGATATGGTAAAATCAGCGCCGCTGTCAAAAGATAAAGAAACCGTTAAAGTAGAAGCGAAATACCTTATAGGAGAATATGATATATTAATACTTTCCGCCAAAGAAAGTGGTGGATTAAAAGATTGGTTAATCAGCAATGGCTATAAAATTCCCGATAAAGCAGAAGAAGTATTAGAGCCCTATATCAAAAGCAACCTGAAATTTTTTGTTGTGAAAGTAAATGAAGCAGAAAAGAAAAAACTGCCCGGTAATTTTTTACGCCCAATTCAAATTAGTTTCAATGCTACAAAATTTATGCTACCTATCAGGTTGGGAATGGCCAATGCAGATGGAGATCAGGATTTAATTGTATATGCTTTTACGCGCAAAGGAAGAATTGAATGTACCAATTACAGAAATGTAAATATTGCCACCGACAAAAATGTACCACTGTTTGTACAGAAAAATTTTAGCGCCTTCTATAGTAATTTGTTTACTCATCAGTGGAACAATGAAGATAAAGCAGTTGGCTTTTTGGAATATGCATGGGATGTGAGTCCGCAAAATTATTATCATTGTGATCCTTGTATCGCAACAGCACCCAGTGAGCAAGACCTTGTACAAAGTGGTGTATGGTGGCTACATGGTAAAGACTGGAATGACTATTCGGATATTGACAATGATGAGCCCGATAATGGTAATCGAAATGTACATTTTACGCGGCTACATTTCCGTTATAACAGAAATAGCTTTCCGCAAGACCTGGCGTTTCAGGTAACTCCCAATACCGAAACATTTCAGGCAAGGTATGTTATTACGCATCCTGCTACAGGAAGTTTTGCCTGTGCTGCCGGTCAAAAATATTTGCAAGACCTTAAGAAAAGAAGAAGGAGTGAATTAAAAGAGTTAACTACTCTTACTGGTAAAACAATGGATAACTGGGAACAGGATGCTATGGCAGTAAAAGAAGATGCTGCATTGGAAGAAGCACAGTATGCGAGCATGATGCCCGAATTAAAAAAAGAAATGGAAAGAGAAAATAATTCGCCTGCGGGTATCTTATTGTTGTCGGCCATTTTAGTAGGTGGTGCCGGTTGGATGCGTTGGAAAGGAATCGTTTAATAGTAGTTGGTTATACAGTTTTGGCCGCAGTTCCGTTTCTACGGGACTGCTTTTTTTATTTAAAAAACCCCGCAACAAAAATGTTACGGGGTAATTCACTCACCAAAAAAATAGTTTATTGACCAGGAGGGCGATTGCCTCTCTGTGGCCGAAGGCTTGGTTCAATGTCATCCTTCCATTTTTTCATTTGACCTTCAGTCAACAATCCTTTTAATTTTTCATCTCTTTTGTCTGATAGTTCCTGAAATGCTGCACGCATAGCGTCTCTATCAACCTGACCACCGCCTGCCATCAGCTCTTCTCTTTTAGCATCCTGCGCTTTATAATAATTGGTAAACACACTGTCTAATGCTGTTAATAAGCTAGCAGCAGGTTTTTCAAATGCACTATCCAATACTGCATGCACCTTGGCTACTCTTTCTTCTACCGTACGACGTTGAAAACCACCTTGTGCTTTAATCATACTGATACTAAAAAGAGCCAGTATTACACATAGGAAAATTTGTTTTTTCATTTGTTGAAATGTTTGATTTAAAAATTTTGTTTACTAATAATTATTTGTTGTCTGGTTTTCTTTTGGTTACCATCTTATAAAAAAGAGAATCAAAACGAGGCAATTGTTCATTGGTACAGAGCGCCCGAATGGATTTGAAGTGTTGAAACATTTTAATATCCATTTCTTTTTGCTTGGCAGAAGCCTGCGTTGCAGTTAAATCAATAATAGAATCCGAAAATCCATTGGCACCTAAATCTTTGAATGATTTTTCTTTGTTGCTGCGCATCTCTTCAAAAAAAACCTTTACGCTTTCACGATGTTGCTTGCTCAGTGAATCATATTGTTGCAATTGGGCTTCGCTGAATCCAATATCTTTTTTCAAAAATACTTTTGCCATGGCCTCTCTGCCATTACCGGGCTTATGTCCCCTATTCTCTCCTTTGCAACAGAAAAAGAAAATTAACAGCCCAGCATTAACGAGTAGCAGTACAATGATGGCTGCACCCATAATTTTATTCTTAGATAATTTGTTTATCATGGTTCGTTGTTTTCTATGTCATATAATGTAGCCACTGCTGAACTATAGTCTTCCTCTGTATTGGTTTGTTCCATCGTGGCAACGGCAGCATCATTCGATTTGCTATTGAATAATACAAGTCCTGCATTGATGGCCAATACCAAACAAAGGCCAGTCAATATCCAGCGCGGTTGAGCCAATAACTCACCTGCCCTATCCCATGCAGAAAGAGATTCTTTTTGCATGCGGGCATTGATACGTGTCATCAGAAAAGGGCGTGGTTTTGCACGCTGTACGCCTTCCAAACTTTGGAGCGCGGTCTCTATTTTCTTATCCATGGGTGACTGTTTCATATCAATATTTTTCTTGTTGATAAAAATATTTTAATTCTTTTTGTAAATTTTCTTTTGCCCTGGCCATTAAAGATTCTACAGCAGTAACTGTTGTTTCCATAATAGCTGCAACCTCACTATGACTTTGCCCTTCTAATTTATGCAGCGTAAATGCTATTCGCTGTTTCTCGGGTATTTTTTTCAAAGCCGCAAACAATTCCATCGACGATTGCTTGTTTTCTAAAATAATACCTGGATGATTAAAATCAGGCACAGTTACCATTGAATTTCCCCCATTACCTAACAATGACTGAATAAAAGCAAAGCGTTTTTTTCGTTGCTTGCTTTTTTCAAAATCCAATGACTTGTTGATTGCAATGCGATACAACCAAGTTGATAACTGCGATTCAGCTTTAAAAGAACTAATTGACCGGTAAACCTGAATAAAAACCTCCTGTGTGATATCATCGGCATCATCCGGTTCTTGTACAATTCCCAATACTGTATTGTACACCAACTCCTCATATTCATTCACCAGCTTTGTAAAAGCTGCCGGTTCTCCTTGCTTCAGTTGTACAATTAATTCAGGTTGATTCAACATGTGTTATTTAACTCCTGCACTAAAATTACTAAAAGCCTGGGCGAAAACCGCCACCTGGCCTTCCCTCTCCACTATTTCTATTCATATTCATTTGTGCAGGCAGTCCAAAATTCTTCAATTTATAAGTAAACGTAAGCATGAAATACTGACGTAATACGGTATTCTGAACATCTTCAATATAAGATTCGGTTACGGTGCGGGTGATACTTTGGTTTTGTTTCAATAAATCAAATACAGAAAGTTTTAATTCACCAGCATTATTTTTCAAAAACTTCTTACCTACTGCCGCATTCCATAACCAATAACTTTGATTAAACCCATCGGTCAAACCGCTATACCGCTGATTGCTCACATCATTTTGTACAAACCAACCCTTTTTAGTCAATAGATTTACAGTGGCACCTGCACTTTGATTCACATAATTATTATTCAAAGAGGGCTGTAATGAATTTTTTACCACATTAAAATTAGCTGCATAGGAAAGGTTGAAATCTATGTATTCACTGATATTACTGGCAATGACCGATCCTATATTATATCCATAGGAGCTGGAAAAATTACTGATATTATTATTACGACCTGGTGTTTTTGTATAGGTAGCACCAGCATTTAAACTCAAACTACTTTTAATAAATTTCACAGGCATTGCGTAGGTGAAAAAAGATCGCAGACTCCAATATCCATCCATATTGATGGGCTTGGACAATTGTGATCCTTTGAATAAGGTAACAGAACTGTTCAGCACACTATCAGCACCAGCAGTATAAGTGGCATTGCCGATATAATGGCTATTTTGTTGCAGGAATAAATTAGCGAAAAAACTTTTTGCTTTTCCGGTATTGGTAAAAGTGTAACGGGCGCTTAATACATTCCCAAATTGTTGTTTCAAATCCGGATTACCTGTTGAAATAAACAATGGATTGCTGTTATTGATTACATTTTGCAATTGGGTTACAGATGGAGTATTGGTGCTACTCCGATACATCAAACGAATGCTATTTTTAGCATTTAGTTTTTTATTCCACATTAAATTGGGTAACACATTGTTAAATGTTTTGCGAATAGTGCTACTGTAAGGGAAAACCTGTTCGCTGCCTAATATGGTATACTGGTAAGCAAGGCCGATTGAAAACATATTATCCCTGTCGCCCAAACGATAACTGGCACCAACATTGTGTTTGGTAATGGTATTGTCGAATTTATTGCTCAGATTATTATCAAAAATGGAATACTTGCCACCCAAATAATCATATTTATAGGCTTCCTGATCTGCTTTTGATTTTGAATAAGAGGGCGTATAGTTTAATTGCAATTGACCTTTTTTACCAATGGCTTCTGTATAAGCGATATTGGCTGACAACTGATAACCATTATTGGCCACATCGGTAAATTGTTGCAAACTATCATTTAGGTTGGCACCAGTTCTATAATAATTATTGCTGGTAAGAATATAGGTTGCTCCCTTTTTATCGTTCAGAGAAGTGTTTACATTCAAAGAAATTGTTCTGCCTTTCTTAGCAAATGCATGTCGGAATAAAATATTATTGTTGAAATTATAGCCATTGGTTTTGCTATTGGTGCTATTTTTCGATTTGCTGATTAGTTCTGTAGGCGTATAAGAATTTAATCCGGCTATCTCAGTAAATGATGTATTGTTTTGAAAACTTATGGAAGGAGTAATACTCAATGAATTTTTTTCATTAAAGCGGTGTTCGATTCTTAGACTTAGCCGATGATTGTAATTTTTGGAACTACTAGTAGTGTTCTCATTGTAAAATTGATTTTTACCACTGGTTTGAAAATATTCTGAATTAGACAATTGATTATTATTGCTACCACTATTATTGAAAAAATAACTACCTGATACATCTGTTTTTTTACCCCAAGCATCTGAATAGTTGATACCAATAGAATTGGTGCTGCTAATACCATCTTGTTGTCCTACCATAAAATTGCCCGTACCACCACCACGGTTGCCGCCACCAAATCCACCTGCTCCCATACTCCGGGTCTGTCCTCCGCGGTTGCCACCACTACTGGTTACACCTAACAAATCCTGAGAAGCAAAATTTTGTTGGTTGATATTATTGGTTAATCCTACAAAGGAAAGGCGTCTGTTCTTTTTAAACAAACTCACATTACCTCCTGCGCTATAACGTCCATCGGTGCCTGCGCCTGCATAAACACGACCAAACTGACCGTTACGCATACCCGATTTTGTAACAATATTAATGGCCTTACTGCTACTGCCATCGTCAAAGCCGGTAAAAGCTGCCTGATCGCTTAATTTATCGAATACCTGTATTTTATCAATTACCTCAGCAGGCAGGTTACGCAGCGCCGCCGTAGCATCGTCACCAAAAAAATCACGACCATCTACCGTTACTTTTTTCACCTGCTCTCCCATTGTTGTTACATTCCCTGCTTTATCAATGGTAATACCGGGCAGTTTTTTAATCATGTCTTCGGCAGTGGCATCCGGATTTACTTTAAATTGGCTGGCACTGAATTCGGTGGTGTCTCCCTTTTGTTTAACAGCGGCCGCTTTACTGGTAACCACTACCTCAGTCATAGTGGTTGATTTCTTGGCCATGGTAAAAACCAATGGCTCTTTATTACTAGCTTGTAGGTTAATGGTTTGTGCAATATTTTCATACCCGATGGAACTGGTCTTTAATATATAGGTCTGGGGCAATAGATTATTGAATTTAAATGTGCCCTTATTATCGGTAACAACAGATTTCACTTGAAGGCTATCCTTTTGTAAAATAAGTCTTACTGTAGCCCCAACCAACGGTTTATTATCTGCTTTATCATTCAATTTGCCTTTTAAAACAATTTCCTGACTGCTGGCGGTCAATGTGGCAAAACTCAAAATCAATGCGGCCAGTGCTGTTTTTATCATATAAATGTAGTTGTATTGTCTATTAGACGACATACAGGAAAGAATCTGTCGGTAATTTTTAGAAAATTTTAATATTGGGTAGCCAACCGAAATTTGGCATTTTACAGTTAACTTGCAGCCCTAAAAATTTTTATAGATATGGAATATAACAAATTGGTTTCTGTAACCGGAATGGGGGGATTGTTTGAATTATTATCATCAAAAGCAGATGGGGCTGTAGTTCGTTCTTTGGAAGATAATAGCACCAAATTTGTAAGCAGCAGGGTTCATAATTTTTCGCACCTAGAAAGTATTGAAGTATATACTGTAAAAGACAATGTAAATCTTACAGAAATATTTCTTGCCATGAAAGCAAGCACGGAAGCATTGCCCGATGCCAATGATGCAAAAGCCGTTAAAGCCTATTTTCAAAAAGTATATGCAGATATCGATTTTGAAAGAGTATATAGTAGCGACATGAAAAAAATGGTAAAATGGCTGCAGGTATTGGATAAAAACAAGGTGGAAATCAAATTGAGTGAACTAGGACCAGAGGAAACAGAAAATACAATCGCCAAGGCCAAGCCTACAGAAGTGAAAACAGCTTCTGTAAAAAACAATGCGCCTGCCAAAAAAATTAACACACCCCGAAAAATGGCTTAATGACAAAGCCCTTTCGCTTAACTAATTTCTGATACAAATCCTGCTATATGAACTTATAGCAGGATTTTAAAATTTATCCCTTTCTTATGTACACAGCAGACATCCAAAAAACAGCCCGTCATTTTATTCCCAACGATTTTTCGATTACCAATTGGGAAAGTCTGGAGCCTTTTTTCAAAACCTTATTAGAAAGGGAAATTGGAACCATTGCGGAATTGGAACAATGGTTAAAAGACCAAAGCGAACTGGAAGCATTGGTAAATGAAGATGCCTGTTGGCGACAGATCCGCATGACCTGTGATACAGAGAACAAGGAACTGGAAGCTTCCTTCAATTTTTTTGTGACCGAAATTCAACCGCATATTCAACCGTATAGCGACGGCCTGAATAAAAAGCTGCTGAATCATCCGCTCACCGCTAGCTTGGATAAAGCTACTTATCATACCTACCTGCGCAGTGTTCAAAAAAATATTGATCTGTTTAGAGAAGAAAATATTCCCTTGCAAGCCGAACTGGCCGTATTACAACAACAATACGGAGTCGTCACTGGAAAAATGATGATTACAGTAGATGGACAGGAATACACTTTGCAACAAGCAGGTAAATTTTTGGAAAGTGCCGATCGGAATAAAAGAGAAGAAGTGTATCGTAAAATTCAGGAAAGAAGAAAGGCCGATACCGATACGCTTAATGAATTATTCAATCAACTGATTGAAAAAAGAAATCAGGAAGCCTTGAATGCAGGTTTTTCCAATTACCGTGATTATCGCTTTAAAGAACTTGGAAGATTCGATTATAGCAAGGAAGATTGCTTTCAATTTCACGAAGCTGTTAAACTACATGTGATTCCTTTGATTAACGAAATATATCAAAAGAAAAAATTAAAACTCGGCCTTGACAGCCTTCGCCCCTGGGATATAGAAGCAGAACCAGCAGGAACAGCGCCCCTACGTCCATTCAAAGACGGCGAAGATTTATTAAATAAATCCATTGATTGCTTCAGTAAGTTGCGTCCGTTTTTTGGGGAATGTCTTAAAAAAATGAATGCCTTACAGCACCTTGACCTCGATAGCAGAAAGGGTAAAGCTCCAGGAGGTTATAATTGTCCACTTGCAGAAAGTGGTGCTCCTTTTATTTTTATGAATGCAGCCGGGCAAATGGGTGATGTTACTACGATGGTACACGAAGGTGGTCATGCTATTCATTCTTTTCTGGCACATCCTTTACCATTGAATGGCTTCAAAGAATATCCAATGGAAATTGCAGAAGTGGCCAGCATGTCGATGGAACTAATGAGCATGGATGAATGGGAAAGCTTTTTTGACAACGATGCAGATTTATTAAGGGCCAAAGAACATCAGCTGGAAAGAGTTATCACTATTTTCCCTTGGATTGCTATCATCGATAAGTATCAGCATTGGCTATACGAAAATCCAACTCATACCGTTGAAGAAAGAAGTCATCAATGGATGCAAATATTAGCGGAATTCAAGGATGACGTAATGGATTATTCTGGTTTGGAGGCCTATCGTGCCAATAGCTGGCAACGACAATTGCATTTATTTGAAGTACCTTTTTATTATATCGAATATGGAATTGCTCAATTAGGTGCCATTGGCATGTGGATGCAATTCAAAAAAAATAAAGAAGCCGCCATGGACAATTATTGCAAAGCATTGGCATTGGGTGGAACCAAAACATTGCCTGCCTTATTTGAGGCAGCAGGTTTACATTTTGATTTTAGTCCTGCTACCATTAAGGGATTGATGGACTTTGTAAAAAAAGAAATGCCAGCATAAGGACTTGCTTATTTGCAATCGTCACAAATACCTTTCACAATCATGGCTGCGTGGTGAGGCTTGAAGCCTTTGGGCAATTTTACGATGGGCACGGTTACATCTTCCAGGCAAATGGTTTTTTCACAATCAGTACATATAAAATGTACATGGTTATCGTGGTGATGTCCTTCCTCACAATTGTCTTTGCAAAGTGCATATAAGATAGAATTGTCGGTAGTAGGAATATTATGAATAATTCCTTTTTCAACAAAGGTTTGTAAAGTGCGGTAAACGGTTACCCTGTCGAAACTTTCATTGGTATTTTTCTCGATATCTGCATGCGCCAAAGCACCTTCTCTTTTAAGAAACAATGCCAGTATGCTTTTGCGGCTTTCAGTAACACTCAAACCGTTTCTTTTCAATATGTCGAGTAATTGTTCCATGCAATTTAAAGGTAATGGGCTTTCTTAATTTCAAAAAATAAATCCTGCTTTGCCCTTGAATCAATTGGGTGCATTGCTGAAACCATTCTTATAACTGGCAGCTTCTTTGCGTTCTTTCAATAGACCTTTAATATCCTCTATTAATTTTTCAACCTCATCATTTTTCAATCCATCATATATTCCCCTCAGCCTTCTTTGTTTATCCACCAAGGCAAAAAACTGTGTATGTATAAAATCCTCCGAAGGATTTTTAGAAGTATCAGGCTTATTATTGTCAATCATATAAGATACCCTGGCCATTTTATACAAGGCCGATTTGCCGCCTGTTAAAAAAAACCAGTTTTTATTAACAATGGGCTTTTCAATTTCGGAAGGCAAAATTTTAACTGAGCCATCTTCATTTTTTATCAAATTGCCATTAATCATCCATTTTTCATAGCCTTTCAACAAGGGTACACTATCCGTTTCGGGCATGCAACTATGCGATAAAATCAAAAAATCTGATTCGTCTTTATACACATCCCATACGCGGCGCATATTGGCATTCATCTTCGGGCAAATACCCCTACAAGTAGTGAAAAAATATTCTGCCACATATACTTTATCCTCAACATCTCTCGCAGTCATAATTTTTCCATCCTGGTTAATAAATGAAAAAGTATCTATATTATTATTGATGACACCCAAGTTAGACTGTGTGAAATCAAAACTCCTGGAAACAACCAGCAAGAATACCGTTATCAAAACGACGAAAAAAGCAATATATCCAATCAACTTCTTACTCATACCCTTATTTTTTGGCAAAATTACAATTCCTGTTCTTATGAATCGTAGAAATAGCACTATTAGACTTGCAACAGTATTGCAAAAATACTATCTTTGCTCCTCACTGAAAAATGAAAATAAAACTCAACTGGGACGCGATGGGCATTGCCACTTCTGTGGCTTGTGCTATTCATTGTGCTTTATTGCCTGTTATGATGAGTACCCTTCCCATTTTCGGTATCAATATTATACACAATGTTTTTTTTGAATGGGGTATGATATTACTGGCTTTTGCTGTTGGCTCCTATTCTTTGTTTCATGGATTCGTAAAACATCACCATTCCAGCCTTCCTATTTTGATATTTAGTATTGGCTTTGCTTTTTTAATTTTAAAGCAATTATTCCATCAATATGAAATTGGCTTACTGATTCCCGCAGTCATCTTAATCATTGGAGCACATTTTTATAATTACCAGCTCTGCCATAAAAGTAAATGTGCTTCTCCGCACCATAAGCACTAATTTAATTTCTACTATTTACTACTGTTATTCCGTTAATCATTTCAAGTCATTTATTCGCATACTCCTTGCTTTTCCTATCTTTATTGTACTATAACAATTTTACTATGAAATGGATTAAAACAATTTTCAGCATCTTTTTCTCACTCCTGTTTAGTCAGTTGAGCTATAGTCAACAAACAAAATCTACTGGGGACCGAAAATCCGAAGCCGCCATCCGTACAGTGCTGGCCACTCAAAACAAGGCTTGGAACGAAGGCAACACAACGGCCTTTATGAATGGCTATTGGGAAAATGATTCCCTCATGTTTATAGGAAAATCAGGCATCACTTATGGCTGGCAAAACACCTTAAACAATTACAAAAAAAATTACCCCGATACCGCCAGTATGGGCAAATTGATTTTTGATATCATTGAAGTAAAAAAACTTTCTGATAATTTTTATCATGTAGTAGGTAAATGGTATTTGCAAAGAAGCATTGGTGATATCAGTGGACATTTCACCCTTTTATTTCAAAAAATAAAAGGCCAATGGAAGATTATTAAAGACCATAGTAGTTAATTACCCGATTAGGGATAAGTGGCATACCTGCTAAACAAATATTTATTGCAGAAAAAATAGGAAGCGCTTAACCCTATGGCAGAAGCAGCAATATCATTGTAATCGAAAGTGCGACCAAAAATCGGAATTAATTGCAGGGTTTCATTGATCACCAATAATACAAAACAAACGGCACAAAAAATTCCTAATTGTAACTCATCATACAGGTTGATATATTTCCGAAAAAACCAATAACACCCAATGGGCAATAAAAAAGAACCCAATAAATTCGGCGCAATACCCAATATATAGGTAGTAGGTTGAGTAAAATGAAAATAGGGTCGAATGCCCCATTTAATGAGCCAAATAAGAAGGGTACCCGCAATGACAGACCACCTGCAAAATCGTACAAGCCGCATATGTAGTGTTGGTATTGTTTGTTTAAAAGTAAATAAAGTTTTTTGACTTGGACTACCTACCAAAGGGTATTTTAAATTTTATCCTTCCACTTATGTCGGATATAAAAAATGAGTAAGGTCAGGCTGAGAATAAACCAGGCATAAAAAACCCAGTTTTGCCAATGGATGCTTCCTTCAATAAAAGCCCAGTTATAATAAATACCAAAATACACGTCGATAATCATCCATCCCAATACCACGGCCAATGTATTGGCGACATTCATGAGAAAATCCCTGGTTTCATTGTCAATTCCCATAGCATTCAATTATGCCCCAAGTTAATTATTTTATCAGCAATTTTTTAAACCCACTGCTATCGCCATTAAAAACATTGAAATCAACCAGTGCATTGATACCATCAACATGGCCCTTTTCGTTGTGCTGCCAAAACAACCAATCCCTTTCTATACGGGGCTTATCTTTCACCAGGTAGTGTGCTATCCATAATGGGTATGCATCAAAATCTTTTCCGAGGTAATGCTCATAAAAATCTACATAGGTATAAATGATTGGGCGAACTTTATAATGCTCCTCTAAAGCCACTAAAAAATCTTTGACCCTTGCCCTGATGTTTTCTGGACTCGTCCCATTGACAGATTCTATATCCAACACGGGTGGTAAATCGCCGGGTAAGAGTTGTACTGTTTCAATAAAATTTTCTGCCTGTGCTTTTCCACTTTTACTGGAAATAAAATAATGATAAGCACCTCGGGGTATTCCTGCTTGCCCGATATTAAACCAATTGCGTCGGAATGTATTGTCTACCCTACCCAATCCTTCGGTAGCTTTAATAAAGGCAAAACCCATTTTAATATTGCTGGCTTGCATTGCTTTGACAGCTTTCCAATCAATATTATCCTGATGATGGCTCACATCAATTCCATGAATAGCATATGCTACTGGTATATCGATGCCAAATTCTTTGTACCGCACAAATCTAGGCCGGTTCAAATATTGACTGATATAATAAGTAGCCGTACCCGCTATCAACAATAATAAAACAGGAATCACCAATATGCGGAATAAAGATTTTTTCTTTCGAGCCAATGGGAAAATTTGAAAAGCAAAATTGCGGAAAACTATTTGCTACTAGTTCATAAAGTTTTTATAAAGAATAATGCTATTTCTGGATCTTTCTTACCCATGAAAATCCAGTAGGTGTTTGTATGCGAATCGTATACACACCCGCAGCCCATGTAGCAGAAGGAATCGGGATATAATTACCACCATTTACTAAGCTAGCTTGCTTCGTAAATATCCTTTGCCCCCTGGCATTCCAAATAGTAATGCTGGCAGTACTTGCATTGATGCCCCGTATATAAACACTAAACTGATTGCCAATGGGGTTGGGATACAATTGCACTGAAGCCGGACCACTATCGGAAATGCGTACACTAGTATTGTTTTTACTGATTAGCCAGTATTCCGGATCTACTATTACCGTATCAGCCACAAAGCCAATTGGTTCAATAAAGATTTCTCCATTGGAGGTATTATTTACTACAATGGTTTTGCTTTGTGTAGCGTTTTTAAATTGCAGGGCTACTGGCAATTCAAAAAATGGAACGGAAGCATGAGAAGTGGTTTGATTCATTTTAATGCTAACATAACCACTACCCAATGGTGTCCATTGTACCTGATAGGTTGGATAACCCTCGCCTTCATACCATTGCTGAAAAAAATGGGTCAGGTCCTGCCCGCTGGCTTGCTCGAGGTGTAGCTTCAAATTATTCGTGCGCGCATAACCGTAAGCCAATGCAGGATCTTTCATGTAATTTCTGATACCTTTGAAAAAAGCAGAATCTCCTAATTTAAAGCGCAGCATATAAATCAGGTGTGAGCCTTTATTATAGCTTAATCGGCCATCAAATATCCTTCCAACATTGGTAGTATCATTCACTTTTACCGAACCGCCTGGCTGAGAAGTAATATAATTGATTTCGTTTTTTCGATTATTGATAGCCGTTGCCGGATATTTATGTTCGACATAAAAACTGGCCAGGTGTGAAGCAAATCCTTCGTTAAGCCAGATATCTTCCCAACTGCCGCAGGTTACTTTATCGCCAAACCATTGATGCGCCAACTCATGTGCAATCAGCCCTTCTTCAATGGATACTACAAAAGTGGCAGTTTGGTGTTCCATACCGCCTCCCCAGCCAAACTGAACATGCCCGTATTTTTCTTTGATAAATGGATAATCACCAAAATACTGATGATACAATTGCAATGCATCCAGCACATTTTGTGTTCCTGCTTGAAAACTGCTGAGGTTTTCGGGATAGCAATAAGTTTGCATGGGCAAATTAATACTACCCAATTGTACCGAATTATTAAATACCGAATAATTGGTAACCGCAAAACAAATCAAATAGGTAGCAATGGGATAGCGATGTTTCCAACTCGTAATTTTTTTTGTGCCGCCTGCAATCAGGGTCTCCGATTGAAAGAGTCCATTACCGGCTGCTTTATAGGCAGATGGATGTGTAATGAGAATATCAATTGAATCCGCCTTATCATCTAATCCATTTTTACAGGGCCACCAATCGCGGGCACCATAGGGCTCACTCAAACTCCATATAACAGGAATGCCATTATGTTGATCCTGTATAAAAGAACCGAAACCAGTATTTGCAGGAACTCCTTTATAAAAAACAGAAAATGAATCAGTGCTACCAGCATTCATAGTAGCCGAAAAATTAATCGTCAGTAAATTATTGAGCTGCTGCTTAGTCAATAAATTATTTCTTTGCTTTACACTGTCCACAGTCAAACTATTCATCAAATCCATCACTACTGCAGCGCCTGCTGCCGTCATGGTAAAATATACCGTCACTTTTCCATTGATATACCGTACAGAAGGATCTACTTCCCACTCGCACCGATAATAATGCACATTAAAATTGGCAGATGCTCCACTAAGGCCCTGTACTCCATTGGGTCCTCCACCATATAGGCGTGCATGACGAATTTGCTCCTGTGTAATTAGGGCCGCCTGCGTTTTATCAACTGGTTGATAAGATTGCGCTGTAGCCGAATAAGCAATCAATGAAAGTAGGACTAATAGTAGCTTCATATTAGTTTCAAATCTATTAATTAAAATTCAGTTTTTTTTACTTTTCTCAAGTGCAGTCCAGGCATTGTTAATCTGTTATGCATTCACTAAATAGGGAAAAATTAATATGCGCTGCTAAAATCAGCATCACTGCGGCTATTTATAATTTATCTTTGGCAGATGCCGGGTTTTAATAAACAAGATACCTTCAATTTACTGAGCAAACTTACCTTCCAACGTTTTTGGAATGGAGTAAAATTATTGGCGGGGTATTATGCGGGGATTATATTCAACAAACCAATCCAATGGGGTTATCCCATCTCTATTTCTTTTGAGCCTACCACCAGTTGCAATCTTCGTTGTCCCGAATGCCCCAGTGGATTAAGACAGTTTACACGCCCTACCGGCATGTTAGAAAAAGATTTTTTTACGCGTACCATCGATGAAATTCATCGTGAATTATTGTACCTCATTTTTTATTTTCAGGGTGAGCCTTATCTGAATCCCGAGTTTTTAGAAATGGTAAAATATGCAGCACAAAAAAACATATACACCGCTACTAGCACCAATGCACATTATCTGACAGATGAAAATGCGCGCAAGACAGTTGAAAGTGGCTTAGACAGATTAATTATTTCCATCGATGGCACCACCCAAGATGTATATCAACAATATCGAATTGGTGGCAATATTGAAAAAGTAATCGAAGGCGCTCGCAATATTGTCAAATGGAAGAAAGCCTTAAATAGTAAAACCCCCTTTGTATTTTTTCAGTTTTTGGTGGTAAAACCCAATGAACACCAAATTGAGGATATTAAAAAATTGGCAAAAGAAGTAGGTGTAGACGAAGTGCGTTTTAAAACAGCACAAGTATATGATTATGAAAACGACCCTAATCAACTGATTCCATCCATAGATAAATTCAGTCGTTACCGCAAAAATGAAGACGGTACCTATAGAGCCAAAAACAAAATGGCCAACCGCTGTTGGAAACAACAACATAGTAATGTGATCACCTGGGACGGATTGGTAGTGCCCTGTTGCTTCGACAAAGACGCTACCCACCAATTGGGCAATCTGCAAAATCAATCCTTCAAAGCCATCTGGCGCAATCAAAATTATCAACAGTTTCGCAGCGATTTAAAGAAAAGCCGTAAGAGGATTGATATCTGCTCCAATTGCAGCGAGGGCGTGAGTGTATGGAAAGATTAAAGTACAATGGGAAACATACTGGTTGTAGCCCATTTAATTTGTATCTTGTATAATAATTAAAGGTTAACCATGCCCTCCATTTTCAATAATCGCTTGCGTCAGGTTATTTTACTCGGCATCATTCTTTCACTCGCTGTTTTATTACTGAAGCAATTATCCATTTTTCTTCCCGGTTTTTTAGGGGCTATTACACTCTATATTCTTTACCGCGATTGGTATTTTCATTGTACGATCAAAAAAAAATGGAATAAAACACTACTGGCCCTCCTGATAATCTTGGGCAGTATTTTTTTAATCGCATTGCCCCTCTACTTTTCAGTTACACTGGTTACCAATAAAACAAAAGAAGTACTAAGCAGTCCGGTTCAACTGATGATGGACGCTAAAATTGTAGGCGGCAAAATTTATGAGCTGACAGGATATGATATCATGACCGATGAAAATATACAGAACTTTCAAAAGAAAGCGGCCACCATTGTTCCTGCATTAATCAATAGCTCGGCCAATATATTGAGCAATTTTGCCATCATGTTTTTTTTATTGTATTTCATGTTAACCAGTGGCCGACAAATGGAATCCTTCCTGGAGCGATTTATCCCTTTAAAAGAAGAAAATGTAGACCTGCTTGGAAATGAAACCAAGAATATCATCAAAGCCAATGCCATTGGCATACCCGTAATGGCCATTTTACAAGGCATTATTGCCACCATTGGGTATTGGATTTTTGGTGTAAAAGATTTTGGGACTTGGGGATTTGTAACCGGTGTATTTTCCATGGTGCCCATTGTTGGAACCGCAGTCATCTGGGTACCCTTGACACTTTATTTTTTTTCCATTGGACAAAATTCTAATGGCTGGGGTTTATTGATTTATGCAGTGGCCTTAATTTCTAATATGGACTATGTAGCCCGTCTTACCATTCTCAAAAAATTATTAAATGTGCATCCACTGATTACCATCTTTGGTGTTATCATCGGACTAGGGCTTTTTGGTTTTTGGGGATTAATCTTCGGGCCTTTATTAATCAGCTATATGATTATTCTGGTAAAAATTTATATGAACGAATTTGCTCCGCCTAAAAGCAGCTAACGATTATTATTAAACACGCTTAATATTGTATTATGGGAATAGAAAAAGATATCAATCAATCCAAATTCAGGAATGACTATCAAAAAGCCGGCATTAACCTCATCTACACCTTCAACTGGATGACCGAAAAAATGAAAATTCTTTTCGAAAAATTCGGACTTACTTCACAACAGTTCAATATTCTTCGCATATTGCGAGGGGCAGGGCAACCACTTTCTACCCTGCAGATACGCCAACGCATGCTCGATAAAATGAGTGACACCAGCAGAATCGTAGACAGATTAATTTTAAAAGGACTTGTAAAAAAAGTTGTTTGTAAATCAGATAAAAGATTGGTGGATGTTTCTATCACTGATAAAGGCAAAAAATTGCTCGCAAAAATGGATGAGCATGAATATGAAATGGATGCCGTATTCAACAATCTGTCAGAAAGCGAAGCCAAAACTTTTAATAAATTGCTGGATAAAATACGCCAGCCAAAATAATTCCTAAAAATATTTCATGAAAATATGGAATGCAGTATTGCTGCTGAATGTCCCCCGCTTTTTGCAATTTTCCTTAATACAGCTATGCCTTGGCTTGCTATTGATAATGCCCAATGCTTATGCACAAAAAAACAGCGAGTTCAGGGGCGTTTGGGTAGCATCTGTTGACAATATCGACTGGCCGTCCAAGGGCAATTACAATGCCGATTCACAAAAAACTGCCTTTATACAATTACTGGATATGCACAAGGCCAATGGCATGAATGCCATGGTTGTACAAATTCGCCCAGCCACGGATGCATTTTATCCCTCTCCTTATGAGCCCTGGAGCGAATGGCTGACAGGCAAACAAGGGAGCCCACCTGTTCCTTACTACGACCCCTTGGCCTTCATGATTACGGAAACGCATAAACGAGGAATGGAGTTTCATGCCTGGATGAATCCCTATCGCGCTGTTTTCAATACCAGTCGCTCAAGCATTGCACCCACCCATATCAGCAGGATACACCCAGATTGGTTTATTGTTTATGGCGATAAACTTTATTTTGATCCAGGTAATAAAGAAGTACAGCAGTATGTTACGAATGTAGTGAAAGATGTGGTGAGCCGCTATGCTGTAGACGCCATTCACTTTGATGATTATTTTTATCCTTATCGCATTCCTGGAAAAGAATTTCCCGACAACGATAAATATGTACGCTATGGCAATGGCATGAACAAGGATGATTGGAGAAGAAGCAATGTAGATTCTATTATACTATTGCTGAGTAAGGCCATTAAAAAAGCCAATAAACAATGTCAGTTCGGCATATCTCCCTTTGGTGTCTGGCGCAATATCGATAAAGACCCCGATGGCAGTAATACCAAGGCAGGCCAAACCAATTATGATGACCTCTATGCCGATATTTTATTGTGGCTGAAAATGGGCTGGATTGATTATGTAGCACCTCAATTATATTGGGAGTTTGGACATAAGGCGGCGCCTTATGAAGTGTTGATTGATTGGTGGAGCAAACATAGTTATGGCAAAAACTGTTATATCGGATTGGGCATTTACCGAGCAGGCTCCAATGAAGCCTGGAAAGATAAAACCCAATTACCTCGGCAGATTCAATTACTAAGGCAAAATCCTACTATACAGGGCATGATTTTTTTCAGTAGTAAGAGCTTCAATAAAAATCCCAATGGCTGGAACGACAGTTTGCGCTTGAATTATTTTGCCAGTCCCACCCTGCTCCCCAACCCTCTTAAAAAATAGTAAAACTTTATGGCCAGGTAGTATAGGCCACCCCTCCCAACCCAGCTTTTTGTTACCTTTGCAGCCTATCACCAATAAATATCTATTATGCCAGGTTTTGAACGTTGGAGCGATGTAGAACGCAAATCGGTAAATGAAGTACTGGAAACAGGAATTTTAATGCGTTATGGTTTTGATGGTCCCCGTAAAGGAATATGGAAGTCCAAGGAATTAGAAGCCGCCATCTGCGAAAGATTTGGGTCGCAATATGCCCAATTGGTAAGCAGTGGTACGGCAGCACTTACCACCGCCATGTGCGCATTGGGTATTGGGTATGGTGATGAAGTAATCATGCCTTGCTTCACTTTTGTAGCCAGTTTTGAAGGAGTGCTTAGTGCGGGTGCAGTGCCCGTGATGGTGGATGTGGACGAAAGTCTTACACTAAACCCAAGGGCTGTACGCAATGCCATCACGCCTAAAACAAAGGCCATCATGCCCGTGCATATGTGCGGCAGTATGGCAGATATGGATGCCCTACAAGACATTTGCAAAGAATATAATTTACTATTATTAGAAGATGCCTGTCAGGCGATTGGCGGATCTTATAAAGGAAAACAATTAGGTACTATTGGTGATGCAGGTACTTTTAGTTTTGATTTTGTAAAAACCATTACTTGTGCCGAAGGCGGCGTGGTGATGACCAATCGTAAAGATGTTTTAATTGCCAGTGATGGTTATAGTGACCATGGACATGATCATATTGGTGTAGACCGTGGGGCAGACTTGCATCCCTTTATCGGTTACAATTTTAGGATCAGTGAACTACATGCTGCAGTGGGTCTTGCACAAATAAAAAGGCTGGATGAATTTTTAATTACACAAAAGAGCAATCATGCAGCACTTAAAAACATACTGGCAAGCGTACCCGAAATTAGTTTCCGTACCATTCCCGATCCAGCAGGCGACAGTTGTTCCTTTATCAGTTGGTATTTACCCACAGCCGAAATTACCCGTGCGGTGATTGCTGAAATGAAAGCACAAAATGTATTAGCCGGTAATTTTTATTGGTTCGATAATAACTGGCATTATATCCGCAAATGGGATCATCTTAAAAATGCCATTACCCTCAATGCATTGAGTCCCGAATTAAAAGCGCAGGTAATTCACCATGCTAATAAAGACTTTGCTGCCAGCGATGCCATCCTTAGCCGCTGCGTTTCTACTGCTATCAGTTTATCCTGGACGCCAGAACAAATTGCGGAGAAAGGGAATAAGATGGTGGAGATAATTAAAAGGGTGTTGAAGAATTGAGTTTATTTAAGTTTTTCATACATACTGCCATGCTCAGTTAAACCAAAATCATGGAATCAAAGCTAAAATTCAGTATTTGAAATATTCGTACTTCTTTCAAGTTTTAAAAAACGAAGAATAGAAACATCGGGAATTAAGTATCACTACGTTCTAATAAATATTCATCATATAATTTCGAAAACAGTACACTGTCACTAAATTTACCCGCATCAAAGTAATGCTCGCGCAATAACCCCTCCTGAACAAGTTTATTTTTTTTGATTATGCGCAGGGAAGGCTCATTGGAAGTTCCTACAATGGCTTCTATTCGATGTAGTTTCAATGTGTCAAATCCATAAGCAATAATTGCTTGCACCGCTTCGGACATAAACCCCTTTCGCTTACTATCTTCATCCATCATTGTATAACCAATTTCTGCTCTATGCTGTTCTTTGTTCCAATTATGTAACCCACAACGGCCAATTATATTATTGGTTTCTTTATCAATCAACAGAAATACCAGAAAGCGTCGGTTATAAGCAGCATATCCGCTTTTATACTTACTTTCTTCAATTAAATATTCTTCCTCGCTCCGATGCCCTAATATGGACATTATTTCTGGCTTGGGTAGATTTTCAAAAATATATTGTATGTCCTCTGTAGTAAACCCTTTTAACTGCAAACGACCTGTTTCAATGATAACATTTTCCATATTTTATATTTAAAACAAAAGAAATCCATCAGTACCGTTATAGTGATGTGAGATTGGCAACCATTTCACGTAACCCTACTCAAAATTCCGCACCCACAATAATCGTGCAAAAAATAAAAATTTAGCTTTTTTATACCATTTACAAGGACGGATGTATGTAAATTTACGGCATATTCAGTTTTTGCCAGTCAATCCCTCATTCAAATGGATACTGCCAAAACCACTGAAATTGAATTTATTTCTACTATCATTTAAAATACCGTTTTGTAGATTAATATATGGCTTTAAGTCAGGGACTATATCAAAAACAACTCCAGAAACTTTCTCCGCAGCAGATCCAACTCATGAAATTGCTGCAAATTCCTACGGCCCAATTGGAAGAAAGAATCAAAGAGGAAATGGAAGAAAACCCAGCCCTTGAACCAGATGAAGAAGGCCATGAAGATGAATATGACGAAAGCAAAGACGAATTCAAAGAAACCGAAGATGAAGAATTTGAACTCGATGGTAGTACAGATGAATACGACAATATCAATATCAGTGAATACATAAGTGACGGTGATGATGAAATTGGCGACTATAAACTAAGAGATGAGAACTACCCCGAATTAGACGATGGTCGCGTAATACCCATAAAAGTTGAAACAGGCTTCAATGAAATGATGCTGGAACAGTTGAGTATGCTCAACCTCGATGATCACGAGCATAAAGTAGCTGAACAATTATTAGGTAGCCTTGATGATGATGGCTATTTGAGAAGAAATATTACGGCCCTAGTAGATGATCTTGCCTTTCGACAAAATATCATTACCAACGAAGAGGAAGTAGCCAAACTCATTTTGCAAATTCAACAGTTTGATCCTCCTGGTGTAGCTGCCAGCAATTTGCAGGAATGCCTTTTATTACAATTGGAAAGAAAATTAAGCGAAGGCAGTCATGTGCAAACAGCCATGAAAGTGCTGGAGAAATATTTTGATGAATTTACCAAGAAGCATTACGAAAAAATTCAAAGAGGATTGAGTTTAAATGATGATCAACTAAAAGAAGTTATCAATCAAATCATAAAACTCAATCCCAAGCCCGGCGGCAATATCGGCGATACCAATAAGGGAGAAACCTATATTACTCCCGATTTTTTTATCCTAAATAATAATGGCAAATTAGAACTTACTCTTAATAGTAAGAATGCACCCGACCTGCGCATCAGCGAAGGATTTAAAGAAATGCTAAAAGATTATGACCGGGGTAGCAAGCGGGATAAGCGACAAAAAGAAGCAGTGCTCTTCATCAAACAAAAAATTGATGCAGCCAAATGGTTTATAGATGCCATCAAACAAAGGCATAATACCCTTATGAACACTATGGAGGCCATCATGAAATACCAATATCAATTTTTTGTATCGGGCGATGTGACCGAAATGAGGCCAATGATTTTAAAAGATATTGCCGAACAAACCAATCTCGATATCAGTACAGTAAGCCGGGTGGCCAACAGCAAATTTGTACAAACTGAATTTGGCACTTACCGACTTAAATTTTTCTTCAGTGAAAGCCTGCAAACAGATAGTGGCGAAGAAGTGAGTACCAGGGAAGTGAAAAAGATTCTGAGTGACCTTATTGAAGGAGAAAATAAAAAAAGACCCTTGAGCGATGAAAGACTGACTGAATTGCTCATCGAAAAAGGATATAATATTGCACGTAGAACCGTGGCTAAATACAGAGAACAATTAAATATCTCTGTAGCAAGACTGAGAAAAGAACTTTAATATTGTACATGGACAATCAATCCAGCATATTGGAAAAAGAGCATAGCACCAATGCTATTCAACAGCCACTTTGGTTACGTATACCAGCACAGGTTATTTCAATGCTTTTTCATCCCCTATTTGTTCCATTGTATGTAGTGTATTTTATCATTTTTGTGCATCCCTATTATTTTTCTGGATTTAGTACTCCTGATAAAGCACAGGTTATTTTAATCGTATTACTAAATGCCGTTTTTTTTCCTTTGATTTCGGTGTTACTATTAAAAGGAGTCGGATTTATACAATCAATTTTTTTACATACACAGAAAGACCGTATCATTCCCTATATGGCGGGTAGTATTTTCTTTTTCTGGACCTACCATGTATTTCGGGAACAACACCAATATCCCATTGTGTTAACGGCCTTTTTCTTTGGTGTGCTACTGTCTGCATCTGCTGCTTTAATGGCGAATATCTATTATAAAATAAGCATGCATGCCATTGGCATGGGCGGACTTATTGGTATTGGATTGGTGATTATGAAAAGTAATACCATGCTCATGACCTGGCCCCTGTGTATTGCAATATTAATTGCAGGATTAGTTTGCACAAGTCGTTTGCTGGTGAGTAATCATACCAACCGCGAAATTTATATGGGACTTTTATTTGGCATGCTCTGTCAGTTAGCTGCCGCTTTGATTATTACTTAATCAATTTACTTTCTTTTATTTATCCCTTTAAAATAGTTGATACCGTTCCAAATGTGGTTTGTTTATATATATTACCCTCCCGTATAGACGAACAAAACCCCACCTTATCCGGGGCGGGGCTTTCGTTCTCCTGTCGTGCCTAACAATAATAACTTGAGTAGATTGTGTAAGTATATTATTAATTAAGAACTGTTGATGCTGTAAAATATTTTTTATCGGGATGATAGATGAATACACAACTACCATCTTTAATCTGATCAATAATTTGATTATTAAGTGCCATTGGTAAGGCAGGGCAACCCTGACTCCTACCAAGGTAACCATGTTGATTGATGAACTCCTGACTAACATAACTGGCGCCATGCACTACAATATCTCTGTATAAGGCTTTATCGTTGATGCCTTTTTCTAAGCCATGTAACCTTAATGAATACCCGTTTTTTCCCCGATATACTGTTCCTGTAACATAAAAGCCCAAACTACTTTTATAGGACTCTGGCGTATTTGAAAAATCACTTGCATATAGCATACCTGAACCCTGACCGTGTGCTACCAATGAATGAAATAAAATTTTACCCATGGTCATATCCAATACATACATTCGTTTTTGCGTTGAAGCCTGACTATAATCAATAATGGTAAGATAATTGGACTGAAGCAATTTCTTGTCGGCATGTAGTTTTTGGTATCCTTTTATTGCATTAGTAAATACTTCTTCAGAAATGCCTGCGGATGCTATGTTCCATTCTTTATACATCGATTTATTCTTTTTACTGTGTGTAGAAAGTTTTATTTTTTTAACAGTAAAACCTGCGAAAGGAGAAGGACTTGCTGCGGTGAGCATAAGCAAGGGCAGTAAAGCCGGAGCTATACGGTTTAATCTCATTCTTGTGGTTTTTGTAGGGTTCGGATTCGCAAGTTGTACTTGCTGTATATAAATCGCTTAATTGCAATGGTTTATTGTACTAGGAAAAACATATATTTAAATATAATTTGTAGTACAATGTAAAGATTTGGTTGAAATTAATGCTCTGGAAAGATTTACAAAGGTAGTTTTACTTTAATGGTGGTTCCATTTCCAATAGTAGAGTCTATCTCAAATACTCCATTGATAGCATAGGTCAATTCACGCATGCCCAAAATCCCAAAATGAATAGTGCTGTCCACCTTATTCGGGTCAAAGCCCTTTCCATTATCTGTTATATACAATAGGATAGAATCATTTATTACTTTCAAACTGACAGATGCGGCTGTTGCTGCCGAATCACTAATAATATTAAACAGCCCTTCTTTTATAATACGATATAGTGCCAAGTTGGTATTATATTCTATTTGCAGCCCCCTTAATTCGTAATGATAGCTGAATAAAATTTTCGACTTCGCCTTGCATGAATAAATAAGGTTTTCCAATGTTGTTTCTAAACCTAATTCTTTCAGCATGGTAGGATTGACTGCATTATAAATTCGTGTAAATGCAGCTACTTTTTCATTGATTGATCTTAGCAAATCGTCTACCCTGGCTATTAATAAAATAGGATCTTCAAATAAATGTTTTTTCAACTGTGCCAGTTCCATTTTTAATGCAATCAAACCCTGACCTAATTCATCATGCATTTCAATGGCCAGTTTGTTTTTTTCAATTTCACCGATATGTTGTAAATGCCAGGAGAAAGCCCGAAGTTCTTCATTCATTCGAAGTATTTCTTTTTGAGCTTCTTTCTGAAGGGTAATTTCTTCTTTAACAGCAATGAAGTTTGTGATTTCACCAGCGGCATTTACAACCTGTGAAATATTGACTTTTTCCCAATAATATTCACCATTTTTTTTCTTATTGAAAAATTCTCCATTCCAAACTTTCTTATCAAATAAATCCTGCCACATTTGCTTGTACTCTGCATCAGTAGTATGGCCTGATTTTAAAATATTGGGGTTAGTTCCAATGGCTTCCTCGTAAGTATAGCCAGTCAAAATAGTGAATGCGGGATTTACATATTCAATTAAGCCATTGATATCCGTAATTACTATCGATGCTGCTGATTGTTCGACTGCTTGCTTTACCTTATTTAATTCCTGTTCCGCTTTGATTCTTTTTTGTTCGATGGAAAATGTATTTAGGGCAAAACTGATGTTTTCAGCTACTCTTTCTAATAGATTTATCTCCGCATCGCTGAAAAAATTTGCTTTAGGTGCAAATAGTTTAAGAACGGCAACCGCTTTTTCGTTTCGCTTAATGGGTAATGCAATACAGGATTTATAGCCATACTTCAAGGCTTCTTCTTTTAAAGGAAGCAACTCGGAATCCAATTCAATATCGTTACAACAATAATATAATCCCTCCCTAAAGGCCTTTAAAGTGGGCCCTTGCCCCAGCTTATTTTCCTTTGAAACAACTTCACTAATATCTGAAAATCCATTACGGGTACCCGACCAAAATAATGACTTTATATGATCGCGATTGAGGTCCTCTATTCCTAACCAAGCATAGACGAAATTACCAGAGCGAACTGCTATTTCGCAAATCTGTTCATAAATTTCATTTTCTGACTTGGCCCTTAAAATCACATCATTCACCTGGCTGATGAATTCGTATAATCTTTTGGATTTCTGAATATCCTGTTGACCCAACAAAGCAGTTTCTAAATTTGCAATTTCATTGGCCTGATAAAAAACACCAATTACCTCGTCTCCATAAAAATCAGGTATTAATGAAATAAATAATTCACTCGTTCTTCCATCGGAAAATTCAACAGCTTTTTCAATCAATACCTCCTGACCATTGAATGCCATTTCGAAATGGGGCAACATTTCGATATAATGTAAAAAAGGAAAAATATCTTTCGCTGGCTGGGGAACGGTAGCACGCTCGGTTGATTCAGTAAAATGCATCCAAAAAATATGGTTCGCATATTGACAAGAAATGTCTCTATCCCAATAGGACAATAAGGATTGTAAATGTTTGGTCGTTTGATGACCAAACTCTTTCAAAAGGTCAGATTTCACAAAAAAATGATTAAAGAATAATGTACATGCTTGTCAAAAACGCAATCGTTTTAGGTGACTAAAGTTACTGCTTATTTTTAAACTACTACTAGAAATCAAGCCTATTAACCAAGTTCTTTTTCCCAACTACTTATATTATTATTTCAATATTCATACCAATAAAAAAGCAGCTTGTTGATGGTTTTAAAAAAGCTTAATTTCGTAATATATCAGCATTCAAAGTTTACTATTTTGAAAAAAAGAGATAATTATATCAGCTGGGACGAATACTTCATGGGTGTAGCCCTCTTATCGGCACGCAGAAGCAAGGATCCCAATACACAAGTAGGTGCCTGTATTGTTAATGATAAAAATAAAATTGTAGGTGCCGGATACAATGGCTTACCCATTGGATGTGATGACGACGAATTTCCTTGGGAAAAACAAGGCAGCTTTCTAGATACCAAATACCCTTATATCTGTCATGCAGAACTCAATGCAATATTGAATAATATCGGCATGGACTTACAAGGTTGTAAAATATATACTGCTTTATTTCCCTGTAATGAATGCACCAAGGCCATCATACAGTCAGGCATAAACGAAGTTGTATATCTTTCTGATAAGTATGATGGAAGTGAAACTTCTATTGCCTCCAAAAAAATGTTGGACAAAGCAGGTATTAAGTATAGAAAGGTAGAGCTGAGTTTTCAACAGCTGATATTGTCTTTTAATGAAGCAGATGTTTAATTGTATTTGGCTTACTTAACCTGGTAATACTTTTTCTTCAACCAAAATGCCACATTGACCAGCGCAATCAAAGCAGGCACTTCTACCAATGGGCCAATAACACCAGCAAAAGCTTGCCCGCTATTAATACCAAAAACACCAATGGCTACTGCAATTGCCAATTCAAAATTATTACCCGCAGCAGTAAACGCAATGGAAGCATTGGTAGCATAATCAGCGCCTAATTTTTTTCCAATTAAAAAACTTACCAAAAACATTATTGCAAAATAAATTACCAAGGGCAACGCAATGCGCAATACATCAAACGGAATCTGAACAATCAGCTTCCCTTTTAAACTAAACATAACCACGATGGTAAACAATAATGCAATCAAGGTAATGGGTGAAACTCTTGGAAGAAAGATATTTTCATACCAGTCTTCTCCCATTTTTTTCAATAATAAATATCTGGTGACAAAACCAGCTAGAAAAGGAATACCCAAATAAATAGCTACAGAAACAGCAATTTTTCCAATAGTAATATCTACCACAGCCCCTTTGATACCAAATAAAGGAGGCAATAAAGTTACAAACACATAAGCATAAATACTATACAGTAATACCTGAAATATACTGTTTAAAGCAACTAAACCAGCAGCATACTCGCGACTACCTTCTGCCAATTCATTCCATACAATAACCATGGCAATACAGCGGGCCAGTCCGATTAAAATCAACCCCACCATATAGGTTGGATGGTCGCGTAAAAATATTATGGCTAATAAAAACATGAGTATTGGGCCAATAACCCAATTGAGCAATAAAGAAGCACCCAATACTTTGGTATTAGAAAATACTTTTCTCAATTGATCGTATTTTACCTTGGTAAAAGGTGGATACATCATTAATATCAGGCCAATGGCCAAAGGAATATTGGTGGTACCTGAATTAAATGAATTGATAAAGCTCGTAGAAGATGGAAAAAAATATCCAATAGACACGCCAAGCGCCATTGCCAAAAAAATCCATAATGTAAGGTACCTATCTAAAAAACTCAATTGCTTTCTTTCATGTACTGGTGCGCAGGAATTTGCTTTCATTCAAAGTATTTAATCTATTATTAATATAGTTATTTAGTACAAGTAGGGTTGCCCATTTTTTTAAACAAATCGTCCCAGTCTTTCTTGAATCGCTTCATTATTTTTTCATCAATGCAATAAGAAACTGTAGTACCTTCTTCACATGCTTTAATAATACCTGCCTTTTTTAAAGCCTGTAAATGTTGCGAAACGGTGGACTGTGCCAATCCCAATTCCCCTACTAAATCGCCACAAATGCAATGTTTAGATTTCGATAAAGTTTCAAGTATGGAAATGCGTGCAGGATGTGCAAGCGCCTTTAACCATTCAGCCAATGTATTTTGCCTGGAAGAATATATTTCTGTTTTGGTAATGCCCATTTAATCGCAATATTACGATTAATTTTAGAAATATACTGATAACATTAAAATAACGCTAGCATGGATTTTTAAAATTACTGGCTAATCAGATGCAAGAGAGATTAATTGGAAATACTCATCCCAGCTTTCCTTGATGGCAGTTTCAAGATTAACAATACTGTTTCGATATTTATAGGCACTTTGCGTAATATTATTATCCTTCTGAAAAACAGCAAACCAACGCTCGCTTCCATAGGCTATTTGTACTAATCTATATCCTTCATCCCATCTTGATTGGATGGCTTCTTCTAAGGCAGGAATATCGCTTCTATAGGAATAAGCAGATTGTGTTATATTATTGCTTTTTTGAAAAACCCCAAACCACAGCCCATCTCCATAAGTAATTTTCACAATCTCATAACCCCTATTCCATTCCTCTTTAATAACTGATTCCAGATCGACAATATTATCTCGATAATAATAATCACTGGCCGTTATATTATAATCTTTTTGAAAAACTGCAAACCACCTTTCTTGGCCATAGGCGATATCTGCTAACCGATAACCTTCATTCCACTTTGTTTGAATAGCAATCTCCAGATCTTCAATGCTGCTGCGATACTGATAGGCAGATTGAGTAATATTGTTGTTTTTTTGAAATATGGCAAACCATCGATCAGAAACATAGGAAATTTCCCATAGTTGAAAACCTTCCTCCCACTTTTCTTTAATAGCCTGTTCGAGGCTTACAATATCAGACCTGTATTCGTAGGCAGTTTGACTGATGGAATTGACTTTTTGAAATACAGCGAAATTAGTTTGAGCACTTACATTGTTTATGGCCACTACGCAAACCAAAAGAAATAAGGCAAGTTTTTTATTCATACCAAATGTTTTAACTGGTCCAAATAAATGCAAAAAAATTATGGAATGTCGATTTAGACTATAAAGCTATTCTTTAGTATTGGTAAAATGAAGTAAATAGCTATGTATTATATAGACAAGTAATAGCTTTATTGTATAAATACTCTATAAATAAAAAATCGCTACTATTTGTTTTTGTACTACAATAACAAATAGCAGCGATACTTATTGTAATCAATGAACGGTCAATATAATATTACCATCCAACTGTAATAATTTTCCGGTATTAATCAATAGATTGTATCCAACGGTGAAGTCGATTCCCAATATTACCCCCGCTGCATTATCAATAGTGAGATTATAAATTCGATCATTTAAATATTGATTGGCAAGGATGTTCTGCGGATTGGCGCCGGCATACACTACTGTTACCGAATTTGTAGAAGCATCTAACATACCTGCAGTACAATTCAGCGTGTTTAGTAAGCGTAGACTTCCAGACAGTAAAACATGCGATGTGTTGTTAATAGTAAGATTGTACACTTCGTCATTATAGAAAAGTCCAGAAGGTATCTCCTGTTGACTAGTTCCTGAAAAAATAATTCCAGCATTAGTAGTGGAAGCATTGATATCTCCAGTGCCTCGTGTGGGTGAACTACCTGCAAGGGTTAATTGATTGGCTCCAATATTAAATCTTCCAGCTGTCAAACTCAGTAATCCATTTACAATCATATCTTGGTTGCCCAAATTAACCCCACCACTCCTATTAATACTAAGGTTATTAATCGTTGGCGTATTAGAAAATAAATTATTCGCAAGCGATAAAGCAGTAGTACCTCCAAAACTCAGCGAAGCAGTGGGGCTTGTTTCTATACTGCCTGTAGTTTTACTGATACTGCCATTAATACCGAGCGTTACATCAGTTACTATAAGATGACCAGCTGCTAAGTCCAGAACATCATTGACTGTAACATTTGAATAGATGCCAACACCTGCACTATTATTAATAGTTAAATCATCAAAACTGGTAGTTACTGTACCCAATATAGATTGTGCAACAGTACCGTTCATTGTAATACCATACCCGGCAGCAGCATTCAATGTTCCATTGTTCTCGAAATTTCCTTTTAGTACATGATTATAATTACCCGTATTAAAGCTTGCACCCGCCAGTATATTTAAATTTCCATTTATGGTCATTGCAGCATTAGCTGTGGCGTTTACAGTTCCACCAATGGTTAGATTACCATGTAATGTTGTCAATGAAGAAGGAATAGATACATTACCGCTTCCACTCAATATCAGGTTATGATAATAAGGAGTGGCATCTGTTATTAATATAGTTTGGTTGGCTCCATTGTATTCAACAGTTGCATCAAAAATATCTGCATACCATTTACCAGATCCTGATCTTGTAATGCTATTGGCAATTTTCATTATACTGCCCGCTTGATTGGAAATATCGGCTCCTGCGCCAATCACTACATTATAAAATCTGGCATTGCCTGAAATAGTTGTACCTGGCATCGAAAAAATAACAGTACTTGTTCCCGGATCATTGCCTGCTGGATTTTGATCTTCCCATCCTCCACTTAAGCTATTCTTAATGGTTAATGTATCGCTGCCCATTGTAAGTATACCACCATTTTCAATTGTTAGGGTATTAATAATAACGTTGGGCGCTAGTATAGGATCATTGGGTGTTGTAGCTGCATCCGGAATTATAACATGACTAACATCTGAGGGAACACCTGTTGGTGTCCAGTTGGCAGAAGTACCCCAGTCGCTACTGCTGGAACCATCCCAGGTATAATAACCATTGATAAAATCACGTAATTGAAACAAGGTTCTCCAAGCATGGCCAGGTATATTTATAAAATAACTAATTGGAATATTAGATAAACCAATATAATTGTTAGTAAAATCATAAGTCGACCTTCCATGCTCATCCGGTGTACTAAATCCACCACCAATATCATAGTCCATTGTTACCATGGTGGCCTCCGTATTTACATGATATGGACTAATACTACTGGTCAATTCAGATTCCAGATAATGAAAATTAGCAGTTACATGTGATGTAGAGGTAAATCCTCCAGGCACATCTGGCACAATTTCATAAGTTCTTTTAGCCGCATCGGGATTATTAACAGGTGAACTTCCCATCGTAACAGTTACTGATAAAGCTGTAGGCATATTACCTGCTGTAAGCGATACTGTTGTGTATTGATGCCCAAAAGTATAAGGCGTATTTGCAAGAATAGTAGCCCGTTTAATGGTACCGGTAACATCTCCATTTCCAATCGTTGTAGCACTAGAGCCCATATTTAAAATATAGGAATTTAAATACGTCGAATTGGATGTACCAGGGTAGCCCGTATAATCGATTGTCATTTCTAAAAGGCCTTTGGTACTGGAAGGGTTAATAGCAGCAAGGTTAAGAATACCATTTACGGTTAGATCAGCTCCTGCTGTAATACCACCTGTACCAGTAATAGACAGGTTATTGATTGCTGCACTAAATAAGGAAGCAGGCAAAACAATAGCTGTTGTATTGGCAAAGTCAATAGTCGCTGATGCATGACTTACATCAATAAACCCACTGGTACGTGTAGGCGAAGTTCCGGCAATTGTCAATGTATTGGCTGCTACTGTAAGTGTACCTGCTGTTAAAGCAAGTACGCCAGTAATATTTACTGCACCACTCATGGTAATTCCACCACTTCTATTAATGGTTAAATTATTTAAATTGATGGCTGGTAAACTGGTAGCAGTTGTTCCACCTAATACCAGGTTACTTGAATTTCCACCCGTTAATATTCCTGTTCCCGTACTAATAGTTCCATTAAGAGTTAAAGTATTTGCTCCAATACTAAATGCTCCAGCATTTAAGCTGAGTGTTTGTGCAACTAATAAATTTCCATTTAATGTAAGTCCGTTACTATTATTGATAGTAAGGTATTCAATACTATTGCTTACAAAAGCCCCTGTAGGTATTTGCTGCGCAGCAATACCTGCAAAGGCAATAATAGAATTAATGGCGGTAGCATCAATTTTTGCAGCATTGGTAAAGTACAATTGTCCATCAATGGTTAATTTTTTTCCATTGGCTTTTAATTGATAGGTGCTTTGCGCATTGGTAATATCATCAAATACACGATCCTGATCCAATACACAATCATTATTGGGAGAAGCGGCAAATGAAATATCCGCATCTGCTGGAGGCACTATACCACCGACCCAATTACCAGCTGTGCCAAAATCGTTGCTGATGGATCCCTGCCATATAAAACCATTCGTTTCCAAAGCTCCCATTTTAGGCGTAGCAGCCCGTGTAATTCCATGGTAATCGGTACTGATACCAGTTCCTGTAACACCTGGCAATGAAGCGGTGGTATTATAATTCATAGGATCTGTGCCGCCCGCATTTACAAATCCGGGATCAATATTCATACTATTGACATCCTGACCTGTACCCGTTTTCCACAAAGCCAAGGAAGATTTATCAGAACCACTGATATAGCCCAAGTAGGTACCTGAAAAATAATAATCATTATAATTGATGGTCAAACCACTGGGCCCTGCTACTCTTATCGCATAATGGTTACCGGTAGTTCCGCCTGTACGTACATTCACTAGTACATTGTTTCTATAATTACGAGTAGCAGTATTGTAAAAATTCCATAAAGCAGCAGTTGAGGAAGTAACACCAGATGCCACCGTGCCACTGATATAAACTGAATTGAAATAAATATTATTATTATTGGAAACATTTGCGTTACTGAAATCACTTATTCCATAAATTTTATTACCTGTGCTAATGCCTGACCCCAGATTAATAATATTATTGGCACATATATTTACGCCATCCCCCAAAGAAATACCGTCAATCTCTGCGTTCGTATTTGAAGATGCAGTTGATAACCCATAGATAAAATTTCCAGACACCGAATTGGTGCCATTCGCAGAACCCATAAATTGTATACCCTGTACAATTGCAGCAGAACTGGTATTGGTATGTGATAAATTATAGATGGTATTCCCCGTAACGGTTTGACTGGTGCCGGCTGCAGTTACTACCTGTTGTATCCCTTTAATTGCAATAGATGCTGAACTGGTGCTAAGATTTCTGATGGTATTATTTTGAATCGTATTAGAACCACCACTGGTACAAATACCATCCAACTTAGAAGCAATAGTACCTGCATAATAGTTGGTTAAATTGGCAATGGTATTGCCGCTAATGGTAGCAGTAGGCACAATGGAGTTTAAGTATATGCCGCGAAGATCTTGTTTAGATAATGAACTGGTTGCCGCAGAACTCGTTTGTAAACTATTGGCTGTACTTGCACTGCCAATCAGGTTATTTGTAATTGAAATTGTTGACGCTCCTCCGCTAATTACAATTGGTTCTAGGCAATGGGAATAATAAGCATTGCCTACGGTAGTAATAGCACCAATATTATTATTTTGAATAGTAACTGTACCAATACTTAAATGACGTATGCCGTGTGAGGTAGAATAGCTACTGGCATTAAACATTACACTAGGTGCAGCCGTATAACCAACACCGCCGTTTGTAATGTTATATCCAGTTACAATTCCTCCACTTATAATAGCAGTAGCAGTAGCAGCAGTAGTGCTTCCGCTTGAAGAAAAACTAATGAGCGGTGCAGCAGTAAAACCAGTTCCACCTCCAATAATATTAATGGCCGTAACAATTCCTCCACTGATGGTAGCAGTAGCAGCAGCATTGGGAGTAGTAATTATAATTGAGTTGGTACCTGTAGTAGCACCAATCGTATTGCCAATGATATCGGTATTGGTATTTCCATATGCCAAATAAATACCATCCCAGGGATTACTGCAAGTACTGGTATAATTAATATTTTGAATAATATTGTTTTGAACAGTAACTGGGGTTGTACTTCCACCTGATACATAAATAGCATAGAAAAAATGCGCAAAACTTGAATTTACAGTAAAGGCAGATCCGCCACATTGGGGTGCAGCGCCTCCTATATAATTTCCGCTAATCAAATGATTTACGGAGGTATTAATACTGATTACATTGTAATTATTATTGGCAGTTGGAACAATGGTAGTAGTTTCATAAAAGCTATTTCCGGATATCGTCCAACTGCTGGAGTTAGAAGCCATATTCACCCCTCTACCAGAATATCCAGCAGGTAAGAAATCATAAATATTATTATTACTAATCGTGTTTTCGCTGTTTTCGCGTCCAGCGCTACCAGCAGAGTAAATAACATTGACTGGCCTTCCAGCTGCATCACTGGTAATATTATTATGATCAATTAAATTATTATCATTACCAGTTCCGGCATTGGAGCTTGAAAAAAATATAACAGCACCACTTGAGTTGGTTGTAGCCCCTTTTATGGTACAATATTGAATCGTATTATTTTGTGCAGAATTAGAAAACTTAAAAGTACTGGCAGAAGTAGCAACTTTTACATTTGTAATGACCAAACTATTGGTGCTTCCAGTAGCATTGACCCTTCCATCAATGGTAACATTACTTGCTCCATTGAATGATATGAAAGCAGCGTTGAGATCACTGCTTACTGTATACCCTGCCCCGGTTGGATAAATTGATACAGCAGTATAATTAGCGGCCCCCGATCCACTGGCATTCAAAACTGCACTGTTATTATCACTAATACTACTGATGACCTGCAATGTAATAGAGCCGGTTATTGAACCCGCATTGATAGCATCAAAGGCCAATTTTAAAGAGTTATAATCTCCACCAGATCCAACTGTTTTGGTGGTTTGTGCAAAAGAAAAAATAGAAAGGAAAAAAAGACAGGCAAGTGTTGAGAGTAGATTTTTCATATAGGTTGATTTTATTCCCCACAATCAAATCCTTCCAAAGAGAAAAAAATTGCAAGTAGGATAATAAGAAATTGTTGCTGATTTCGTCTATTGCATGGTTGTATTCAAGCATTTAAGACTATTTCAACAAATAAAATTAATAACAACTATATAGTGCTATTGTAGTGCAGTTATGATACTGCTGTAGCTGAATTACTACAAGAGTTTAGTATAATAGGTATTAGCTACTGTAAAGGTACCTTATTATGACACAAGTATTTCGCCCTCTAAATATAATACCGCATTTCCGCCAATACTTACTCTTTCACCCCTGAATTCACATTGCAGCGCTCCTCCTCTGGCAGATAACTGCCTGGCTACTAGATGATTTTTGCCAAGTAGCATGGCCCAATAGGGAATCAAGCTTGTATGAGCCGAGCCAGTTACAGGGTCCTCATCAACGCCGCATTGAGGCGCAAAAAAACGAGACACAAAATCTACTTCATCGCCTTTTGCTGTTACAATGATGCCCCTTACAGCTAACTGACCAATTGTTTTAAAATCGGGTTCAAGGCTAACTATGTCGGCCTCCGTTGCATATACAAACAGATAGTCGGTTTTTCCTTTGTATATTTTTTGAGGTGCAATATTCAATCCGGCATACAAGGCTGGCTGAACAACTACTTCTTCTAAAATATCAGTTGGAAAATCCAAACAAAGCAAACCATCCTTATTACTTACTTTTAAAACACCGCTTCTTGCTGAGAAGAAAACAATTTCATTATTTTCTTTTTCTGTTCCATTAAACAAAATAAAGGCAGCAGCTAGAGTAGCATGTCCGCAAAGATCTACTTCCACCAATGGAGTAAACCACCTTATCTCATATTGATCTGCCCTTTTTACAATAAAAGCTGTTTCTGCCAGGTTGTTTTCCATGGCTATATTTTGCATCGTAAAATCGGGCAACCAATTTTCTAATGGACATACTGCTGCAGGATTGCCAGCAAACAATTTGTCTGTAAAGGCATCTACCTGGTATATTTTTAATTTCATAATAATGGTATTTATAAAAGAGTTACTTAAATTTTTCCCTGCAAGATATTTTCTACCCGATGAAATGCCAGTTTGCAATTGGCTTCCCACTGCGAAAAATCACCATCATCCGAAACCCATTTATAGGCCGACAGCTTTACATTAAATTTCGTACAGGCTTTGGCGATAGCAAATAACTCCATATCAAAAACAGAACAGGTATTTATTTGCTGTAAATAATGGGGACTGTATTTGCCCTGGTATTCCTGGTGGTAAAAATAATCTGTACTGAAACAACTGCTTTCTAAATGAGGATCCAATTCAATATAGGGCTTGGCTTCCTCAAAGGCAGTGAGTCCATAGGCACAGATGGGAGCACAATCAATATCCTGAAAGGATTTTCCTATCTGAATGATTTCTCCAACGGCATGTTTTGTGGAACCACAGGAGCCAATATTAATCAGTTCGGTGAATCCTTTTTGAATGAGTTCCGTGGCAGCAATGGCAGCATTGACTTTACCAACACCAGTATAATATACTGGATAATCCAATATTTTTTTTACTCCCCTTACTTCTTCTGGAATGGCAATTAAAAAAGCTTTTGACATGGTTCTAAATTAATAGATTTTATTGAAACAGCTTCTTTCTATATCCAGCGATAAAGAATAGTCAATGCCAATCTGCATTTCATGATAAGTATCATATATTGACAATTGGGTAAACCCTATCTTCATCAAAATATTTTGTATGAAAACATTCCTGCTTTGCTGTTGTTTTTTTATAATAGAATCCTCCTTTGCCCAATTAAAACCTGCCATTAATCCGGCATTCAATAAAGTAACCCCTCCTATAAGTCCTGCAACCAATAAAGTAAACCCTCAAATTAATCCTGCATTCAATAATATAAAACCAGTTGCAACCGATTTGCTCAAACAAAAAATGTTGAATAAAGGGCAGGAAAAAAACCTGGGTAATCCTAACGGCAATCCCGTAACACTAACGCCAATTGAAAAAGGGTATATAATTGATTTTGAAAAAGGCCGTGTCTATTATAACGAATCAGCTGGCATTCATGCTGTCAGTAAACAAATGCAAGCTGACCGTTTTTCTGAAATGGGATATCCACTAACTGATGAAATGCAAGATGGAACAAATCGTTATCAGATTTTTGAAAGAGTAGTTTGCTATTATAGTGAGGGAAGTGCCAACGTACGTACCTGGAATTTTAAACAAGCTGCTTATACCGCTACTGTTGAACCCGAAAGAGTAAAGCGAAATGGCCGGTATAATATATTTATCCTGGGCTTTACTTGCAATCACCCCACCAACGATGATATTTTGGAAAGAGATGGAAAAGGTGATGAGGTTTATTTTACTGTAAACAGTTATTATCAAACCAAGGAGGGGCAACTGGAGCCGCAATTTAATATGCAAACAAGGGTGATGGGTGATGTAAATAATCCAGCATGGATTGTAGGCCCTGATCAAAGAGTTCGATTTGGTTCTAAATCTACCTTGGGTGGTATCAAAGAAGGAGATGCATTTCCAACGGTAAGACCTTATCAATTACAAACCCCTATTAATCGGGTAACACAATATGAGCCTCCTCAAATACCCTTCTCTTTATTGGAAGCAGGATTAATTGAAGATGCAGGTGCATTTGTAATAGTGCCCATTCTATGGGAAAAGGACAACAATTCAGAACCCTTTAATGATTTCTTGTATTTTCTGAGTGTGCCAGGCGTTTCCGACTTGGTGAATTATATTGCTGGCAATGCCAATGATGCTGTTCTACATAATGGTGATAATGCCAAATCGGAACTGAATTATATGCCTGAGATTTTTTATAATTTCAATGAAGCCAATCCTGGCAGTTCGGTTACTGTTAAAAAAAGTATTGTAGGTGATCCAAGAGACCGACCTATTGGAATGTATGATGCAGGTGATCATTTTAGATTTAGGCCCATTGCTATTAAAATCGGATACAAAGAAGCAGAACAATTAATAGCATCCAATCCATTGGGCGTGGGGGCCGGTATTTTTAAAATCGATTATGCAGATGATCCTGCGCTGGCTGGCAATTATACTTTATATTTTAAAATTGAAAAAGTAAATTAATCCTGCCGGGTATACCTTGTATGATTGCATAGCGGTTCATACCGCTATGCAGTATTTATTTCAAGGTAGTATATTTGGTTATTAATATTTAACAGATGCCATCTGAAACAAAAGAACATTGGGAAAATGTTTTTTCTACAAAAGAAGAAAAAGAATTTAGCTGGTTTCAGGCCTATCCAAAAAGATCGGTTGAGTTTGTTGATTTTTTTCAACTTCCATTTGACGCACACATCATTGATATTGGTGGAGGTGATAGTCATTTTATTGATGTATTAATAGAAAGAGGATATCAACATTTATATGTGCTTGATATATCGGAGAATGCCTTACTGCGTGCCAAAAAAAGACTTGGACCACTTGCTGATAAAGTACATTGGATTGTTGCAGATATTACTGAATTTGACCCTCCCGTTTTATTCGATTTTTGGCACGACAGAGCTGCCTTTCATTTTCTGACCACTGAAAACAGGATTGATAAATATGTTGACATTGCTGAAAAAAGTATTCGACCAGGGGGGTATTTGATATTAGGAACTTTTTCGGAGAATGGCCCTACTAAATGCAGTGGTCTTGAAATAAAGCAATATTCTGAAGCCTCCATGTCTTACCGCTTTGAGTATATGTTCAAAAGAATTAAGTGTATTACTGATGAACATATGACCCCTTTTAATACTACTCAACATTTTCTATTCTGCAGTTTTCAGAAAAAATAAAACAACCCCCTCCTGTATTTAAGTATACTAATAAATACAAAACAACTTATTGAAAACAATAAAATTTTTTATCTTTATTTATAAGATAATATATGAATGAAATAACAGTAAAAACTTTTATCCATGCTCCCCTTTCAAAATTGTGGGAATATTGGACAAATCCAACACATATTACACATTGGAATTTTGCTAGTCCCGATTGGCATTGCCCTACTGCCACCAATCAATTAGAACTAGGTGGCGAGTTTCATTATATTATGTCGGCGAATGATGGTTCCTTTAGCTTTGATTTTTGGGGAACCTTTACCAAAATAGAGACAGAAAAATCTATTGAAATCCTTTTGGGAGATGGAAGAAAAATGAGTGTACAATTTGAAGAAACACCCGATGGAACCATTATCACAGAAATATTTGAGCCAGAAAAAGTAAATAGTTTGGAGCTGCAAAAAGCAGGCTGGCAAGCCATTTTAGACAATTTTAAAAAATATACAGAAGCCAATCTAGGTGCAATATAACCGATAGCTTACAGCTACTTCATTTTGTAACTTGCACTATGCCTCAACATCGTTATTTCCTGCTGCATAAACCATTCAATATGGTTTCTCAATTCATCAGTTCACATGATGTTCGACTATTAGGTTCTATTGATTTTGATTTTCCCATTGGAACACATGCCATCGGAAGATTAGATAAAAATTCGGAAGGCTTACTATTACTAACCACTAATAATAAGGTTACTAAATTACTTTTCCATGGCGAGCAGGCGCATACCAGAACCTATTTAGTACAGGTAAAAAATATTATGAGCGAAGCTACTGCCATAAAAATTGCAAAGGGCGTTGCTATTAGTGCACAAAAGGGAACAGCCTATATTACCAATCCTTGTAAAGTAAAGTTGGTTGAACAACCCTCATTTATAAATGAATTGGAAGAAACCACTTTACATAAGAATGTAAGCAACAGTTGGCTGACCATTAGTTTGACAGAAGGAAAATACCATCAGGTGAGAAAAATGGTGGCAGCAGTCAATCATAAATGTTTAAGATTAATCAGAATTGCCATTGAGGATATAACCTTAGATAAACTGAAACCAGGTGAAGTAAAGGAAGTTAGTCAAGACTATTTTTTCGAGAAACTTAAATTATAAGTGTGGGATGGTTTGCAAATAAAGCTTCGCCTTGGCTCGTTGCACACGAAACAGTTTTATTCAACACTATTCAAATGCAACTGCCAGCATCCTTACAATATACAAACTACTGCCAATTTATTTTCAAGCCTTACTAATTGATATTATAACGGATACGAAGAAGCGCTAATGCTTCACTATCATGTAGGTGAGAAACTGATTGTGCTGCTGCGAAATGATTTTCACAAAACCAATGCGATCCCTCTGGATGCCCTGTAAATCCCGGTTGTTCAAAGCGTGTATTGATTTTTTTTGGTCATCGGTAAGCAAAAAACTCACCAAACCACCGTCCGTGGATGGTTCAAAGCGATTGCCGCATATTGCACAAATGGGAGGCCTCATAGGTGAAATCTTTTGGTGAATAAAAATATATTATTGTTTATAAGATACGATTATAAAAAAATTATTTTTTTTATAATCAAGCAATTGACATTTAATATAGGTAAAAAAATACGTTTCATTTATAATGATAGTTAACAAACTAAACCATTATAACATGAAACGTAACTTATTACTAAAATTATATTCTACCGTTTTTAATTTCTTCCACAATACCCGGATCGAGTAAAGTAGTGGTATCACCGAGATTGGCAGTTTCTCCTTCTGCTATCTTTCTCAAAATTCTGCGCATGATTTTTCCGCTGCGGGTCTTGGGTAATCCAGTTACAAATTGAATCTTATCAGGCTTGGCAATTGGGCCGATAATTTTTGAAACAGTTAAGTTGATATCCTGTCGCGTTAAATTTTCTTCATCATGGTGACCATTATAAATTACATAAGCATATATGCCCTGTCCTTTAATATCATGCGGATAACCCACTACGGCACTTTCTACTACACCAGAGTGCATGTTAATGGCATTCTCTACTTCGGCTGTTCCAATTCGGTGACCACTTATATTTAATACGTCATCCACTCTGCCAGTGATTCGATAATTTCCTTTCGCATCTTTTAACGCCCCATCTCCTGTAAAATATAATCCTGGATAGGTGGCAAAGTAATTGGTACGGCAACGTTCATGATCACCATAAGTAGTTCTTAATATACCAGGCCATGGTGCTTTAATACAAAGATTACCTTTCATAATGCCATGCTCATCCGCCTCTGTAATTTCTCTACCAGCTTCGTCAACCAAAATGGGTTGTACACCCGGCATGGGCAAACTAGCCCAACTCGGAATAGCAGGAGTTACTCCAGCCAAATTACTAATTAAGCAAGCGCCTGTTTCTGTTTGCCACCAAGTATCTACAATCGGACATTTTTTCTTACCAATATTTTCATCATACCAATGCCATGCTTCCTCATTGATTGGTTCACCTACCGTACCAATTACTTTTAAACTTGAAAGGTCTTTTCCTTTAATAGGATCTGTACCAAAACTCATCAAACTTCTGATAGCAGTAGGTGCAGTATAAATACAATTTACTTTATGCTTTTCTACAATTTCCCAAAAGCGACCAGCATCAGGCCATGTAGGTATACCTTCAAACATCATGGAGGTTGCACCTGCGCTTAAAGGACCGTACACTATATAACTATGCCCTGTAATCCACCCAATATCCGCGGTACAAAAATGTATATCACCTGGTTTATACTGAAATACATTTACAAAAGTGTAGGTGGTCCATAACATATAACCTGCAGTACTATGCACCACTCCTTTTGGTTTCCCTGTACTACCAGATGTATATAAGATAAATAAGGGATCTTCTGCATCCATTTCTACAGCGGGGAAGGACACTTTTCCATCTTTTTCTATTTGATGTTCGGCATGTTCCATTTCATCTTCCCACCAGATATCCCTTCCTTTTATCATAGATACTGGCGTGCGAGTACGAGTATACACAATTACTTTTTTAATAGTACGGTTTCCAATTAAAGCATCATCAATCACGCTCTTTAATGGAATCACTTTATCCCCGCGATAAGCACCATCACAAGTAATGATGAATTCGGCCTGTGCATCATACAATCTATCTGCAATACTCTGCGCACTAAATCCACCAAACACAACACTATGTATGGCACCCACTCTTGCACAACCTAATACAGCATAAGCCAATTCGGGGACCATGCCCATATAGATACAAACTCGATCACCTTTTTTAACACCATGATTGGTGAGCATTTGTGCTACCTGACAAACCCTTTTGTGTAAACGCTGGTATGTTACCACCCGTACTCTTTCTTCCGGGTTATTGGGTTCCCAAATAATAGCAGGCTTATCGGCCATCGTTTCTAAATGGCGATCGATACAATTTTCTGTAATATTCAGTTTGGCGCCTTTAAACCATTCTATTTTTGGTTCACTAAAATTCCACTCCAATACCTTGTCCCACTTTTTTCTCCATTCAAAATTTTCTGCTACATGGCCCCAAAAACCTTCTGGGTCTTCAATACTTTTTTTGTAATCACTTTGGTACTGTTCAAAGGAACTAATCTGATAGGGATATGACATAGCATCGTTTTTTTTGTGGAGTTAAAAGTATGAAACAATAAAATGGGAGGGAATAAAAATTATGCTAAATTGGTAAGTATTGCCAAAAAAGTATAGTTACTGCTTTACATTCGAAGCATGAAATTAATTGCTTTTCCAAAATCTAAACGCGATACGCTCCTTACAACTGGTTTTGCCAATGGGCGTCAACGCTTAGGTTGCAAACTCTGTAAAAACTCCTATACTGTGTTGAAATAGGAAAAACTATATTCGCCTTTACTATATAATTAAAACTTTACAATTGTATTTCAAATGCATTAGTTTTCGTAAAATTGACTATTCGGATGCCGTTAATTGCACAGAAGGTTTTGATGAATACCTTTCAGGTACAGTAGATAAAGTTAAGAATACAAAATTCCACCCACCAGAACAAACACATTTTAATATTATAACCAATAAAAGTTATGCATCAATCAAAGAACGAGGAAAAAGGTATGGGATTTATTATTGGAGCATCTTCCGTTGGGACACTTATCGAATGGTACGACTTTTATATATTCGGTATGTTGGCCACTATTATTTCAAAACAATTTTTCCCGGAAGACTCTGGCACTTCTGCTTTATTAAGTACCCTTGCCATATTTGCGGCTGGGTTTATTGTTCGTCCATTTGGTGCATTGGTATTTGGCCGATTGGGTGACCTTATCGGACGCAAATACACTTTTTTATTGACATTGATTTTAATGGGTGGCTCCACATTTGCAATCGGATTGGTGCCTGGCTTTAAAAGTATTGGTTGGGCTGCTCCCATCATAGTGTTGGTATTGCGATTGATTCAAGGGCTTGCCCTTGGTGGAGAATATGGGGGTGCTGCTACCTATGTAGCGGAACATGCACCCGCTAAAAGCCGTGGTTACTGGACCAGCTGGATTCAAACTACTGCTACATTAGGATTGTTTTTGGCATTGGGTATCATCCTGCTCATTCGCAACAAGCAAGGAGTAGAACAATTCTCCGGAGAATGGGGCGGTTGGCGTTATCCATTCTGGATCTCTTTATTATTAGTAATTGTATCTATCATTATTCGAATGCGCATGAGCGAATCGCCCATGTTTGCGAAAGTAAAAGCAGAGGGGAAAACTTCTGTCAATCCTTTGAAAGAAAGTTTTGGACATCGGGCAAATTTCAAAATGGTATTGCTGGCATTATTCGGTGCGGTAATGGGGCAAGGAGTAGTTTGGTACACCGGACAGTTTTATGCACAAACATTTATAGAAAATATTTGCAAAGTAAATTTTGTGGATTCAAGAAATATTCTGCTAATAGCTATTTTGTTTGCAACACCATGCTTTATTTTATTTGGAGCATTAAGTGATAGGATTGGTAGAAAGTGGATTATGTTAATCGGTATGTTGTTGGCTGTATTTTCATACCGTTTTGTTTATCAAAAATTTCTTGATTATACCAGTATAGCAGCCAAAAGAACCATGGTGGATCTTTCCAAAACAACTCAATCTCCTGCAACTGCTTCAATAGATGCTAAGGATAAAAAGAAAGCAATAATTAGTGTAAAATATGATTCTGTGTATACAGATGGCGCCGTGTATAGTTTTACAAAAACCGATACCCTGCATTTTACTAATGACTATGCAGGTAAAACTAGCGCAATTGGTTATATCATTACCAATAAAGTAGATTCATTAAAACTCGATACTGTGCTGGTAAAAGCAAAAGTTGTTGCGGAAGTTGTTTTGGCAGATGGCATTACATATATGGATGTAACCCGCAAATCTGTAAAGCCAGGCTTGATAATAGAAAAATCCTTGGACAGTACTACCTTTTGGAAAATGGTTGGGTGGGTATTTCTGCTAATTGTTTTTGTAACGATGGTGTATGGACCGATGGCAGCATTCTTAGTAGAATTATTCCCAACCAAAATCCGTTACACTTCTATGTCATTGCCCTATCATATTGGTAATGGTGTTTTTGGTGGACTGGTACCTTTTCTTGGCACTTTAATAGTTGAATTCACAAAAACCAAGGACAATCCTGCCGGAGATCCACTAGCTGGGTTATGGTACCCCATTGGCGTAGCGGCACTTTGTTTTATTATTGGTGCAATATATTTACGGAATCATATCGATGAAGATGTAATGGATTAATTTAAAAAACTTTAATATAATTTATATGAACGCATTGAAAAAATATTTGGGAATTGTATGGATCTTATTAGCTCCCTCGATAGTTGGATTTTTAATTTGGCAGGCTGCAGATAAAATTGGAAAAGCCACAGAAGCAACCAAAGCAAACGTAACCTTGCAATGGAGTATTATCCTAATCATCTTTTTCCCCATTTGTATTGGCCTGATGATTTTTGGATACTACGCATTGAAAGATGCATATGACCATTTGCCAGAAAGCTCTGCGGAAATAACCGATTATTAAAACCTCAATTGGCTTTGGTAACATAATACAAAGCAGCTTAATTGGTACAACTATATTTTAAAAGTTATAAGGGGTTTTACTTAACCAATATACAAAACTGCTACGACTTGGCTGCTGCACTTTATATTAGCACCACATTCAGTACAAGAGAACTGGTAAAGCAATTAAAAGCATTATTAGCTGGTTAAATTACAAAGCCCCCTATTACAATTATTGCATTTAAATTTGATACAGTTGCTATAAAAATATATAGCAATGTTTATTTATCATTTAATCCAATACCCAATCCAAAAGCGGTGGCCACTAATGCCAAATTGATAATTAATACAGTTTTTTGCCAAACGGGTCTTTCGCCCCAGCGCTGTTCGGTATTGAATGGATCAAATGCTAGGCCTATTCCTAAGGAAGCCGCTGCATCCATATAATTGCGGGAAAAGATGGCTTGAAATAGTCCTAACAGTAAAAACCCAACGTAAAGAAATTTGTTGATTGGAGATTTCATATTATTTATTTTTCAGCAAAAATCTGCAAACAACCTATTTAAAAATTGGACTTTTAAGACAATTTATTTTAATTCCCAGATAATTTTTTCATCATTCAAAACAGCTACTTCTTTAAAAAATTTTTTGGGATTTAAGTTGGTGAGTTTTTTAAACTCCCTAATAAAATAAGATTGATCCGAATAATTGGTATCGAAAGAAATATTGGTTAAAGATTTCATTTCCTTTGATAAGATTTTAGCATTGATGGCATTGCGAAACCTGGCAATTCTTTTGTATTCAGAGGGAGAGCAAGATAAGTGCTTGAGAAAATGCCTTTGAAAAGTTTTCAATCCCATTCCAAGAAGCTGGGCAATTTGTTCAACAGAATAATCGATATCCCTGCTTCCTAAATATTGAATAGCCTCCTCCATTTTACTGAATGCATCGGATGGATACAATTGAGCCATTAAAAAATCCTCTAATCTTTCTATGCTTGTTTCCTTTTCTTCAAAAATTTGATGGCCGAATAATTGCCAATCTTTATCAAGCAATGGCTGTGAATAGTTAGGAGCAAATTCAACAAAATCTCTTTTCAAAAATCGATTTACGCCCATGGGCTTGAACACAATGGCCACTTCTTCAAAATCACCTGCATATTGTACAAAAACGGGCTTTGTATATTTTCCTAATATTTCAACACAAGTGTGGGTGCCATTTTTTCTTTCCTGTTCAATTGATACACTAAAATTATTTCTTGCAATAGTAACTCCCTTGAAAAATGAAATAGCCGTGTTGACATGTGGAAATGCGATATAACTAAATTGACTTGGCTTTTCAGTACTAAAAACATAGAACACCTCAATATATTGTTGAAGTTCTTTGGAGCGAGGGATAAATGTTTTTAGCACAAAATATTTTTACTAAAAATAAATAATAAAATCTATCGCTGTTATTACTAATTTTTTCAATCAATCCAAACTGATTGTGCTGATCCATCCTTTGAAAAATCTAAGCCATTAAAATATCGAAATCCTGGAACTGACCCTCTAACATATTTCAAGCGAATGGGAGATGAAAAATCCTTTATCAACTTAGCATTTTTAAAATTAAAAGGCATCGTAAGGCTGGATTCATTGAATTGCAAATCATTTTTAGAAAACACTTTTATATAGGTGGAAAATCCAGTCAATGTGACCACCTAAATCCAATTGAAGTTGACCAGCTAAATCCAGTGCAAACTGACCAGTCAAATCCAATCCAAACTGACCACCCCCTACGCTGTATTTAAATAAGGTTGTTTTAACGGCCATTTATGTTGGA
>CALRKF020000002.1:0-130769 GCA_943367825.1 Chitinophaga pinensis
CAAACTTGAATATGATTTTACTTATTACTTGTATTTACAAATGCACTTCTTCTAGGCGCTGGCATAATACTGTTTTCACCTTTAACAGTTTTCCAAATTACCTGGCTAAACTCCATATCAGGAATTTGATCTTCTTTGCTCAAATCAAATTGGCTGCTGATGGCTGCACTGGCAGTATGCTTTGTATTTTTTTCAGTTAGGTCAACATAAGCAGGAACAGAAAGAAAAGGTTGCATTTCAGGATTTTTTTGAAAGCACCTCCACATCGGTTCTGCTGCTGCATCATACTGACTCATAGGAGGCAAACCAAGAATTAATTCAATCGTGCGTAGCATCGAAGAAGTGGAGTACATATTATGGTCAATAAATTTTCTTTTAACAAAACCTCCGGCAACATAAGCAGTAGTTCGATGGGCGTCCACATGGTCTGGTCCATTTTGCGCATCGTCTTCCACAATAAAAATGGCCGTTTCTTTCCAGATAGGGCTTTTGCTCAAGTATTCTACAAAAAGACCTACTGCCCAATCATTGTCTGCCACATGGGCAAATGGAGTAGGACGGCCAATCTTTGCACCTTCTGTATGATCGTTGATAAAGCGCAGGGAATTAAATTGTGGTACTGCATTTTGAGAGAGCAAAGAGTCAAATTCTCTTTTCCATTGGTAAAAACGAGTAGTATCCCTTACCTTTTCATCCCAGCTTGTATAATAGGGACAAAAATGATTTTTTAATACAGGTATATTGGGCTTATAGCCATCTGCAAATTCACCATAAGTTCTGTAACTAATGCCTGCCCTTTTACAATAATCCCAAATAAAACCCCTGTCAGGATTCGATACTTCCCGATTGCCTTCTGCATCATAATTACCACCTCTTCCACCATAACTACTGGGCCAGGTTTTTTCTAAATAGTCGTTGGCATTAGCTGCCAAACTCCAGTTATGTCCGTCGGCACTTACTTCCCCATCTACATAAAAATTATCAAGCAATACAAATTCCCTGGCTAATTTATGTTGATTGGGTGTGATGTTTTCTCCAAACAAGACTAAACTAGTATCACCATTGCCTTCTGGCATATCACCCAACACCTGATCGTAGGTGCGATTTTCTTTCACTATATAAAACACATATTTAATAGGTGAATTATCCCCCAGCTTCATTGGAATTGGATTGCCCTTTTCACCCTTTGATAATAATTCTCTTTCTTTTGTATAAGGTGTATTTTCATATACTTGCTTCGAATACAAGGCCTGTATTTTGGGAGCAGGCATATCAATGATGCTCATATTCCCTTTCATCAATCCACCGATGTATTGAATCTTGCTTTGTTGTTTTTTATAATCGCCTTGTTGATAAGTCACCTCCTGATTAGCACTACTGGGGTCGGGCCCTTTTGCATTTGGAAAGGAGGAAAATCCTTTACCATTGCTAACAAATATTTTATTACCAATTACTTTAATATTGGTAGGATACCAACCAGTAGGTATATAGCCTTTTGACTTACTACTGCCTGCTTTTGAAACATCAAATACGGCCAAACAATTATTATCGGCATTGGCTACATATAAAGTATTTTCTTGCTTATTCAAGGCCAATCCATTTGCAGCAGACCCGGTTGGCGCATTGGGATATAGTGCAGTATTCAGCACTTCCAGCACTTTTCTTTTTTTGGTATCCATCACATACACAGCATTATCGCCAGCGCAGGCTACGTATAGTATACGACCATTTGAAGACAATAATAATTCATTGGGATTTTCGCCCACATCGAAGCTATGCACCACTTTTTTAGATGCAATATCAAAGACCAGCACTTTTTTCCCACCCCACAATGATATGTATAATTCCTTTTTATTGAATGATAGTTTACAGGCATAGGCAGCTTCATTAAGGGTATCCTTAAACAGGATTGCTTTGCTGATTAAATCAATCAAGTATAATGAATTATTTTCTTTAGTAACAACAAATAAAGTATGGGATTGGTCATCGATATCAATACCTGCCACCGATATTTTGTTGGGCCATTTTTTTCCAAGAACAATAGAATCTGCTAATACTAATTTTTTGTCTTTTACTGCGTATTTCAATATCCAATTATCATTACCACCACTGGCATATAAATATTTTTCATCGGCTGAAAATTTCAATCCATACCATGATTTTGCCACCACAATATTGTCCAGTATTTTTTCCTGCAGCGGATCAATTAACTGTATGCTTTGAACACTTTGTCCATTATTGGTAACTGCCAGCAATTTTCCGGAATTGCTCAATGCCATATTTAAGGGCAAATCTCCTAAGGGTAAATTGCGTCCTGCAGGAGACAATGTCCAACCGTTAGGGAGTAATTTTTTCTCTTTAGTTGATTGAGCAAATACAGTAGTCGAGCTAATTAATAAAATAAGGCATAGCCATTTTCCAACGCGGTTTGTCATTTGATAGGTATTTATTGAAGAAATGATTTTTTCATGTCAGTTGGGTTATCCATTGCGGGGCCTTGTATAATTTTACGCCAATCAATAGATTGATGATATTTTTTCATTGCCTTATCGATATCAAAAACTCTAGTATCATGCTTTTCTAAGCTGTATGGGGTAAAGTCTGGTTGATTGGTAAAAAAATCCTGCAAAAGAGAAGCGGTTGCATCATATTGATTAACATATGGCACGTTTAATATATTATAAATTACTTTCAAAATCGATCCAAAGTTGGCATGTGTATGACTAATATAATGCTTTTTAACATAAGGGCCTGCCATCATTAGGATACTTCGATGAGCGTCTATATGATCAACGCCTCCTTGTGGATCATCTTCTGTAATAATAACCAGCATATTCTTCCAATAAGCTGTTCGAGATAAGAAATGTAAAATCCTACCAACCGCAAGATCATTATCAGCAACATATGAACTTCTGGAAAAGTATCCATCCTCAGGTCTTGGTCCGGCTGTATGATCATTAGGTATTTGGACTGTAATTAAAGAAGGCATTTTTTCTTTTCCCTTTATCCATTTATTGGTAAATACATTTTCAAACTGTTTCATTCTAAATTGATCAGGAATATTTGTATTATACCCAGCATATTCTCTGCTCGTTCGAGTAAACAAAGCTTTTTGCATTGGCACCATTACTGCATGAGCAGCACCAGTGGCAGTATCATTCCATTCTTCTCTTACATGTGCTGTTTCATTTGCTTCTCCAAAATTGTAAAAATTTAATTTTTTCCTTTCTAAAGCTTCCCACAGTCCTCCCCTTTCAGCATAATCCTCAGGATCAATACTGCCTGTTGAACCTGGAAACCGACGTCCAGGGGCTTTTGAAAAATAAGCAGCCGTCTTATCTACACTAGAATTTGCTTCCACCCATTCGTTTGGTATAACTCCCATCATCCAATGGTGTCCATGTATGGAGGCATCGCTATCACAGTAAAAGTTATCACTAAATGCAAATTGTTTTGCTGCTTTATGATGATTTGGCGTGATTTTTAATTGAGGGAAATGTGGTTTGAGACTATCGGGCAATACATATTCGCAGTCAACACCAAATCTAGCAAGACTGCTATCTCCATTTGCATTTTCTAATTGACCAAATACTTCATCGTATGTTCTATTCTCTTTTGTTATATACACAATATATTTTATGGGTGATTTTGATACCCCAGGCAATACTGGTAAAGGATTGGCTAATGGCTGTTCTATATTTATTTTGGTATAGGTATTATTAATAACTACTTGAGTAAAAGATGTTAGTTGTTTGGCAGTAGGCATCTTTAATTTTTGAAAGCTGCCCAATTGAATATCGCCAATATAAGTGCCTTGAGGAGGTGCAATAAATCCCTGCCCGCCGTTAGGTCCAGCACCAAGACCTCTGCATGAAACGATGTAGATTTCACTATCATTATTTGATAATTTTACCCTAGTCGGACCCCAGCCGGTTGGTATTAATCCAATTGTTCTATTTGAATTGAGGTCAATCACTGCTATTGCATTAAAGCCCAGTAATGCAACATAAAGTTTTGTTTCATCCTTTGAAAGTGTAAGTCCAAACGGCAGTAGACCACGATACTTATCCAACTCCTTATCCACTTTGATAGGTATGTGCGCAATAATTTTTTGTAGTCTATAATCAATAACAGCAATATTGTCATTGGTGGCATTAGATACATAAGCATATGATTTACCAACTGCAATCGAATTGGGGCTTGCACCTCCCACTACTTCAACGCCTTCCACCATTTCTCCTACTTGATAACCCGTTTTATAAATATGACTAACCTTATTTTTTTTCAAATCTATACTGAAAACACTCATTGCTTCAGGTGCATTAGGGCTACCAAGACCAGGAATTTTTTTCCCATCAATGGTTGTGCCTTCCCTAGAAGCTTTTGTATTATTTCCATATGGATGGTGGCTTATCATCATTTCATTATAATTGGATGAATCCATGCCAGTAATTAAAGGGTAAGCGTACATTCCTACATTGGCTACAAAGGCAGTGTTTTTATCCGGACTAATGGCTAATCCAAAGGGCTGTCGGCCGGCAGGGATTGAAGCAATAATTTTTTTTGCCACAATATCATATCGAACCATCCGAAAATTACCGCGGTCTAAAATCAATAGTTCATTGTCATATAATAATAAATCTGATGTGAAGCTATCATCAAAATATTTGTTATCTATTTTTCCATTTAAAGAAATGGAGTCAATTCGAAGCATTTTTTCAATATCAAAAATAAGTACAGCTCCATTATCACCACCGCTTAAATATATTGTTTTGGAATCAGGTGCAAAAGCAACCCCCAAAAAAGAACCCTTTGATAATGGAGATTTTGCATTAATAGAAATTAAGCTATCGGAAAATAAAATTGAATCTGTAATGGGAGAGTGTGCTAAGGGCGAATTGGTTTTTCCTGCGTAATCGGGTACCCTAAGAGCCTCCATGGTAACCAAATCAATTATGGTAAAAACTCCATTATGTAGTGTTACTGCTTTTTGTCCATTAGGTGCAATGGCCATTCCAAAAGGGTCATTGGTAATACGAACAAGTGAACCAGCAGGCTGTACGAATCTACCACTTGGCAAAATCGAGACCCCTGTTGGATTAATTTTACAAAAACTATCTTTTCCAGGCACCTGCAAAGTTGTAAAATTTTGTAGCTTTTGTGAAAGCACATTAGTCGCTAAAGTGAATAATAAAACTGTTAGAACGCTATTTTTAAAAAGTTTGATCATACATTATTTTAAATAGTGGATGGAGCCCCAAAAGGCTCCATCACGTAAGATTCAATGGCAAGGTTCAAAAATTATTTAATAATCCACATTTTTGCATTAATATCATCCTGCCCACCATACTGACTTTGAATAGCGGCATTTACATTTGCCTGATTAATAGATTTCTCCGAACTTGGATATTGAAAACGTAAAGCTACTCGATTACTATTTCCATTTCCAGGACCCGTATGAAATGTTGGAATACCAGTTCTCCGCCAATTGTAATAAGCTTCCCAGCCACTATTTTGATAGAAAGCCAGGTATTTTTGTGTCAATATTTGCTGTAAGCCTGTAGTATTATTTCCATTGTATTTTACAGACAACTGATTATAATATGTTGTAAAATCGTAATTAATAGTGTAGGTATTATATTCATTCAAGGTACCACCAATTTTTTGAAAATTCACTGCATTATTACCATTTACTATCCCATAAAAACCGATACTTGCTTGGATTCCTTTTTTATACCAATCTTCTGCATCTGCACTAATCCATCCTCTGTTAGCAGCTTCTGCAATATTGAAACATAATTCAGGATACCCTATTTGTATTGTCTTTTCTGCAGTGAAAGTGCTATAATATCTTTTTCTGTTTATAAATGAATATTTGCCTAAGCCTGCATTTGCACTCATGGTTGCCAGGTCTTCGCCACTACCAGCTCCTGCAAAGGCAGCAAAGCTATTAGGAGCAGCACCACCAGTAACCAAAGCCGCAGCGGGCTCAGCTACATAAAAAGTACGGGGATCACTAATTCCAACCAATGTATTTAAATAGGTAGAAGTCATATTATACCTGGCAGCATCAAAACCAAAACTTTCGGGGTTAGTTGGGTACTTATTATACTGAGTATTATATGTATACTCCATGTTTTCTGTCATGTCAGCAAATAAAGGATACTTTGAAGGGTTATTAAAAATTTCAGCAAATTTTTGCTTAATATTTAAATCCGCATCAGCGTCTTGTTTACTCAACTGAATCAATACACGAAGTTTAAAAGCATTTACCGCTTTTCTCCACTTTGAAAGATTATTACCATAATAAAAATCACTTGATAAGATATAGCCACCTTTAGTAATTAGTCCAGTCATTTCAGTATTTGCTTCTTCCAACCAAGTAAGAATTTGCTTAAACACTTCTTTTTGAGTATCATATTTAGGTGCAATATTGTTCAAAGACTTTAATGCTTCTGACAAAGGAATATCACCAGTTTGCATTGTTAAATTGTAAAACAAGTACGCCCTCAAAAATTTACCTAATGCGCTATAAGCATTGGGAGCAGGAATAGATTTAGCAGCTTCTTCCTCCATTTTAATTACATTTTTAAGTGTATTAAAAGTGCCGAAAGAAATTCCCGACCAGGTATACTGCTGATCACCATAATAAGCATAGTTACATGCGTAAAACTGGTTCCACCGTTGAGTTGAACTAAAAGGGCTTTGATAAATATCAGACAAAACGCTATTCAGTACCAGATTTGCTGGAACACTGGTTGTACGATTTGGATCTATTTGTAAATTATCGAATTTTTTTGTGCAAGATGCAATAAGTACTAGCGCACTTAATGAAATGATTGCAAATAAATTTTTCATTTTTTTATATTTATAAGTTGACTAAAAAACGATGTTTAAATTAATTCCATAGTTTCTGGTGGTAGGTGTTTGTAAGTTGGTACTTGACTGACTTCCTGCATACTGATCGATATCAACATCTTTGAATTTTTTATCCTTCATAAAGTATAAAACATTTCTTGCTACAAAAGAGATATTGGCGCTTTTGATAAATGTTTTGCTCAAAATTTTATCAGATAAATTATATGTCAATACAATTTCTCTCAATTTTAAATAACTTTTACTCATCATATTGGGTTCAGGTATTCCATGCACTCTGCTGATATAATCTTGCACATAGGTTTTAGTTGCATTTGGTGTGAACTGTAAATTATTGTAATTGGTAATTACACCAGTAACCGGATCATAACTGATAGGAGTACCATTTGAAACCTGAACACCTTCACCTAAATAGGATTTAACAGCTTTGGTATCATCATATCTAGAAGTACCAAATGCTCCTTCAACTGTTTCGATATGACGTCCTCCTTGAAATGTCTTCTTACGAACATAATCTTCCATTACACCGCCTACACGGCCATCAAATTGAAAACTGAGTGAGATATTTTTATAGTTGAATTTGTTATTGAAGCCCCAAACCCATTTTGGATTAGCATATCCTGCAAACTGTGCAACAGGTAATACTATTGGACGTCCACCACCATCGTTAATAATTTGTCCGTCTGGAGTTCTTGCAAATTTTCTAATATAAACTTCATCAACCCTACTTCCAACTTTATAAAAAGTGCCAATTGTTGCAACGCCTGGAGGCAATTCTGAATACTTTTCTTTAAAAGTTGACCAGTTAAATAAAACATCCCAACTAAATCCATTATTTAGTTTTACTGGGTTGCCTGAAAGTGAAATTTCAAGGCCTGATTTTTTAGTTTTTGTAGCATTAATGGTATAATTGGAATAACCACTTGCAGCTGAAATTTGTTTATTAAAAATCTGAGGGCCATCTGTATAATTAAAATAGGCAATATCCAGTCCAAATCTATTTTTTAGAAATTTCATATCCATGCCTACTTCTGAACTTGATCTATTATCAGGCTTTACATTTTCATCAACAAGATTACTTGTAAATCTAGCTTCTGTTGAGTTATTGTATCCAATTCCAGTACTGTACACATTATTAAAGGCATAACTAGGGCCACCATAACTAGATGTATACTCAGAACCATAACCCAATGGATAACTATTGCCTGGTGTTGCTCCAATTGAATTTGAAACAAATGCACCGCCACCACGTACTTGAGCAAAAGACCCACGGAATTTCAAAAAGGAAACTAAGGTTGGTAATTTTACATAGTCTGAAACTACTGTACTCAAATTAACAGAAGGGTAGAAAAAAGTATTATTAGCCGACATCAATGCAGATAATTTATCTACACGTCCAGTAGTATTAATATTGGCATATTTTCCCAAAGAAAAATCCAATGAATAAAAAGCACTGGGTACTCGCATATCTGAATTAAAACTGTATGCTTTAACCGGATTACGACTGTTTGCAAAAGAATAAACATTGGGTACATTCAAATAATCGGTGGTAACAAAACTAGAGGCATAACTAAAATTGCGCATATTGGCACCTGCAAAACCATTAATGCCAAGGAAATTCGCAATTTTAGGTGATTTGAATTTCACCATTATCTCAGTATTATTTTCAAACAATGATCTTTTGTCTTCTCTGTAATCACCCAAACCACCTTCTCTTCCATAAGGATGAGCTGAAAATGGCATTTTTTCTGTACGAATCATATCATAGGTAGTAATTGAACTTCTACCAATCAACTCTATATTATTATTAAACTTGTAGTTTAAACTTGCATATCCATAAATGTCATTTTTATGATGGCCTCTTAACCATTCATAACTCATAAAATAAGGGTTATGATAACGTTGGTATTCGGCATAATTACTTTGTATACCTTCTTTGCCTGGCTGCCAGTAATTTCGCATATCATCCATACTCCAATCTGCACCACCCCAAATAGTTATATTGTAAATAACACTATTAGGTCCGTAATTCACATCCGGAATATTATCTGTATACTGCTTATTAAAATTAATATTAGCATCCAATGATAATTTTTTACTGAATTTCAAAGTGGAGGCCAAATTGAAATTGGTGGTATTTAATTTAGTATTTGGTACTAATCCACGCTGATAGGTTTGTCCTACAGAAAATCTCAAATCATATTTTTCGCCGCTGGAGGAAACAGCAATATTATTGGTAGATAAAATGCCGGCTTGAATAAAACGCTTCAAATTGTCCTTACCACGAGCTGTCCATGGCGTTTTTGAACGAATGCCGGTTATTGGATCCACTGGACTATCATATTGCTCTATTAACTGTCCATCAAATCGTGGCCCCCAGATATCATAGTCATTATCATTTACGCCAGCACCCTTTCCATCTACAAATTTATATTGACCATGATCACCAGGCCCGTAGAGATCCTGGGTTTTTGGAAGTGCAATAAATCCTTTGCTAATCATATTGCTACTATTGAACTCCACGGAGAAACCACGCTTATCCTTGGTTCCTTTCTTTGTTGTAATGATAATAGCCCCGTTCTGACCACGGTATCCATATAGTGCAGATGCCACAGGCCCTTTCAACACTGTGTAAGTTTCAATATCATCGGGACTTAGATTCCAGGTATCGGAATTGATAGGTACGCCGTCAATTACATATAAATTAATATTACCACCACGCAATAAAACCTGAGGGTTCCCTAATAATTCTGCTGAGGAGCCTACTGTTAATCCAGCTACTTTGCCCACCAATGAATTAATTGCGTTTGGTTCACGGGCCTTAACAAGATCAGACCCCTTGATATCCTGTGAGGAATATCCAATTATTTTCTTTTCTTTTCGTACACCCAATGCCGTTACAACTACATCTTCCAGTTGTTTTGCTAGGGGCGATAATTTAATATCTACATTCTCTTCAGTAACTGTAAGTCGCACTTCCTGGTATCCACTCAAACTCACAATAATCTTTTCCCCTTTTGGAAGACTAATTTTAAACTCTCCTGCAGCATTAGTAACTGTGCCTGTCTGCGATTTTTTAATATTAATACTTACCCCTTCCAACGATTTATTCGTAATTGCATCTGAAACCTTACCATTTACTTGCAAATTGGATTGTGCAAATAATGCAACTGGAAAAATCAATATGAAAAAAGTTAAAACAAAATCCCGAATGGTTTTGTACTTTAATTGCTTCATAAATGCTTTTTTTAATTTTGAGCAACAAAAGTAGAAGCGCAGTATTAAGGAATAATTTCCGATATGTTAAGTAAAGGCAAAGAAAAAGTTAAGAAATGAATCTAATCCGATTCATAACAATTCGGTAATAAAAGAATCAGGAAATTTTTATAAACTAAAGCAAATTTAGAAAGGCTACTTAAAACCTGAATTGAAGTCGACAAGTAAATACATCATCTTTTACATCACTTGTAAATCCAGTAATCTGCGTTTTTTCATTGGTAATTTTTTCGTACCATAGAACCAACTTAAGGTTATCGTTTATATAATTTATATAACCAAATCCAAGTGTGCTGTATTTGATATTGGTATAATTTACGGAAGTGCCTGGTTTCCCAATATCCATTCCTTTTACATTGTTATTCGGATCGTACCAGTCATATTTTATGCCTACTTGGTGATGACGAGAAAAGATATTATGTAATAAATAAAAATAGGCGCCATTGAATTTTCTAATATAATATCCTTCTATTCCTGTCAATAAAGCTGCTGGTGTTTCAGAAGAACCTGCTGTTGCTGTTTGTTTTCCCTTAATCATTTCTGCTCTTAGTTCAGTAAAGCCTGCTTTTGTTTTAAGTTTCAATTGAGCATCAATGCCGTAATATTTTCTAGGAGCTATCTTACCTATGTTAGCAGTAGAAGAATCAACTTCAAATGTTTTACCTGCAGCGCTGTTAGCACTTGTATATACATACTTGGTATTTTGAAGCATACCGCCATTGAGGTAAGATGCGCCTATACTGAATTGAATATTTTTAGCTATTGAAACAGGCTTCAAAGCAATGCGACTGATAAAATCTTTATGGCTATCAAAATCGGTGGTAGCGGCAAGACCTTGTCCATTAAAAATGCCTGCGTCAATTTTAAGAAAATGTAGTGGATGCGATTTTGAACGAGGTTCAAAGCTAATCATGGCACCCATATCTCTTTCTGTTTTCATTAATAACTGGCTCATGCGGCCTCTTTCAGGACTTTCCCGATCGCTACTGGATAAGTTGAGTTCATAACTGAAAGGACGGGCAAACATACCAGCAGTTAAAGCAAATACTTTGAATTTATTTTCCAATACCCTGCCCCAAAAATCTCTGATAAAAACACCTTTCTCCGTTCCATCGAATTGAAATACAAATTGAACAGAAGGTCCCTTCATATCTGCAAAATGTATATAATCAAAACGAATCCTGCCCCTGCGAAGCATAAATCGATTATTTTGATTAAGGGCGAAATCGCCTCCATTAAAACTTTTACCCCCTTTTAATTGAATAGCCTGAAATTGAGGTTGTATGTAACCTCCAATTTTGATATTGTCAAATTTTTTATAAATTGCCAGCATCCCCTTTCCTATATCAGTGGATGTATCCACCAAATCCATCAAAAATTGAGCGCTGGCACTAGTGGATAATATTATAAGTATTATTAAAAAAAGGCATTTCTTGGGCATAAATAAGCATTTGAAAGATAATAATTAAAATAACGATTACTCTCATGTTAAGAAATCATTACCATTCGCAAATTTAAAGCAGTCAAACTAGTATAATCTACTTTTGCAAAAAAAGTATATTATGGCAGGCCTTAACTCAATTTTAAAAATCTTTTTACCTAAAGACAGGGTATTTTTCCAATTATTTGAAAATGTTGCCGATGTATTGGTAAAAATGGGCGAAAAACTCAAAGAAGTAGTGAACGAACCCGATTTTGATGAAAGAGCAAAGCTCATCAAAGAGGTGGAAGATATGGAGCATGTAAATGATGATTATACCCATCAGATATTTACTGAATTGGGCAAAAATTTTATTACTCCATTTGACAGAGAAGACATCCACTATTTGGCTACGGCATTGGATGATATCGCTGATTATATTCAGGCTTCTGCTAAAAAAATAAATTTCTACCGTGTTAATCCCAATGATATAGGCATTCAGAAAATGGCAGATGTAATTGCACAAGGTTGTGTAGCAGTTCACAAGGCTGTAGTAGAATTGCGCAATATGAAAAATATGCGTCAGATTACCGATGCATTGGTTGCCATCAATAGCATCGAAAATCAGGCAGATGATATTTTTGATATGAGCATTGAACGCTTGTTTGCGGAAGAACCAGATGCTAAGGAAGTAATTAAGAAAAGAGAAATTTATCAGGTAATGGAAATTGTTACTGATAAATGTGAGGATGCTGCCAATGTAATTGAAAGCATCATCGTGAAATATGCTTAATCGCTTACCCTAAAGCAAGATATTGTTATCATGCTTTATGAACCAACAACTAATAAGACATGACTTTAGTAATTATCATTATTGCACTTGCATTAATATTCGACTATATCAACGGCTTTCATGATGCTGCTAATTCCATTGCTACAGTAGTATCCACCAAAGTGCTAACGCCTTTTCAGGCAGTAGTTTGGGCAGCCTTCTTTAACTGTGTGGCCTTTTTTATTTTTAAAGATCATGCAGTTGCCAATACCATTAGTAAAACAGTTAACAAAGAATTTATTACCCTGCCAGTCATTTTATCGGGTTTAATTGCCGCTATTTTTTGGAACCTGCTTACCTGGTGGTATGGAATTCCTTCTTCCTCTTCCCATACTTTAATTGGCGGATTTGCAGGTGCTGCCATTGCTCATGCAATGATGACCAAGGGTGTAAATATTTCCTGGGGGAAAGTAGTAGAATCGGATATTATTTTAAGTACTGTACTATTTATTTTTCTGGCTCCCATCATAGGAATGGGCATTTCTATTTTTATAAGCATTGTAACAATCATGCGAAATGTCTGGGCAAGGATAGCCATCATTGCAGCTGCTACTGTCATTACCTTTTTTGTTTTTGATCGCTTTGAAAGCAATAAGATGACAGAGAACCTTCAAAAGTTTTTAAAAATAGATAAATACAAAAAGGAAGTAAAGGATACTAAGGAAAAATTAGCAATTGCGCCCAATGATACAACTATTCAAAAAGCAGCTACTATTGCCAATGAAAAATTGACCAAGGCCTTGCCCAATTATGAAAAAATTAAAGTGCTAGTCGACGATTACGATCGGTTGGGAGCAGAGGCAATTGCCAAACAATCCTATGCTAATGGATGGTTGAAAGATATAGAAGCCAGTCGTTTAAAAGACGATGTACGCAATGCGAACGGATTTTTAATCTTGGAAGCAACTTCTGTAGATAATGATTCCTCCAAATTGGTATATAGCAAAGCCAAGGATATTACCGAAAAATACAAGGAGCCATTAAAACTTTATTTCAAAAAAGAAATCAATGCTGATAGTGCCCTTACCATCATAAATAGCATTTATCCAATTGCACCAGAAAACAAAGCCAAGGTATTAAAAAAGATTACAGGCTTCAGTATTGAGAAAGCATTTAGGAAAGACATTGAGAAGGCCGATAATGGCATTATCGTATGGGGAATTGTTGCCACTGCCTTATTATTTTGTCTGGTGTATTTATATGTAGAAAAAATTAAAACACCCACTGCCTACAAAGTAGCGAATATGTTCAAAAAACTGCAGCTCTTCAGTTCCGCAGCCTTTAGTATTGGACATGGCGGAAATGACGCTCAAAAAGTAATGGGTATTATTGGTGCCGCATTAATTGCCAGTGGCAATATTCAGAATTTTTCCGACCTGCCAAACTGGGTGCCCATTTCCTGTTACTTAGCCATTGGCCTGGGTACTATGAGTGGTGGATGGAAGATTGTAAAAACCATGGGCACCAAGATCACCAAGGTAACCCCATTAGAAGGGGTAGCTGCTGAAACAGCCGGTGCCTTTACCTTATTCTTTACTGGCCAAATGGGTATTCCTGTTTCAACCACACATACTATTACTGGTAGTATCATTGGGGTGGGTGCCACTAAAAGGCTAAGTGCCGTAAGGTGGGGCGTAACTATTAACCTTTTATGGGCATGGATTTTAACGATTCCTGTAAGTGGACTACTTGCCGCACTTGTCTATTACATTACAACTTTTTTTTCCAAATAACCTAATTCGGATTTTAATGAGCAAAATCACCCTGCAAATGGGTGATTTTTTGTTTTCTTTGCATAATAAATGTTGTAATCTTTTATTGAATAGCATTAAAATAACATTATGAAAAAGATACTGGTAACTGGCGGTTGTGGCTATATTGGCTCCCACACAATTGTTGATTTAGTAGAAAATGGGTATGAAGTAATATGTGCTGACAATAATTCACGTAGCAATGTAAATATTCTGTTGGGTGTTGAAAAAATTACCGGTAAGAAAATAAAAAATTATACACTTGATTTGTGTGTATTCGATGATACCCATGCCATTTTTCAGGAGAACCCCGATATCATTGGCATCATTCATTTTGCCGCTTACAAAGCAGTAGGAGAATCTGTTGCAAACCCGCTCATGTATTACGACAATAACCTTAATTCACTTATTAATATTTTAAAATGTGTGGCTGAGTTTAAAGTGCCCCATTTTGTTTTTTCTTCTTCCTGCACGGTTTATGGCAATCCTGATGTGATTCCAGTAACAGAGGAAACTCCACAGAAACCTGCAGAATCGCCTTATGGTGCCACCAAGCAAATGGGAGAACAGATTATACAAGATGCTATTAAAGGACTTAATACAAAGGCAATTTTACTTAGGTATTTTAATCCTGTTGGTGCTCATCCTTCTGTATTAATTGGAGAATTGCCTGTGGGAAGGCCAGCCAATTTGGTTCCAGCAATAACTCAAACAGCCATCGGCAAATTACCCACCATGCAAGTATATGGTTCAGATTATGACACAAGAGATGGAAGTTGTGTTAGAGATTATATTCATGTTGTAGATATTGCACATGCACATACATTGGCAATAAACTATCTTATTGACAACAAAAACGAAGCAACTTGTACCGTTTTTAACTTGGGAACTGGAGATGGATGCACGGTATTAGAAGCCATTAAGGCATTTGAAACGGTTAGTGGCGTTGCCTTAAATTATCAGATTGGCCCTCGCCGACCTGGAGATGTGGTAGCCATTTATGCGAATAATGAAAAAGCTAAAACCCAATTACTTTGGAACCCGCAATACAGTTTATTACAGATGATGGAAACAGCCTGGAAATGGGAGTTAAAATTAAAGGCTGAAGAAAAAATATTTGAAAAACAAAACCCCGATTTGAATTAGTTTTTCCCATATCTTCGCCACACCTCTTCCTATAAAAAAATCCAATCAATTTTAAGGTATTAAAGATATTTATGGCAAAACATGTTGCTGGTACAATTGTATTGTGCCTGATAGTATTATTTTGGACAGGTTGTAAAAAGTTTGAAAAACCAGGGGTTTTAAAGGAGCCCGGCGTTGCATTGACTTTTGACGATGACAGAATCGATAATTGGTATCGGTATCTTCCATTGTTAGATTCAGTGGGAGCTAAAGTGACTTTTTATATCTGTAAATACAACCGACTGACTGCTTCCCAAAAAAATAAATTACAAATAATCAAAAGTCATGGTCATGAAATTGCTTTTCATAGTACCAATCATTACAACATGATGGATTATATTTATAAATACCATCATACTATGGAAGATTTGCTTCGATGTGAAATAGAGGCCGGTTTGAAACAAATGAACAAGGATGGCTATTATCCTACCAGTTTTGCCTATCCCTATGGCTCCCACAATGCAGTTTTGGATAAGGCTTTGATGCGCTATTTTAAGAGCGTTAGAGCTTTGAATGGGACCTATGATTTCAGTAAAAGCCTGGCTCCTACTGAAAAAAATGATCTTTTATTCGGATTAGGAATTGACAAGAGTAGCCAAAGAAGTGATGCAGATATTGTTAATATATTGAATTCAGCAAAAAACAATAACAATTGTGCAGTTTTTGTTTCACATGATATCAATACCAGTAAAAAAATGAGCGTAACACTTGACCGATTAAAGAAGATTTTTAGTTTTATGCGAAATAACCAACTTCGCTTTTATACCATCTCAGAGATCTCTGATTAAAGTAAGTATTCACAACAACTGTGCGCAAATTTTAGCCATTTCTCACAGTCCCAATCAAATCTTTCTTTTACTTTGCAGTATAATTCATTTTATGCTAAAGGATATACTAGTAACTGGAAATAAAGACACCCGCAGTGGTTTTGGAGATGGCATTTTAGAAGCTGCCAAAAAGAATGATCGAATTGTTGCATTAACCGCAGATTTGGCGGGCTCATTAAAATTGGGAGGATTTATGAAAGCATTTCCTGAAAGGTATATTCAGTGCGGTATTGCTGAAGCCAATATGATGGGTGTTGCAGCCGGATTAACCATTGGTGGCAAAATTCCCTATACCACTACATTTGCCAATTTTAGCACAGGCAGGGTATACGACCAAATACGTCAGAGTATTGCTTACAGTGGTAAAAATGTAAAAATCTGTGCCAGTCATGCCGGACTTACACTAGGTGAGGATGGAGCAACCCACCAAATATTAGAAGATATTGGCTTAATGAAAATGTTGCCAGGCATGACCGTAATAGTGCCTGCAGACTACAATCAAACCAAGGCTGCTACTGAAGCTATTGCCGATTATGAAGGACCAGTATATTTAAGATTTGGGCGACCTGTTTGGCCGATTTTTACTAATGAAGCCGATTTTGTTATTGGTAAAGCACAACAATTTTCAGAAGGTACCGATGTAAGTATATTCGCTTGTGGTCATTTGGTTTGGAAAGCAATTGAAGCCGGCAGAATTTTGGAAGAAAAAGGAATTAGTGTAGAAGTTATCAATATTCATACAATTAAACCATTGGACGAGGCGGCTGTATTGGCTTCAATCAAAAAAACAAAATGTGCCGTTACAGCAGAGGAGCACAATATCATTGGAGGCCTTGGAGATAGTATTGCGCAAGTAGCTGCCAAACATCAGCCTATCCCCATTGAATATGTAGGCACTAAAGATACATTTGGAGAAAGTGGTACCCCCACAGAATTACTTAAAAAATACGGACTGGAAGCAGTTGATATTGTAACTGCAGCCGAAAAAGTGATAAAAAGAAAATAATCGGATTAAACCTTCCGAATAAAAACCAATCTTACCGATTGGTTTTTTTAATTTTATGCATACAACTTTGAACTATGGCCGAGCACTTGGACGATAAAGAACTGCTTTTTCAATTTAAAGACCCTGCCACCAAGGAGCGGGGCTATACCCGCATCATCAAAAAATACCAGGAAAAATTATACTGGCATATTCGAAGGATGGTGGTAGAGCATGAGGATGCCAATGATGTATTGCAGAATATGTTTATCAAAGTATGGAATGGCCTAGAGAATTTTCGGGAGGACAGCCAATTATACACTTGGTTATATCGAATTGCAACTAATGAAAGTCTTAGTTTTCTGGAACAAAGAAAAAAAAGAGCCGCTGTATCCATCAGTGATGAGGAAAATGGCCTTGCCAATAAAGTAATGGCCAGTGAACATTTTGATGCCAATAAATTAGAATGGAAATTACAAATTGCAATACAACAACTCCCTGAAAAACAAAGGGCTGTATTCAATTTGAGGTATTACGACGAAATGCCTTATGAGGAGATGAGCAAGGTGTTGGAAACCAGCCAGGGGGCTTTGAAAGCCAGTTATCACCATGCAGTAAAAAAAATTGAAGATTATATACTAAATCGTTAAACTTTTAACATTCTTCTCCGTCTTAGTACAGCAATGAACAATAGGATTACCATATTGAATGAATTAAAGGAAATTAGTCCGGTTGTAGCAAACATTCCTTTTGAGCAAGTTTACCTTGTACCACAGGGATATTTTGAATCAATGCCTGCTTTATTATTATCCCAGGCTAAAGACGAAGAAAACAGGATGTCGGGAGCTTTACCAGATGGCTATTTTGATCAATTGGCAGATACTATTTTAGCAAAAATCAAAGGGGCGGATATCAGCAAAGAAGCAGACGAAGTATCACCTATGCTTCAATCATTAAGAGGCATTTCTGTATATCAAACACCAGTTGGTTATTTCGAAACGCTTTCGAATAGTATTCTTGAAAGCCTTGAAGATAAAACTGCTGCTGAAGAATTAAGAAGCCTATCGCCGATGCTTTATAGTATTCAAGCTGAAAATGTATACGAAGTGCCAAAAGGCTATTTTGAATCTGTTGCTTCCGATTTAATGAATCAGCTACAACCAAAATCGGCAAAAATAATCAGGATGCAGTCGAGCAGGGTTTGGATGAGGTATGCTGTGGCTGCCCTCTTTACGGGATTCATGGCCTTGAGTGTTTTTAAATTTCTTCCTACTACAGAATCTAATAATCATTCTTTAACTGTAGCTCAAATTCAGGGCTTGCAAATTGCAAAGGAAAATAGATTTGAAGAGGAATTGGCCAAGGTTTCAGATGAGGAAATTATTGGGTTTTTAACCAGGGATGGTGTAGATGTAGATGCTGCCATTACATTTGCGGCTGTGCAGGAAAATGATCGTAGCACTGAAACTATTTCTAACAATACAGAGAGCAATGAAATTGATGAATTACTCAATCAATTAGACGAAAATAAAAGCATGAATTAAATTTACTAACAGTTGAAATACGACTACAAATGAAAAAGATAATATTCATACTGGCTTTCACAATTGGAATGCAGTATACATATGCCCAAGTACCGGATGATAATCAGCCAAAGAAAGAACAATTGGAGGCATTATACACTGCATATATTACTCAAAAGCTAGATTTAACTCCTGAAGAAGCCCAAGCGTTTTGGCCTATTCATAGCGAATTTGAAAAGGAAGTAAGGGGCGTAGATCCACAGTTACCGGAATTGGATAAGGAACAAAGAATCTTGGACATTAAAAAAAGGTTTGAGCCCAGGTTCAATAAGGTATTACACAACCCTAAAAGAGTGGATCGCTTTTATAAATTGCATGGAGAATTCAGAAGAAAATTGATTGAAAGAATTAAGAATAGGCAGAATATAAACAGGCCCAGACTTCCACAAAGAAGAGTATAAAAAATTCAATAAATTATATTAAAAAACCCTCTTATACATAAAAGAGGGTTTTTTAATGCTTTTATATCTCATTTTACCGATTGTAAGAAAAAAGTAAAATTACTTGATAATTTAATTATTTACTATAAATTTGCCTTAGGTGTTTTTCATAGGTTAGCAACGGCCAGCCCTTTCTAGGGCAGGCCTTTTTTTTGTTCTCTACCCTATTTAAACCTAAATACAGGGGTTTTTATATCATGATAAAAAAGAAATGTCCAATGCGCTGTTTCACCCTGCTCCCACCATTCTTTTCTTAATTCCATGCTTCGCTTTCCATCAAAGTCGTATTTAGCAATAAACCTGCTCTTCATTTGTTGCAATTGAGGTGCTACATCGCCTCCAAAAAAAACTTTTTCACCGTCTTCTTCCAACAAAAAAACCTGATGAAAGGGTGAATGAGCGCCACTTACCCGATAATGAATATATCCATCCAGTATACCATTGCCTTCCAACAATATTACTTTATCAGCATTTACTAAAAGGGAAAAATCATCGGTACTATATGACGGAGCTCCTTTTTCTAAAGCATACATCAATTCATCTTTATTTACATAATAAGTTGCAGCGGGAAAACTAAAAAAATACTGATTTAATAAAGGGTCTTTTTTACAAATACCACCACTATGATCTTTGTGCAGATGACTCAATAAGACCTTGGTTATATCCATTGGATTGATGCCATGATTTAATAAGTTTTGGTGTATTTGCAATATTCCTTCCGCATTACTAAATCCCAGGCCTGTATCAATGAGCAATATATCGTTCTTGGTAATTATACAAAATGGCTGTATTTCCACTAACAAACTCCCTGTCGGCCTATTTTGCAGATCGTCCAGTTCTTTGTTAAATGGAATAAATTTTTTACTGGCATCAATTGTAAAGGCACCTTCGCTGAGTGGAATAATTTTCATTGCTTACTTTAAAAAATACGAACGACTATCTTAATACCATCTGACGATCGGCATCTAGTTTCACTAAAATAAAAATCAAAATAGTAAAGGTTAGCATCGAGGATCCCCCATAACTCATTAAGGGAAGTGTAATGCCTATAACTGGCGCCAAGCCAATGGTTACACAAATATTAACAGCCACGTGAAAGAAAATAATGCCAGCGACACTATAAGCGTATACCCTACTGAATGTACTTCTTTGCCTTTCTGCAATGCTGACAATTCTCAATAACAATCCAAGATAAATCAACATAAGCAGTGCACTTCCCCAGAAGCCAAAGTTCTCACCCACAGAGGTAAAGATAAAATCGGTATGTTGTTCGGGTACAAAATCACCTTGGGTTTGTGTGCCTTTCATAAAACCTTTTCCTGCAAATCCCCCTGATCCGATGGCTATAATAGATTGTTTTACATTGTAGTTCTGTTTGTCTTTTTCTCTTTTCTTTTCTTTTTCTTCCGCATCATTCAACACTGCTGTTTTATCGGTATAAGGATTATCTACTCCTACCATACTAAATATGCGGTCCGACTGATACCCTTTTAGTACATGTTTGAAAACAAATGGTACTGCTGCACCTACAAAAGCAGAACAAAATATCCATACAGCAACAATTCCCAAGAATAAGTTTCTATTTCTTTTGATGGCCCGCCGATTGAAATACATTACCAAGATAGCCAGTATAGCAAAACTAATCAGTAAGACTTTAGTAGAAAACAATAATGAAACTATCAGCAATACGGCCATGGCTGCACCCAATATGAGGTAAAAAGCGGGTAGGCCTTCCCGATACATTGGTATTAAAAAAGCAAAATATACGAGTGCCAATCCGGTTTCTCCTTGCAGTATAGAAAAAGCCGCCGGAGCAAATGAAATGGCTGCAGCAATGAGTTGTGATTGTCGTTTTCGAAAATCCGTTTCCTGCATCGACAGGTATTTTGCAAGCGCCAGGGCAGTAAATATTTTGCAAAGCTCAACAGGCTGCAAATTCATAAAGCCTAATGGAATCCAGCTTTTAGAACCTTTTATTTCTTTACCAAATACAAAAGTGGCTAATATCAAAACAATTCCCAATAGGTACGATAAATTAGCGGTAGCTGTAAACAACTTACTATCAGTGAGCAAAATAATGATGGCTATCAAAATACTAGCAGCAAAAAAAAATAATTGTTTGCTGTAATTTTTTTTAAAGCCAAGAAAACTTTGAATGACATTATCAGGGCTTCGGTATTCTACAGAGAATATACATATTAACCCAATAATACAAAGGGCTGCATAGAGCCAAATTACCAGCCAGTCGATACCCTTTGATATATTTGGATTTCTTTGTTGATACATATAGAATATCTTCTAATCTTTATTTATCTATGGTTGAATAGAGTCTTTTTGTAGCGGTTTCTTTTTCTCGTCTGGCAAAATGGCTTCCGTTTTCAAGGGCAATTTCAGTCCCTTATTTTCTTTTGGAACTGTCTCGCCATTAATGACGTCTTTTTTAATCTTATCCAACGAATCTTTATCCTCATCATCTTCCTCGATACCTAAAGTATCTTTAGCTCTTCTGATAAATCCCTTTGCAGATAAATAGGCAGAATCTTTTGAATGTAACAAAGAATCTTGTCTACGAACTTCCCTATATATTCTTGCGGGTATCAAATTAAGATTTGACAAGGTTTCTATTTTAGCCAGCCTACCTTTATCCGTAATAGAATCTTTCAAATATTTTTCAATCAGTAAACCCACAATTGGTGCCGCATAGGTACCGCCAAATCTACCACTGTTTTCCACCACACACATGATAGCGATTTTTGGATTTTCGCGTGGAGCAAATGCGCAGAAAAAAGAGTGATTGGGTTGTTTTACTCCATGATCGTAGTTCTCCACAGTGCCTGTTTTGCCACAAATTGCAATACCCGGTACTTTTGCGCCGGTACCTGTGCCAGCATCCACCACTCCCTGCATACCATTGTGTACTACTTCAAAAATACTATCCGGGATATCTATGGCATTTTGTTTTTCCTTGAATTTGGTAAGCATCCCAAACTTATCGCCGCCCTCAATGGAGTCAATCATATGAGGGATTTTATACCAGCCCTTATTAGCGATATAGGCCATTTCATTAGCTACCTGTAGTGGTGTTACATTCACTTCACCCTGGCCAATGCTGACAGATCTAAAGCTGCAGTAATTCCATTTGCCCGGACCAAAAATTTTAGGTTGATTAAAATATTCTGGGGTAGGAATATTGCCTCGTTTTTCGGAGGGCACATCCACACCCAATTTATGACCTAACCCAAACGCATACATGTAGCGATCCCAATTAGCCAAACTACTGTCAATATTGGGATACTTAGGATTATTAATTACTTTTTGCATGACAGTTGCGAAATAAGTATTATCCGATTTGGTAATGGCAGATTGCATGCTAAATGTGCCATAATCGAGGCATTTCATGGGTTTGCCTGTACCACATCCATAAAATGCACCGTTGCAGCTTACTTGTGTTTGTGTGGTAATAACTCCCTCATGTAGTCCAACTAAAGCCTGTAAGGTTTTGAATGTTGAACCAGGGGAATAAGTTGCACTAACTGCACGATTATACAATGGAAGTGCCGGGTTCAATAACAATTCTGTAATGTGTTTTTTGCGATCGGCTCCAGTTAATAATTTGGGTTTGAAATTGGGACTGCTCACCATACAAATAATACCGCCTGACTTAGGGTCAATTGCCACAATAGAGCCCAGTTTGTTTTCCATTAATTTTTCGCCCAGCATCTGTAATTCGATATCCAAGGAACTATACATATTCTGACCAGCAATTGCAGTCGTATCAAACTGACCATTTTCCAATCGGTCGGTTAAGCGATTCATTTTATCTCTTTTCCAAAATTCAATACCCCGCTGCCCCATCAGCACTTTTTCATAACTTTTTTCCAACCCCACTTTGCCAGCATAATCACCCATCTGATAACCTTCTGTTTTATGATTTTTCAAAAAACCAGAATCTACTTCAGATAAATAACCCAGTATATTACCGGCAGCATCGTATGGATAGCTTCGAACAGGGCGCTCCTGTAAATAATAGCCTGGCTCAAATTTATACATGCTCTCATTTAACCTAGCCAGTTTTTCATTAGTGAGCATGGCTTCGAATATCGATGGCCGGTAGCTTTTATTCTTGATTATGGCAGCAATGATGCGTTTATGAAATTCGGCAGTATCAATACCCAATACATTGCAAAGTGCCAAAGTATCTGTACCCTTAATTTTGCCAGGAATAACCATTAAATCGTAGATGGTCGTATTTTCTAAAATTGCCCTGCCCTTGCGGTCATAAATTATTCCCCTATCAGGATATACTACCTTACGAAAAGTACCTTGGTCTTCGGCTTGCACCCGGTATTTGGATGAAAACAATTGTAAAGTAAACAGCCTGCCAATGATGACAAGGAAGAGGGCTATAAAAATTAGCCTAATTACATTTTTCCTAGATTGATTAAAGACAGACACTTGGTTTCAGATTCAATGTTTAATAATTGCTTTAAATCGTATTCGTTTTAAACTTTTGTTTTCTTACAAATAATAATTCTGTAATTACAATCAATAACAAACTGATGGTAGATGAAAACAGGGTGTTTCCTAAAAAATACCAAGCATTACCAAATTGCCATGCTTGTAACAAAAACAACCAACCATGATGAATAATAGTAAGTACTGTTACAAAAATAAAATAAGGCAGATAACCTCCCATACTTTGAACAGAAGGCTCATTGTAATTACTATCTGCCCCTTCTTGGGGAATAAATAGATTGAAAAGAAATGGCCTTATATAAGCGATGAGTACACAGGCAGCCGCATGAAATCCGGGGTGATGATGAAATGAATCCAATGTAATGCCCAGTAAAAAAGCAATGACCATCTGCCAGGAACGGTTCATTTTAAAGGGCATCCATAAAATAAAAAGAAAATAGAGATAAGGTGTCACCAATTGATGTAAATGAATTCGGTCTAACACAAATACCTGTATCAGTATAAAAAGCGCAAAGCGAATAATATTTTTAATTAAAGGACTCAATGATTTTTCTTTTCTAATTTTTTCTCCAGTGCTTTTATTTCATCTTGTTCCAGGTTATCAATTGCATATACCATTTGAACATTATAAAAATTCACTGTTGTTTTTATTTTTATCTGGTAATTACTGGAACTTTTATCGGGCACTACTTCTGCCACCTGGCCAATCAAATAGCCGGCCGGATAGGTAGCTGTTAACCCACTGGTAATGACAGAATCGCCTTTGGATACTTTTATGCTTTTAGGAATGCCTATCAATTCCACGATATTCGGTGTTTTTCCATCCCAGTAAACAGTACCTGCCACATCAGGATATTTAAAAAGCTTGGCACTCACTTTACTGTCTTTGTGTAAAAGACTCATGATAGCTGAAAAGTTTTCGCTTGTTTCTACAATCTTGCCAACTACCCCATTGTTGATATCCACCACACCCAAATCATTTCTTAATTGCTGATTGCTTCCACGATGAATAATCACATAATTATTTTGTTGAACAATGCTTTGCTGAACTACTTTAGCGGCATGGTATAACCATTTGCGATTAATGGCAAGGGTATCATTTGTAGTGGGATTGCTAGCTATTATATTTCCAGTATCTGGCTGACTGAAATTTTGTTTTTGTTGATTGAGTAATCGCTCGTTGGCCTTCAACAAGTCATCATTGGTTTTATCCAATAAGAAATAATATTGAACCTTATTGTACTTGCTGCTTATATTTCCTGTTATCTCCAATGCTGTTTTGCTGAACATGGCATTGTGATAATTACTATAACGGATAATTAAATAAATGCAGCTCCCCTGCAAAAACAGGAAGAAAATAAATGTAAAATACCTTCTGATGAAAAAGAAAACGTTACGCAAGGGGGAGACGTTTAAATGCTATTGTGAATGCTACGTACCAATTTAAAATTTTTACACTTCATTATTACTACTTTCCACTAAATGAGATTCAGCAGTAATCCTATTTTAAATAAACTACCTCATCACAAAAGGATAACGATCGTAATGCTTCAAAGCAATACCTGTTCCGCGCACTACACTTTTCAATGGATCATCGGCTACGTGTACCGGTAATTTTATTTTAGCACCGATTCTTTTATCCAATCCTCTAAGCAAGGCACCGCCGCCAGTAAGGTACAAGCCTCTGCGATAAATATCAGATGCTAATTCAGGTGGTGTTACTTCCAAAGCTTTTAGAATAGCTTCTTCAATTTTAAAAATACTTTTATCCAAGGCTTCGGCTACTTCCTGATAGCTAACCATTACTTGTTTGGGTATACCAGTTACTAAGTCGCGACCATTAACAGGAATATCTTCAGGAGGATTATCCAAATCTTTCATGGCAGCACCCACTTGAATTTTAATTTGTTCCGCAGTACGTTCACCAATTAATAAACTATGATAACGTCGCAATGCCTCCATGATATCTGCTGTAAATTCATCTCCTGCAATACGAATACTTTGATCGCAAACAATTCCTGCTAATGCAATCACTGTAATGCCGGTAGTACCACCACCGATATCAATAATCATATTACCAACTGGTTCTTCTACATCAATACCAATACCCAATGCAGCAGCCATAGGTTCATGAATCAAATAGACTTCTTTTGCACCAGCTTGTTCAGCACTATCACGCACCGCACGTTTTTCCACTTCAGTAATAGAAGAGGGAATGCAAATCATCATCCGCCAACTGGGTGAAAACAAAGGTTTTTTTGGATATACCAATTTGATTAATTCGCGAATCATTAATTCAGCCGCATTGAAATCTGCGATTACACCGTCTTTTAATGGACGAACAGTACGAATGCTTTCATGCGTCTTCTCGTGCATCATCAATGCTTTCTTACCTACGGCTAAAATATTTTTTGGATTATTTCGATCCAGCGCAACAATGGATGGTTCATTCACCACCACTTCGTCGTTGTGTATAATGAGGGTATTCGCAGTACCCAGGTCAATCGCTATTTCCTGTGTGAAAAAATTAAAAAGTCCCATCGTGTTGAGTGAAAAAAGTATCTAGTAAATAATGCAGCAAAGTTGATGTAAAATATTTGAAATAACAATGCCAATCCCTTTATTTTTAAGGGTTTTACCAAATATTTTTATTATTGACCTAAAAAAATCGGAGGCCTTATTTTCTGAATTCGTAGCCAATATCAGAACGACTGTACATACCGGCAAAAAATATTTGTTCCATCATGTAATTGGACTGCTCAACAGCTTCGTTGATTGTATCTCCTAAAGAGGTAATGGTAAGCACCCTTCCTCCATTGGTTACCACTTTGTCTTCTTCTTCCACAGTACCGGAGTGAAATACAAAACTATCTTCAATTGCTTTTTCGTTCAAACCCTTGATAGGTATACCTTTCATGAATTCTCCGGGATAGCCTCCACTTACTGCCATTACAGTTGCTGCCACCCTTGGATCAATTTCTATCTGCACCTGATCCAGCCTTTGCTCGGCCGTTGCCAGCAATAATTCAAGGAAATCATTTTTTAAACGAGGTATCACTACTTCTGTTTCAGGATCTCCCATCCTACAGTTGTACTCAATCACCTTAGCATTACCATTATCATTTATCAATCCAAAGAATACAAAGCCTTTATAATCCATCTTTTCGGATTGTAATCCCCGAATGGTAGGCTCAATAATGGTTTCCTTCACTTTTTTCATAAATTCCTCGTTGGCAAAGGGCACAGGACTGATGGCCCCCATACCGCCAGTGTTCAACCCGGTATCTTTTTCGCCAATTCTTTTGTAATCCTTGGCCTCGGGCAATAAGACGTAATTTTTACCGTCGGTCAGGGCAAAAACACTGATTTCGATCCCTGTCAGAAACTCCTCAACTACCACTTTTTTCCCAGCTTCCCCAAATTTGCTACGCAACAACATCAATTCAAACTCGGCCAATGCCTCAATAACATTTTCGCAAATAACAACCCCTTTTCCTGCTGCCAACCCATCTACTTTTAGCACAATGGGCAGTGGATGAGACTTAATATATTCAGCTCCCTCTATATAACTATCAGCAGTGAATTTTTTATACGATGCAGTGGGAATATGATACTTATTCATGAATCCTTTGGCAAAGGCCTTGCTGCCTTCGAGTTGAGCAGCCGCTTGACTAGGCCCAATGACATGAATATGTTTTACACTATCGGTTTTTTTAAAATAATCATAAATACCTTTTACCAATGGCTCTTCAGGGCCAACTAAAACCAAGGCTATTTGATGCTTAATACAAGTTTTGGCCAAGTTTTCAAAATCAGAAACGCCTATTGAAAGATTGGTGCCTAGAGAAGCGGTCCCCGCATTACCCGGTGCAATAAAAAGCTGACTACATCGGGGACTTTGCTTTAATTTCCATGCAAAAGCATGCTCTCTTCCGCCGGAACCGATAATGAGTATGTTCATGTAAGATGAGTTGGTTATAAGGCAGTAAAATTAAGACATCAACTGCAAGAATAATTTATCCTTCTCATAAATTTAAAAAGGGGCTTTAAAATAAATAGACTCCCCCATTTTGTAATTACTTAATAGAAAATCAGTATTTTGGGGTTTATAATCAATATTTTAAAGGACTAAAACCAAGCTGTATGAATGATCAAGTAAAAAGCAACGGACACCCTAAGGGGCTCTACTTTCTGTTTTTCACAGAAATGTGGGAAAGATTTAGTTATTATGGAATGAGGGCCATCTTCATTTTGTTTATGACCAAGGCATTATTGATGAGTGATTCAAAAGCTTCTACTATATATGGAAGTTATACCGGCCTTGTTTACCTAACTCCCTTACTCGGCGGCTATTTATGCGATCGATTTTTAGGCAATAGAAGAAGTATAGTAATTGGTGGATTTTTGATGGCAGTTGGTCAGTTCTTTATGTTTTTAAGTGCCTCTGCAGGAGAGAGTGGTATTCCTTTAATGTGGATTGGTTTAACCTCACTGATTATAGGAAACGGATTTTTTAAGCCAAATATTTCCACCATGGTAGGCCAACTCTACCCTGTTGGAGACCGCAGAATTGATAGTGCATTCACCATTTTTTATATGGGTATCAACTTAGGCGCGTTCTTTTCGCCCCTGGTTTGTGGTAGTATGGATTATAAATGGGGATTTCTAGCTGCTTGTATCGGCATGTTAATCGGCCTTGTATCCTTCGTTCTGCTACAAAAAAAATACTTAGTATCGGAAGAAGGGAAAGAAATAGGGCTACCTGTAAAAGCACTCGATATAAAAAACATTCTCCTAATCATTGGTTCTATCGGACTGGTGTTTTTTATGTTGAATTTTCAAACCATGTTCAAAACAGATGTTGACATCATTGGATATGTTATTTATAGTGCCATGGTAATTATGCCCTTGATTATTCTTACCGATAAAAGCCTAACCAAGGAAGAAAGAGATCGAATTATCGTAGTTTTCATTTTAGCTTTTTTTGTTATATTTTTCTGGGGTGCTTTTGAACAAGCAGGTGCTTCACTTACCCTTTTTGCCGACAGACAAGTACATAGAGACACTAAAATATTTGTGCCAGGATGGATGATACTTGCTACAGGCGTGGCTATCAGTTATTTTCTTTCAAAAGGCCTTGCATGGTTTTTTGATTGGAAGAAAAATACTGGATTAATTGTTGCAGGAGTGGTTTCCGCTGTTTTATTAGCAATTTATTTAGCAGGCTATATCCCTAATTTCAATAAAGATGAATTCCCTGCCAGTTGGTTCCAATCTGTAAATCCTTTGGCTGTTATTTTACTTGCCCCAATATTTACTATGATTTGGGGATTCCTTTACCAACGTAAATTGGAACCCAATTCACCTAAAAAAATGGCGATTGGTCTTGCATTAGTAGCACTTGGCTACTTGGTCATTGCCATTGTAGTCAAAGGCATCGGCATTACGGACAAAGTAAGTATGCTCTGGCTTTTTGCTTTGTATATCATTCACACAATGGGCGAGCTTTGTTTATCACCAATTGGATTGTCAATGGTATCTAAACTGGCTCCAATTCGCCTTTCTTCTTTATTAATGGGCACTTGGTTTTTGGCCAATGCCGCTGCCAATAAATTTGCTGGTACACTTAGCGCACTGATTCCTCCAAGTGCAGAGGATATTGCAAAAGCAACTGAGCCAATCAAAATCCCTTCTTTCCTTGGATTTCAGATTACCAATTTGTACGAATTTTTCATGCTATTCATTATAATGACAGGTATTGCTGCAGGAATTTTGTTCCTGCTGAGTGCTAAACTTAGGAAAATGATGCATGGTCTTGGATAAGTAAATAAGTTTATTTTTAAAAAAGCTGGTCAATTGACCAGCTTTTTTAATGGCCTTTGGCTGATTTTATTAACTTACTTAAAATATATACACTATGTGGAAGAAGCATCCTAAGGCATTGCCCTTTCTTTTTTTTAGTGAAATGTGGGAACGATTTGGCTATTATTTAATGATAGGCATTTTCACGCTCTACTTGAAAGATGCAGTAGATGGCTTCAATATGGATGAAAAAGAATCTGCCAGTCTCTATGGCACTTTCATTGCACTGGTATTTTTTACTCCTTTTTTAGGAGGCTTAATTGCCGACCGATACCTGGGCTATCGCAGGTCTATCATCATTGGAGGTTTGTTGATGGGCATTGGTTATTGTTGCATGGGTATCCACAACGAAACCATGCTTTATATTTCTATGACGCTGGTAATTGTTGGAAACGGTTTTTTCAAACCCAATATATCTACTTTACTAGGCAATGTATATTCTACTCCCCAATATATTAAGCAAAAGGATGAGGGTTATAACATATTTTATATGGGCATCAATATTGGTGCATTCATTTGCAATTTTTTTGGTGCTGCACTATATATTATGATTGGCTGGGGTGCTGCTTTTGCTGCTGCCGGGGTGGGTATGTTTATAGGTGTCATTACTTTTATCAGCGGCACTAAACATTATAAAGACTTTGATGTAAGAAAACCCTTACAGCCTGGCGACATGCCGCTTTGGCAAATCATGGCAATGGTAATAATACCATCCATTGTATTTGGAATTATTGGATGGTTTATCAAAGGAACGGAAGGGTATATTTTTGATTCCAACTCTACCGATGCATTCATTTTTGCCTGTATTCCAGTGTTGGTATTTTATGCTGCGCTTTTTATAAAAAGTAATAAAGCCGAAAGGCCTGCCATGGGAGCAATGCTTTCAATTTTTGCAGTGGTAATTTTATTTTGGGCCATTTTCAAACAAAATGGTTCGGCACTTAATACCTGGGCAAGTAGGTATACAGATCGGCAAGTAAGTGCAACCACTGGAAATATTTTAGAAGCACTTAAACAAACTGACAAACCTGCCAATACTACTTACAAGTTGGATAGTGTAACAAAATTGGACAATCAATTTAGAAAGGTAAAAGAAAACGGAAAAGAGGTAAAAGTATTGGATTACCCTTCTTATTTTAAAAATATTGCAGCAGACAAAAAACCAAAGGAGGGTGAAACCATTAAAGCCTGGTTGCCGAGTTTAAGTCAATCCATCAACCCTTTTTGGGTGATTGCTTTTACTCCTTTAGTAGTTGCATTTTTTACATGGCTAAGAAGAAAAGGAAAGGAACCTTCAACCCCTACTAAAATTGCTTTAGGATTATTAATTTCTGCTTTATCGGTACTGGTAATGATTGCGGCTGTTAAAGTAGGGCAGAATGGTGCTGAAAAAGTAAGTGTATGGTGGTTGGCAGGCACTTATGGAGTAGTTACCATCGGTGAACTTTTTTTAAGTCCGATGGGATTATCGCTTGTTTCAAAACTTAGTCCGGTTAGAATCACCTCTCTTATGATGGGTGGTTGGTTTTTATCAACCTCCATTGGAAACAAATTGAGTGGAATTCTTGCCAGCAAATGGGATGAATATGATAATAAATCCGACTATTTTGAACTTAATTTTATTTTATTGGGAGCAGCAGCACTCTTTCTTTTTATGATTTTGAAATGGTTGAATAAGGTGATGAAAGAAAAAGGCATTAATTAATTGCATATACAATCATTAGGTTTCATGATAAAAAAGTCCTTCACTTTTTTTTATTATCTTTCAATCGAATACTAAAAACTCCTTATGGCAAAGCAAATTACACTGGAAGAAATTCAAAATTTTGAAGGCAAGTACCCAAAACAACTTTGGTATTTATTTCTTTCAGAAATGTGGGAACGATTTTGTTTCTATGGCATGAGGGGTATGCTGACGGTTTTTATGGTAACACAATTGTTCCTTGCTGAAAAAACTGCCAACCTACAATATGGGGCTATTCAGGCTTTTATTTATGCTTTTACTTTTATAGGCGGACTATTTGCTGATAAAATTCTAGGATTTAGAAAATCGCTTTTCTGGGGTGGCCTTTTGATGATTGCAGGTAGTTTCATCATTGCCATTGCACCAAAGGATTTATTTTATATTGGTACTTGTATCTCCATTATTGGTACTGGTTTTTTCAAACCAAATATCTCTACAATGGTGGGTGCATTGTACAAAGAAGGTGATGCCAGAAGAGATGCAGGCTTTGGCTTATTCTATTCCGGTATTAATATCGGTGCTACCCTAGGAGGTTTGGTATGTGTATATATTGGTAAATTTTATTCCTGGAGTTTGGCCTTTTCAATGGCAGGCTTTGTGATGATTATTGGATTGAGTGTTTTTGTTTTTACACAAAAACTGATGGGCCCTATTGGTCTCTCCCCATTGAAAGACATGGTTGCTTCCAAAAGAAGGTTGCTAGAATATGCTGTATTTATAGGATCGCTACTCGCCATTCCGCTGATAAAGATTTTGGTGACCAATACTAAGTATACAGATTTATTCATGTTCATTATCGGGCCAGTAACCTTAGTGTACATTTTTTATGAAATGAGAAAGTATTCGAAACTGGAGAAACAAAAATTAATTGCTGCGTTGATATTTATTTTGTTTTCGGTTTTGTTTTGGGCTTTTTTTGAACAAGCAGGTGGCTCACTAAGTTTATTTGCTTTATACAATCTACATGATAATGTTGCAGGGCTTACTATTGACCCCAATGTAATCAATAATACTTCCAATTCATTTTTTGTAATTGTATTCAGTCCGATTGTAGGGATACTTTGGTTATGGCTCAGCAAAAAGAAAATAGAGCCCAATGCTGCTGTCAAATTCGGAATAGGTTTCTTATTCCTGGCTGCCGCTTTTTATGTATTTTATTTTACCCGTTTTTTTGCAGATGCTTCTGGTAAAACATCTTTAAATGTATTTACAGTTGCCTATCTCATCATCACTTTTGGAGAACTTTGTTTGTCTCCTATTGGTTTATCGCTCATGACAAAATTATCACCCAAACCAATGTGGGGTGTAATGATGGGTATGTGGTTTTTGGCAAGCGCATATGGTCAATATGCTGCTGGTATCCTAGGAGCCGGAATGGCCAGTGCCAACGATAATGCACCCTTAACGGAAAAGCTTATTGCCTATACAAACGGCTATCGTCAATTAGCCATATATGCATTGATAGGAGGTGCTATTTTATTATTAATATCACCCCTTATTAAGAAGTTGATGCATGAAGTAAAATAAATGCCTTTTAATTTTAGGAATTAAAGGCCTTAAATAAAATCTAGGTATTCAAATTGATGTCCTAAAATTAATTGATCATTTGCGTTCAGCCATTTATTTAACACGGTGGCATAAACGCTTTTGAAATCAACTGTATGTTTTAAATCGCCATCGGTTAAATCAGCCAAATTGGGTAGTGCATTGATGATTCCCTTTTTTTTCAGGCCACCACTCATCAAAAACATATTATTGGCTGTTCCGTGATCGGTACCGCCACTGGCATTTTGTGCTACCCTTCTACCAAATTCACTGAAGCTCATCATCAAAACATCATCGAAGCGATTGTTCTTTTTCATATCACTGGTAAAGGCTTTAACCGCATCATTTAATTCGGTAAACAATCTTTTTTGTTGTGCCTCCTGATTAACATGTGTATCAAAACTTCCCAAACTAACATAATATACTTTTGTATTGATATCAGATAAAATGAGAGAAGCGATTGTTTTTAAATCACGACCTAATGCAGTTCCAGGATAAGTAGCACCTGTAGGATGTAACCTACTCTGCTGATAAATATAATCAGCACTACTCAATGTTTCGCTCATCGTTTTATATAGATAGTCTACCGTTTCCTCACTATTCTGATGTGCTGCACTGATATCTTTATAGTATTTTTCATTACTGGTATCGTATAATTTGGCTGGATCAGTAAAAGCTAGTCCTTTATTGTTTTCTCCTTTTAAAGCCAGGCTCAATACATCATCAATTTCCATGGCCTGGGTAGGCTTACTACATCCATTGCATTGTGCATCTAGGTAGCGGCCAATCCAACCAGTATTTACATATTCATTACTGGCGCTGGCACTATGCCAAATATCCATGCTTCTGAAATGAGATCGATCGGGATTAGGATAACCAACATTATTAAGGATAGACAATTGCCCTTCGTCAAATAAGTTCTTGAACCCTTCCAATGCAGGATTTAATCCTACTTCATCAGTTAAAACAACAGCCTTGTCTTTTTCAATAGCTAGCTTGGGTCTTAGCTTATAATAAATATCATTTCGTATAGGTATCACCGTATTAAGGCCATCGTTTCCGCCGCTTAATTGAATCACCACTACCACCTTATTGCCAGGTGGAACCATTTGAGGTTTTTCAAATGCTTTTAAAAATTTGGGAAGCATTAAAGTGGCTGTAGCCAATGCGCCTGTTTGTATAAATGCCCTGCGTTTTATTACCATGATTTTTGCAATATGGATGAATAATATGGTTGATTAACAAAGTTGGTATTCGGGAGTAGACAGTAAACTAACCACTGTACTTTTTATATAATTCTCCCTGTTTTCTTTGTTAAGGTATTTTTCAATTAATGGATTTGGAACACTCATTTTAGCTTGCAATAAGAACTCCTTTAATTTGTTTAAGAGTTGATCACGGGGAACAGCAGCTACTGTTTTATTAAGTAAATTCCAATCAATGGTTGCGGTACCACCTTTTACTGCCGATTTTATTTTTTTTGCCATTTCCATCATTCCCATTTGTGTATCGTCATCAGATTTGGGACGGAGGTCCAATATTTCATTGGCGGTGATGAGTTGTGGCAAACGTAATCTTAGCATTAAACTGCTACTGTCTATCCAATTTCTGCCACCGGGCCATCCGGCTACATTGGGTGGATAAAATAAAATCTGACCCAATATTTTTTGAAGCAATAATTGAGATTGGTCATTGTCCATTTCCATCGGCAATAGTCTGCGTATGCCTACCAACAATTGTACAGGAGATTTAATTTGAATACCAATATTTTTTTCTTCATAAAACCAGTTGGCAGTAAAAATATCTTCCAATAATTTTTTGATATCATAATTATTGGCGAAAAACCTGTCGGCCAGCCAATTTATTTTTACCGCATCTATTGTTTCATTTACAAAAAACCGATATAGCTTGGTACAGATAAATTTGGCTGTTTGTTTTTGTGCTAATAATAAGTCGAGGATGGCATCCCCGTCGAAGTTGCCAGTTTTACCCAAAACAGTTTTATTATCAGTATCATGCTGGTTTGTCCTGAATTCAAATTCACCACTTAGGTTAAATCCCCAACCGGTGAATGCTCTTGCGGCTTCTTTGATATCCTGTTCGGTATAATTTCCCCTACCCATTGTAAACAGTTCCATTACTTCTCTTGCAAAATTTTCATTCGGCTTGCGCTTCTTGTTTTGCTGGTTATTCAAAAAAACAATCATTGCGGGGCTTTTACTGACTGCTCTTAAAAGGTCTTTGAAATTACCCAATGCATTTTCGCGTATCACTTGCAATAATTCCTGTTGGAAATAACTATTTACCACCCTACAAGCGAAATGACCATGCCAGAATAAACTCATTTTTTCTCTCAATTGTGCTTCGCTATTAATCATTTCATCCAGCCAGCGAATATTGAGGTTTTTCAGATCTTCTTTCGATTGGTCCCTAATAATTTTTTGATTTAGCTTTCGTTCAGCTTCCTCCATTTTGGCTATATCCTGCACTCCTTTATACAAACCATCTGCAAGGTTTTGTGCCACTTCTATCTTTTCTGGTTTTTTAACAGATGTTTTAAGCAGGAGTTCCCATAATTTTTTAGGGGTAATACCATCGAGGTCTGCAATATTTTCTGCCATGGGGCCAAAAGCTGCCCGCCATAACAGGTGCTGGTTTTTTAAACGATTGGAAACTGACATATTGAAATAATTAGTAGATAATGTAACTGATTTCAGACCAATTAAATTACGAATAGTTTAATCAGCATTTTGTTAAGATTTGGTTTATACTAAAAAAATTCAATCCAACTATCCAAACTGAGCAAAAAATGAATGATTTCAGTATCTTGGCAAAGAATTTTTTATATGCGCTATAAAGCAATTAAATACCTAAGCCCGATTTCTATTTATGTGATGGCCTTATTGGCATTTACCCAACATGGGCTATTGACTTGGAGTCCGCTTCTGTATACATGGGTACTGCTTCCGCTATTGGAACTAATTATTCCCCCAGATACCAAAAATATGAGTGCTGCGGAAGAAGAAATGGCAAAGAAGGATCGACTATATGACTATCTATTGTACATAATTGTTCCCTTTCAATTTATTGCTTTGTTTATTTTTTTATCGGGTATTACACAAGACGATTTGCAATGGTGGGAGATTTGTGGACGAGTTTGGACAATGGGTTTATTGTGTGGTACATTTGGAATAAATGTTGGGCATGAATTGGGCCACAGGGTTAATGTTGCAGAGCAATGGTTGGCAAAAGCCTTATTGACCAGTTCACTTTATCAGCATTTTTTTATTGAACATAATAAAGGGCATCACAAAAATGTAGCTACTCCGCTAGATCCGAGCAGTGCCAGGTACAACGAGGTGATCTATTTATTTTATTTCAGAACAATACTATTTTCTTATATATCCGCTTGGAAAATAGCCAATGCAGAACAACGAAAAAAGGGTCGCTCTGTATGGCATTTTGGTAATGAAATGATTCAGGCACATCTTATACAAATCATTTTTACCGGTTTAATTTTTTGGTATTTTGGTTGGTTGGTTGGTTTATACTTTTTAGCGGCGGCGGCTATTGGGATTACATTATTGGAGACCGTTAATTATATAGAGCATTATGGTTTGCAAAGAAAAGAAACAGCACCAGGCAGCTATGAGAGAACAGTGGCCAGGCATAGTTGGAACAGTAGTCATCCCCTGGGTCGTATAATGTTATTTGAATTGAGCCGACACAGTGACCATCATTATTTGGCCAGTAGAAAATATCAAATCTTACAACACCACGCTGATGCACCTCAGCTGCCTACTGGGTATCCTGGCAGTATGATACTAGCCTTAATTCCTCCAGCTTGGTTTTTTGTTATGAATAAAAGAGTGAAATTACTTAATCAGGTCAAAGAAATTGAGTAAGAACCCAATTAATAGTTTGTCAAAAGATGACCCTTTCAATTTAAAATTTACCCGTCGTCAATATTAATGAGCCCGAAGGATGTTGTACGTTACCATCTTCCTCTGCTGTGATAAATATGCCTGAGGGTTTAAAGGTTGAAACGGTGTGGAAAGAGGCTTTATATTTATTAGAAAGGAAGTTTTTGCTACTATTGAGTTGCCCAATGTTTTTTGTAGTCTGTTCTTCAGATTCCATCCAAATTACATACTGCTTTTCCGACAAGTCCAACCTTTTCACTGTAGCAAGATTTACCAGCTCAATTGATATGCGATAGTTTTTATTATTATCTTTCGTGACTTTTACTTTTCCTTCTGCTGCAGGCACAATGCTTGACTGCTGAAAATTTATTTTTTTAGAGCAGGAGTTGATTCCAAGCCCGAAAATTGAAAGCAATAAAATAACTAGAACAGATTGTTTACTGAAAATTGAATTGGAATTTTTCATCTATTAAAATTTAGAAGGGTGAAAAAATCCTTAGGCAGCATGCCTAAGGATTTCGTGGTTTCATAGGATAGGGATAAACAAATAGAATTTTTAAAGGTTAGCATTTTAATTTCTTTAATTAAGGTATGCTATGTGTTCATTTAGGAGGATATTGGAGTAATTATTTTTAGTTTCCTTATCAACAATTACAATACAAAGGTGGAGCATTTTGAAGTATATATTGTTACACTAATCTGTCTAGTTTTTGCAAGATTTCCTTAGGCATTTAAAGCATACTCCCCTTTTTGATTACTGGTTTAATTACTGGCGCAGGCCAGTATCCAATTAGAGAATCATTCACCTATTTTTTACAATTCCTAACCTGCCAGCAGGCATTTTTCATTTTTTAAAATAGACCGAATAAAAAATCCTTAGGCAAATTGCCTAAGGATTTCCGGTGTTTCTAGGATAGGGATAAATAAACGGAGTTTCATGGGTTAGCACTCATTTGCTCAAAACGGATATATTATGTGTTCTTTTAGGAGGATATTGGAGTAATTATTTTCAGTTACCTTATCAACAATTACAATACAAAGATGCCTCGTTCTGTCGGTTATATTGTTATACAAATCTGCCTAGTTTTTGCAAATTTTCCTCAGCTTGCTATGTAATATTACCAGCTCCATTATGATATAAGCATAACATGTACTAACACTTAAATAGCAGTATTTAACAAAAGCGTCTACTCTTTATAGTAAGCAAATAAAAAAACCTGCTGCATTCAAGCAGCAGGTTACAAAATCGCGTGACTATCTATTGTTTAATAATTTTAATAATAGTTGTTTGATCAATATCTAGGTATTGAATTAGGTACATACCACTTACTAAACCAACCAAACTAACTTGCATTTTTTTATTTATTACTTCCAAACTGCGCAATGGCTTTCCACTGATGTCTGATAATAGCAAAATAGGATGAGCAGCCATTTTACCTTGAATAACAATATGTACCATATTACCAGCAGGATTAGGAGTAGCTTGTACTTGAATGTTGGTTTTGCTTTGATAATTTGCAGTAACCACTTTCGAATAGGCAATAACGCCACTAACTTCACGCAGCAACAAACGGTAATGATTCAAAGTACTTAAGGGCATATCATCTACAAAGGAATAAGCGGTCAATTGACCATTTGCAGGCAACTCAGCAATTTTATAGAAATCCAAACCATTGCTGCTTCTCTCCAGCTCAAATATATCACCCAATCTTGCGTTGGAGGTTTCCCAAGAAACAATATTTGCATCCCCCTTATTGATAGCATTTAACTCAGTAATTTTAATGGCAAGCGGAGCTGTTGGTAACATTACTATATTATTGTTGGTAGCAATTATACCGGCCCTAGAAAGGCCTCTGCCCATTAGGGAAGAAGCTTCCAACAAACTAATGGCTCCATTTGCAACGATGGTACCCTTAAACTGAGCACCATTACCTAGTGTAAAATTGCCATTGACTTGCCAGAATACATTACAAATACAAGCTCCATTAAGTAACACAATATTGCTGTTTAAACCAGTAGTGAATGCTGCATCAATTTGAAAAATAAAAAGTGAATTGGGATCGCCCTGTGCATCTAAAATTAAATTGCCATCTAAGGTTGTAGCAGCACCTATACAATAAACATTGGGCAATAGTGATTGTCCATTACCCAAAGTAGTTGTTAATACTTGTCCGCAGGTTCTTCCAACTAAATCTGCATTTAGCACCTCCAGATCGATAGCAGCCTGTGTGGCAACGGGGTCGGCTACATGAATACCACCGACAACAGTGCCAGGAGGAAATCCCGTAAATGCCCCCACTTGAGTGCCAATATCTCCAACGATATTACTTGCACCCAAATTATTGAATGCCCCTGCGGCTGTGAAAAGGGAAAAATTGTACGTACTCCCCAAAGCAGGGTTTTGTGCAAAATTGGTTGCTGGCAGCAGCGATGTACTCAAAAGTATAGCAACAAATAGTAAAGTATTTTTCATATATGTGGTTTTAAAATGGAAAATCTTCCATCTGTACAAATGTGAATATAATTTGCTAACTATAATTACAGATTAATATAATTGGTTTATAAGATTCATATGTTCGTAAGCCAGCAAAATAAGTGGGGATAAAGGACTCAAGGGGATTTGAACATTAAAGAAGCCAATTAAAAAGCAGGGTTATTGTCAGACAATGTAATCAACACAAAGAAAAATTTGAATCGAGCAGTATAATATCCAATAATTGGATGTTATACAATAAGCAGTAGTGAACCCTATATGTTTTAATATAGGCAGATGCCACAGCCAAGGATCACTATCAAATGAAGAGCCTTTACAAATATTCGAGGCTTTCCAAATTACTCCGCTTTTTTTCCTTTAATTTTTTAAAAAAACTGGGTGTTAGTCCGGTTACTTTTTTAAATTGGGCAGAAAGGTGTGCTACACTGGAATAACTAAGCATATAGGAAATTTCGCTTAAAGTATATTCATCATACAATAATAACTCCTTTACTTTTTCAATTTTGTGCAGGATTACAAAATGTTCAATCGTTATGCCAACGGCCTCAGAAAAAAGATTGGCCAGATAAGTATAATCATGATTTAATTTTTCGGCGATATATACCGATGTTTTAACCTTAGGCATTTCATCAGCATAATGAACCATTTCAACTATTATATTTTTAATTCGCTCGATTAAGATAGCTTTTTTATCATCCATCAATTCCAAGCCAGATTTTTTTAAAGAAACGCGTATTAGGTCAAATACTTCCTGACTAATTTCATTTTTCAACTCAACTTCACCCAGCTCTACAGTGCCATACAGAATATGCAAATTGTCCAAAGTGGCTTTTACAACCATTTTGCAACGAATACTCACCATATATTTGATGTATAGTTTCAATTATTTTTTATTGAAAAAATGATTTTATAATAAAGTGATCAATACTTATTATAAGACTAACCTACCTTACCATTCACTAGAAAATCTAAATTACTCTTCATAACCACTTTTTATTATTGTAGAAATCATTTTGAATTTTACGTTAGCATCAAACCTGTGCCTGGCATGAGCAGGTATTATAATACCCTGACCCAATGTGAGTAGGTAGTTTTTCCCATTAATATTTAATTGCGCCACTCCATCAATTATTTGAATATAATTGTCAAAAGGAGATGCCTTTTCTGCCAATTCTTCACCTGCATCAAAGGATGAAACAGTGATATTGCCTGTAGCTCTTTTAATAATTGTTTTACTCAATACTGCATTAGGTATGTACTCAATTATTTCGACAATAATATGAGCCTTTGATTTTTCCAGTTCTTTCGAATCCATAATATACTGTATAGAAGACAATTAAAAAAAGGTAACCTTTTAAAGATAACCTTAATATAAGTTGTTGCCTAATCAATTCTCGGCGCCAGTGGAAAGAATTAAGAAAAAGTGTGAATAATGTAAATATTAATTGGAATAATATAAGATATCCACTTATTTATTTCTGTTATAGGCCTCAGGAATAGGTTAACATCTATACTTTGAAGGATCGAAGTACAGCAGCCTTTTTACCGAATGGCTATCTAAAGCATGCTTAGGCTTAAATGCTAACTGTATTAAAATTTTGCAATTGGCTGAAGCCTTAAAACAACTTGTTTTGAAAATATTAATACTGCATAAATGCCTCAGGGTTTTCTTTTGAAAAACAATGGTGCATACATGCAGTATTAAGAGAAAGCCTATACTACTATTACAAAAGTAAAATTAAGAGTAAGATTACAATGATAAGTGCTCCTACAGAAAGGTATACACCTCCCCCTACAACTTTCATTTCTTTTTTAATACTCTTTACTTCTTTACGCAAGCTTCTTTTTTCAGAAGAGGACAAGCCGGATTTATCCATTCCCTTAATTTCTTCTAAGCGTTGCACCATTTGTTGTACACGCGGATCAGTAGACCCAGGAACTTCTTTTGTAGGCAGTACCAAAGCTGCTTCATTATTGGAAATAGCAGGAATAGCCAAGGCTACCAGGAATACTAGCGCAGTAATGCGCAACATGATTTTTTTAAACATTGATTTTGATTTTTATGATGATAATAAAATTCTATTTAGTAAAGCTACTGCATTGAATCACATAGTAATTCAGGATAGGATTTATACAGGCAATATTATGTTATTTGCATTCTAATTTTATCAATGTAAATTAAAGGTATTTATTCATACCCACTTTTAATCACCGTGATAATCATTTTAAATCGGCCATCTGGTTTCACATAACTGGTTGCATGTGCTGGCACAATCATCGAATGGCCTGTTTGCAGACTATGTACTTTATCATTCACAACCAGGTCAACCTTGCCGTCAATTACTTGAACAAAGCTATCAAAGGGAATTGTACGCGGAGCCAGCTCCTCCCCTGCATCAACAGACAATACAGACACATTGCCAGATATTTTTTTCAAAATCGTCTTGCTTACTACAGAATTGGTTACGTACTCGATAATTTCCACAGTCAGGTAATCTTTTTCATTTTCTATCTCTTGCTGATTCATTTTATACGCTTAAAATGTAATTAATAATACTGAGCGTAATCTTTTATTGTAAAATACTAATCCTCACCAATCAATTTTCGCAATTCCTCTTTTGTCTTGCCTAATTTAATCTGTAACTTACCTAGCATTTCATCCTTTTTGCCTTCTTTAAACATCAAATCATTGTCTGTTAGCTCTGCAAATTTTTGTTTGAGTTTGCCCTTTTGTTCATTCCAATTGCCTTTTAGCTCTGTCGTGTTCATAATAATTATTTTAATACTGCAATAAATTCACAGTTCCTAAAGGTCTACTTTATAAATGTCTAAATCATTATACTTTTAATAACAATTCTTATATTATTCACACATGATTTTATTTGCTATTCGAAATAAAAAAAATCCGTTGCTTCGCTGCAACGGATTTTGGCTGGTGTTTTAAAACATAAAAACAAAGAGGATACTGAATTATTTGGCGGGAATAATATCAATAATTACAGTACGATTATAGAATCTTTCCTCAGGGAATTTATTGTCGAAAGGCGATAGATTTTGATCTTCCCCAAATCCAAACACTTCAAATTTCACATCAGATCTACCAGCTTTCAACATGGCCGCTTCTAAAATACTTTTAACTTCATTTGACCGTGCTACGGACAATTTCTGATTGTAACCCGCGTCGCCGATAATATCAGTATGTCCATGAATCATTACTGTTCCTCCTTGCGGAATCTTTGTAGCCACTATCTCTGTTAGGTATTTTTCATAAATTCCAATGGCCTTTGACTCATCAAATCCAAATATTACGCTGAATCTTGTTCCTTCAATAATGGATGGTGCTTTCCATAATATCACATGCACATTGCTTTCTTTAGTAATCACTTTTCCTTTTGCTGTTCTGCCTACCATCAATACTTTGAAGTCTCCTTCAGGCTTTGTGCCCAATAATGATTTACCAGGAATGCTAACAGTTTCAGTTGTATATGGTCCATAATATTGCACAACACCTGCTTCATTTTTTATTTCCAATGACCATGAACTGAATGCCTCCGTGGCACCATTCACATTGAAACTAATATAACTATCAACCGGGGCTTCTTGTACTGCCATCAATTCTACTGGTCTTAATGGGGCAGCTGGACCGCTTTGAAATTCCATTAATAATTCGGGAGAAACCGTTTCAATGGATACGCGATGATCTCCTTCACGGAGTAAGGCTAAATCCATTGTTGCGCCTGGTTGCTCAGAAGGTATACTTGGTTTTATACGTCCTACTGTAGTAATTCTTGCCGGGTTAATTGCAAATACATCCACCAAGTATTGTTTTACTGATTCTGCCATTGCTAATGCATCCACTTTTCCTTTCTCTGAAGCACCTTCCAAATTGATATTAGTCGATGGGTTTTTATTCATACGATCACCGAGAATATTTAATATATTATAGTAAACCACCATTTGTCTGGCTGACCTTCCAGATAAATTTTTGGGAGCAAATTGATCCAATTGATCTTCTTTGAAACCTTTTACCTGGTCTTTACTAAGCAATACATAACGATCTGGTATGGCAGTGGAACCAAGATCAAAAAATACATAATTACGAACAGGGAACATTTCGTGTACCCTACGCTCTCCGGGAATATTAACAGGTGCATTCACTGTGAAACTAAATACGGGATCCTTTTCCTCAATAACAACTGGAATTATCACCGGCAATTCTACTACTGCCACTGGTTCTTTTGCTTTTTTTCCTACACCAAATTTCAAAGCTGCCCCTGCCCTAACGGAAGTTATATTCCATGTTTCAATACTTCTTGGTGATTGTCCATAATATGGTTGAAATGCAGCAAATGGCGAGAATACCCATTGCGTGCGGCGATTTTGTGATGACAAATAAATGTCATAGCCCGTGCCCACTTGAAAGGAAATCAAATTCTTTTCAATATTATTAAAATCTCCTTTTACAGCTGCATTTTCTGCTTGAGCAGGTAATGCCGGATTTTTACCTAACTGATAAGTAAAAGATTTCTTTTGATTGAATAAAAAACGAGGACCTAGATAAAGATAAAAATTACCCTTAAATGGGGCCAGTCGCAAACTGGGTTCAATGCTTATATAAGATAAATCAGTTTTTAAATCAGCGGGACAATTACAAGGTGTTGTTACTGCATCAAATTTACCTTTTTTGCTATCCATGCCTACTTGCAACATAAATCCCAGAAGGCTTTTGGGTGCATGATATTCCATTAACGGAGCTACATAAAGTCCAGTTCCTTTTCCATCATGAAATGCAACCGGCACTGTTAATGCATCATTTAATTGCTGTGTAGATCCTCGATAGAAATTCAAATTAGCCGCACCTGCCACTCCAAACCACCAAGATGGTCGAGAATAGGTGGAAGTTTGTGCATTACTCATTTGCAGTAAGAGCATCATCAATAAAGTCATTAATAACAACTTAATCTGTGAAGGGAAAACAATCGGCACTTTTCGTACCAAAGGTTCTGTATAATTTTTTAGTAACATGATTTTAATTTTTATGGTTTATTGATGATATTGGTACTAGTCATAACAACTGCTCCATTTCTTGCAAGCATTCTTCCAACTGCAGTTGCACCCGAATTCATAGTGATAGAGGTAAGGGCTAATACATTTCCTTTAAAGGAAGTAAAGTCGCCGATAGTGGCGGAACTTCCCACCTGCCAAAAAATATTTTTAGCCTGTGCGCCTCCACTCAAAATTATATTACCACCTGCTCCACCTACAGTTGTAAATCCTGCCGCGATTTGGAAAATCCAAACAGCATTCACATCACCCTGTGCATCTAATGTGAGAGAACCAGATTGTACCAATAAAGTAGAAGTAGATTTATAAATACCAGGAGCCAATGTTTGTCCACCCAAATCACCTGCAACAAGTGCTGGTGCTGGTGAAGTGGCACCTTCTGCTGCTAAATAAGCATCAGTAAGATCTTGCTTAGCCTGAATTAACATGGCAGCAACACCTGGAGGTGCAATGTCATCTGAAGCATAGATAGCACCGTTTACAATAATAGCAGGAGGAAATCCGGTAACTGAAGATCGAACGCCCGGACTAATACCAACGTCTTGATCATGAATTTCACTTTGGCCTGCATTGTTGCTTACGCCTACACCTGCAATTATGCCAAACCGTCCTACTGATTTAAGATCAATAGGCAATGGACCTGTGTGCAACTTAGTACTGAAAGTCCAAACATAATTGGAGGCTATTGGGGTTCCAGCAAGATTTTTAGCCAATGTTGTAATTGTACAAGTATAAGTACTGTCTGATAACAATAGACTGGTTGGTGTAAAACTAGCAATCACACCAGCGTAAGTTACTGTGCCTGGCACTGTAACAGACCCTAATTTTACCAAAAAACTTGAATTGGTAATGGTAGATGCATTCATAGGTTCGCTAAATGTTGCTGTAATAACTTTATTCAGCGGAACACCTGTAGCCAAATTAGCAGGATCTGTTGATATAACAGTTGGCACTACTAATATCCCTGTAGTGAATGTCCAAACATAATTGCTGGCCAATGCAGTACCTGCAACATTGGTTGCAGTTGTGGTAATAGTAGCAGTATACAATGTAGAAGGTAATAAAGCAACTGTAGGTGTAAAGCTAGCTACTGTTCCTGCATAAGTTACAGTACCTGCAACACTTACTGAACCGTTCATCAATGTAAAGCTACTGGCGTTTATTGTAGATGGATTCATCGCCTCGCTAAAACCTGCAGTAATCACTTTTGATAAAAGCACATTCGTTGCAAGGTTCAATGGATCGGTAACAATTACTGTTGGTGCCTGTAAGGATCCGGTAGTAAATGTCCATACATAATTGGATGCCAATGTTGTACCAGCAAGATTTTTTGCTACTGTAGTTATAGTAGCTGTGTACAAAGTACCTGCCACTAAATTGATGGTTGATTTAAAATAAGCAGTGCTACCACTATAAGTAACCAAACCAGGAATTAGATTGGCGCCCTCTTTCAAATAAAATGAAGTTCCGTTTATACTTGTTGGATTCATAGGTACACTAAAAGTTGCCGCAACTGTTTTATTAATAACAACACCTGTTGCAAGATTTAATGGATCGGTACTAATTACAATTGGTGCAACGGTGGCCCCTGTACTAAAGGACCATACATAATCTGCCTGCAAGGCATTACCCTTCATTTCTTTTACAGCAGTTGTAATTCTTCCTGTATAGGTAGTGTTAGGAAGTAAAGGACTTGTTGGTGTGAAACTGGCTGTTAAACCAGCATAAGTAATAGTACCTGCTATGGCCGCTGAACCACTTATTGTAAATGAAGTAAGTGTAACAGTGGCTGGATTAATAGGCACATTGAATGTTGCCGTGATCACCTGATTTAACGGAACGCCAGTTGCGAGATTGATAGGATTAGTGGAAACAACTAAGGGACATAACCCTGCTGTTTCAACAAATAAATCCTTTTTGCATCCGGCAGTCAGTATAACTGAAAGTATGACCAGGGTTGCTAAGAGCTTTGTGTTTTTCAAAATAAATAATTTAAACGTGAATGAATTTTCACTTTTCAAAAGTGCAGATATTATTTAGAGAAAGTGTTATACGTTTGTGAGGAATAATTATATCATTCACATGTTTTTAAAAATAAAAAACCATCATTAAAATATTAATGATGGTAATTGATTGCTAATCAGAAAACTTCTAACTGCCTAACTGATTTTTTTTGTGGGGATGATATATAAAGGCAAAGAAGATTTATGTAAAACTTTTTCTGTGGTACTTCCCACTAAAATGGCTTCCAGCCATTTACGACTATGAGAACCCATTACTATAATAGATGCTTTTTCTTTTTTGGCAACTTCCAAAATAGTAGTTTCACTATCGCCCTCTTGTACCATGGTACGTATATGATCACTCCCTAAATGTTGCTTTGTCTTCTCTAAAAATTCCAATGAAACACGCTTAAGCCCTTCTATAATATCTGGATCCATAAAATCCATTCCAAGATAACCGCCAAACCCCATAATGGGTGAAAAAGCTGTAGAAGAATAATAAACAGGATCAGCAATAACATGTAATAAAATCATTTCCGCTTTCAATGCAGTAGCCAATTCAAAACCACATTCGGCTATTTTTTTTGCAGTAGGATCATAATCCAATGCTACTAATATTTTTTTCATAAGTTAGGTGTTGAAAAATATTCTTTAACAAATGCTCTTTGTTGATTGGGCGTAATCTTATCTGCAGATGCAGTGGTAATTTTAATATCCTTGAAATGGCTATCTTTTTGCAAGTATTTTTGACAAGCAATTTTGGCATCGGTAGGTCCAAACAACAAAACTTCCCCAAATTGTAAAACCACCTCTCCGATTTTTTTATAATACAGCTGCTCTAGCTGTTGTGTTTTATTATGTAAAAGGTTTTCCCCTTTAGCCATGCTTTCTGCCTTCATAGCATGAGAATATCCCGAATCTATTATATGCATCTCCTTACCATCATCTTCAATGCTAATAACTTGCGCACTGGCATAATCCATATAAATGCCTAGTTTTTTAATTGCTTTTTTGGTATGCATATTTTATTGATTAAAAATTAAATTAATTGGACTCTTTATACATTTATATTTTTAATGGAAAGTAGTAAGCCAGTGACTTTTAATAGCCAGAGAACAATGGCAATTACAACTACTATGTTCAGGATGCTTTTAATTTTACGGTCCATCGGTATGTAGCTATTAACAAGCCACAATAAGACACCTACAACAATCAGTACAATTACAATAGATAACAATGACATGGTTAAAATTTTAGACCCCAAAGTTGGGTCAAAGTGTATTGTTAGCGTTATAGAATTGTATAGGATAGTTACATGATTCCTACCCAATTATTGTTTACGGCTACATGCGGTCCATATACCAACTCAATTCCTTTTCCATATTTTTAAAATTGCAGATGATTGGAATTATTTTTTGAAGTCTGATAAATGAAGTAGGACTTTTAACAATATAATCACTTGCTTTATGATGCATACAACTCACTGCAATTTGAATTTCATCTTGTGAAGACAGCATAATTACAGGAAGATCGGGGTACTTTAATTTAATAACATCCAAAGTAGCAATACCATTCATGGCGTTTTTATCAATTCCATCTAAATAATAATCAAGTACAACCAGGTCGGGGCGATTTGACAATGCGGCTATGCATAGTTCGCCTGTATTAAACGTTTCCACTAAAAAATTACCGTCAGCTAAAAAATCAATTTCCAATGATTTCAAAAATACCTGGTCATCGTCTACTAAAAACACTTTTAATTTTTTGCCGGTTTTCATGGGTGTAATTTTTTAATCCTTATAAACTCTTCTGATAATTCAACACATGCCTGTGTGCATATTTTATCAATTTGCATTACCATTTCCTGTACCCCTTCTAATTGTTCCTGAGATATTGCAAACTCTTGAATCTTTTTTGCCATGCTTTCAAAATCTGGATTAATGCCCATTATTGAAAAGGAAGGTATTATTTTATGTATAGCTGCTCGTAAAGATTGCCAATCCTGTGAGAGAAAACTTTTTTTAATAATATTAATCAAAGGCGGCGTTTGTTCTATATACAAGGAAATCATTTCCAACATCAGCGTGGGATCTGATTTAGTACGATGAATCAAATAATCCAGATCAATACAGCTAAACTTTGACTTTACGATAGTTTCTGGTTTAGATTCAGTCCTTACAAATTCCGGTTTGGAGACCATGCTCACAATTTTGCTATATAGTAAACGTTCATCCACTGGCTTAGCAATGTAATCATCCATTCCAACAGCCTTACACTTAGCCAAATCCATAGTAGTTACATCAGCCGTTAATGCAATAATGGGAATACTTGAATGCAAATTATTCCGAATAAATTCAGTCGCTTCAAAACCATTCATTTCCGGCATCTGTAAATCCATCAATATAATATCATAAAACTGTGTTTGTAATTTTTCAATAGCTATTTTACCGTTAGCAGCAATATCTCTTTCAAATCCAAAATCATCCAACAATGTTTTCATCAATAGCTGATTCAATTCCATATCCTCTACTACCAACACTTTAATATTTTTAATCTCTCGGTCTTGTTCTGGAAGACCAATATCCAATTTTGCGGAAGCCTTGGTTTTATTAAAACTTAACTGAAAACTAAAAGTAGATCCCTCACCTATTGTACTTTTTACCTTTATTGACCCTCCTTGTGATTCTACTAATTGTTTTACAATGGCAAGCCCCAATCCTGTACCCCCATATAACCTGGAAGTGCCACTGGAAGCTTGTTGAAAATTATCAAATATCCGATCCATTCTGTTTTCAGGTATCCCGATTCCTGTGTCTGAAATTGCAAATTCAATGGTAGCTTTTTCTTCATCTTCACTAATCAAATTTGCATTGACGGTTATTTTACCTGTTGCCGTGAATTTAACTGCATTGCTTACCAGATTTAAAATTATCTGATGCAAGCGAACCGAATCACCTAATAATACTTCAGGAATCTCACTGTCATATTCCTTGACTAATATCAAATTCTTTTCCTGAATTTTAGTTTCAAATAAATGCAACATCGAGGAGATGGACAGTGATATTTTAAAAGGCGTTTCTTCAAAAGTCATTTTCCCAGCATCCACTTTTGCCAAATCCAATATATCATTGATTAAAATTATCAAGGCATCTCCACTCATTTTAATAGCGGTCAGGTATTCTTTTTGCTTAGCAGTTAAATCTGTTTTTAATACCACTTTGGTAAACCCAATAATGGCATTCATTGGTGTTCTAATCTCGTGGCTCATGTTAGACAAAAACTGTTGCTTTGCTTTTACTGCATCTTCTGCAATTTGTGTAGCACTTTCTGCCTTGCTTTTTGCTTCTTCTGCAATTTCCAATGCCAATTCTGCAAAAACCTTTGCTTCTGTCAACTCCTTTTCAATTCTTTTTTGCTCTGTAATATCTCTTGCTACTACCACTGCTCCTCTTATTACTCCTTGTTCATCCTTATATACAGAGCCATTGAATAAAACATCTGTTAATCGATGATCACGAATTTTTAATGGATAGTCTGCCACAGACCCCTTTGCAAATACATCTTGGTACACTTCCCTTGCTTTTTGAGGATCAGTAAAATAGTCAAAGAAATCTGTACCGGTTAGCTGATCCTTTGTCATGTCTGTAATATTAGCAAAGGCCTCATTCATATCTGTAATTTTACCCTCGGTACTAATAGTAATCAATGGATCCAAACTCGCCTCAATCAAACTTCTGGCATATTGTGATTCCTGCTGAGTGATTTGTTCTATTGTTTTATTAAAGGTCATGCTGGTTAATTTGTATAGGGTTTATATTTCTTCAATTGGTAATCTCCTTTTATTTTTCAATAGTCGAAAATGAGATGGAGAAAGACCCGTTATTTTCTTAAACTGGTTGGACAAATGTGCTACACTACTGTAATTCATCTCCCAGGCAATTTCAGAGATATTCATCTCATCATAAATAATTAGCTCTTTTATTCTTTCCACTTTATGCAGAATTATAAAATGCTCAATCGTGGTTCCCTGTACCAAGGAGAATAAATTGGAGAGATAAGTATAATCCAATTCTAATTGTTTGCTGAGATACTCCGAAAAATTGATTTTTAATTCCTCCCCCGAGTGATGCACCATCTGGATGATAATGTTTTTTATTTTTTCTATCAACACAGCTTTTTTATCTTCCATTAATTCTAATCCCGAAACCAATAAAGCCTTTTTTAATAAGCCACGTTGTTCTTCATTGATATCTTCCATAATTTCCACCTCTCCCAAATCAACCACAATAAAATGCAAGGAAAGTTTTTTTAATTCTTCCTTCACTGCCATCTTGCAGCGATTGCTAACCATATATTTAATAAATAGTTTCAAATAAAATACGCATAACGAATCGGTAAAGTTGATTACAGTTCTTCTTTTATTTGTTACACAACTATTCGGATAACTTATATAATTCACATTTAAGAGTGGAAAAGCAATATTTCCTGTTAATCTGAAGATAATATGGGCGCAACTGCGCAAAAAAAATGGGCAGGATAAATCCTGCCCATACATAAAGATTTTGAATTTTTTATTGTTTTGCGTTCGCCTGTAGATAAGCCAATACATTGGATTTTTCAGTATCATTTAACTGAGCTTTGGGAGCCATCCAATTCACCAATTTCACCCAACGGGTAGCATCATAATCTGCAGGATTTTTCAATGCATGACAACGATTGCATTTAGATTCAAAAGTTATTTTACCATCTGCAATCGCAGCCGGACTTGCAGGGTTTTCTACTTTTACTTCTACTTGAACTGGCTCCTGTACTGGAACAGGACTTGCCGCTACAGGACTAATTTCCGTTTTTGGAATTGTTGTTGTAGCAGCTGGCTTCAATTTTGGAGAACAACTGGCCACAAAAATTGTCATTGCGCCAATGACCATCATTTTTTTCATAATTGTTGGTTTGAAAATGTGTAAGAATTTATTTGGTATATATGATTACTTGATAATAGATGCTCCGAAATAGGAATGCAAAACCTTGGGCAATTCAATGCCCTCCGCTGTTTGTTTATTTTCGAGCAACCCTGCTACAATTCGGGGTAGGGCCAAGGAGGAACCATTCAAAGAATGTAATAATTGTGTTTTACCGCTGGCATCCTTCAATCTTATTTTCATTCGATTGGTTTGGAATGCTTCAAAATTACTGACTGAACTTACCTCCAGCCATTTTTGCTGTGCTGCACTGAATACTTCAAAATCGTAGGTAATTGCACTGGCAAAACTCATATCGCCACCGCATAAACGCAAAATGCGATAGGGCAATTCTAAACTTTGTAATAATTTTTCAACATGCGCCACCATCTCATCCAAGGTAGTATAACTTGTTTCGGGATGGACCAATTGCACGATTTCTATCTTATCGAATTGATGTACCCTATTCAAACCCCTTACATCACTACCAAAACTACCTGCTTCTCTTCTAAAACAAGGCGTATAGGCTGTCATCTTTATGGGCAAATCTGTTTCCTTTACAATTTCATCGCGGTAAATATTGGTAACAGGTACTTCTGCGGTTGGTATCAAATAGAATTTATCTTCCGTTACATGATACATCTGCCCTTCCTTATCAGGCAATTGTCCTGTTCCATAAGCAGTTGCTTCATTTACCATTAATGGCGGAAGGTATTCTGTATAGCCTGCGGCTGTGTTGAAGTCAAGAAAATATTGTATCAGTGCCCTTTGCAATTTAGCACCCTTTCCTTTGTATAATGGAAAGCCACTACCGGTTAGTTTAACGCCGGTTTCAAAATCAACCAGATCATATTTTTTTATCAAATCCCAATGTGGGGTAGCGCCATCGTAAAGCGTTGGCATTTCTCCTCCGGTTCTTACTACCACATTTTCCTCCGGTGTTTTCCCATTGGGCACGGCATCATTGGGTAAATTCGGCAATTTGATAATATCATCTTGCAAACGCTTTTCAGTATCTGCTAATTGTTGATTAAGTTCCTGCAAACTGGTTTTATGTTTGGCAACTTCCTGTTTCTTGGCCTCTGCAGAGGCCAATTCTTTTTTAGCCATTAATACCCCAATCTCCTTACTGGCTGCGTTGACAGCAGATTGTAGGGTCTCAGTTTCATTTTTCAATTTGCGCAATTGCTCATCAAGAGCAATTACCTGATCTACTAATCCAAGATCAGCAAAATGCTTTTTACTAAGTTTTTCTTTTACTAAATCGGCATGCTGCCTGATATAATTAATCTGTAACATCTATTTTCCAAAAAATTTCGCCAAAGATACTGTTTTGATGAACGTATTTTTAACAGGAATACAATTTTTCAGAAAGACGGAGCCGCTTATCTTTGCGGCTATATGCAACATGCGCTCGAAGATATCAGTATTCGCTGGCTTAAACTACGTATCCGATTAAAGGATAAGTTTAATATAAAGCCAGATATGGATGGCGTTTTGCTACTGATTGGTGTACAGGAACTGGGGGCGGGCCCTCAATCTTTCTCAAAAGAACAAAAGCAGGACCTTATGCATATAGCAGTATGCACGATTTTATCCGCCAGTGGTTATTATAGCCTGGAAGGAAGAGACGAGGAGGGATGGCCACATTTTAAGCAATTAAAGGCATTACCCGACTATCAATTAATTGACCAGGAAAATTTTTTAAAAGACCATATATTGCTTTATTTTCAACAACAAAAATTTATAGATTAAATAATAGAACAATGAAACGTGTATTGATTCCAATTGTATTGAGTGTATTGAGCGTTGCTGCCTTTGCACAAGTAAAAAAAACAAGCATTCAAAAGAAACCAATTACTGCAAAAGCAAAAACTACCTTTAAGGCTCCTGCAGTAAAAGCTATTCCCGGTACAAGGATTAAAATTACCACCGACAGTGGTGTAATCATTGTACGACTCTATGATAAAACACCTCAACACAAGGCCAATTTTATCAAATTAGTAAGTGAGCATTTTTACGATAGCCTGATATTCCATCGTGTAATCAATGAATTTATGATACAGGGAGGCGACCCGGGCAGCAAAAATGCGAGTTATGATATGATGCTGGGTAGTGGCGATGTGGGGTATATGGTTCCTGCAGAATTTGATACTACGCTTTATCATAAGAAGGGAGCGCTGGCAGCAGCAAGAAACAATAATCCCGAAAAAGCCAGCAGTGGATGTCAGTTTTACATTGTACAAGGAAAAAAATATACCGACCCGGAATTAAATCAAATTGAAATGCAAACTGGTCACAAATTCTCCAGAATTCAAAGGATGGTGTACAAAGAAAAAGGTGGCACCCCATTCCTGGATATGAATTATACAGTGTTCGGAGAAGTGGAAAAAGGATTGGAGGTTATTGACAAAATTGCATCAGTTCCTAAAAATCAGTTTGACCGGCCACTGGGTGATGTTAGAATGAAAATGGAAATCATTAAACAGTAATGGCATTGATTGCAGCAATTCGCATTGAGATGAGTAAAAATTAGTAATTTGCAGTCAAATAAATTTATAACAAATCACAACTAACAACAATGAACTATCCTGACAATGTAAAGTATACCAAGGACCATGAGTGGGTATCTTTGGAGGGCAATACTGCTACCGTAGGTATCACCGATTTTGCACAAAGAGAACTAGGTGATATTGTATATGTGGATATTAGTGGCCTAGGTAAAATACTGAAAGCAGAAGATATTTTCGGAAGTGTAGAAGCCGTTAAAACAGTAAGTGATTTGTTCTTACCAATTGCAGGCACCATCAATGAAGTTAATCCATTGTTGGAATCACAGCCCGAATTGGTAAACAGTGACCCATACGGTCAGGGATGGATGGTAAAAATGACCGTTGCCAATCCTGCCGATATCGACGGACTGATGGATGCTGCTGCTTATGGCCAATTAGTAGGTTAAAAATATATGAGGGATATCAATTCTCCTTTAAGGGGACAGATGCATCGATTTATACCAGGCATCGCCTGGTTTTTTATTATCCTGGTATTGATTTGTTTGCCCGGTGAGGATTTGCCCAAAGTTGATAATTGGTTTACTCTCATTTATGGTGACAAACTCATTCATATCGGCATTTTTGCCTTATTGGCTTATTTGTTCATGCAACCCCTGAGCAAAACAGCCCTCAAAGGCTATGAATTACGTAATTTCTTCATTAAAATAGCAGTTTCTGTAGCCATTTGGGGGCTTGCTACCGAATTCATACAGAAGTATTTTGTGCCAGGTCGCAGTTTCGATTTACTTGATTTTGCTGCTGATAGTGCTGGCGCTTTTTTGGCACTTTGGGTGTCCGCAAAGCAATTTTTAAAATAACCTTACATTTGTATTATGCAGAATGTCGAAAACATGGAGTACAATACTACCAGAAATCATTTAATCATGAAGGAATATGGTCGCCATATCCAAAAAATGGTAGAGTATTTACTTTCATTAGAAAATAAAGAGGAAAGACAAAAAAACGCTTATGCAGTTATTGAATTGATGGGCTTTTTAAATCCGCACCTTAAAAATGTGGAGGATTTCCGACACAAATTATGGGATCACCTTTTCCTAATCAGCGATTTTACACTTGATGTAGAAAGTCCTTATCCCATCCCGACCAGAGAAACATTAAAAGCCAGGCCTGAACGCCTTCGTTATCCAAAAAGATATCCTAAGTTTAATCACCTAGGTAAGAATATTGAAATTGTTATCGACAAAGCTTTGCATGAAGAAAATCCAGAGAAAAAACAAGGATTTGCCAATGCTGTAGCTTATTATATGAAGCTTACTTACAGTAACTGGCACAAAGAATTAGTGCATGATGAAAATATACAGGCCGAACTGCAAAGTATTACAGATGGCGAACTGGAATTCAATAACCGCCCATTTGTAAAACACCGTACCGATAACCGTCCGGAAAGAGATGATTATGGTAATAATAACAACGGAAGGAATAATTTCAGAAAGAATTTTGGTGGACGCAACAATGGTGGGGGCAGGGACAATGCAGGTGGCAATAGGGAAAATCGCGGCGGCGGCGGCAGAGACAATCGCGGCGGCGGCAGGGACAATAGAAACAACAACCGTAATTTCAAAAAGAGATATTAATCTGATTGTTATTCATAAAAGAAAAAGGTTGAAAATTGTTTCAACCTTTTTTGTTTTTACCTTGCAAGCACTTTACAAATCATTAAATTCAACTACATGGGCTCTTTTGAAGTAAGAGGAGGCAATATTTTATCAGGCAATATCAGCCCGCAAGGTGCCAAAAATGAAGCACTGCAAATCATTTCAGCAGTTTTGTTGAGTGCCGAAAAAATAACCATTCACAATATTCCGGATATTATTGATGTCAACTTACTGATTGAATTATTGTCGGAAATGAATGTAAAAATTGTACGCATCGATCGCAATACCTGCAGTTTTCAGGCCGATGATGTTGCAGTAGACTACCTGCAGAGCGAAGCCTACCATAAAAAAAGTGGTCGTCTACGCGGCTCCGTTATGTTGGCAGGTCCGTTGTTATCCAGGTTTAAAAAAGCATTTATTCCCAAACCTGGCGGAGATAAAATAGGCAGAAGAAGATTGGATACCCATATTATTGGCTTTGAAAAATTGGGTGCTCGGTATGCTTATAGTGAGGACGGTTTTTTTCATTTGACAGCAGATGAACTCAAGGGCACCAATATATTGCTCGATGAGCCCAGTGTAACCGGCACTGCCAATATTATAATGGCGGCGGTATTGGCAAATGGCACCACCAGCATTTACAATGCAGCCTGCGAACCCTATATACAGCAACTCTGTCGAATGCTTATCCGAATGGGTGCCAATATCAAAGGAATTGGTAGTAACCTGCTTATTATTGAGGGGGTAGCATCCCTTAGAGGCACAGAACATACCATTTTGCCCGATATGATTGAAGTGGGTAGTTTTATTGGATTGGCTGCAATGACCCAAAGTGCCATTACCATCAAAAATGCAGGCATCGAACACCTTGGAATCATTCCCGATAAATTTAAATTATTAGGTATTGAAATGGAGTTCAGAGGGGATGATATTTTCGTTCCTGCACAAGATCATTATGAAATCCAGAAATATATGGATGGAGGTGTTCTTACCATTTATGATCACCCTTGGCCAGGGTTTACCCCTGATTTATTAAGTATTATTTTGGTTACAGCTATACAAGCGCATGGCAGTGTGCTCATTCATCAGAAAATGTTTGAAAGTCGTCTATTCTTTACCGATAAGCTCATTGAGATGGGTGCTCAAATTATTCTCTGCGATCCGCATAGGGCGGTGGTAATCGGACTGGAAAGAGCACAGCACTTAAGGGGCATAACAATGAGTAGTCCGGATATACGGGCAGGAGTAGCCCTGCTGATTGCAGCATTGAGTGCAAAAGGAAAGAGTACCATTCAAAATATCGAACAAATAGACCGTGGTTATCAGAATATAGATGGTAGACTGCGTGCTTTGGGTGCCGATATTATAAGAATATAATTGCTGTCACTGCTTCCATTTTCGTTTTTTCTTTCTTTCTTTGCAAATGGCTTTTCCGCATAAACTCATTATTATTACGGCTCCCTCAGGAGCGGGTAAAACCAGCATCACGCAGCACTTGATGCAACATTTTCCGCAATTGGCATTTTCCGTATCCGCCGCTACCCGCCCTGCTAGAGGAAAAGAAGTAGACGGGGTAGACTATCATTTTATTTCAGAAGCAGCTTTCAAACAAAAAATTCAGGAAGAAGCTTTTATCGAATGGGAAATGGTATATGAAGGAAAATATTATGGTACTTTAAAAACGGAGTTGGAGCGTATTTGGCTTCAAAACAAAATTCCTGTTTTAGACATTGATGTAAAAGGAGCCATTCATGTACAACAACAATTTCCAACTACCAGCCTATCACTTTTTATACAACCCCCCTCCGTAGAGGAACTTAAAAAAAGATTGCTGGGCCGAGGCACCGAATCAGAAGCCTCGTTGCAAGCTCGGCTCAATAAAGCCACTTATGAACTTTCCTTCAAGCACCATTTCAATGAAATCATCATCAATGATCAATTGGAAAAAGCATGTAGAGAAGCTGAAAAAATAGTTGGGCGGTTTATATTAGAATAAGAACAGATCGAAGTAAAATAGCATTAATAAAATCTTTCTTACTTTTATAGCATGGACTGGATGGCGCTTTTAGCAATTATTACCTCCCTATTATTGATTGGTTTTTTTGCAGGTATCGAACTGGCATTTGTATCGGCCAATAAATTATCTATAGAACTCAATAGAAAACAGGGGACTTATGCAGGTAAAACCTGGGGAAGCTTTGCGGATAACCCTGCACGATTTATAGGCACCACATTGATTGGCTTCAATGTAATACTGGTAGTGTATGGATTACTTTGGAGTAGTTTTATGGAAGGCATATGGTATAATAAATTCTGGCGAATCGACAACCCCTACTTACACCTGATTATCGAAACCCTTGCTTCTACTTTTATCTTATTGGTTTTTGAATTTATTTTTAAGGCTTTTTTTAAAGCCCGAAACAATGCCATCCTCAGTAATGGCTTCCTTACTTATATTGTAGCATTCTTCTTTTATATTTTTTCTAGCATTGCTGCACTCTTTGTAAGTATTGCTGAATGGATTTTAAAATATTTCTTTAATGTAAACCTCACCGAAAGAAAAGAAGTCTTTTCAAAAGTCGACCTCGAACATTACCTGATGCAAAACAAAAACAACGGGGAAGAAGAAGAAAATAAAGAAATTAATAAAGAACTTTTTGAAAATGCACTTTCTTTAAGTGAAATAAAACTCAGGGAATGCCTGGTTCCAAGAAGAGAAATTGAATCCATCAATATAGACACGCCTGTAGAAGAAGTGCGGCAGAAATTCATTCATACACAATTGAGCAAACTCGTAGTTTATGAAAATAATATTGATTCCATTGTAGGCTATATACACCAACTCGATCTATTTAAAAACCCTTCTAGCATCAAGGAAGTTTTGTTGCCTATACCGACCGTGCCGGAAAGTATGAGTGCAACCGACCTAATGAATAAATTCAGTAAGGAAAGAAAAAGCATTGCTTGGGTAATAGATGAATTTGGTGGCACTGCAGGCATTGTTACTATGGAGGATATCTTGGAAGAAATATTCGGTGATATCAAAGACGAATACGATACCGAAGAGTTTGTAGAGAAACAATTAGCCAGCAACGAATTCATCTTCAGTGGCCGTATAGAATTAGATTATATCACAGAGAAATTTAAATTGTATTTCCCAGGAGAAGAAAATGCTGAAACCTTAAGCGGTTATATTATTGAAAACAATGGGGAAATACCCAAAGAAAAACAAAGCATCATCATTGGCAATTACGAATTTGTAGTGTTGCATGTAAGCGATACCAGGATAGAAACTGTCAAGATTAAAATCCTTAAATAATTGTAGACAGTAGCCTACAGATTTTCGTCTTAATTATTGATTTATGATTATTGCCGTTAACACCCGTTTTTTATTAAATGATTATTTAGAAGGATATGGCAATTTCATATTAGAAACTTGTAGCCAACTGGCCAATAATCATCCTGAACATCAATTCATTTATATTTTTGATAGACCATTTGACCCCCAATTTATTACTGCTAAAAATATTACTCCTGTTGTAATCGGCCCGGCTGCCCGTCACCCATTGCTTTGGCAGTATTGGTACAATTACAAATTGCCGGCAGTATTAAGAAAATATAAAGCAACTGTTTTATTAAGTCCTGACGGATTTTGTTCATTGCGTACCCGCATTCCTCAATGCCTGGTAGTACATGACCTTGCATTTTTACATTACCCCGGCTTTATTAAGAAAAGTCATCTTCGCTACTATAAAAAAAATACTCCTTTATTTGCTAATAAAGCAGCGAGCATCGCAACTGTATCTGAATTTTCAAAAAATGACTTGGTTAAACAATATGCAATTCCTGCTTCCAAAATAACAGTAGTATATAATGGCGTAGCATCATTATTTCAACCATTGAATTGGACTGAAAAAGAAAATATCAAAACAAGATTTACAGAAGGCAAAGAATATTTTATATATGTAGGGGCTATCCATCCTAGAAAAAACCTAATGAACTTGCTCAAAGCTTTTTCACTATTTAAGAAAAGGCAAAAAAGCAATATGCAATTATTAATTGCAGGGAGACTGGCTTGGGATTATGAAAGTTTTACTGAAAGTTTGAAAACCTATAAGTACCGCCAGGATGTACATTTATTAGGTTATTTGCCTCAAGATCAATTGGCAAGCCTGATAGCTGCTGCCTATGCCCTGGTATACCCAAGTTATTTTGAAGGATTTGGAGCACCAATTGTAGAAGCCATGCAATCGGGCGTACCAGTGATTACAAGCAATACTAGTAGCATGCCAGAAATAGCAGGAACAGCGGCTTTATTGGCAGACCCGCAATCAATTTCGGATATTGCTGAGCAAATGATGAGGATCTTCAAGGACGAAACCCATAGAAATGAACTCATAGAAGCAGGCTTAGAACAAGCTAAAAAATTCAGTTGGAAGAAAACTGCTGATTTGCTATGGAAGTCAATTTTACAAGCCGTTGAAACCAAAAAATAAAGTAATATTCAAGCTCCCATTCTATAAAAATACGGCCGCTAAAAATCAAATTGAGTAACTTTACCCATCATTTAAAAAAAGACTTTTTACGTATATGAACAAATCAACCATCACCATTGATGTATTACTGGATGCCAATAAAATTCCTGAAAAAATAAGCTGGAAAGCCAGTGATAAAAATGCTGATATGGCACATATTGCCAAGGCCATGTCGGTTGCATTTTGGGATGGTACCGATAAAACTGCACTTAGTATTGACTTATGGAGTAAGGACATGATGGTAGACGAAATGGCTGATTTTTATTACCAGATGTTGATGACCATGGCCGATACCTTTCATCGCGCTACCCAATACCAGGACATGAGTGATGATATGAAAAAATTTGCCAAGGCCTTTTTTGAAAAATTCAGGGAAAAGCAAATCCAGGAACAATCGAAATAAATATAAAAATTAAAATAAATTGATATGGGATTAGAACAACAGATCATGGAGGAAATGAAAACAGCCATGAAAACAAAAAACGAAGCAGTACTCAGAAGTTTGCGTGCTATTAAAGCAGAGATTATCAAAGCTAAAACCGACCCTGGAGCAGGTGGTGTAATTGATGAAAGCACTGAACAAAAATTTCTTCAAAAAATGATGAAGCAGCGTAAGGATTCCTTTGAAATTTATCAACAACAAGGAAGGACTGATTTGGCTACCAAAGAAAAAGAAGAAATGGAAGTGATTGAAAGATTCTTGCCCAAACAGCTAAGTGAAGAAGCTATCAGAGAAGCTGTATCTAAAATCATCACTGCAACCGGCGCTGCAAGCCCTGCGGACATGGGTAAAGTAATGGGGGTTGCTAGTAAAGAACTAGCAGGCCAGGCCGATGGAAAAACCATTAGTGCTTTTGTAAAAGAATTGCTGGCTAAATAATTCATTGAATGCTATGATTGTTTAAAACCTATACTTCAAATACAAAAATTATATTATGCTCATTGATGCCTGTTTTTTTGTATTACTTGTTTTAGCAATCATTAAAGGATATAACAAGGGTCTTATCGTGGCCCTTTTTTCCATTATCGCCTTTATTATTGGGCTGGCTGCGGCCCTTAAATTATCCATCTTGGTAGCAGGATGGTTATCGGGCAATAGCAGTATTAATACCAAATGGATTCCCTTTATTTCCTTTGCTATTGTTTTTGTGGTAATAGTAATATTAATCAATTGGGCAGGTCGGCTCATCCAAAAAACAGTAGAAACCTTATTGCTTGGCTGGGCCAATCGCATAGGAGGAATACTACTTTATATAGCACTCTACACTATCATTTTCAGTATTGTATTATTTTATGCGACACAACTGCATTTCTTGGATAACAGTACCATTCAGGCATCTCTGAGCTATCCCTTTATACGACCATGGGGACCCGCAATTATGGATGGAATAGGTAGTGTTATTCCTTTCTTCAAGGATATGTTCGGAGAATTGGAATCCTTTTTTGGAGAACTGGCAAAATAAATTCCCTTTATTTTTTTAATTTTTTCCTCTTTTGTTGTGATTTTATATATTTGCAATAGTCTACCAATTCAATAGACTATTAAAAGATAATCATGCAACATCCGGTCTACCTTGCTTTTGCCATACCTTTTTTTCTGTTCTTTATTGGACTTGAGTATTGGTATACGCGAAAAAAAGGAAGAAAGCTATTCCATTTCGCAGAATCGATTGCCAATTTGAATATTGGCATTGCCGAAAGGCTTACTGACCTGTTTACCATGGTGCCCTTTTATTATTTTTTTGATTTCCTACACCGCCACTATGCATTATTTAATTTTCACCCCGGGGTGCTTTCATGGATAAGTCTATTTTTATTAACCGATTTCGTATGGTATTGGTATCACAGAATGGGCCACAAAGTCAATTTGTTCTGGGCTGCACATGTGGTACATCACCAAAGTGAGGACTTCAATTATACCACTTCTGCTCGAATTACAGTCTTTCAATCGATTGCCCGTTGCCTATTCTGGTCAGTTTTACCGCTAGCCGGTTTTCCTGCCGAAATGATAGCATTGTTTTTATTGATTCATGGTGCCTATCCATTTTTTACACACACACAAAGTATCGGTAAACTGGGTTGGGCTGAAAAAATATTTGTAACCCCTACCCACCACGGTGTTCATCATTCTTCCAATCCTGAATATCTAGATAAGAATTATGGAGATATTTTGATTGTTTGGGACAAAATTTTTGGAACTTTTGCAGAAGAAACTGTGAAGCCAGTTTATGGCCTTACTAAACCGCTAAACAGCCATAGTTTTCTGTGGCAACATTTTCATTACCCACTAGAATTGTTCTTTGCCATTAGAAGAGAAAAAAGCCTGAAACAAAAGATTAAACTATTGTTTGGCACCCCCGACACACTAGACCCAAGGATTCGTACAGTATTAGAAAAAAAATTAATTTCAAGATCAACTCCTGAAGAAACTAATGCAAGGCTCAAAAATTATGTAGGCATTCAAACAGGATTCTCCTTGTTATTGATCTTCTATCTGGCATTGAGTTTTAGCTCATTAAATCCATTAACAGTGAGCTTTATTTCAATTTTCCTACTACTCAGTCTTATCAATACAGGTGCAATTTTGGAAAAAAAGTCATGGGTATTTTACCTAGAGTTCTTAAGATTATTAATCCCACTTATATGGATAGCTATTTACTACCCTCACGTGGCTACTTTCTGCAGCCTGGTTCTGGTAATACTGTTACTGGCTATATTTTTCCGGACAATTGAAAAAAACTATTGGAAATTGCTATATCCTGCAACAACCTGAAATCCCTGCCAATCCCTTGCCCCAAACCTTGTATCTTTACAAGGTAAGTTTATGGGTAAACTTTATTAATTGGCGCAAATAAATTATTTTAGCAGCTGAAATCGGTGCTATACCATTACTATCAAATGAGTTACGAAATACAACAAGACGGGAAATACAAATTTATTGAAGTAGGACAGGGAGAACCCCTGATGCTATTACATGGCCTATTTGGTGCCATCAGCAATTTTGATGCAGTGATTACGCATTTTAGTAAAAACTATAAAGTTATTGTTCCCATTCTTCCTTTACTAGATCTTGATCTTTTACATACTTCCGTTGGTGGACTTCAAAAATTTCTATTGCGTTTCATTGAACATCGAAACCTGAACAATATTCATTTAATGGGCAATTCACTGGGAGGACATGTAGCACTAGTACATATTTTAAAGCACCCAGAAAGAATCAAATCCCTGATTTTAGCAGGCAGTAGTGGCCTTTATGAAAATGGCATGGGCGACAGCTATCCCAAACGTGGTGATAAAGAATATATCAGAAAGAAAACAAGTCTTACTTTTTACGACCCGGCTATAGCAACAGAAGAATTGGTCAATGAAGTATTTGAAATCACCAATAACAGATTGAAAGTCATCAAAATTATTGCACTGGCAAAAAGCGCTATTCGTAATAATCTAGGTGAAGAACTTAGAAAAGTACAGCAACCTACCTGTTTAATCTGGGGCACCAACGATACCATCACACCTCCATTTGTAGGAAAAGAATTCAATCGGCTGATTCCGAATAGTGAATTACATTTTATCGAAAAATGTGGTCATGCTCCAATGCTGGAAGTGCCAGAAACATTCAATGCTATTCTGGAAGGCTTTTTACAAAAATTAAAAACACCTGCTGCAACAGTTTGATAAATTTTTTTGTCCTGATACTTAATACCCAATTTGCCCGTTATCAGTTGAAACATTGAACAATTAAAGTATTCAGCAGAAATGTTAACAGTAGAACTCATCAATCAAAGTATTCCTCAACTACAATTGCAGGACAGTGTCAAAAAAGCACTGCAGCTGATTAATGATTTTAAGGTTACCCATTTACCTGTTGTCGCGGATGACAAATTTCTTGGTCTTGTAAGCGAAGATGATTTACTGGATGCTGAAGAAGTAAAATTGCCCATTCAAATATTACAGGATACCTTTTTAAAAGTAGCAGTGCAAGAAAATGAACATTTCTTAAAAGCGATTCATATTTGCAATGAATATAATACCAGCATTGTGCCAGTGATAGGAGAAGAAAGTGAATTAATGGGTGTCATTACCTCCCCCGACCTTTTGAAAATCATTGGCGAATTCAATGGTGCCAACGAAATAGGAGGCTTGATTGTGTTGGAAATGGAAAGAAGTAAGTTCAGCATCAGCGAAATCAGCCGAATTACCGAAAGCAACGATGCCACCATCTTGCACCTTAATACAATCATTCACCCCGAAACCGGAATGCTTACAGTTACCCTGCATATCAATAAAAAGGAAATAGCCAGTACAGTTGCTACTTTTGAACGGTATGATTATGACGTGATTTACTTTTTTGGAAACGAGCAATTTGAGAATGAAATTCACAGTAATTACAGGCATCTCATGAATTATTTAGATATTTAACTACGAATTAATTTCAGCCTGTCTCTTTATGCTTTATATCAGTTATTTTTACAAGCGCTCCTCCTGAAATAAAGCGATGTTTTGATGATGCATTTAAAGAAAATATTTTGCGGTTGCTGTTTACTGCTTTTTTGCATTACAGGTTTTACACAAATTACTTATAATACCGACAGTCTTACACTGAATAGTCATCTGCATGTACGCAATATCATCATCAAAGGGAATAAAAACACAAAGACTTATCTGATTGAGCGCGAAATGCAACTAAAAAGAAATGACTCCATTCCTGCCATCAAACTAATTGATGCATTAAAACTGGCCAAACAACTTATTTATAATACCTCTTTATTTACCGAGGTAAAAGTGGATGTAAGTGTGGTAACAGCCTATGATATCGATTTAATAGTAGAAGTAAAAGAACGTTGGTATATTTTTCCAGTTCCCCAGTTTCAGTTAATTGATCGCAACCTAAATGACTGGATAAAAACCTTTAATGCCAGTCTGAGCAGGGTGAACTATGGATTAAAATTCGTTCACTATAATCTAAGTGGAAGAAGAGATCAATTGCGCATCTTCCTATTGAATGGTTATAGCCGCAATTTCTCTTTCAGCTACACAGCCCCTTATAGCAATTCGGCTCTCACAGAGGGATTCACTATCGGTGCAGGCTATACGCAAAATAGAGAAATCTCCTACAAGACCGATTACAACAATAAGGTATTGTTTTATCCGGTAGATTCTATCCGCAAAGAAGTAGGCGATTTTGTAAGAAATGGATTTAATATAAACGCTGCTTATTCCATTAGACGAGGATATTACAGAAAGCATAATTTTTACTTTAACTACAATTATTTAAAAGTATATGACTCAATAGTAACCAATAAATTCAACCCCAATTACTTTAATGAACCTACGAATGCCAAAGGGTTTGTAGACTTATCTTACGCTTATCAATACCTTAATGTCAACAATGTGGCATACCCTTTAAAAGGAACGGCTTTTGGCTATGGCATATCTAAAAGGGGCCTTCGATTTACTGGCAGTATCAATTCACTTTCCATTAATGGTAATTTTAGCAAGTTTTATGACCTTGGCAAATTTTGGTATAGTAGTTTTCAATTATCTGGCTCGGTAAAAGTTCCCTTTCGCCAAGCCTATATCAATCAACGAGGGCTTGGTTATGGTGATACCTATCTCCGGGGATTAGAATACTATGTGATTGATGGAATAGTAACGGGACTGGCAAAAACAACGCTAAAATATAAATTACTTCAGTTTAAAATCCCTTTCCCTTTTAAATCAAAATCGCATCCCTACATTCCTTTCACTTTTTTCGCTAAAACCTTTGGTGACTTAGGTTACTGTTTTAATAAAAATGAATTTAAGGCATCACTCAATAATAAATTATTATACTCAGGCGGAATTGGCATCGACTTACTTACATTATATGATGTAAATCTACGATTTGAATACAGTTTTAACCAATTAGGAGAAAAGGGTTTATTTTTACATACACAGGGCGGGTTTTAAAATCAAATATAATTAGCAGAAAAGGATATAGTTTATGAAAATTGCAATCTATAGCAGGGGCATTGAAAACAATCAGCAAAACGACATGCAATTGTTATTAGAAGAACTGGCTGCGCATAAGATTGAACCTGTTTTTTATCAGGACTTTTTCAATCAATTCTATTCAGCCTTCAATATTACACAAAAATATTCCACCTTCAATTCCTATGAAGACTTGGATGAAAGCATTGACAGCATTATAAGTTTGGGTGGTGATGGCACTTTACTAGACACGGTAACACTTGTAAGGGATAAAGGCACTCCTGTACTCGGTATTAATTATGGAAGGCTTGGATTTCTTGCCAGTATTGGTAAAGAAGAATTAAAAAATGCAATCACTGCTTTAGTCAACAGAACTTTTGTAACAGATAAAAGATCATTGATACACCTCGATGCCAATATGCCTTTATTCGGCGAAACGCCTTATGCCTTGAATGAATTTTCTTTACACAAAAAGGACTCCTCTCCTATGATAAAAATCCATACTTATCTGAATGGTGAGTTCTTGAATTCTTATTGGGCAGACGGCCTCATAGTTGCTACCCCTACCGGTAGTACAGGTTATTCATTGAGTTGTCAGGGGCCAGTTATTTTTCCCGATAATGAGTGTTTTGTTATTACACCTGTATCACCACACAATTTAAATATCCGGCCCATTGTAGTACCAGACAGTAATATCATCTCATTCGAAATTGAGGGCAGAACAGATGGATTTCTTTGTACCTTGGATAGTCGCAGAGAAATTGTAACCAAAGAAATACAGTTGGCCGTAAAAAAAGAAAACTTTGGAATCAACCTGATTCGCCTGAATGAAAATAATTTTTTACAAACACTCCGTAACAAATTGAGTTGGGGATTGGACAAAAGAAATTAATATACCAGTATTTTATAGATTTAATCAATAGGCATCATGCATTTACGGGCCAAACATCTCAGATACATCTATTTTTTTTACTGGTTTTTACTGGCATATATCCTTGCAGCCCTTGCCTGGTGGTTTATTGCATTAAATACCCAGAATCACCAAATGGCCAATTACAAACTCAATGAATTGAATCCCACTAGTGCCCAATACGAAGGCTATGCTAATAAGATTAAGGATGCAGAAAAAAGAAAAACAGCTCAATACCTCGGCGAAGGATCCATCTTTTTTTTATTGATAATGGCTGGGGCCGTATTTATTTTTGGGGCCGTACGCAATCAACTCAAACAAAGCCATGAACAACAAAATTTCATGATGGCCATCACACATGAATTAAAAACGCCCATAGCAGTTGCCAAATTAAATTTGGAGACCCTCCAAATAAGAAAATTGGATGAAGAGCAACAAAAAAAATTAATACAAAATACTTTACAAGAAGCTAACAGATTGAATGCACTTTGCAATAACCTGTTGCTTTCCTCACAAATGGAAGCAGGTGGATATAAACTTAATATGGAAGAAACTGATTTTAGTGAATTAGTCAGCCAATGCGCCCATGACTTCAATGTACGTTTTCCGCAAAGAATCATCCATACCGATATTCAAAAAGAAGTTTATGTAATGGGCGATTTGCTTTTATTACAAATGGCTGTGAATAATTTAATAGACAATGCACTGAAGTATTCTCCTAAAGAAATGCCCATAACAATTCAATTAACCGAATCCAACGGAAAACCCTCCTTGTTGGTTATGGATGAAGGAAAAGGAATTGCCGCGGAAGAAAAAAACAAGGTATTTCATAAATTCTATCGAATAGGCAATGCCTCTACTAAGGCAGCCAAAGGGACAGGATTAGGCCTATATTTAACAAAGAAGATTGTATTGCAACACAATGGAAATATCTATTTGACCGATAACCAACCAAAGGGAAGTATTTTTACTATTCAATTAAATACAGCCAACGCAACATGAGCAAGAAATCCATTTTACTAGTAGAAGACGAGGAGAACCTACAGGAAGCCTTGAAGCTAAACCTTGAATTAGAAAATTATGAAGTTACCAGTGCCTATGATGGCGCAGAGGCTTTAAAAGCAGTTGTATCAGAGCACTTCGATTTAATTGTACTAGATGTAATGCTACCTGAGATAGATGGTATCACAGTATGCGAAACCATCAGGCTTAGCAATCCCGACATACCCATTTTAATTTTAAGCGCTAAAAACAGTAGTGCAGACAGAATTCTTGGACTAAAAAAAGGAGCCGATGATTACCTGACCAAACCCTTTAACTTAGAGGAATTATTATTAAGGGTGAATAAATTGATTAGAAAAAGTGAGAAATTAGGCAGTAAAATTCCTGTGCCCGATGTGTATATTTTTGGTAAAAACAAAATAGATTTTAATGCTTCGGAAGGATTTGATAAAGATGGACATAAATTTTCTCTGACCAAGAAAGAATTAATGCTATTGAAATTATTAATTGAAAACAAGAACGAAACAGTAGCCCGCGAAAAAATATTGCATACTGTTTGGGGTTACAATGTTTATCCTACCACCAGAACAATTGATAATTTTGTATTAAGCTTCAGAAGATATTTTGAAGCGGATAGTCGCAATCCAAAATATTTCCACAGTGTTAGAGGAGTGGGCTATAAATTTACCGATGCTTAATCTTGTAAGTGTCTAATAAGCCAATCATGTCTTCAGCGCGGTTATAAAATCCTTGCATATTTTCAGCTACTGGAAAGGGAGTGTATAATTGCCATTCCAATTCATCCATTAACTGCTGTAATTGTAAACTAACATTAATGCTTACTCCCATATTATCCAAATGAGTTGCTATTATTTTTTTATTCAAAACTGCAGCTGGTATTGATAACCAATTGGCCAGATAATTTTTCAAACCTGTATTGATGGCCAAATAAAAGGCTGCAGGATCAGCATTGTCTATACTTTTAGCGGCTTCCAATAATGGATTGACATTTTCAATCATTATATTTTCTTCCTCGATGGCAATAGGTGTAACGGATTTATCTGGGTCTACTATAGTAGCATTGTGAATTTTTTCCTTTTTGTTTTCTCTTCCCACATAAAACAATAAACCTATAATTATAATGGAAGCAATGACCAACACAATCATCCAACGATTATTAAATAATTTATTTAAAAACCTCACTTGATTATTAGCATCAGAAGCTTGCTCCATTTTTTTACCCAACCCTTTAGATACATAAAATTTTAAGGGGACGGTAGATGTCGTTTTATATTGTTGACTTACTACATCAAAATAACTCATTTCAATTGGAGCCAAGGTATATAGCCCAGGCTGATTGACAGTAAAGGGATATTCAACCAACTTTCTTCCACTCAAAGGCACATTCAATTTATTGATATCATCACTTATTTTAGGATCAAATCCCTCCATGCCCGCAGGCCAATTGATATCCGGGGCATTCACTAATTGCATATTTCCCTCGCCTTTAATCAGCAACAAAATTTTTCCGGCATCATCGGTACTAAAACTATCCTTATCCAGTGCGGCACTAATTTGAAACTTCCCTACCGCCGATTTAAAGCTAGCAGGCTTATTTACCGACGGCAATTCCTTTACTTGAATATCAATCGGATCACTTTTCAAACTTACCTTATGGTCTTCAAATGCTTCGGCAGGTAATTGAATCTCTCCAAAAAGATCGGCTAGGTCTCCGCTGCGCTGCCGACGATTGATATACTCTTCTTTAATTAAATGAACAGTATTTTCTATCTCCGCCGACTGCAAGGTTAAGATGCCAGACTGCAATGGATACAATTGCGATTTCCGAATAACATACACATTGTACTCTTTGCCATTCAGTTTTTCCTGAGTATAATTTATATTATCAGGCAACTGAAGATCCACAACACTAAATCCATTGAAAGATGGATTTTTCGTTAGACTACTTTCACTTTTTAATCTGGTATATAATTTATAGGTTACTACAACGGGTTCACCTACATAACAGGATGTTTTATTTACTTCCGCCCTAACAACCAAATTTTGCTTTATTTTATCCAGTACATTTTCTCCTTTCCGTAAAACCGACTCACTGTATTGTAAAGAAGGCCTTGTATCTTCAAAAGGATCCATACCCCCAAAACCCGGTGTAAATATGCTGTTGGTATTATTATTTCCCTGCGGATCCTTCACCACTTTCAATTGAATAGGATTACTTCGCAATAATTTACCATCTGCTTTTGCTGTTGCAGATTCAATTTTAAAATTACCAACAGACTTAGGCTGAATAGTAAAACTGATAGATATATATTGCTTTACTACCCCATTGATGGTGTTGACCCCATTCGCCTGATTGGGGCCGCTTACCACTACAAAATCTTTTAAGGAAGGAGGATTAATCCGCTCAACTTGTTGAGCATTTTCTACCACAAACTCAAGATTGGCATATTCGTTTTTACCAATGGTAGTAGGTGAAACAGCTGCGCTAAAACGTAACTGTGCAGTTGTCTGCAAAGCAGTCTGTATGAATAGAAAAACCAATAACTTTTGTAAAAAATATTTCATTTCGAATGCAGCAAAAATACTTCAATACTTGCTTTTTTTAAATAGCCTATTGTATGAATGGATGCAAGAAATTGTTAATTATAAATACCTGCATGTTTTAAAGATCTCCTAATTGAGGCCGAAGAATAATTTCCTCCACACAGGCAGCAGCAGAAAGTTGTGTAGCAGCATAAATCATGCTAGCTATATCCGTGGCCTCCATGATTCGAGCAGTTGAATTATTATAATCACCCCAACTATCGGTAAACACAGCCCCAGGAAATACAGCAGTCACCTTAATATGATGAGGCATCATTTCCATTCTTAGATTTTGACTAAACCCATTCAAAGCAAATTTGCTAATACTATAAGCCCCACCATTGGGATAGCCCTTCAAAGAAGCAATTGAGCAAATATTAAAAATATGCCCCGTTTTTCGGTTAATCATTGAAGGCAATAATTTTCTTGTAAGATGGTAGGCACTTAATAAATTCGTCGCCAATTGTTGCTCTAACAAACCTTCCGGCTCATCCTGTACCTGACCTGGCGCAAAACTTCCAGCATTGTTTACCAATACATCCACAGCAATCCCCTTGCCCAATAACCATTCGCCAAAACCAGCAGCATCTTTACTCAAATCATAAGATTTGTATTCGATAGTAACTGTTGGAAAATCATGCATCAATGCCTGAACAGTATTTTGTAATTTTTCCTCATTCTTACTGGTTAAAAACAAAGAATGACCTTGGGCAGCAAAAATTGCTGCAATGGCCTTACCTATCCCCCTGGAAGCGCCTGTAATTACTACATTCATTGTAAGTAGATTAATGGTTGCAAAGCTAAATGAAATTTATTCCCTGACTCACTACACAATTTCAAATTCTAAAATTTTACAAGTAGCTTGCAGGCTTTATAAATAAGCAAGCTATTTGCATGAAATACAAAGATATTTTTTTCGACCTCGATCATACATTATGGGACTTTGAAACAAACTCATCGCTAACGCTGAAAGCGCTATTTAAGGAATATGATCTCACCGCCAGAGGCATCCACTCCTTTGTCGATTTTCATGCAGTATACAAAGAGCACAATCATCGACTTTGGGATAAATACAGCAAGGGACTAATTAAACAAGATGAATTAAGATGGAAACGAATGTGGCATACCTTACTTGACTTTAAAATCGGAGACGAAAAGCTTGCCAAAGAAATGAGTGCCCGTTACCTGACCATTTTACCTGATCAGAAAGCCCTGTTTGATTATAGTATTGAAATACTGAATTATCTTCAAAATAAAGCCTATCGCTTGCATATCATTAGCAATGGATTTGAAGATGTACAACACAATAAACTCATCAAATCGGGCATTAAAAAATATTTTAACGCCATCATTACTAGCGAAGGCTGCAATGCCACTAAACCCAATAAAGAAATTTTTGAAGCAGCATTGACTGCAGCTGGAGCCAGGCTGGAAGAAAGCATCATGATTGGCGACAATCCTGAAGCAGATATACAAGGTGCTATCAATGCTGGCATGGACTCTATTCTGGTAAATCATACCAATATTTCCACCATCATTCCTTCAACTTATACTGTTAAGCATTTAAAAGAACTGGAAGAGATATTATAAAAAAGCCCCCGTTTTCACGGAGGCGGATCTTAATCTGATGGAAAATTACATTTCTACAGTTTTTGACTTGTCTTTGCAGCAAGATTTAGTAGCTCCTTCTGCTTTAGTGCAACAAGTTTTTCCTTTAGCACATTTCTTTTTCTTTTTGCCTTTGTCGCTGTTGTTAGCAAAACTTACGCCGGCAATAAAAAGCGCTGCTGTAGCAAATAAAATTAGTTTTTTCATTATGACTTGTTTTTTGTTTTTTTTATAGACTGTAAAAATAACCTACCAGATGCTTATTACCAAGAGCTTATTGTTAAAATTTGATGAATGGCAGTACCACCATTCTCACCAGGATGCGACGACAGTTACCCCCCCCTTTACCACCTGATTTAACTCAACATGTAGTTTAGTTCCTACAGGCAATAGTAAATCTACCCTGCTTCCAAACTTAATAAAGCCCATTTCTTCTGTCTGATTCACCTTTTGACCCACCTGCAAATAGTTAACAATACGCTTAGCCAAGGCCCCGGCAATTTGTTTTACCAATACTTCCTTATCACCATTTTTTATTACTACACTATGTCTTTCATTTTCTGTTGATGACTTGGGATTCCAAGCTACTAAGTATTTTCCCTTGTGATATTGATTGTATACCACTTCGCCACTTAATGGGTTACGGTTTACATGCACATTGGCAGGGCTCATAAAAATCGACACCTGCAATCGCTTGGTCTTGAAATATTCGGGGTCAACGGTTTCTTCAATAACCACCACCTTGCCATCAGCAGGCGCTATAATAGCATTTTCATTGATGGTCAACCTACGATTAGGCACCCGAAAAAATGAAACCAGGAATAATAATAAAAATAAAGTTGCGGCAAAAACAGCCCATGTTAACCATGGCAAGTCGGCACTGAAAAAATAAAAGAAAGAATAATTGATAGCGCCAAATATTAAAGTACCAATGGCAATGGATTTATAACCCTCCCTGTGAATTGTCATGCTTGATAGAATTAAAATGCAAATGTACAGCAGGAGCGGGCAAATAGAACAGACCGTTAATATTTGATATAGCCAAATTTTTCCCACTGAGCCAGGGCAAAATCCTGTATAGGCTTCGCCGCCCTTGCAAATTGGGCATCGGGCTTTTTTTCACCCCCTTCCCGATTTTGATCGTATTCAATAATCGTGCTTCCACGGATAGCATATTTGTTGGACCCTTCGTATAGTATTAGTTTTTTTTCATCCGGACTAACATCCCCCTTGCAAGACAATTTATACAAAAAGCTGACTTCCCCTACCTGATTACTATCCATGTCTGTGATGCTAAAAGAGCCGGGAAAAAACTCGCAAGTAGCGTCTACTTCGCATGCATCAATTCTATCCTGTACCATCCATTTCTTCAGCCAACTATCGCCTATTTTATCAAAACAATAGGCATACAAGGAACCAGACTGCCCATTATTTTCACTCATTTTAACGGGTATGGCTGAAAACAGGGCAAGATGATCCCCATTCAAATCCATCCAAGAAAGACCTTCTAATAATTCACCTTTTATACTATCCCGCAAAGGGTTATTTCCTTTGTCGAAAGAAGCTAATTTGAATTTTTTTTGCAGGGTCTTGTCTTCCTGCTGCAAATTATCTGTTGTAGCTTTTGCTACTGAGGGCTGTTCAGAACCGGAGTTAGTACATGATACAAATAATAGCAAACCTACAATTAGGGAGTAATATTTCATATAAATATTTAATTAAATATAAAATGTATCAAGTAAATAGCTCCACATAAAGCCAAACCACTGGAGTTGCAATGAGCAAACTATCAAATCGGTCTAAAAATCCTCCATGCCCTGGCATTATATTCCCACTATCTTTTACATTGGCCATTCGCTTTAATTTACTTTCAATTAAATCGCCAATAGTGCCGAATACTGCAGCAATGGCTGCAGCAATAAAATAGTGATAAGATGCTGGCAAATAATTTCTTCCATATTGAGTGCCCAGCCAGCCCATCAATAGAGCGCACAATAATGCACCACCAATGGTTCCTTCCCATGTTTTTTTAGGAGATATTTTACTGAAAGGGGTTTTGCCAATCAAGGAACCTACAAAATAGGCCATCGTATCATTCACCCACATACAAGCAATGATAAAAATAGGCATGACCAAATATTGTAGTGCATCATAATTTATTGTAATTGTAAGGGATAAATACTCAAGCCTAAAAGCAATCAAAAGCAATACCGGTAGTGTGATATAAACGATACCAAGTCCAAGATATTTCCAGTAATTTTTACGATCGATTATTTTCAGCAATTTGACAAATTCATACCAACACCCGAAATGAATAATTGCAAAAAGCACAACAAAACTTGTTGCATTCAACAAAAGACCCAATGCCATCAGTAATACAAATACCAATGCAGATAGTGACCTAGTTTTTAAAGTTTGAATATTTAATGCCATACAATATTATTCATATGCTGCAAATGGATTGGCAGCTTCCAATAATTGATTTTCTTTTGCAATGATGGCTGTTTTACGGGAAAAACTCTGGTGCTTATAAAATAAAAATAAGCTTATGAGTATTGTTCCAGTAATTGCCAAACTCCAAACTGGCAAAACGGTATCAACATTACCCAGTCCTGATTTAACAGCATGTGTATTTGTATAAAACAATCCTGCCAAGGCCAGTAAATTATTAATAAAATGCGCCAGAATACTTACCCACAAATTTTGACTATAATAAAATAGAAGGCCTAGTGCAAAACCTAAAACCAGGCGACTTAAAAACAGATAGTAAGACCCATGAATAAGGCTAAATAAAATAGAAACAAATAATATTGCCAATAGTGGCCTTTTCCACCAACGTACCAATAAATTTTGCAAGACGCCTCTGAAAAATAACTCCTCAAACAAAGCAGGCAAAAAAGCTACTATAAAAATGGCGGCAAAAAACTGCGACCAGGTTTTCAAAGCACTCATACTGCCTATGGCTTTTTTATACAATTCTTCAGCCTCTTTGCCCAATTTATCCCATGCTGGAAAATGTTGTAAAATACTTTTAGTGATTTGCTCAAACGGGGCCGCAAAATAATTGGCAATAAAAATGATTCCGAATGCAATCAGTACCTGTGTGAGATTGAATTGCTTATTAAACCCCACCCAAAAAAACTTTTTATGACAAACCAATACAAACAATAAGGCTGGAATAAACAACATCGCCATGGTACCAAATACCTGGGTTAACTGCGCATAATTTTCATTTCCGGGAAGCATTAATGCATCAAAGCCAGCCTTCACTTTATCTTGCCAGGGCAAATTACTGGGACCTAATGCCTTTAGCGCAAAAAAATATTGAATCATTGCAGCCAGCACCATGCCAAATCCTGTAAAGGCAGTAATGATTCCCAATTGACTCCAGCCTGTATAACCCTTTACTGACTTGTATTGCATAATAATCTCTTATAAGTGTGTAAATTTACGGCAAATGTGGAGATAGTTCATGGTTCACAGAGGGACATAAAATTTATTAATGCAATATGGTCAAAATAGATAAAATAACACTTCCTGATTTTCCTTTATTACTAGCGCCGATGGAGGACGTTAGCGACCCGCCTTTCAGAGCTGTTTGTAAAGACAAGGGCGCCGACCTTATGTATACTGAATTTATATCCTCCGAAGGGTTGATTAGAGATGCTATAAAGAGTAGAAAAAAGCTGGATATTTTCGACTATGAACGACCGGTAGGCATTCAGATTTTTGGAGGAGATGAAGAAAGCCTGTCTATGGCTGCCAAAATTGTAGAAGTTACTAACCCCGATTTATTAGACATCAACTTTGGTTGCCCTGTAAAAAAAGTGGCGCTTAAAGGAGCTGGAGCTGGGGTATTAAAGGACCTCGACCTAATGGTAAGACTTACCAGCGCTGTAGTAAAATCTACTTCCTTGCCTGTAACTGTTAAAACCCGATTGGGTTGGGATGAGTATACCAAAAATATTGAAGAAGTTGCCGAAAGATTACAGGATGTGGGCATCAAGGCTTTGGCCATTCATGGACGTACACGTACTCAAATGTATAAAGGACAAGCCGATTGGGAACTGATTGGTAAAGTAAAAAATAATCCGCGCATCACAATCCCCATTTTTGGCAATGGAGATATTGATAGCGCAGAAAAAGCAGTAGCCTATAAAAACAGGTATGGCGTAGATGGCATTATGATTGGAAGAGCCGCTATTGGTTATCCCTGGATTTTTAATGAAATCAAACATTTCTATAAAACGGGGGAACACTTGCCAGCTCCAACGATAGAAGACCGTATTGCTGTTTGTAAAAAACATTTACAACTGTCGTATGAATGGAAAGGACCCAAAGTGGGGATATTTGAAATGAGACGGCATTATACCAACTACTTAAAGGGAATGCCTGGCATCAAAGATTATCGCTATAAATTAGTCACACTAGGAAGCCTGGAAGAGATTAACGAAGTGCTGGATGAAATCGCCATCAAATACAAAGATTTTCAATTTGAAAAAACTGCTATAGAATTAATTGACTACCACGAAAAATGCCCCATTAACTAATCGAATAAGTATAACATAAACATTGGATATGCAAACCATTCTTGGCTCTACTGGCATCATCGGTACTGAATTAGCAAAAGCATTAGCAACTTATACCAATGAAATTAGATTGGTAAGTCGTCATCCCCAAAAAGTAAATGAACAGGATGAATTAGTAATAGCCAACTTATTAGATGCCGAAGAAACAGCAGCTGCAGTAAAAGGTTCCTCCATTGTTTACCTATGTGCCGGCCTGATTTACAAATACAGCATTTGGAAAATAGAATGGCCTGTTATCATGAAAAATGTGGTAGATGCTTGCATTCAGCATAAAGCAAAACTTGTTTTTTTTGATAATGTGTATGCATATGGACCAGTAGCGGGTGCCATGAAAGAAAATACAGTTTTCCAGCCGACTAGCAAGAAAGGCCAGGTTAGGGCGGAAATTGCCAATATGATTTTAGCGGCTATACAAAATGGAAGCCTTACCGCACTAATCGCAAGGGCTCCAGAATTTTATGGTCCCGGCAAAACCAATAGTGGTGTAAATGCCACTGTATTTGATAATATTAAAAAAGGCAAAAGAATTCAATGGTTGGTAAACGACCAAGTAAAAAGAACAATGATATATACGCCTGATGCTGCTAGGGCTACTGCATTATTGGGAAATACTCCCACTGCTTATAATAAAACCTGGCACTTGCCCTGCAGTAATGAAGATATCAATGGGAAAAAATTCATAGCCCTCATCGGTGCCATGGAAGGCAAACCAATGCAGTATACCGTACTAAGCAAATGGATGATGCATTTAGCAGGGCTATTTATTCCTGCTGTAAAAGAATCTTTGGAATTAATGTACCAATTTGACCGGCCTTATGATTTCAATAGCGACCAATTTAAAAGTGCTTTTTCGGATTTCAAGATTACTACTTATCAAAAAGGTATTGAAGAAATATTGAAAGAAATTAAATCCAATCACTAACGCGGAGCATTAATCGTAAATTCTTTTAACCCCTTTAGGTAGATATGGCCTCTTTCTTCTGCAAAGAAATCAGCTACCAGCGCAATCATGGCCATTGCAGCAAGGCCAAGCCCCATCCCCTTCCAAAAAACTTGAAGTGGATTATTTTTGAAATACACAAAAAGAAGTATACCTGCTAATATCAATCCCATTTCAACATAACGGTAAAGGACAAAGTTTTTCATCACCGTTTGCATACGCGGCAGTTCTTTATCTTTTAATTCAGATGGATTCATATCATAGGCATATACATTCCTGATTCTGTCAGCATCTGATCTTTTAAACACGATAAAACCAACTATGGCTAATAATAAACCTATCACTAAAAGAGGAATAGCAGCACCTTTATAAAAGGGGGATTTCACTACAAAATAGCAGGTGGCTGCTCCAACTACTCCAAACAGGCCAATTAAAACAAAAACCAAACTTTCTGCTTTTTCGGCAATAAAATATTTTTCGATTTCAATTTTTGTAAGCATCCGCAAATTTAATTATTTCAAACTATTTGCCAGCAGTCAGAACTTAAATTAAATTATTGCTCCACCGCGTTTTTCATATCGGTACCCATGGGCGTAATAGTAGGTCCAAAATAATTAACCAATCTTCCCTCCTCATCAATTAAGAATTTAGTGAAATTCCAGGAAGGCGCAGCATTATTCCACCCGTTTTGGTTTGAGTTGGTTAGCCATTCAAAAACTGGATGCTGACCTGCTTTTTTAACTACAATGGACTTTTGCATCAGCGGAAATTTAACCCCAAAATTCAAACGGCAAAAACTGGCTATCTCTTCATTGCTGCCCTTTTCTTGTTCTTTAAAATCATTGGCTGGAAATCCCAAGACAATTAATTTGCCTTGATAGCTATCCGATAATTTTTGCAAATCATCATATTGATTGGTATAACCACAATCACTGGCTGTATTTACTATTAATACCTTTTTACCTCGTAGCGTATTAAAATCCAATTTTTCGCCATTGGTCAGCAAGGCCGACAATTGATAAAACGAAACCGGAGGGTTTTGTTTTGCACTCAGTATTTTGGAATTGCTCTTTGTAACCTTTGATAGCCACATAAAGGCCGGATAAACAGCCTTTAGTATTTTTTGCCTATATGTCATATTGATTGAATTTCGGTTGACCATCTCTACATAAGTAAAAAAAGCAACCAGTAATACAGTAATAACAATTAAAAAGCGCTTTAGTTTTTTACTCATCAGTTTACATTTACATTAGCGAATGACCCATTTAAATAATTTTAATTTTCCTTTAAAAGGAGGATATTTTATGGAAGGATCAAACCAGGTGGGCGTTTTCATGATTGACTTTTGATGACTGAAACAATCAAATGATTTTTTACCATGATATCCTCCCGTACCACTGAATCCTCTTCCGCCAAATGGCAAATGAGGATTGGTCAAATGCCAGCTCGCATTGTTTACACAACCGCCCCCAAAAGGAACTGCAGACAACCATTCTTTTTCTTTTGCAGTGCTGGAAGTAAAAATATAGAAGGCAAGTGGGTTCTTATGCTTTGCGATAATTTCCAATGCAGCGGCCTTGGTTGAAAATGAAATCAATGGCAAAATGGGCCCAAAAATTTCCTCCTTCATCAATTGTGCTTCTATTGATACCTCATCCATAATCGTTGGTTCAATAAACAATTTGCTTCTGTCTGTTCTTCCTCCACACACAATTTTTCCTTCTGTTAAATAGGAAACCAGTCTATCAAATTGTTTTTCATTGATGATTTTTCCATAATTATAACTATCCTCTGCATGCATGCTAAAAAACTGCTGTATTGTTTCGCACATGGCTTTTAACAAAGCGTCTTTTTTACTTTCATGGACCAATACATAATCGGGTGCCACACACATTTGACCAGCATTACTAAATTTGGTCATCACTATTCTTTTGGCTGCCACTTTAATATTGGCATCCGACTCTACAACACAGGGACTTTTACCGCCCAATTCCAGCGTAACTGGCACCAGGTTTTCTGCCGCCATTTTATATATTATTTTTCCAACAGCCGTACTGCCTGTATAAAATACATGGTCGAAAGTAAATGCATTCATCATCGCAGGAATAACAGTAGCACCATCGCCTTCTGTAAATAAAATATATTCGGGTGCAAAATTTTGTTCTATTAGTTCTTTCATAACGGCCCCTGTGGCAGGAGCAAATTCAGATGCTTTCACCACTATACAATTGCCTGCTGCAATAGCACCCGTTAATGGTGTAAATAATAATTGCAAAGGATAATTCCAGGGACCAATAATCAACACTGTACCCAGCGGCTCCTTCATTACAAAACTCGAAGAAGGCATATTCAATAAATTGGTTGGCACCTGATCTGCCTGCATCCATTCCTTTAAATGCTTTATGGTAAAATTAATTTCGCTGAGTAAAAATCCTGTTTCTGTAACCCATGACTCTTCCGGGCTCTTTTTTAAATCCTGATAAAGGGCTGCATGAAAAGGAGCTTCACGTTCCAGCAAAGCTTTTCTTAATTTTTTCAACTGGGCAATACGGAAAGCATAGGACTTGGTTGCACCGGATTCAAAATAGCGTCGCATGGACTCCAACTGATTTATATCTGCCATTAGAACTAAATTTGTCTCAAGTTAATAAATACAGCGGTATGACAGACGAACAATACATGCAATTGGCTTTACAGGAAGCACAAAAAGCCTTTGATGCAGGAGAAGTTCCCGTAGGCGCTATCATTGTGATGAACAATCGCATTATTGCCCGTGCACACAATCAGGTAGAGCTATTAACTGATAGTACAGCACATGCGGAAATTATTGCCCTTACAACGGCCTTTCAATTTTTGGGTAGTAAATATTTGCCAGATGCTACGCTATATGTTACCCTTGAGCCCTGCTTAATGTGTTGTGGTGCCTTGTATTGGAGTAAAATTGGAAAAATTGTATGGGCTGCATCAGACGAAAAAAATGGTTTCAAAAAAACTGCAGGAGATAAAAATCCCTTTCATCCCAAAACAACATTACTTAATGGAATACTAGCGGATGAATCGGCCAAGTTAATGAAGGATTTTTTTAAAGCCAGGCGATGATATTATTGAACCAATAATTTCTTCTTTAGATTGACCAAACCTTGTCGTACCATTAATGAATAAATCCCCGAAGGCCATGCAAACATTATAGTTACTTGGTCGTTATCACCAATAACCCATCTTTCTTCCTCCCTTACTATTTGCCCTTGCGCATCAACGACTTTAATATATATTTTTCCTGCCGCAAAATGATTCAATGCCAATACTGTTTTGTTATGTGCAGGATTTGGGAAAATATTCAAATTGGCGCTTTTTTTAAGGTTACCCAAGACAGAATCCCTACTCTGTGCATACAGGTTATTACCAACTATTATTCCTACTAATAATCCAATTACAAGTTTCATTATCCACCAACGAAAAAAATCCTTCTTTCGTTTTCAGGAAATTGTAATGTTTTCACAAAGGAATTGTTGATTTCTAAACCTTTCAAGCCTACTTTTGTTAATTCATTAAACAATTTAAAAAAATAATTATGGCATTTACTTTACCGGCGCTACCTTATGCATACGAAGCTTTGGAGCCCCATATAGACAGTACCACCATGCAAATCCATCATGGTAAACATCATCAAGCTTATGTTGACAATCTGAATAAAGCCATTGCTGGCACTGAAAACGAACATAAAAGCATTGAGGAATTGGTAAAAAATGCAGGCAGCATTTCACCTGCAGTAAGAAATAATGGAGGTGGTCATTGGAACCATAGTTTTTTCTGGGAAAGCCTGGCGCCCCATGCAGGTGGAGCTCCTACTGGAAAATTGGCAGAAGCCATTGATGCAGCTTTTGGCTCTTTTGAGGCATTTAAAGAAAAATTTGCAGCAGCTGGAATGACCCGCTTTGGTAGTGGTTGGGCTTGGTTGATTGTAAAAGATGGTAAACTGGAAGTTTCCTCAACCCCTAATCAAGATAACCCATTGATGGAAATTGCAGATGTAAAAGGCCAGCCTATTTTAGGTTGTGATGTTTGGGAACATGCATATTACCTGAAATATCAAAATCGTAGAGCTGATTACCTTGCTGCATTTTGGAACCTGGTAAATTGGGATAAAGTAGCCGCTCGTTTCGGTCATTAATCAAATACAAAATAATTAATATAGCTGCCCTGAGGCAGCTTTTTTTTTGCTTATCTTCAAATCGTAAATGCCACCAATTATTTTTTATGATAAAACAAAGTCTACTTATTCTAGCTTTTTTTATGCTCAGCTCAATAGCATGGGCCGATGTTCCAGGAAAAAGAGAAATGAAATCATGTACTATCCGTATTCAAGGTATCGCTACTTTTAATGACTATCGTTTTTATTATGTCAATAATTATGGTGAGGAAAAAAATCTATTTCGGACTGATACAAATTTAATAATACCTGGGAGTGGTGGTGCTCCGTTCAGTTTGTTTGTATGGGCAATCAACAACAAATCCAACAAATCAACTGATACCCTTGTATTTGATAATTATTATTCTCCCAATAAGGTAGTCACTATCAGAAAAATTGAAAACGATTCCATAAAGTTGGAGGAAAGCGAATTTAGCAATGACAATAAAATTGTAGAAACAGTAAACGACCAAGAAATTGTAAATAAAGACATCGCAACGGAAGCAAAAAAAGCTGAAAAAAAACAAAGCGTCACTATATTCATTTTCGGTGCTATAGGCATAATTGCGCTGGGAGGGATTGCATGGCTTTATATGCGTTTGAAAAAGAATAAACAAAAGACAATTTAGGGTACCGGATCATGACCATGACTGCCCCATGGATGACAACGGGCAATCCTTTTAGCTGCCAGCCAAGTTCCTTTAATTGGTCCGTGTTTTTTCAATGCTTCTATCGCATAATGAGAACAAGTTGGCGTAAAACGACATTTGGGTCCCAACCAAGGAGATATTATCAGTTGATACAACCTGATGATAAGAATAAAAGGAAAACTAGCTATTTGCTTCACTGTTTTCACTGGCAAATTTTATTAATCGTTTTAAAATAGATCCTGTTTTTTCGGAAACCTCGGAAGAATCAGGCAATACATTGCCGGTATAAATAATAAAAACCAACAAGGATAAGTGCTTCTTTTTTAATGTTGCTGTCAACTTGTTTTTTTGCAACCTATACGCTTCCCGCATCAATCTTTTAACGCGATTACGATCCACTGCCTTCTTAAAATATCGGGTACTAACGGAGAAGCCTGCCTGAAGAGAAGATGTCTCCTGGGCAGGTGCTTGAAGATATACTACCCGAAAAGGGAAATTGGAGAAAGATTTCCCCTCCTTAAATACCCGTTCAATATCCTTGCGACTTTTCAGTCTTTCGGTTTTGCCGAGTGTATATCGTTCAATAACTGTCAATACTACAAAATTAAAAAGTCCTGCTGAAGAACAGCAGGACTAAAGTATATAACCTCTCTATTATTCAAAAGAGGAATAGGTTTATTTTTTATCACCATGTTCGCTAGAAACAGTCAGTTTATGACGTCCTTTCTTACGGCGGCTTGCTAATACCTTACGGCCATTGGCTGATTCCATACGCTTACGAAAACCGTGAACAGTTTTTCTACGACGTTTATGTGGTTGATACGTTCTTTTTTTACCAGGCATTGTTTTAATTTTTTCCTTTTACAAAATAATTTTTCTAGAAACACCCACCAGGGCACCATCCCTGCTGTTTTGAAAGGACGGCAAAAGTAGGATAAAAATGTTGATTTTAAATGGCTAATAAGGATTTTTTTAGCCTTAAAGAGACAAATGACTGGATTTTACGGTTTTACCAAAAAAAACTGCAGCATGACTGTCAAAATCCTCTGTCGAATCGGTGGTGAAAAATTGGATTTCCCCTTTCTTACTACATTGCTCTTCAATGGCAGTATGGCGGGATAAATAGTCCTGCAGGCTTTGGGCTACAATAGCTCCTTGGCTGATAATTTGAATTTCAGGGGGAACAAATTGCCTGATTTTATCCATTAAAACCGGATAATGGGTACAGGCCAACAAAATACAATCAATATGGCCTGATTTCTCTAATAATTGCTGCACATGCTTTTGAACAAAATAATCGGCCCCGGGTGATAAGTATTCATTGTTTTCAATCAATGGTACCCAAATCGGGCAGGCTTCCTGGAATACGTTGATATCGGGGAAAAATTTATTGATTTCAATGGGATAGGAATTGGAAACAACAGTACCAGTGGTACCTAAAATCCCTACATTATTGCTTTGCGTGAATTGTCCAATAATTTCACTTGTGGGCCTGATTACCCCTAAAACTCGTTTATCAATACCTAATCTTGGCAGGTCTTTTTGCTGAATTGTTCTCAAGGCTTTAGCAGAAGCCGTATTACAGGCTAGAATAACTAACGGGCAACCTTGTTTAAAAAGCCACTCAACGCATTCTAAGGTATATTGGTAAACCGTTTCGTAAGACCTGGTACCATAGGGAGCTCGGGCATTATCGCCCAGATAAAGATAATCGTACTGCGGTAACAGACGGCTAATCTCCTTTAGCACAGTAAGTCCACCATAACCACTGTCAAAAACCGCTATAGGACCAGTTTTAATCATACTTTAAAAATAAGAAAGCCGCAGGGCATTTCCTTTGAAATTCCACCTTACTAGCTTATTTATTAATGCCCAGTTTCTTTTTAGCCAGCGGCATTATATCATCATTGGGAGGGGCAATAATAACCGAATTCAATTCAAGGATATAAAAATACCCATTTTCTTTGGCTATAAGTTTTACCAAATCCATCGCTTTTTTTCTAATTGGCATTAATAAGATTTCCTGTTTCTGCTGCAAAGCAGTTTCAGTCTGACTACTAAAATCGCGGATTTTACTATAGATTTCGATGAGTTTTTTACGGGCATCTGCTTTTTGCGTGGTATTCATCTTTATTGAATCAGCAATGAAACTGCTGTCGGCCTTACTCAATTCGTTTTGCAAACTGTCTAAATAAAATTGCATGTCAGCTTGAAAAGCTTTCAATTCTTTATCCGCTGCGGGTATATCAGGCATAATAGCTACCAATTCCTCTGTATTGATATAGCCTATTTTATTTTGTGCTTGTATAGAATTGGAAGCAAATATTCCAATACTCATAATAATAACAAAAACTGCTTTTTTCATACTTGTACATTTTGCAGATAAAAGAAAACCACCCTGACAACAGAATGGTTTTCCTTTATAAATATTATAGTTGTATTAATTGGTTTTGCCAGGTACAGCTGGTTTAGGAGCAGGGACATCTTTAATACCTAATTTCTTTTTCACTAGGCCAATGATATCATCTCCTGGAGGGCCAACAATTACAGAAGCATAATCTAACACATAAGCATACCCGTTTTCTTTGGCTACGGCTTTAATTGCTTCCATCGCTTTGTTACGGATGGGTACAAATTTTTGCTGTGCATACTGGTTAGCTTTGTCTTGTGCTTCTTGATTGTAATTTTGTACTCTTTGATACAAAGCAAGAATTTCACTTCTTTTGATTTCCTTCATACTAGGATTCAATTTTGCAGAATCTTCTACAAATTTGGCAGCTTTTTCATCAGCTTCTTTAGACAAATCATCTCCTTGTTTTTGCAAAGAATTTTGATATTCTGTCAACTCGCTGTCAGCCTTCGCTGCTTCAGGCATGAAGCCAATCAATTCCTGTGTATTGATGTAACCAATTTTGGTTTGTGCACTGGCAGTAAACATTCCCATTGCCATCACCGCTACTACTAATAATTTTTTCATTGTTGTGTTTTGAATTTTAATATACTTTTTTATTGGTTGATTTGCCAAGCAACATCGGCTTAAACAATAGCTTTATTTCAAATTATTTCACCCCCAGATTACGCAATACGTCTTCACTACGGTCTAATTTAGGGTCGGCAAAGATAACGGTAATTCCTTCACTTTTATCCAAAATGAAATCATAACTTTTCTCAATGGCCAGCTTTTGAACTGCGTTGTAAACCCTGTCCTGTATGGGTTTTATCAATTCCTGTCTTTTTTTAAAAAGATCACCTTCAAATCCAAAACGTTTTTTTTGTAGTTCTCTCAACTCCTTATCCTTATTGTAAATTTCATCTTCTCTTTTCTTTTTCAATTCATCACTTAACATAACTTGCTCTGCGTCATAATCCTTATACATTTTATCTACAATCGCTTGTTTTTGTTCAATCTCCTGTTGCCACTGATCGCTGAATTGATCCAGTTTTTTTTGAGCTTCTTTATATTCAGGCAGTTTTTCTAAAATAAATTTAGAGTCAATAACTGCATAGCGTTGTGCATTTCCCTGAAAAGAAACCATCAAAAAGGCAATGGCAATAAAAAGTATCTTTTTCATATTCGTTGATTTTAGATTAAACTTAAAACATTTCAGGCATATTTTTTACTCGGGTTCCTGACCAAGCATAAACGTAAACTTAGCGGCCCCTTTCAATCCACCTGCCTGATTATACCTGTCAAAACCTATACCATAATCAAATCCTAGCAAGCCAAACATAGGTAAAAAGAACCTCATCCCTACACCAGCACTTCTACGCAGTTTGAATGGATTGTAATCCTTGAAATTATACCAGCCATTGGCAGCTTCAAAGAATCCCAATGCATAAATAGTACTACTGGCGCTTGTACTGAATGGATAACGGACTTCTAAAGTGTATTTGTTAAATATTGTAAAAAACTGTGAAGGAGTTCCATTATCAGGGTTAATCTTAGGATTGCTGGTCGAATAAACAGGATACCCTCTATGTGCAATAATATCATAGCCTAATAAAGCAAAATTATTACTTAGCCCTGCATCCCCTAATTGGAATCGTTCAAATGGTGAAATATTTAAATCTGGATTGTATTTCCCGATAAAACCATATTTGGCCGCCACCTTAAGGATGAATTGTTTATTCTTTTCTGGTCCTCTTGCATTGCCAATTGGAATATACCATTCACCATTGAAACGCCATTTGTGAAATTCGGGCAAAGCATATTCATTATCCGCTTTGCTTTTGATTCCCATTAACGAATATGGCAATGTAAATTGTCCACTTAAAGAGAAATTGCTTCCGCTTGTAGGGAATATAGGATTAGGACCAGCGCTATTTCTAATTAATGCTATCTTCAAACTAATATTACTAGAAGTTCCATTTTTTAGTCCCTGAAACAATTGCCCGTAATTCTTCAGTTTATATTGTTGAAAATTCAAGGAATAAATCAAATTAAAATAATCATCTGGCCACTTTAACTGTTTACCTAAGGACACACCAACACCAATGGTTTTGATATAAGAAGTGTCGCCACATTTACGGCAATATTGTCCGAAATTATCATACGCATTGGCATACTTTGTATTAAAGTAGCTCACCGAAAATGAGTTTCTTTTCTTACCGCCTAACCAAGGTTCTGTAAAGGAGAAATTATAAGAGCGGAAAGCACGTCCATTACTTTGAATACGAGCGCTTAGTTTTTGACCATCCCCGCTAGGCAATGGATCCCAGGTTGATTTTTTGTCAATATTTTTAAGCGAAAAATTATTAAAAGTTACACCCAAGGTTCCAGTAAGACCTATACCTCCTCCGAAGCCGGCTGAAAGTTCTAATTGGTCATTGGATTTTTCTTCTACCTGCCAGTTAATATCAACTGTACCATCTGCTTGATTGGGTACTACCTGCGGATTAATTTTTTCAGGATTAAAATATCCTAATTGCGATAACTCACGCTGTGTACGAATGATATCGGCACGACTGAATTTTTCACCTGGCACTGTTCTCAATTCACGACGAATCACATAGTCCTTGGTTTTATCATTACCCGAAATAGTGATATTACCATATGTTGCTTGAGGACCTTCCCGCATTCTCAACTCAAAGTCGATCGTATCATTGTAAACGGCTGTTTCAATAGGATCTACCTGGAAGAATAAATATCCATCATCCATAAATAAACTACCTATATCCCCACCCTCTGCAGACAATTGCTTGCCCAGTTTTTTATTCAACAATTCCAAATTATATACATCTCCTTTCTTAATTCCCAGAAAAAGATTGAGTATAGAATCTGTGTATTTAGTATTTCCTCTCCAAACGATATTGCCAAAATAGTATTTACGCCCTTCATTTACTTTCACAAATACATTCAAATTGTTTTTTACACTTGTTTGAGTATCTGATACTATAAAAGCATCGCGATAACCCTGTGAATTGTAATAATCGAGTACACTCTCCTTATCTTCTGCATATTTTTTCTCGCTGAACTTAGAAGAACCGAAAAACTTTAATCTAAAATAAGGTTCAATAAAAGTTTTTGTTTTGGAGGGAGACAAATAACCATAATCTTGCAAATAAGATTTAAAGGATACTGATTTAGCAGAATCTCCATAAGGACTCACAATTTTGTCGGGTTTCAAACTAGCCCTGAACATTTCCTTGGTGCCCTTCATCTGTTTTTTCAGCTTGGCTGATTCAACAAACTCATTACCAGAAAAATTAACAGAATTAACTTTTACTTTACTGCCTTTGTTGATATAGAAAGTTAGAGAAATCGCATTGTTCAATTCGGGCATATCCTCTTCCTTCATTTCAATGGTTACATTTCTAAAACCTTTGTCATAGTAAAATTTACGAATCGCTTCCACTGCACTCAGCTTCATATTTTCTGTTACTACTCTTTCTTTTGACAATGGAATCTTGCCTTCCAGATCATCTCTTTCGCCTTTTTTAGGTCCTATTAATTTAAAATTTGCCAATCTAGGCCTTTCTGTAATAGCTATTTCAATGGTCAGGTCGCGTCCAGTTAATTTCAGGAAATTAATTTCCACCTGACTAATCAGGTTTTGTCTCCATAATTTGTTGATGGCTTTGCCAAATACATCTGTACCTGGAATCATTACTTTATCTCCAACAGCCAATCCTGATATAGAAATTACCAAATTGGGGTCAAAAGCACGCGTACCGGTAACAACGATATCGGCAATAGTATATTCTTTAGGGACCTTGGTTTCAAAAATACCCATCAGGGCAGGGTCAATAGAAACAGGTATAGTATCGGTAGGATTTTGAGCATGAATTGCAGTAGCACCCAGCATCAACGTCATCAGCAATAAAACCCTTTTGTAAATAAGAAGCATCAATTAGTTTTTTTACAAGCGGCAAATTAAGCCCTATTATTAAAAGTATTTGTTAAAGCATCTATCATCCTGTTTTGACGGTTTTTGATGCAAAAATGTCTGTTTCCGATATAAAATGGCGTCATTTTGATTCCGCCTTTAGTTGTTCACTAGTCTTACCGAAGCGCCTTTCCCTGTTTTGAAAGTCCACAATCGCTTCATAAAGGTTTTCTTTTCTGAAATCGGGCCAGCGTGTATTGGTAAAATACAATTCAGCGTAGGCCAGTTGATACAGTAAGAAATTACTAATTCGGTATTCACCACTGGTTCTAATCATCAATTCAGGATCTGGATAATCTTTGGTAGCCAGGTACTGCTGAAATGTTTTCTCATTTACCTCTGTTGATAGCAGTTTGCCCTTTTCTACATCAGCTGCAAGTTGCTGAATAGCATGAATGATTTCCCATCGGCTACTATAACTCAGTGCCATTATCAAGTGCATTCCGGTATTGACACTAGTTTCATCCAAAGCAGCCTGCAATTCTTCTTTAGCAGTAATGGGCAACATATCGGTATCACCAATCACATGAAGGCGAATATTATTTTTATTTAAGGTGGGCACTTCCTTTCGGATTGTTTCTACCAATAATTCCATAAGGCCATTCACTTCATATTGAGGTCGATCCCAATTCTCGGTACTAAAAGCATATAGCGTGAGGTATTGTACCCCTAATTCGGCACAACCTTCTGTTATATTGCGAACGCTTTCTACCCCATGCAGATGCCCGAAAAGGCGGTCTTCCCCTTTTTCTTTCGCCCATCGCCCATTGCCATCCATAATAATAGCAATATGCTTTGGAAGTCGTTCTAAGTTTATGGAATCTTTTAGGCTCATTAATACTAAAATAAGCAGTCAGGCACAGGGCCTGACTTTGGGCTGCGAAGGTAGGGAAAATGCGGCAAACTTGAGGCTGGTAAAGCAAGTCCTTGTTTCTGGCTAACCATCTCCGATTCTAAAATCAGTTTTCCCTATTTACAAAATAAACTAAGCCCATGGTAATTGTCAGGACTACCTATTAACTAATATTATAACATGGTTGTTGGGCAAACATATTCTGTCAATGAAAATGCATTGCTCGCCTTCATGGAATTGAATCCACCTCGTATATCTATCAATCTGTTATAGCCTCTTGCTTTTAATATAGAGGCAAAAATCATTGACCGGTACCCGCCTGCGCAATAAACAAAATAGTTTTTGTTTTTATCTACCAGTTTCATGCTTTCGTTGATATAATCAAGTGGTGCATTTACCGCCCCCTCAACATGCTCGCTATCGAATTCACTTTTTTTACGAACATCTAATAGTTCAGCATTGGGCAATTTCTCCAGAATACTTGCCAATTCTGCTGCATCCATCCTATAAATAGCATCGGTTTCTTTGCCGCTATCTTTCCAACTTGTAAATCCCCCTTTCAAAAAACCCAGGCAATAATCATATCCTACCCTTGCCAAGCGACCAACCACTTCTTCTTCCTTTCCTGGTTCGGCTACTAATAATATTTGTGTTTTAACATCCGGTATCATGGCGCCTGCCCATGGTGCAAAACTGCCATTCAGTCCAATATTAATAGCGTTGGGTATAAATTCTCTTGCAAAAATATCAGCATCCCTTGTGTCGAGTATCAATGCGCCGGTTTCATTGGCAAGCGCTTCAAAAGCATCTGCAGTTAACTCTTTCAGTCCCCTTTCCATCACTTCTTCAATTGGATCATATCCTTTGATGTTTAATAAAACATTTAATGGAAAATAAGCAGGAGGTGGCGTTAACCCGTTCAATAAATTTTTTACAAACTGTTCCTTGCTTAGTTCAGGTTGCAATGCATAATTCACCGCTTTCTGATGTCCAAGACTATCATAAGTTTCTTTGCTCATGTTTTTTCCACAGGCGCTTCCTGCGCCGTGAGCAGGATACACAATAACATCATCTGCCAGTGGCATTATTTTATTGTGTAAAGATTCATATAGATGATTAGCCAACAAATCCTCTGTTAACTCGGCTTTTACTTTTTGCGCCAAATCAGGTCTCCCTACATCACCAATGAATAAGGTATCACCACTGAATAAAGCGATGTCTTTCCCGGTTTCATCCTTTAGTAAATAACAACAGGACTCCATGGTATGACCTGGTGTATGTAAAACTGTAAAACTTATTTTTCCAACTTTGAATACTTCACCATCTGTGGCAACTTTTGCTTCAAAGTTAGGTACAGCTGTCGGCCCAAATACAATGGTAGCGCCAGTAGCCTTGGCCAAATCGAGATGCCCACTAACAAAATCGGCATGAAAATGAGTTTCAAAAACATACTTGATTTTTGAACCAGATTGGTTTTCTCTATCGAGATAAGGTTTTATTTCCCGAAGCGGGTCGATGACAACAGCTTCCCCATCACTTTCAATATAATATGCTCCCTGAGCCAAACAACCAGTATAGATTTGTTCTATTGTCATAAATTATGTTTTGCAGCAAAAATGTAAAATGCAAAGGTAAAGGAAGGTGATATATATCAGTTAGAGGGTTGATTCCCGATAGTAATGGGGGACTTTGGCACCTCTTTCCCAATGAAAAGCAGGAAAATTGCCTTTCATACAATGAATATTAGCAGCTGTTTTCCAATGCCATTCCCGCAAATACTAACCCAATTTTGAATTATCAGCTACTGCTTTTTAGAACAAAAGTTGATAATTTAAGCACAAGCTGGATTGCATCAAATTTCAAAAAAGCAATTTTTCCCTATGAAATGTGCATTAAAAAAAATAAAATTTCTCCGTTAAATGATTGACTGGGTAAATAATTAATTTATATTTGATACTGCAAATGCCGAACACTCATTAACATTCTAAATTTTAAACAACATGGCAACAAAAAAAGCAGCTCCTAAAAAAGCAGCAAAAAAAGCAGCTCCTAAAAAAGCAGTGAAGAAAGCGGCTCCTAAAAAAGCAGCAAAAAAAGCAGCTCCTAAAAAAGTAGCAAAAAAGAAATCTGCACGTAAACCTTCAGCAGCATTTATGAAACCACTTACTCCAAGTGCTGATTTAGCAGCTGTAGTAGGAAGCAAAGCATTACCACGTACAGAAGTGGTTAAAAAAATCTGGGTATATATTAAGGCGAACAAATTACAAGATGCAAAAAACAAACGCATGATTAATGCGGATGCAAAATTGAAACTTGTATTTGGTGGAAAAGGTCAGGTATCAATGTTTGATATGGCCAAATACCTTTCCAAGCACCTTAAATAATTAAGGCATTACTAAAAAAAGGGATATCTACTGATGTCCCTTTTTTATTTTCCCTCTACCGCTTGCTATCAATTCCAACCTATATAAACATTGGCATCTTATAAATGCCACATTCCTTCCCCCTCTGTCAATCAAATTCTTTATTAATGATATGAATCAGTTTTAAAACTGAAATAGGTCACATCCTATTGGCGGGCATCTTTCTAACTTTCAGCGTTTTTCCACTGTTCCATTTTTGACAGTCTATCAAATTTAAATTTTGAAATAATTTACCATGGCGAATACAGATATTACAAAACCGGTGGACCTTACACTTCATGCAGAAGGAACTGGTCCGCTCCGTTCAACCCGGCCTCTTTATGTTGATTTCATGCCTCCCTGTAATAGTGCTTGTCCTGCAGGAGAAAACATTCAGGCATGGCTTTCACATGCACAAGCAGGCAATTATTTTGAGGCTTTTCAAGCATTAGTGGAGGACAACCCCTTTCCAGGATTGATGGGTCGTGTTTGCGTGAAGCCCTGCGAAACAGGATGCAATCGCAATCATATTGACAATACTGTCAATATTCATGCAGTAGAAAGATATATAGGAGATGAGGCCATCAAAGAACAGTGGCCCATTCGATATACAGCTAAACCCAGTGGAAAACGTGTATTGATTGTAGGTGCTGGTCCTGGTGGACTATCTGCCGCATATCAATTGGCCCGTATGGGTCATACCGTTGAAATTTTTGAAGCAGCTGGTCATGCAGGTGGCTTACTTTGGTCTGGTGTTCCCGATTATCGCTTACCAAAAGAAATATTGGATGCAGAAGTGCAACGCATCGTAAATATGGGTGTTAAAATTCGACTCAACTATAAAGTAAAAGATTTATTAGAGGAAAAAGAAGCTGGTAAGTTTGATGCGGTATACCTCGCCATTGGAGCACAATTGATTCATTCTGAAAATTTTCAACAAGACAATTCAGTTTATATCCGTGATGCATTTAGTTTCTTCCATGAAGTAAAAACTAATTCATCGCCTTATCTACGGAAAAAAGTAGTGGTATATGGTGGAGGCAAATTGGCTTTGTATCTATCCCGTATCATCAAACGCTTTGGTTCCGAAGTAGCCGTTTATTTCCCAGGGGATAAAAAATTAATGCCTGCCTATGATTATGAAACAGAAGATGCATTGGCAGAAGGTGTAGATGTACAGTTATTAAAATGCATTAATAAAATTGAAAATAAAAAAATTACCCTTGAAAATACCAAGGTTGAAAAAGGAAAAGTTGTAGGGCTTGGCACTTTCGAAACCATTGATGCGGATGTTTTGATTATGGCGAATCGCCAGGAATCAGATAGTGGATTCTTAAGAAGTATCAATGGCATCAAAGTAAATGAAGATGGCACCGTGCAAATAGATATTCAACGGATGACTGGAGAAGAAGGTGTTTTTGCCGGGGGAGATATGTTGCCAGGTGAAAACAGAAGCTCTACTATCGCTATTGGACAAGGAAAAAAAGCTGCCAAGTATATTCATGGTTTTCTGTTGCAAGAACCTTATCAAAAACCAGATAAACATCCCACTGCAGGTTACCGCAAATTGCATATGTGGTACGAAACAGAAGCACCACAGAAAACACAAGAAAAACTGGCCCCTGCTGAAGCAATAAAAAGTTTTGATGAAATTATCGCCGGCCTTCCAGAAGCTGCTGTTCGTTTTGAAGCTCAACGCTGCCTCAGTTGTGGTAATTGCTTCGAATGCGATGGTTGCTTTGGTGCATGCCCTGAAGATGCCATCATTAAATTAGGAAAAGGCAACCGCTATAAATTTAATTATAATGCTTGCACTGGCTGTGCAGTTTGCTATGAACAATGCCCCTGCCATGCAATAGAAATGATTCCTGAACCTGTTAATTCAACTAACGATGTCGAAAAATAAAAAATTAATCGCTACGATCGATGGTAATGAAGCAGCTGCGTATGTGGCTTACCGTACCAATGAAGTATGTGCCATCTATCCTATTACTCCTTCTTCTACCATGGCCGAATTGGCTGATGAGTGGGCGGCTAAAGGATTAAAAAATATTTGGGGTGCTGTACCAGATATTATGGAAATGCAAAGTGAAGCAGGTGCTGCAGGAACCGTACATGGTGCCTTACAAACCGGCTCACTAACAACCACTTTTACTGCATCGCAGGGCTTAATGCTGATGCTACCCAATATGTATAAAATTGCAGGAGAATTGACAGCTGCAGTATTTCATGTTGCAGCGCGTTCATTGGCTGCACAAGGATTATCCATCTTTGGCGATCACCAGGATGTTATGGCAGCACGTACTACCGGCTTTGCCATGTTAAGTTCTGTTAGCGTACAAGAAGCCCACGACTTTGCTTTAATTGCACAGGTAGCTTCTTTAAAATCAAGAATACCCATCATCCATTTCTTTGATGGCTTTAGAACTTCACATGAAGTAAATAAATTGGAATTGCTAAGCGATGACCAAATCAGATCGATGATTCCTGATGAATTGGTTTTTGCTCATCGGAGTAGAGGATTGAATCCTGAACATCCCTTCATTAGAGGTACCGCTCAAAACCCAGATATTTATTTTCAGGGAAGAGAAACAGTCAATACATTTTACAATAACATGCCTGGCATCGTTGAAGACGTGATGAAGGATTTTGCTGCGATGACTGGAAGAAAATATGAACTTTTCCAATATACAGGAGCACCGGATGCTGAAAGAGTCATTATCATTATGGGCTCTGGAGGAGAAACCGTTGATGAAACCATGCAAGCACTCAATGCTGCAGGTGAAAAAACTGGCTTGGTGCAAGTAAGATTGTATCGCCCATTCTCATTGGAACATTTGATAAAAGCCATTCCTGCTAGTGTAAAATCTATTGCTATATTAGATCGCACTAAAGAATCAGGTGCATCTGGAGAACCAATGTATCAAGACGTACTAGCTGCATTAGTTGAAGCTTTACAAAAAGGCTTAATAAAAAAATTGCCGAACCTGGTTGGTGGCAGATATGGACTTTCATCTAAAGAGTTTACTCCAGCAATGGTTAAAGCTGTGTATGATGAACTTAAGAAAGAGCATCCAAAAAATGGTTTCACCATTGGTATCAATGATGATGTAACACATACTAGTCTTAGTTATGACCCTAGCTATACATTGGATGAATCAGCCTGGAGACAAGGATTATTCTTTGGTTTAGGTGCTGATGGTACCGTGGGTGCTAATAAAAATACTATTAAAATCATTGGAGAAAATACCGACCTGTTTGCACAAGGGTATTTTGTTTATGATTCAAAAAAATCAGGTGCCAGAACCGTATCACATTTACGCTTTGGACCAAATCCTATTCGTGCTCCATATTTGATTACTAAAGCAGATTTTATTGCCTGCCATCAATTCAATTTTATTGAAAAAGTAGAGATGCTGGATTTTGCTAAGGAAGGTGCTACTTTCCTTATCAATAGTCCTTATGATAAAGCAGAAGTATGGAGTAAACTAACAGGACAGGTACAAAAAAGCATCATTGATAAAAAATTAAAGCTGTATGTGATTGATGCCACTGCTGTTGCCCGCGATACTGGTATGACAGGCCGCATCAACACCATCATGCAAACCTGCTATTTTGCATTATCAGGTGTATTACCAAGAGAAGATGCCATCAAGCAAATTAAAAAAGCCATTGAAAAATCCTACTCTAGAAAAGGTCAGAAAGTAATTGATCAAAATTTTAAAGCGGTAGATGCCACTTTGGCTAATCTTTACGAAGTAGACTATCCTAAAACAGTATCTGCTGCAGTGAATGTATTGCAAATAGTTTCTGATAAAGCGCCCGATTTTGTAAAGGATATTACTGCCGTAATGATGGCTGGTCATGGTGATGATTTGCCAGTAAGTAAAATGCCTATCGATGGCACTTATCCAAGTGGCACCACACAATGGGAAAAAAGAAATATATCAGACCTGGTACCTTTATGGGAACCTGATTTATGTATTCAATGTGGTAACTGTGCCTATGTTTGCCCACACAGTGTTATCCGTGCAAAATTTTATCACAAAGACCATTTGGAAAAAGCATCTGATGGATTTAAATCAGCTCCGATAAATGCAAGAGGTTTTCCTGAAACCAATTATACCTTGCAAGTATATGTAGAAGATTGTACAGGTTGCAATCTCTGCGTAGAGGTTTGTCCTTCTTCAGATCCGTCTAACCGTAGCCGTAAGGCAATTAATTTGGGTGAAAAAGAACCCGTACTTGAAACAGAAAAGAAAAATATTGAATTTTTTGAAAATATTCCATGGAATGACCGCTCTAAAATTGATTTCTCCACTGTACATGGAGCACAGTTCCTCGAACCATTATTTGAATTCTCTGGCGCTTGTGCTGGTTGTGGCGAAACACCTTATTTGAAATTGTTATCACAATTATTCGGTGAGCGTTTATTAGTTGCCAATGCAACAGGTTGTTCGTCCATATATGGTGGTAACCTGCCCACAACTCCTTGGGCTGTCAACAAAGACGGACGTGGTCCGGCTTGGTCTAATTCCTTGTTTGAAGACAATGCCGAATTTGGTTTGGGTATGCGCATTACTGCTGACAAGCAATTAGGCTCTGCCAAACAATATTTACTCGAGCTTAAAAATGAATTAGGCGAAGCTCAGGTAGATGAAATACTCAATGCCAAACAAGTGCTGGAATCTGAATTAGCAATACAGCATTTGAGGGTACAAAAACTAAAAGAACAATTGCGTACCATGAGTTCTTCTCCAGCACAGCATCTATTATCTGTAGCCGACCAATTGGTACGCCGCAGTGTATGGCTGATTGGTGGCGATGGTTGGGCTTATGATATTGGCTATGGTGGTTTGGATCATGCATTGGCAAGTGGAAGAAATATCAATATCCTGGTACTCGATACCGAAGTGTATTCTAATACAGGTGGACAGTCATCCAAATCAACGCCAACAGCGGCCACTGCTAAATTCGCAGCAGGTGGTAAATCTGGAGGTAAAAAGGATTTGGCTATGCAAGCCATCTCTTACGGAAATGTATACGTTGCAAGAGTAGCATTTGGTGCTAATCCACAACAAACGCTTTTAGCAATGAGAGAAGCAGAAGCTTATGATGGACCATCACTGATACTTGCGTATAGCCATTGTATTGCACACGGCTATGATTTAAAAGATGGACTGAGCCAACAAAACAAAGCAGTTGCCAGTGGACATTGGCCTTTATTAAGATACAATCCTGTATTGAGGAAGAAAAATCAAAATCCTTTTGTACTGGATTCAACAAGGCCTACAATGGCACTGAGGGATTATGCTTATAATGAGTTACGATATAAAGTACTCACTATGACTAATCCGGAAGTAGCTGAAAACTTAATGCAACATGCACAAGAATTGGTAAACCTGAAATGGAAGAATTATGAGGAGCTGGCTACCAAAAAAGCAAGTGATTTTGTACCTATAGGTTAATGTATAACATAATAAAGCAGGAGCCGCTTCGGTGGTGCCGGATTACTAAAAAATAAAAATTAAGAAAATGAAAATGCAAGCAAAATACATGGGGTTAAATTTAAATTCCCCCATTATTGTATCCGCCTGTACACTATCTGAACAATCAGATAATATTGTTAGAATGGAAGACAATGGTGCAGGTGCGGTGGTATTATTTTCTTTGTTTGAAGAACAAATAAGAAATGAAGAGGCAAAATTCAAATCAGTAATGTCGGAAACTTCTTATGCTTTTGCAGAAGCCTTGGATTATTTCCCCAATCTGGATGAGTTTAATATGGGCACTGATGACTATTTGGAACATATCAGAAAAGCCAAGGAAAGGGTTAATATTCCCATCATTGGAAGTTTAAACGGAATAACCAACGAAGGTTGGATTGATTATTCTAAAATGATGGAACAAGCAGGTGCCGATGCCATTGAAATTAATATCTTTTTCATTCCTGGTGATATTACCATGTCAACATCTGAAGTTGAGCACCGCTACTTGAATATCATATCTAATATCAAGCAAACAGTAAAAATTCCAGTGGCAGTAAAGCTCAATCCTTATTTCAGTGCAATGGGTAATATGTCGTTGCGTATGAAAAATGCTGGCGCCGATGGTTTGGTATTCTTTAACAGGTTTTACCAACCCGATTTCGATATCAACGAACTTGTTTTGAAAACCGATTTACACTATAGTGAATCCAGTGAAATCCGACTCCCATTGCTTTGGATTGCCTTATTATATAATAAAGTACAATTGTCGCTTGCAGCTACTACTGGTGTACAAAGTGCAGTGGAAGTAATCAAATATATTCTCGCAGGAGCAGATGTGGTGATGACAGCTTCTTCTTTATACAAGAATGGCATTCCATATTTGAAAACCATGAATAAAGAATTGCAGGACTGGATGTATATGATGGGTTTCGATAATCTGGAAGCATTTAGAGGAAGTATGAGTCAGCAAAATATTTCCGACCCTACTGCCTATGAGCGGGCAAACTATATTAAGATACTTGAAAAGGCCAAGTAATCTCACAATTTTTTTTGTTGATCCTATACACAAAAAGGGGATATACTTTTCGTATATCCCTTTCTGTTAGTAACGGTTATTCATGTAATTTTATCAAGCGCATTTCCTCGCTTTGGCTTTTTGCTCAACGGGCCTCCTAATCGTTAGGGTGTACCGATAGGCAGGGCCCTACTCGAATAGCCACAAATCATTCTTCTCCAATTCCTGTACTTACCACCTAATCGATGCAGGCTTTCAATCCATTATAAGCAAGATTTGAATAACAAATTTATTTTTCCCCGTAAATACAAGTAAACACTACAACTAATGAAGGATTCGGCAGACCAGCGATAAGCACTAATGGTCATCTGCCAAAGATTTAACAACATTGCTGGGTTATAAAGGTTACCTTCCTTTAAATACCGGTAATACTGCCGGCATTCAAATCAACCATTATGTCAAATATTACCCAGGTAGTGAACGTAGATAAAAACCTGAAAGCATTAAAAAAAGCCGTACACGCCTCTGATATAGATCAATTACTAAGCAGTACTGGCCCCTTTACCATTTTCTCTCCAACCGACCTGGCCTTTGAAAAATTAGAAAAAGGAATGATGGATAATTTACTAGAGCCTCAAAACAGAGCAAAACTCGCACACTTATTAAACAACCATATTGTACACGGTAAAATTTTATTCGCTGATCTTAAGAATGGCGATAAACTTACCAATTTGAATGGCAAAGAATTATTGATCCAGGAAAAGAATGGCAAAATAAGTATTGGCGAAATCAATATACTTGCACGTGATGCCAAAATATCGAATGGTGCCATGCATGTAACAGATACAGTTATTATTTAACTGCTGATTTTTTGCAGGAATTTTCAGATAAAATCAAATAGTCGGTTCTTGTAATTAGCCTGACCGGAGCATTGTAGTAAGTTAAAAGTTGAAATTACCCTTAACAGGGTATGGTTATTTTAACCAACTTACTTATTTTTAACAAAACCCGGCAGTGAAAAATTGTATTCTTTTTATATTATTAGGTTCCTTTAATATATGTATGGCGCAACCTCGTATGTGGCAGCCTGCAAATGCTGGCGCACCATTAAAGCCCATCGAGCAAACCATTTATTATTCATTGGGAGATGCACGTATTCCCATTAAGGTATTGCAGTATGGCGATAAAAAAGACATTGTTTATATCAATGTACATGATAGCGAACCCACTTCGGTGGCTGCAGCCAAGGCCATCCTTACCTATACAGGCGGCACCATCATTAAGCTAGTTAATAAAGGAAAAAGGAATATTAAATTCCGTTTAAAAAACAAATCCTATTCCTTTGATGCCAATCGAATTTATTCGAGGGCAGGTATAGAACAAACACTAAGAACCAGCGGAAGAATTAGTAAAGAAGCTATTGATGAAATTGAAAAATTTGGCAAACGTATCCTTCAGCTAATTCCTGATACAACTACCTGTATTGTTTCGCTACACAATAATACCAATGGCGATTTCTCTATAAAAAATTACCTGCCAAAAGGCGACCGTCGCATTGATGCCAAAGCAGTTTATGTGGATAGCTTGCAAGACTTTGACGACATTGCGCTTACCACAGATAGTGTATTGTATTTAAAAATGGTTGAAAACTGTTATAATTCTATTTGGCAAGACAATGCCAATGCAAGAAGAGATGGTTCATTAAGTGTGTATTTCGGTGAAAAAAATAGACGGTATATTAATATTGAAACAGAGAATGGAAAATTATTATTGCATATCGAAATGATTAAGAAGCTACTTCAAATATTAGATGAAACAATTCCACCTGCCGGCAATAACAGTATTACGAATGCTGAATAAAGCCTAATCCTGCATTTTCTTTTGTATTTTTAATTCATGCAAACAAATTCATTTCTACTCTATGGAGCCAATGGCTACACAGGCAAATTAATAGCACGCTATGCAAATGAATACCAACTTAAGCCAATACTAGCCGGAAGAACCCAAGCGCTTATCGAACCTTTGGCAAAAGAGCTGAACCTGCCTTTTCTTATTATTGATTTGGATAACAAGCCATCGCTTATTGAGGCACTGAAATCTGTAAAGCTAGTTATCCATGCTGCTGGCCCATTTCAATTCACTGCCCGGCAAATGATTGAAGCTTGCCTGCAAACAGGTACCCACTATATCGATATCAATGGTGATATAGCAGTATTTGAAATGATTCAATCCTGTCATGAAGCGGCCGTAAATGCGGGTATTTTATTAATGCCCGGCGCTGGATTTGATGTAGTGCCTACTGATTGTATTGCAATGGCATTAAAAAATAAAATGCCAGATGCCGTATCATTGGAATTGGCATTTGCAACACTGGGGGGAGCAATATCGCATGGAACGGCTATGACCATGGCAGGTAAATTAGGAGAAGGCGGAGCTGCCAGAGTGGGTGGAAAAATTATTCGTACCAACTTAGGACATACTGGTAAATGGATTGACTTTGGAATCAAAAAAATATTTGTGATGAGCATACCCTGGGGAGATATTTCTACTGCCTGGTTCAGCACCCGCATCCCTAATATCACTACCTATACCGGCATTAAGCCATTTGTATATGTACTATTGAAACTCCAGCCCTTATTTAACTGGTTGCTGCGTACCAACTGGATGCGCAATTACATTAAAAAGAAGATTAATCAACGTCCCGCCGGTCCAACTGATGAACAAAGGGCCAAAGCCATTAGCTTGGTTTGGGGTCAGGCAACAGATGCAAAGGGAAAAACAATCAGCTTACGGATAAGCGCACCCGAAGGGTATACGCTTACAACGCATAGCTCCTTATTGATTGCCAAAAAAATTCTCAGTGCTGAAGTAAAAACAGGCTATCAAACACCTGCAACTGCTTATGGAGAAGGATTAATAGATGAAATACCAGGTGTACAACGGCTGGACAAACTTTAACCCTGTTTACATTTTTTTAATATCAACCATTTATTGTTTGATAAAAACAGTTTCCCCAATTCTTCTCCCTTTGTCAAAGAGATTTAGGAAATAAAGTCCGGCAGGAAAATCAGCCACCTGAGTATTAATTATGGATTGCCCTGACCTAATTTGACTCGTAAATATTTTTATTTCATGCCCGTCGCTGTTGTAAATTTTAGCAACTACAAATAGGTCATTTGCTGTGGTGCATTTTACAGAAAGCAAATCATGAACAGGATTGGGATACACACTCAACAGCAATGCAGGAACGTATTTATTAATAGCAATAATATTCGAATAAATAGTTCTTCCACTAATATCTACTTCCCTTAAGCGATAGTAATTAAGGCCGGCTGTTGGTTGTTTATCAATCATTGCATAATCCGTTCTGGTATTTGAATTATGAAATGTGCTGGGCACCCTACCAATAGAACTGAAATGCTGGCCATCCAATGATCTTTCAATATCGAAATAATTGACCGACATTTCCTGTGCGGTGGCCCACTGTAATCCAATGCCTTCTTTGATTTCTTTTCCCGTGAAAGAAATTAAATCAATTGGAATAATTGTCAACGTTCTGGTAACCCAAATAGGAGAGGTCCAAATAATATCTCCATCCGTCTCCGTAATTTTTACAAAATAATAATACTGATCCCCAATATTAGTGGGATGTACATAGTTGAAAGTATTGCTACTAGTGGAGGAACTCAGTATTGTAGCGTTGAATCCAGAACCGGGAACACCATAATACAGTTCAATTTTATTGATAGGGTCAGCCGCACCAACATTATTCATGGCATCCACAATATTCACTGATACAGATGTATTGAGATCGGTATTGATACTGGTGCCCATGACAGTGCCGTTAATAGTAAAATTTACCTGCGCATCCCAGTCATCGGAAGAATAATAACGCATAGCCTTATACGCAGCCATAATACTATCCCTTTTTAGAGTGGTTGCCAATGCAACTGTTCGGGTATGATTGGTTCTCCCAAAAGTTGTATAATGGTTATCATGATCTGCAGTAGGACCAACATGGTAACCCTTTGCCAATGCTTTTAAATAGGAAGATTCATATAAAGTAGGTGCAACATCAGAATAATCGGTGGTAACGGACATAGCCGAACCACTTCTTATCGCCACGCCTGCTATTGCATTATCGGCAGTAGCAGAATAGGCAAGTGTGCCTAATAAATCGTTGTAATCGCCGTTTTGAGGATGCGCCAATGTGCAAAAAGCTGTGGGGTAAGAATTGATAATTGGCCAGAAACTGATATAGTCAGATTTTGCACAAAAGATATCATAGTTATTAGAATTACCCCATGCCCCAGTTCCTGATTCCCATCCAACCAATGAAGGCATACCATAAGTAACTACATGCCCACCATTACTTATTACGCCCCATTCAAAACCAAACATGCAAACAAAAGTCCCATCAACATTTGCAGTGTCTGCCTGTAATAATCCCTTACTATAATCTGCCACATGCATACCAGGATTATTATTGGAGCTATAATGATTGTGTTCTGATATACCCAGATAATCCATATGATAACTACTTTTCGCAAAGTAGAAATCCTGACCAGGGTAAAAGCAGCCCGTGGTGGCACTGTCTTTATTCCCATCTGAATAAGAAGTATGCGCATGTATATTGCCAAAATAAAAATTGTATTGGCAATGGGCACTGAATGTAAAAATTAAAAAAACAATGACTATGGTTGATTTCATTTCACCGAACATTTATTCGGTGTCTTTCCTGGTAGCTTGAACAGTTAAAGTTAGTTAAATCTACATTGAACAAGCTAATTCAATTACCAAATTCTTTGTAGCACTTATTTTACAAATGGCAGCATTTTCGGAGTTAACATTGCAGCCCATTTGGCGTATTCGAGCCCCGATGGATGTAATCCATCAGCAGCAACTAATGAAGGATCAACACTGGCCAATCTGCTGGAACTAGTTATGTCTGTATAATCGATACCTTGCCTAACACAAATATCTTTATTGATAGCATTAAACTGATCAATCTCCATCCCTATCTGGATCGCATTACTCATTCCAAACGGTGTAGCGCCATAATCAGGAATACTCAATACAAAAACTCGATTAGCTCGATTGCCACTATAGGCAATGGCCTTATTCAAACATTGGGTAAATTGTATTCTATATTCGGCTGTATCTCTGTGTTGAAACTGATTGTTTACACCAATTAATAATGTAACCAAATCATAGGTCCCAGCTAAACTAGCCCCATTGATAGCATTCAATAAATTTTGTGTTGTCCATCCAGTTTGTGCAATAATTTCGGCTGGATATTTCATGGCAACGCCATCTGCCCTTAATCTTACAATGGTTTGATTAACGAAACGATCGGTTGCTGGTACAGATTGTCCATAGGTATAACTATCGCCAAGTGCAAGTAATCGCAAATTGCCGGAATCGGTAAAAGCAGGATTTCCATTGTTGACTACCCGTGTTGACGAATGTCCTGATTGCTTAGTACAGGAGTTAAAAACAAATAATCCCATGCCTAATAGCAGGAAAAATAATTGCTGATATCGTTGAATCATAAAATTCATATAACCAATGCTTTCTAACAAAAACATGGAATAATTGTTTTGAAATAAGGTGTATTTCAAAAAATGGCAACAAAGAAAAGGCGGGATATGAAAAAATTAATGCCTTTTTTATAATGGAATATTCCCATGTTTTTTTCTGGGCCTTTTGGCGACCTTGTTCTCCAACATGGCATATGCCTTAATTAATTTTGTACGGGTATCTTTCGGCTCTATAACTTCATCAATAAAACCTCTTTCAGCTGCGAGGTATGGCGTAGCAAATTTTTCGGCATAAGCCGCTTCTTTTTCTAATAGTTTTTTAGCAGGGTCTTCTGCTTCCGCTATTTCTTTTTTGAAAATGATTTCGCTGGCGCCCTTGGCACCCATGACGGCAATTTCGGCACTGGGCCAGGCATAATTCATATCGGCACCAATATGTTTTGAATTCATCACATCGTAGGCACCACCATAAGCCTTTCGTGTTATAACCGTTACTCTCGGCACTGTTGCTTCACTCAATGCATATAATAATTTAGCTCCGTTGGTAATAATACCATTCCACTCCTGATCTGTTCCTGGTAAAAATCCAGGCACATCCACCAGCACTAATAATGGTATATTAAAGCAATCGCAGAACCGTGTGAATCTTGCTCCTTTCTTAGAACTATCAATATCTAACACCCCAGCCAGACAAAGTGGTTGGTTGGCTACAATTCCAATACTTCTACCGGCTAACCTGGCAAAACCTACCACTATGTTTTCTGCATAATTTTTGTGTACCTCAAAAAAACTATCCGCATCACATATACCATTAATTACAGTGCGCATATCGTAAGGCTGATGTGTATTGGCAGGAATAATTGTCTCTAAGTTTGGTCTGGTTTCATCTACCAATGTATAAGGTAATTTTAAAACTATGTCCTCACAATTCTGGGGTAGATAACTTAATAACTTTTTAATCTGCAGAATACAATCCATGTCATTGGATGCAGTAAGATGAGTTACTCCCGACTTCACCGAATGGGTAGACGCACCACCCAATTCCTCAGCACTCACTTCCTCATTGGTGACCGTTTTTACAACATTAGGTCCGGTAACAAACATATAACTAGTATGTTCCACCATGATGGTAAAATCAGTGATGGCTGGAGAATAAACAGCGCCACCTGCACAGGGGCCCATGATGGCAGATATTTGAGGGATAACACCAGAAGACAACACATTGCGGTAAAAAATATCAGCATATCCTCCGAGTGAACGAACACCTTCCTGAATACGTGCGCCACCAGAATCATTGAGTCCAACAAGCGGTGCACCAGTTTTCATGGCAAGGTCCATAATCTTACAAATTTTTTCTGCATGCGTTTCCGATAAAGCGCCACCAAAAACGGTGAAGTCTTGCGCAAATACATATAACAATCTGCCGTTGACAGTACCATATCCTGTTATTACACCATCTCCATAATATTGCTGATCTTCCATTCCAAAATCCTTGGTACGGTGCAAGACCAATGCGCCAATTTCTTCAAAACTACCTTCATCCATTAACAGGTATATGCGTTCTCTTGCCGTAAGTTTTCCTTTCTTATGCTGTGTACTATTTCTTGCTTCTCCACCACCCTGCTTTCCTACCTCCAATTTTTCTCTGAGTATTTCAATTCTTGATTTCATGTAATGCTATTTTTCATTCTTTAATAAGTGATGTCAATGGACCTCAGATAATATTATGCTAGTCTTCTTTTCCAACTGGTTGTTTTATGCTCAACTGGGCGGGCAATCGCCAATTGCTCCTTCCAATATTTCAAGGCTACTAAGGATGCAATCGCAGCATGCGCCCTTTGCTTTTCTACCAATGCCTCAGGAGTGTAATAATTCTTTACAAAATGTGTATCAAATTTTCCTGACACAAAAGCATCGTGCTCAAATACAAATGTTCCAAAGGTCAGTGTAGTAGCTACCCCTTCTATTCTGTAAAGGCGAATCGCTTCCTTCATTTTTTGAATGGCTTCGTTTCGGTCTTTCCCATGAGTGGCCAATTTGGCAATCATTGGATCATAATAAATTGGAATAGCCATTCCTTCTTCATAACCATCATCCACCCTTATTCCTTCGCCAATAGGCTTTTCGTATTTAGTAAGTGTTCCTATGGAAGGAAGAAAATTATTTAATGGATCTTCTGCATATACTCTCAATTCCAAGGCGTGCCCGTTAATTTGTAAATCATCTTGTGAAAAACTGAGTTTTTCGCCGCGTGCAATTTTTATTTGTTCTGCTACCAGATCAATCCCAGTAATCATCTCCGTTACTGGATGTTCAACCTGCAAGCGGGTGTTCATTTCGAGGAAATAAAAATTCAATTCCGCATCCATTAAAAATTCTACTGTACCGGTGCTGGTATAGTTGCAGGATTTTGCTACCATAACGGCTGCTTCTCCCATTTTTTTTCTTAACGCAGGAGTAAGTATCGAAGAGGGGGATTCTTCAACAACCTTCTGGTGCCTTCGCTGAATGCTGCATTCTCTTTCAAACAAGTGTACAACATTTCCATACTGATCGGCCAATACCTGTATTTCCACATGACGGGGCGAACTCACATACTTTTCAATGAAGACTGAACCATCTCCAAAAGAAGATTTTGCTTCACTAACGGCCCTTTGCATTTGTTCTTCTAGATCAGCTTCTTTTTCTACAATTCTCATTCCCTTGCCTCCTCCACCTGCAGAGGCTTTGATAAGTATCGGGTATCCTACTTGTGCAGCAATTTTTTTTGCTAGCACTACATCCTCAATGGCTTCATCAATGCCTGGCACCATGGGAATATTATATTTTTTCACGCACTCTTTTGCTGCCAATTTAGAACCCATGATACGCATGGCAGCAGCATCCGGTCCTATGAATACAATACCTGCTTCCTTTACAGCCTGGGCAAATGTTGCGTTTTCACTTAAAAATCCATAACCAGGATGAATGCCATCTACCTGTAATGATTTTGCCAAGGCTATTATTTTTTCTCCATTCAGATAGGATTGTGCAGAGGGAGCAGGTCCCAAACAAACTGCTTCATCTGCATAGAGTACATGCGGACTTTTTCTATCTGCTTCAGAAAAAACTGCGACCGATTGAATGCCCATCGCACGAATGGTTCTCATTATTCTTAAGGCAATTTCGCCCCGGTTGGCTACTAATATTTTTTGCATAAGATAAATTTATCTCTGTCTAATCAATTAATTATTTACTCCAACTCAATCAACAATTGACCTTTTTCAACAGCCTGGCCCGCAGTAACAGCTATTCTTTTAATGATGGCATTGGTTGGAAGTATGATGCTATTCTCCATTTTCATCGCTTCTAATACCAATAATTTATGGCCTGCTTCTACCGATTCCCCCGCCTTTACGGCAATCTCCAAAACCAATCCTGGCATTGGTGCTTTGATTTCTTTAATTTGTTTTTCTGTGCTTTTTCCAAACCCCATACTATCCAACATGCTATCCAGTTCATCTTTGATGATTACTTCGTAACGAACGCCTTCCAATTCAACGAAAATTTTTTTTGCCATCAAATCTGCACTTTTAACGGCAGCTTTTATGGAAGAATGATTGGATAGTACATGGTAATGTGCAGGTCCAATTTTCTCAATATCTGCCTGTTGAAGCGTTTCATCTGTATAGGCAAATTCAAAATCATTGGCTTTTACTGTATACTTCATAATTATTTAAATTAAATCATACATAAAAAATGGAGAAAAAAAAGTGGAATGAAATTTTAGATAGTCAATGGCTCATTGAAACAAAGTCTGTTCTACTATATGTGCCAGGTGAAGCGTGCTCCCCTTCTTTGAATCGAATATCGACAAAATTGACGCCACTAATTTCAGTGAGATTATAGGTCACTTCTGCCAAATAGGAATCTGCTCCATAGGAGCCCATTTGACGGGTGAGATAAGTGCTTTTCCGAATAGCAATAAACACGGTGTCTTGAGATTGACGAACTGAATCAAGTTTTATTTCAGGATATGTCTCATTCAATAAATTTAGGATAGCACTCACCGTTAGTGAGTCCTTTGAAATTGGGCGTGTACGAATCATTGTTATACCCTTCTTTGCATTGGGGTCGGGCTCCCATAAATAGTGTTCATCCGTTTTAATATTGGGCGAATCTGATTTAATAACAAAATCAGCTTCCTTTACTGCAGCGGCTTCTTTATCGGCTGTTTTTGTATTACACTGTAGCAAAAACAAGCAAGCAAAAATAGAAAGCAATCCAAATTTCATAGCATTTTTTTTAACATCGTTGAACTGAATGCAGACAACAGCAGCCACTATACATTAAAATCATTCAGTAGATAAAGTTAAGACTCTGTTGATTACCCGAAAATGATTCCCGTCATTATTGGCAATTTATTATCAAATGCTGGGGTATATTTATTTGAGATGACGTAAATCCAAGGAAGGATCCTGCCCCTTAATTTCAGTGAAAAACGCAAGAATCGATTGCATGTCCGCTTCCTCAGAATCGCCAGGCCAGCAGGGGCTACCTATACGTAATAACTTATTTTCAAAATCGAGTCCAATTGGTACGATGGGCACTTTTGCGGCTTTTGCGATATAATAAAAACCTGACTTTAATTTGTCTACTTTTTTCCTTGTTCCCTCCGGTGCAATCCCTACAATAAATCGTTCATTTGCTTCAAAAGCAGCTGCAACCTGACTAACCATTCCATGCTTACTCGATCTATCTACGGGTGTGCCACCTAACCATTTGAATAACCAACCAAATGGACCATCAAACAACTCTTTTTTCCCAACAAATTTTGCGTGGTGAATATTTAAGGCATTTCTAGCAGCAAATCCTACCAGTATATCTTTCCAACTAGTATGAGGGCCCACAGCCAAAACCATTTTTTTATACTCATAAGGGAAAGAACCAGCTATTTTCCATCCTGATAATTTCCAATACAATTTCCAAAACAAGCGAAGCATATGGTAAGTTAAGTATAAACTAGGAATTGGTTTGATTAAAAAAATGGCTAGAGACTACCTCCCATTATATTGACTAATCAATGTGTTTACTGATACCCTTACTTCTTTATTTGCCTCAGTATTGGGCAATAATTGAAGGTATTTTTGTAAATATTGTGTAGCTCTATTGACCTGACCCATTTTATATTCTAGCAAACCAGCGTATAAATATACGATAGGCCAATCAGATGGATTTTCTTTTTCAATTAGGGTCTTAGCATAATTGCAGATTTGAAGCGCTGTAGTATAGGAGGTTTCTGGGTTAACCTGCTCAATCGCTTTTTGTACTGCTGCTAAGTAGAAATTGATATAATATGCATGCAAAATCGGATGATCTATTGATTTTGCATAATCAAACAGCACTTTATTATGATCTAATATGGTAGCAATGAATTGCTGATCCAATTGGCGATACATTCCAGTTGAAAAGAGCATTCTTTCTTCAGTTGTATCCAACCTTACACCATTACCAATCAATAAGCTAGCAGTTTTGCAATTTCTTTCAGCAAGAATTGGTGCTGTCTCTTTATTTTCTATATACCGGTGAAGTACAGTTTTTATCAGGCTAATGGAGTCCCCAGTTTCTATAGCATAAGAATTGGCATTTAAATCCAGCCCAGCATTAATCAACAGTTCGATAAGGATTGGATCAATTGAAGATTTACAAATGACATGAGCAAATGTTTCACCAAATGGATTTCTACTATTAGGATCTGCGCCATTTTCCAACATAAATGACAGCAAGGAAGCCTTGGCATTATCCTCAATAACATTATTTCCAACCAAAAAAATAACTGGATCTCTTCCTTCTATTGTAGCATTGATATCAGCACCTTGTTCTACTAATAAATCCAATATGCTGGAATCTTTTTGATTTATGATAGCTGCTTCCAATAAAGTTTGCTGCAAAGTATCCTTCACATTAACCTTGGCTCCATATTGAAAAAGCAAAGCCATTCTTTGTAAACTTTCTTCAGTAGGTAAATCCAGGGCCCGAAATAGCGGCGGTTGTCCTTCGCTATTTTTCGCATTGGGATCTGCACCATAAATTAACAAGAGCCTAACGGCTTCTTCGGATCCAAATGAAATTGCGCTATGAAGCAATGGGTTTTTATTTTCATCCAGCATATTTGGATCCAAATCTTTTTGTAATCTTTTATATAAAGCAACTGTATCATTCATCTCAATTAGCTGCAATGGACTTGCTGCTCCTGTGATAGTAAAACCTGCACTATACATTTCATTGCCATCTAGTAATAGTTTAACGGTATACTTGCCCGGATAAAAAGCACCAGCTTTTTTATCGCCGCAAGAAAAACGCACCACCTGTTTGATAATGCCGGGTTTATATTTCAATAGTTGAACATCCCCAATAAAAGTTCTGCCATTTTCATGATACCAATTCAGCATTATCTCATGATCCTGTTGCTGTGCTTTATTTTCATTTTGTATTACAAGTTCACAGGAAATAAATCTCGTGACTTTTTTATCAAAGCTCGACGCAAATGCTTTTTTAGCATAAGCAGGCGGACCCGTTTCGTAAAAATTAGCACTTATTACTTTGAATGGTATTATTGGCCTAGCCACTGACTGAGTTCCTATTGCACTATTTTCCCTAATACGCCCAATATGATTTACCATTGCCAACCCTAGTGTACCTTCGAAAAAAATATAAAGTTTGTCGTTTTGATAGGCCAGAGAATTGCCTGCATTGTTTAAAAAATGTATGGTAGTTCGATTATAGTAACTCGTAGAATAATCAGTGGAATAGTATATTCCACCCTGTTCATCCATTAGTATTTGCACAATTTCGGCATTCGGATATACGGGAACAGGCATGGGCAGGGTATCCTTTACCGACATACTCAACATTGTATTTCCAATAGCCAAAAAATGCTGGTATCCGTTACCGGTAGCTGCAGTTATTTTTTCCTTAGAAGTATACACTTTCCTAAACCCCCAGGAATTAGATGTATACTCTGGCGTTAAGCTATCGATGGCAGATTGAAGTACGTATACCGCATAACATACATTTGCCGAATCATACCCTATTAAATATAAGCTATTATTCAAGCCTTTACTCATATGGCAATTCGACATGGGCAAAGCACTAATAGGCTGAAACATTACTACCTGACTATCCACTTTAAAAGAAGTGGTGATTGGTAACAGAATACCCAATTCATTTTCTGTTGTTATAAAAAGGCTTCCATTATCGGAATGAACCATATCTACAGGCGAGGCAGAAATTAAAAATCGATACCCTTTTACAGGATTCATAATATGATTTTGCTGATACAGAATCCAGGGGTCACCCATTTTGTCAATTGAAAATTTAATCTTAGTAGCATTTCCCCTAATATTTGTTACTCTTTCTTCCTGCAAAGGAGGAAGCACCCAGCTAACATTAATTAAACTATCCTTTTCCGGCAAAATGAGCGTGGCGCCTGCTAATAGGTCTTCTATCTTAGTTTTTTGGGCATGTACTGGGCTACTGATCAACATAACCACCATTAGCATTACTAGCAATATAGAATTAGATTTTATCATTGTTCAATTCGCATCCATTTTTTAAATGCCGTATGACCAGTATTCAAATCATCCATTGTTTTAAATGTTTCAGTACGCATCTGCCCACCTAATCCGTTGACCGATTTGGCAGTTTCTTCCATAAACTTATTGATGGTTTGCAGGAAAATATGGGAATAAATCCGGCCCCCATCTACAGCAATTCTACTCTGTGGGGTAGTAATAAAACCAATCGCATAGTCAGCAGCTTCGGCCCTGGTAGCTGCAGCTCCTTCCGTAAAGGCTGTATAAGGAATTTTTACAAAAGCCAGAAATTGACTAAAATGTTCGCCGGCTTCTTCTCCCATTCTGCGTTGTACAAATTTTTCCATTTTATATTCCATCAACTGCTGACTTTTATCACTATTGTATTCACTCATCATTCCCAGCATTCTTGTTTGTCCGGGTATTAAGCTCAGTTCCTTTTTATTATTAATGGGAGGTACCATCATTTTCCATGCTTTCAATTTTTCAGTTGGCACGGTATGGTATTCAGGTGAATTGGCCGTTAGGGAAGCCGTATATAATTTCAAACGCAATGAAGCTCTTTCATCAGCTGTAAGGCCAGGTATACTGATAGCCTTTTCCCATAATCGATTACGCTTAATAATTAGTTCATCCAACAGTTTGATATCTTTACCGGGTATTGGCCATTCTGTTTGAATCTTGTCAATAGCAGCTTGCATTTCACGTGCCTGCACCCATTCCTCTTCTGTTAATCCCCCTACATGTATGCCTGTTCCAGCAGCAGCAAAATATTGGGTAGCGGGAGGAACTACATTATTTGCTGGTAAGTAACTAGTTGAACTTGACCCAGCAATTTTACCTGCCCGATTAATCAATTGCAGCATGGCTAATTTGTCATCATAAAACTTCCGTTGTTTTTCTGCTGCCATTTTTTTAAGTTCTGCTGCCCTTCTTCTCTCTTCCTCTTGTCGCAGCATTTCTAAACGTGCATTTTCAACCAAGGCTTTTGCGTTGGCCAGATTATTCTCAGCATTTTTTAAATTTTGTCTGATTACGCCATCGCTAGGAGATTTTTTTAATGCTTGTTTAAAATATTTGATGGCTGATTCCCAATCACGCTGATTGTATTTATTGATACCTAACTGGTTTAGTTCCCTTGCCCTTGTCAATCGCTGCTCAGCGATAGCTTCTTTTCTGGCTTGTATCCAGTTGTAACCGGAATTATTGCTACTACTACTGCTATTCTTGGAATAGGGACAACTAGAAGAATGCCCAGACCCACAGGGATAATTGCAATAAGCACAAGCACATTGTGGAGTTGGGATTTGGGCATTTGCAGCTTGGTAAAATAGCAATTGAAAGCCAGTTAAAAAAAGGATTAAAATTATTCCCTTCCATTGTGGAGTGAAATAAAGTATCGAAAATTGATTTTTCGACTCATCGGTTTTAAAGCAAGCTGTAACTTTCATAGTCAACCTAATATAGCATTACAGCGTATCTATCCAACACATACTGCTGCAATCACTAAATAATACTATAAATATAAACTGAATTGAGTGCTGTAAAAACATGATTCTTATCAACTATTTCATTTCGCTTACGATTCTATTCAATAATTATATCAGTCTGAAATATCCTGCACCAGTAACTGTTTACACATTACCGAATATTTGTAAATCGAAAAAAAATACTATCTTTCTATGTCACCCCAATTCAGTAGACCAAAACAACTGTTATGTCCAGTTATACCATTGAAGTCAATACAAAATCTTATACGGTAGAAGCCGATGCAGCTATGCCCCTATTGTGGGTACTCCGGGATTTACTAAACCTTACCGGTACCAAATATGGATGCGGTGTAGCCAGTTGTGGAGCCTGCACTGTAATGCTTGATGGCAAGGCTGCCTTTGCTTGTCAGCGACCAATTTCAAAATGTGTAGGCAAAAAAATAACGACCATTGAAGGGCTATCGGAAGATGGATCACATCCCGTACAAAAAGCCTGGCAAAAAGCAGGTGTACCACAATGCGGCTATTGTCAACCAGGCCAAATGATGGCCGCCGCCGCCTTGCTTCAAAATAATAAAAAACCAAATGAAGAGGAGATAAAGGAAGCAATGAGTGAAAATTTATGCCGCTGCGGAACCTATCACCGTATTAAGGAAGCCATTCATTATGCCATTGAAGAAATCAATCAATAAACCAGCCTTATCATCATGAAGAAAGCAATAATTGACCGCAGACAATTCATCAAATTGGGTTCATTTGCGTCCGGAGGATTGGCCATTGGCTTCTTATTACCGGGCCTTCCAGCGCTGGCAGGCAGTCCTTTTGATTGTGAGTTTTTTCAACCCAATGCCTATTTGAAAATAGATAAAAAAGGCAAGGTTACCATTTTTGTTGCCAAACAGGAATCGGGGCAAGGTGTTGACACCGCACTTCCCATGATTGTAGCAGAAGAATTGGAAGTAGATTTTAAAAATGTAACTGTTGCTATTGCACCCTACGGAACATTAACAGAGGGTGCACATGATACGGGTGGTAGTCAAAGTGTAATGACACTTTACAATACACTCCGACAAGCAGGCGCCATAGCCAAAACAATGCTCATCAGCGCAGCGGCGGCTGTTTGGAAAATAAAGGAATCTTCCTGTGCTGCAGACAATGGTGAAGTGGTAAACACCATCACCATGCAGCGCATCAAATATGGAGCGCTGGTTTGCCAAGCAGCATTGTTACCTGTTCCAAAAGAAGTGGCTTTAAAAAATCCGAAAGATTTCAAAATCATAGGGAAATCTGAAAAAAGAGCCAACCTAAAAGACATCCTTACTGGCAAAACGAAATATGGTATCGATACAAAAGTAGAGGGCATGGTATATGCTGTTGCAGAAAGATGCCCCGTACTGGATGGCAAACTCATTAGCGTGGATGATAGCGCTGCATTGAAAATACCCGGAGTATTAAAAGTAGTCAGCTATGAAGGTACGGGAGCACCCATGCATGTTCGTGCAGGCGTTGCCGTTATTGCAGTCAATACCTGGACAGCCATCAAGGCAAGAAAATTATTGAAAATTGTTTGGGACGAAGGCGCACATAATAAGGAAAATACAGATGCCCTATTTGCGCAATTCAAGGATAAGGCAAACCAACCACCACAGTATGAAACCTATACCAAGGGTAAAGTGGAATCCGTTAAAGGCAATAAGGAAATCACTGCTGCTTATGCAGCGCCCTTTTTAGCACACGCCACCATTGAGCCTATGAATTTTATAGCTGCTGTAAAGGGAGATCAATGTGAACTTTGGGGTGGATTACAATTACCAGATTGGGCAGTTAATACCATTGCGTCCGATTTTGGTTTTAAAAAAGAAAACATTAAAATGAACCTTACCCTTATGGGAGGAGCATTTGGTCGCAGGTTGCATTTTGAATTTGCCATGGAAGCAGTAAAGATTGCTAAACAAATAGACAAACCTGTTCAACTTGTATGGGAAAGAACTGATGATACTAAGTTTTCCCCATACCGACCTGCCAATTATCATTTTTTAAAAGCAACCATAGATGATCAATGCAATGTACTGGCTTGGCAACACCATGTGCTGGGTACTCCTGTAGCCACTATGACGGAAGGGCCTAATACCAAAAATGCCCCGGAAATGAGTGGACTTGACAAGAGTTTCTGCTACGATTTCCCCAATATAAAAACTGGTTATACAGGACTTGAATTTAACATTAACCGTGGTTGGTTAAGGGCAGTGGATATTTGCGCCAATACTTTTCCTGTAGAATGTTTTATTGATGAAATTGCCACTATTTGTAAGAAAGATCCTCTTGCATATCGGTTATCCTTACTCGAAAATAGGCCAGATTTTAAAACAGGCGATGACCCCGCTGCTATCGTACAATCTCCCGCTAGAATTGCCGGGGTATTAAAATTAGCTGCAGAAAAAATAGGATGGGAAAATTCCCGCAGTCCTAATCATTTTATAGGACTGGCTACCCATAGTTTTGTTTTTGCAAAAGCCTATGCTGCTCATGCAATTGAAATAGAATTAGTAGGACCCAAAAAATTTAAAATCACAAGAGTGGTGGCTACAATTGATTGTGGTCAGGTTATTAATCCAGATGGGTTACTTAACCAAATGCAAGGTGCACTGGCTTTTGGGCTATCACAAACGCTGATGGGAGAAATAACAGTAATGGATAGTCGAGTTGAGCAGGACGGCTTTTATGGCTACGAAATACTTCGATACAAAGAAATGCCACCAGTGGAAGTATATATTGTAGAAAGTAAAGAAGAACCAGGAGGTGTTGGTGAAGTGGGCTTACCAACTGTATCACCGGCACTGTGTAACGCATTGGCCGCAGCGGGTTATCGTCCTCGCCTATTACCCATTCGAAAAGATGGCTTTACCTGGGTATAATAATTGCTTTAAAAGTCTCAAAAAAATATTATCCAACCGCTGTCAATGCCAATTTGGAAGCAAGTGCTAATTCAGTATCTGCTGCTTTCCAACTAACGTATCCGCCTGAGAGATTATATACTTCGTCAAAACCTTCCTGACGCAGGATACGATGTGCCAGGTATCCCCTCAACCCTGCTTCGCAGTAAATATATATTTTCTTATCCCTTGGCAACTCATGTAATCTTTCACGAATTTCATCTATTGGAATATTAATTGCCTGGCCAATGGCCCCTGCTTCAAATTCCTTTACAGTTCGTACATCAAGCAGTAAATTTTCTGGAGACAAGTCTTTTACTTCATTCCAATAAAACACTTTCAACCGATTGGTCATAATATTCTCAGCCACAAAACCAGCCATATTTACTGGATCTTTTGCTGATGAATAAGGCGGTGCATAAGCATGCTCAAACTCTGTTAATTCAATAATATCACTACCCCGTTGAATAATCGAAGATAAAATATCAATGCGCTTATCCACGCCTTCATATCCTGCTATCTGTGCACTTAACAATTTGCCATCGATAGGAGAAAAAGCAATTTGTATCGCCATTTGTTGGGCCCCTGGATAATAGCCTGCATGTGATCCGCTATGATTGGTTGAAACAGTATGAGGTATTTTTGCAGCAGTCAAATGCTTGGATGCTGTACCTGCAGTAGCCACCGTCATGTCAAAAACCTTTACAATGGCGGTATTAATGGCTCCTTTATAAACATATTTATTTCCCAAAAAAATATTGTTTGCACAAATCCTTCCTTGCTTATTAGCTGGTCCTGCCAAGTAGGTAGACATCGATTGTTTTGTTATAGGATTAGCAAATTCAATCGCATCTCCCACTGCATAAATAGAAGGATTGGATGTTTGAAGGTATTCATTTACAAATATCCCTTTGGCTGGTCCTAACTCCAGCCCTGCCATTAGAGCCAATCTGGTGTCGGGTCTTACTCCAATGGATAATAAAACGATATCTGCAGATAATTGTTCTCCATCTTTAAACTGTACATTAATTCCATCAGCTGATTTTTCAAATCCACTAACGGTGGTACCTAATCGTAAATCAACCCCTTTTGAACGAATATGTTGTTGCACCAAAGCAGCTACAGGAAAATCTAAAGGAGCCAAAATTTGATTCCCCATTTCAACAATACTCACTTGCATTCCGAGTGCATGTAAGTTCTCCGCCATTTCAAGACCTATAAAACCTGCGCCGATTATAACTGCTTTACCAAATTTACGTTCGGTTACATACTTTTTAATGGTATCTGTATCGGCTACATTTCGAAGGGTAAAAATGCCGGGTAATTGAATACCAGGCAAAGGTGGCCGAATGGGTTCTGCACCTGGTGATAAGACCAGTTTATCATAGGTTTCCTCATATTGTTCACCGGTAATACGATTGATAGCGGTTATTTTTTTAGTACTAGCATCCACCCCAATCACTTCTGTTGAAATGCGAACATCAATATTAAATCTTTGGCGAAAGGAACTGGCAGTTTGAACAAATAACTTATTACGGTCTTTAATAACTTCTCCAATATAGTAAGGGAGGCCGCAATTGGCATAGGAGATATATTCCCCTTTTTCAAAAATGACGATTTCGGCTTTTTCATCTAATCTTCTAAGGCGGGCAGCTGTACTGGCACCTCCTGCTACTGCGCCGATAATAATGTATTTCATTGTATAAATTTTTGTGTTCCTAATAGAACACAAAGAAAATTAGAATAATAACCAATGATTGTAACATTAGTTACGGTAGTAAATGATTTGCATTTGCCTTAATCTCAACCTTTATCTCAACCTCTACTTACACCTCACTCCTTCCCTTTTTCAGCCTTTCCCCAACTAATCTCATAACTAAAGCCTGCCAACAAGAATTGCTGATTAAGGTGCCCCCAGGTATAATTGTATTCAATATGAGGAGAAATTCTACCCCATTGTGCCAACAAGCCAGCACCTGTATTAAAAGACCAAAATTTTTCCTTGATATAGCTGATCTGATTATCTGTTTTTAGCACCTCTTTTTCAGAAGTATGGCTAAAGCCAGTAAGTGGGTAAAATTTCCATTTTTTATTCAAAGGCATGAGATAGTGAAAATTAAAATCAAAATCCCAGGCCGACATTTCGGATTCCTCTGTTCCAACCAATTTTTTAACCGGAAAAAATCTATTCATTTCAATGCCCCCTACAAAACGCTCACTGAAATGATAAAATGCACTCAAATTCAACCCATTTACATCATGGCGCATATTTCTGATGGCTGCCACATCAAAACTGGCTGCATGTTGTGCATGCAAGCCAACAGAAAGCGCTACAAAAAAAACCATCGGTATTATTCTACGACCTAAATAATTTTTCATATCCCAGTATTAATTTAGTATGATAATAAGTATTGATTACCGTGAATAAAAAGTTTTCGGAACACAAAAGAATAAATTATAGCCCTGCAAACAAGTGAGCAATATTTGAAAAAAAAGTGATTCTTATCAGTTTTAAACCAAATTCAACCAAATAATTCCCGTTTTAAGTAAGCAGGATTGGCAAAGAGCCTAATTACAACAAACATGACTATAATCATGTTTATACAGCCAATAAACGTGTACTTATTTACGTTATTAAGTTGTCCAAGAATTTAATAATCTTTTAAAAATAACCCTATGAAAAAGCTAGCACTAATCCCAGCATTGGCCATCTCTCTATTTTTTGTTGCATGTAAAAAAGAAGCCCCCGTCAGCGTAAGCCAAGAACCAGCATTAGATCAAATCATTTTAAATACTGCACCTGTTGGTATTGGCAACAACACAGGCGAATACAAACCGACATCCGTCATGGCAGTAGTTAGTTCCTATATCAATGATGGTGTAGATGAATCTGCCAATTTAAAATCCTATGTATTTGAATTCCGCTCCGACCACTCTATCATTGCAGTCAATAAAGGAGGTACTTATTATGGACGTTGGCTATTTACAAATCCCGACATTATTAATTTTCAATTCGATTTCTTTGTAGCTCCAGCAGATGGCGTTAATTTCTTGAATGCAGATTGGAAAATACTTGAAATCAATAAAACAGACATGCTCTTGAGTTCTACAGCAATTAGTTATAGTAGTGGCGCTCCTGAAAAAGTAAGATTTATCCGCTTTCAGTTATTATAATATCTATTCAATTATATAAGTACAATTTTTTTTTAGCACAAGGGTTCCCCGTATAGTTTGGACACTGGACGGGGGCCCATTTTTTTTACCCCCACTCAGTTGTTGGCTTTTAAAATATTCCAAATCGGTAAAATCAGTATCCCCTTTCAATGGTAGAACAAATCGCATATTACTGACTATAGCAATCACTAAAAGAGTTTAGTGGTACTACTACAAATAAACAAATAGCTAAGTGTGGGGATGAACAGCCTGTAAAATGTAAGATATATTAAAATAATTCATGAAAGCTAACGCTATATATTTCATATAGATATGGATTACGTGCTAATGAAAACAATATTCAATTTTAAAATCCATTCCCTTAGCATTCAATTCTTTACTCTACAAAACTTTACAACCAACTGAATTTATTTGTCTGAATAGAATATTTGTTAACAAATATTAACAATCCTCCGTTTTCTTTACACAATAATTTAAGCAAATTGTTGTTTCTAATAAAGAAATCCCATTGTATACAGTAATGTATACTACACATTAAAACACAATATCCCAATGAAAACAGCTCCCTCAAAATCTCCACTTCAAGTAGTAGTACAACAGGTAAACAATAACACTACAGCTTGGATGGGCCACCGCCTCAATAGTAATGATGAAGTGTTTGCCGGACAAACCTTCACTTGCCCTACCGAAGGCGACCTAGATGCCATTGAAGTTTTTTCAACCCTTGTAGTACAACCTGGGCATGCTATTATGACGGTACACCCATTTGATCCAGAAACAAAAAAATGGGGTCCTGCCCTGCAAAGTACAGCTATAGAATTAGACAAATCGGATTCTGACAAATGGATTAGTTTCCCTCAAACCGGATTGCATTTGCATAAAGGTGGACATTATGGATTCAGGCTGGAAAGTCATGATATGTACCTAGGCCTAGGAGAAGCAGCCGGCAGCCACGAACAACCTCCATTAGAAGGTGGGCAGGAATGGAGTGCCAATACCATTGATACAGCAGAAAAATATTATTCCTATCTCAGTCTTGCTTTTAAAGTAGAACTAAGAGCATAACAATCATTAATAAAATCAAAAGCTGCACCCATTAATGGGTGCAGCTTTTTTTCATATAATTCAAAAAAAATCCTACTATTATTACTGTTGGCCAATTGCAGGCTTTTCATCCTTGAAGAAAGTCTCTCCTTTAATTAACCAGGAAAACCCGAATGCAATCAAGGCAAGCGTTTCAAAAACAAATGTTGGTTTAAATTGCCTGAATTGATTGGCCAAAGCAGGAATTAAAGAAAATAATGCAATGGCTACAATACAGGTAATAATCACCCAACCGCAAGCTTTATAAATTTTGTTTCGGCTTTTCTTAGGACCATGCAATGGTGTCTTATGATCTGTTTTAGTAAATAATACCAATGAAAAAAAAGCAAAAGTAGAAAAGAGTAAAGTGGCAGCTAAATAATGAGTAGTATTGGAGAATGCATTTTCTCCATCCACAATTCTAGAACAAGCGGCATCGCTATAAGTGCCATAATTAGTTGGAAAAACGGCCACCAATAGCGCAAAACAGCCTGCTAATTTAGAGGCAATTTTATCCATCCGATCATATCCATTATAGGTAAAAAGAAAAAGCGATACAGCACATAATGTTCCTACAAATAGATTGCCCATATCCGTATAATAAAAATGGCTGATAGACCCTGGAAATGAACAAGGCTTTTGAAAAAGCAGGTAACCTAAAATCAAAACAAATGGCAATGCCATCCCAAGTATGCCTACTGCTTTCCGAATGGTTAAATAAGAAATGACGAATTGTTCATTTTTTTCGTTGGCAAAGGATAGATTCATAAATATTAAATTGAATTAAGAAAGGAGTTATAGCCTATTTCAAATCTATATTAAAATAATGATAATATGAAAACTCCTGCTTTTATTTCACTGTAAAAAAGAAAGCAATAATGAATCAGTATGAATTTATAAATTGCAGTATGATTCCTTCAAAAGATCCGCTGCACGGCAAAACACTAGCCTTTATTGTAGAGGCCCTAGTAATGCACTATGGTTGGGAAACATTAGGAAACATTATTCCTATCAATTGCTTTAATAGCAATCCAAGTATTAATTCCAGCCTAAAATTTTTACGTAAAACAGATTGGGCAAGAAAAAAAGTGGAGGCACTCTATATTGATACACTCTACGAAAATGAGGGGCAGGTCAATACTACCGACTAATAAACTTACGGCTATCCTTTTCTTTAAACGCAGGCCGAATAATCCAGGAGCCCTCTCTTTGCTTTCGAATTAATAACCACCAGAAGAAAAAAAAAGTAACCAATACTGCGATTACCGTAACAGCAAACTCCGAAATATACGCTGTGGCATTTACCAATAATCCATCCTCGGCAAAAATTCCATATCCAAATAGGGCAGGAATTCGATACCAGTAATAACAGGATACAGCTGCAGCAGCATAAAAAGCTATTAATTTTCTAACTGAAGCCCCTTTAATGAATTGTTGAAATAATACATATAAACCCAAACTAATTAGCAATCCAAATAGCGGGAATTTATAAATATTCCAAATAGCTGCCAATCCATCCCAGGATTTATGATCAGGCACATGAAACCAGCCCCAAATAAAACCAGGTAGGCCGCCAACGATTAATAGTCCACTGATTTGATGATAAATCGTTTTTTGTGATATCTGAGGATGCATCTTTGGAGTCGCATCGGGGCAGGGAATGGAACAATTAACACATTCACTACAATGGGCATTGGGCATGGAAGCAATCGTATTGCTACCGTATAATTTTTCCACTGGATGTACAGGACACAAACTCGAACACCAGCCGCTTTTCCAATCAAAGACCAAACCCATACCAAAAGCAATCATGGCACAACAAAATAATAGAACAGCTGTTGCAAGACCATTGGTATTGAACAAAGCATGTCGCAATGGAACTATTAAATAAAGTGATAAAACGGATAGTACTTGTAACCTGCCTTGCCAGTACAGCGGCATGATTTTATTCATTGAAAGATTGAATTTCCGGGGTAATAAGCTGGTGGTTGCCAATGGACAAATATTTCTCCAAAGGCCTGATGCAATTACCAATAATGCGGGAGCAACAGGAATTAGTACATTCCAAAAAAGTAAAATACCTAGGGAAGGATACCAAATTAGGCAACAGAAAATAAATAGCCCGATTAACCATAGCAAGAATTGCGTTAAACGCCACCATCGAATGGAAGCTACTGATAAAGATTTATCTGGCGAAAACACGGATCCATATTCAAGCATGAATAGAAATGTTTTAATCCTGCAATAATATTAAAATGGAGTCTATAACCCAGCATGATTTTAATCATGTTTATGCACTATAAATGGCTACCTTTTTTAGATTATTCTTGTCCCAAAACTTTTAGATTTCACTGCTGATAACAGAGCTACTCGGTTTTGATTGACATAAAAAACACTAATTTTAAACAAATCCTGGGCAGATAAATATTGCCAATAACAAAAAGAGCTTTTTTTATAGTTAACAAAAAATGTAGTTTAGAACATGATTGAACAAACAGCAATGACCGTCACGCAATGGGATTACCAGGCACCTGAAAATCCATTAACAGAAGAAGGACTTAGTGGTTCCATTTCCTTTGATGTTATGAAGAAAAGAAATGATCTTAAAAAAGGATTAGGCGTACGCTTTAGTTGTGCATTTTCCTTTGAGCAAAAAGCCGTTTTGGATTATGTTGCCGAACATTCTTATGTAATTGACTTTGAGGACGTCATTGATTTGACAGAACTGCGAAATATGATTCAGAATTCCTATCTGCAATTCAAGGAAAAATACGATTTAAGGAAATTAAATACCGTTTTAAAGGAAATTCCTTTGCAACCTTTTGATGAAAGGATGTATGACTTAGCCCCCATCCTTGGACTACTCAATGATTAGAGATACCCCGATTATAGAAATCTGGTCATAATTTAGCTGTGAGGATTCAATTCTTTTGTTGAACTTGCACTAAAATATATCACCATGTTTCTAATCATTCTCGGTTTTCTTTTATTAATCATGATTACTGTATTAGTAAAAAACAATCCCCCACTGGCAAAATTTGCTGCAGCCGGACGCATTGCAGGTATATTGTTAATTGTATTGGGTATTGCCAATGCATGTATAAAGCAAATTGATGCAGGTGAAGTGGGTGTAAAAGTGCTATTCGGAAGTGTACAACCCGAAGTACTAACCAGCGGTCTTCATTTTATTAACCCACTTTTAGAAATAAAAAGAGTAGATGTAAAAACACAAAACTACACCATGAGTGGAGTACATGATGAAGGTAATAAAACTGGCGATGACGCTATTCGGGTATTGGCCAGTGATGGATTGGAAGTAACTATCGACTTAACCGTTTTATATAGAGTAGTTGCGGTAGATGCACCTCGACTATTGCGAGAAACAGGTGATGATTACAGAGACAAAATTGTACGCCCCATTACCCGCACCAAAATAAGAGACAATGCGGTGTATTATCAGGCAGTTGAATTATTCAGTACGAAAAGAGATGAATTTCAACAACGCATTTACAAATCTATTGAAGATGATTTTAAGAAACGTGGATTATTATTGGAACAATTACTGGTACGAAATATCACGCTTCCTAATTCTGTAAAAGCTTCCATCGAATCTAAAATCAATGCAGAGCAGGACGCCAAGAAAATGGAATTCGTTTTACAAAAAGAAAAACAAGAAGCAGAACGTAAGAGAGTGGAGGCACAGGGTATTGCCGATTACCAGAAAATAATTAATACTGGTTTAACTGACCAACAGTTACAATACGAGCAAATCAAAGCCATGAAAGAATTGGCTCTTAGCGCAAACGCCAAAGTGATTGTAATGGGCAAAAGCAATACACCCATCATTATTGACGGAAAACAGTAATTAAATATGAACAGCCTTAATAATAAATCGGTTGTCATTACCGGTGCATCCAGAGGAATAGGCAGGGCAGTTGCACTGGCTATGAAAAGCAATGGAGCCAGACTGGCGCTTTTTGCTAGAACTGCTACTGAATTATCTACTTTGCAAAAGGAAATCGAAACCAATGGAACTGAAGCTTTGATTTTTGTAGGGGACATTTCTAATGAAAGCTTTGTAAAGGAAAGTATTACTCAGGCCCTCCAGCAATTTGGTGGCATTGATATATTAATTAACAATGCCGGCATGGGTATTTTCAAACCCACTGAAGATATTACTATTGAAGAATGGAATCAGGTATTTGACAGCAATACTAAAGGCACCTTCCTGATGAGCAAAGCAGTAATACCCATTATGAAAAAACAATCGGCTGGTCATATTATCAATATTGCCAGCGATGTTGCCAAACGTGTATTTGCAGGAGGCTCCCTGTATTGTGCCAGTAAATATGCACAGGATGCATTTAGTATGGCCATTCGAAAAGAACTAAGGCCGCACAAAGTAAAAGTAAGTGTTGTATACAGTGGCCTAGTAGATTCTCATTTTCATGCCGAGCCTGAAGGAGATAGCAGTCACCATGATTGGTTAAAAAACGAAGACATGGCAAATGCCATTGTATATATTGCTTCCCAGCCGGCACATGTAGTGATAGATGAATTAATGATTCATCCCATCAGTCAGGATTATTAAGAAATTTGAAAATGAATTTAAATTATTTTAGCTGCCCTTGCTTTCAGTTGATTTAGTACAATAAAAATGGCTGCAGTAAGCAGCCAGATTTGATATAAAATTTAAAGCGGAATTAATGTTTAATAATAGGACTATTTCCCTCGGATTTAATGGTACCCGTTGTTTTAATAGCTTTTAAATTGGCATCTTTTATGGTATTGGGATCTTTAATTGTATTAGGATCCTTAATTCCATTTTGTGGTTTATATATTTTTACCTCAAGCCCTTTTTGAGTTAGCTTCACAACTTTTCCTCCATTTCCAAGTGCAGTTTGATTAATAGGCACAACAGTCTGCTCATTCTTTTCTACTGGCTTAACCTCTTTAGAGGTAGTGGTTGTTTGAGCTTTTATACCGGCGAAAATCAATAGGGAGCCTAAAGCGGCAAGGATTTTTTTCATATTTTACATTTTAATAGTAGAAAGATATAAAAAAATCAAGGAATATCAAAGAACAGGTACATTATGTTTTTACCATTTTTAAAAAAAGAAACAATCATTACGCGAGCAGATCAGCTAGTAGTTAGTGAAAGCCCTATTCATGGCCTAGGCGTTTTTAGTACTATTGATTACCCAAAAGGGGCAATCATTGAAACGGCGCCGATTATTTTGGGCAATCAACAGGATTATGAAATGCTGAAATATACTGATATGCATGATTATTACTTTTTATTAGCAGATAAAAATTATCCAATTGCCATTGGACTTGGATTTTCCAGTTGGTACAACCATGCTGCTCCTGCCAATGCGGATTATCTTATAAATAAAAAAAACATGACCATTCAAATTAAAGCATATCGATTTATTACTGCCGGAGAAGAGATTACCTTAAATTATCATGGCAAGCCGGGCAATCTGGCGCCGATTACTTTTAACAATGCCTTATGAGTATATTATACATAAAAAAAGTGTCCGGTAAAGGAAGAGGCGTATTTAGCCGAACGCCCATTGTAGAAGGGGAGATTATTGAACAAAGCCCTTTACTTGTAATGCCTGGCGAAGATTACGATCGACTCACCCAAAGCATAATGGTGAATTATTGCTTTTTTTTTGACCGAGAAAAGAAGATGTTGGGGTTAGCAACTGGATTTAGCTCTATGTACAATCACCGATCCCCCTCCAATGCAATACACTCAGTTGATCCAAGTACGAAAATAATTACCATTACTGCTGTTCGAAATATAGAGGCCAATGAAGAAATCTGTATTAACTACAATGGCAGTTTCGACAATGATTCTTTGGATTGGTTCCAAACGCGCGACCTAATGCTGCAACCCTGACAATAAACTTATTGGTTACATTTGCTTTGAAAACATTCAAATTGATTAAAAGTACAGTTCATATTGCAGTATGGTTTTTTCTTTCATTGCTGGGCCTCACCCCTTCTATATTGAGTGCGCATACTATTTCAGGAATTGACATTGAAATTAGTGCTGCACAAAAAAATGCCATTCAATATCTTGACAGTATCGGATCACTAGAAAAAAATGAATCCTGGCCCAATATCAAACCCGCACAGTATTTGGAAAATATCAAGAGAAATGTGCTCGATCCTAAAACCATTTACCCTGGCAATGGCACCAATTTTTGTGGATATGGAGCACTTACTTATCTTTTTTTAATAGATGACCCGCTGGGATATGCACAGGCCCTTATACAACTGTATAAAGAAGGGCATACTATTGTGGGAAAATCGTACTTACGACCTTCAGCAAGTATCAGGAAGCAAGTAGGTCTTTTAAAATACAAAGGCATCCTAGATATTCACCCGGCCGAACAACTTTGGTTTCTATGTCTCGCCGACCATTTTAAAGGTTATCTCAATCTTTTCAATCACAAATACAATCCGGGTGATGAGGATACCTTTTGGGCATCTGTTAATTATGCCAAATTTAATCGGATGGTTACTGCAATGTTGCAGTATAATATCAAATGCCGAGGAGCTGATTTAATAAGACCAGCCATAGCTGATTTATATGATTACCTGGTAGAACATTTAACAAAAGGACCTGTGGTGCTTTATATTAATAACCGAATGGTGCATAAGAAAAACCATGTTCGAATTAAATTGGGTATTCCTACACATTTTGTAGTGGCAGAAAGCATCAGTAAAGTAGACAATATCATAACACTTATCTATTGGGATTATGGAGGAAGGACGCTGATTCAATTGTCGCCAGGATTTTTAAAAAGGATTGTCTTTGGCATTACTACATGTACCAAAAAAAATCAAGATGCAACGGAATAAAATAGTCTGGTACATAACAATTTTATATGGCTGTTGCTTAATAGCCTGTTCTCCCAAAAATATCTCCAGTAGGTATTATTTTGAAAACGAGAAAGCCCTGGACCACATAGAAGAAAGCTACAAAGCGCTTTCACAACAAAAGGCCTTCACTGTGGGTTTCACCAATCGCAGTTTCAGTATTATAGAATTACAAATTTTGACCGATTCGCTGGATTATATTTATGAATTTTCTGTAAATGAAAGTAGGCTCAATGATACCCTTAGCAAATACGGCATGAATCCAGCAAAAATTAATATGCTGATTCAGAAGATGAAAAACATTCGTTGTACATGGGTTAAAAACTTTGATTATTATGTGGCCGATAGGAAGCAAACCCTGGTTTTTATGTCTATCAAGCCACTGGCCCTGCAATCATTTTTCTCCTATAAAAAATATTATACAATTATATATTTCCAAAGGCCTCAATATTTTGACAGTGAGGGTCGTTTAATAGACAGGCGTCAACAAAGGCGTTTGCGAAAAATAAATGGCGAAATTTTTAAACGGATCAATGACAAGGTTTGCTATGCGATATCAGGAAAATTCCGATAATAAATGTCTTATAGAAAAAATCAAACCTTCTTTTTCCAAAGCATAGGATTATAATAAAAAAATAACCTTAATGTATGATTTCTGTCGTATTGATATCCAGTTGATTTTTGTTGATCTACCAACATATAACCCATATCAAAACTCAGGCGGGGATGTATGAATTGTTTTATGCCTATAAAAAATCGGTTTTGATCAAAAGGATTATATATTACTTCTTTTCCAAATTGCCACATGATTTCATCAGCAAAAACTAATGAGGGCAAGTTGGATTTTTTAAAAACAGGTAGATTAATGCTCAGTAAGTAGCGAATCCTATTGGTAAATTTATAAACGCCCGTAAAAGCGTCATTTGCTATTTTTTGCTGCCATCGTATTTCATTGCGCAAGCGCTGTAGTAATTGTAATTTTCCAAAATTTGTATTGAATTGCAATTGTTGATACAATCTGTGTTCACCTGAAAATTTTGTCCAGCCTGTCTTTGTAGGTGCAAGCCACATATGACCATAACCAGCCGCCAGCCATAATTTATCCTGTAACTTATACTGCAGCCCTGCCCTAAGAAAATAAAAAGAGGGTTTGGCTAAAAAATCATTTCTACGAACATGCATATCCGTTATTATAGACCATTTAGATGAAACAGAAGTGGTTACATTTATGCTACCCCAAAACTGATATTGATGGTTGATTTGTTTGGAATTTGACTGTGCAGTTAGGGTCAAAGGAACGATCGCCCAGTATATGATAAAAAGGCAAAATGAACGTATGGCTATTTTCAACTGGTGGTTCATATAATGAGTAGGATTGGACATAAATGTATAAATCAAGAGGCAAAGAATAAAATCAGCAATTGAGCTGCCAGTATTCGAAGAATCATTGTTAGCGGATATACAGTAGCATAAGTAGAGGATGGTATATCATTCCCTGCCATCTTTAGGGCGAAGGCCAATGCTGGAGGGTCGGTACAGGCGCCGGCTAACAAACCACAAATTTCAAAATATGTTTTTTTGAAAAATTTAAATGCAATCAACCCGATTATTAATAATGGCAGCATCGTAATAACTATGCCCATTCCGATCCATTGGTAGCCGCTTCCATCTACAAAGGCAGTCGACAGGTTATGGCCACTGCCAAGACCTACACTGGCCAAAAAAAGCGCAATGCCCAATTCTCGAATCATCAGGTTGGCGCTATTGGTAGTGTAATTATTCAGGTATAGATAGTTGCCAAATCGACTCAAGAAGAGTGCCACAATTAAAGGTCCGCCAGCCATTCCAATTTTTACAGCAACAGGAATATTCGGCAAGTGAAAAGGAATACTTCCTAAAATAACACCCAACACGATGCCAATAAATATTGGCCCCAAATCAGGCGCTTCCAATCTTTTTAAAGAGTTACCTACTTCTTCCGTGAAAGAATGAACAGTTTCTTCGTTTCCCACTACCGTAACGGTATCGCCTAGTTGCAAATAAATATTTCCATGTGCCACCATTTCAATGCCTGCTCTTTTAATCCTGGAGAGGGTAAGTGTTTCCTGGTGAAGAATAGGCAAATCGCCTAACCTCTTATGAGTAACTTCTTTTCGGGTTACCACAATCTGACGAGAAATCAGATTGCTGGAAGGTTCATTGCGTAAGTTCATTTCACTTTCGCGGCCCACCAATAATTTAATTTTTTCCATTAATTTTTTGGGAGCTACAAATTGCATCACATCTCCCTCGGATAATAATATATCAGGTGTAGGTGTAATAACGCTTCCCAAGTGCCACATGCGTGAAATAATGACCGGTTCGTTTAATAATTCAAATATTTTACGAATAGGCTGACCGATAAATTGTTGATTCTCTAATTTAATATGTACAGAGAGTGGCCTACTGGATTGCAAGAATGCAAGTTTGCGGTGCAATTCCTGTTGCTGCAATACATTAATACCTAATATTTTTTTCAGTAATAATAATGAAAGTATGATGCCTACAACTGCAAAGGGATAAGCTACTGCATAGGCAAGCGTTATAGTTGCATTATCGGCGCCCGGTATATGCAAATCCTTTACAGCTGCCTGTGCTGCTGCCAATCCGGGTGTATTGGTTACTGCGCCACTCATTACACCCGTCATTACCGGCATAGAAGTATGCGTAAAATAAAAAAACAAAATGGTTATTAAAACGCCCAGCAATACTACGGAAGCTGCCAGTGCATTATTGGCAAGTGCTGATTTTTTTAAGGATGCGAAAAAACCCGGACCAACTTGTAACCCGATGGCATACACGAAAATAACCAACCCAAATTCTTTTAGAAAATGTTCTGTTTCCTTATTAACGGTAATTCCCAACGCGGCAATTAGTAATCCTATAAACAGCACCCAGGTAACACCAAAAGAAATGCCAAATACTTTTAATTTACCCAATGCGATGCCAAAGGCAATGACTAGTGCATATATGATGACCGCTTGGGCAACAGATTGTTCTGTAAATAACTGGACAAACCAATTCATAGCTATTTAATTTATACCCAGTTTTCAAGCAATAGTAACTATTGCTTGAAAACAGAAGAATAGAAAATAATCAATCGTTGATTAAATTTTATTCATTCAGGGTAATGAACATTATTAGCAGGCAATCGTTGAAAAAGACTATACATGTTCGGGTTCAAGTGCCCAATGCTCTGGTGAGCGCCATAAAGCACTTAATAATAACTCCCGCATAAAATAAAATTCCTTAGGAAGTTTATCATACAATTTAGCGAACAATTCTTCATGTGATAATAATTCCTGTTTCCAAGGCTCCCGATCAATCGTCATAATTTTAGCAAAATCTTCTTTGCTGAAATGCTCTATGCCCGTCCAATCCATGTCTTCAAACCTTGGCATCCATCCAATGGGAGATTCTACAGCACTTGCAGTTCCATGTACTCTTTGTACAATCCATTTCAACACGCGCATATTTTCTCCAAATCCTGG
>CALRKF020000003.1:0-127829 GCA_943367825.1 Chitinophaga pinensis
GAAGTTAGGCGGGTTGAGAGTGAGGTTGAGATTAAGATTAAGATTGAGGGGTTGGAGCTTGTTGAGCGTCTGCATGCATAACGAAATAAGGCGGGCTTGCCCGAATGACGCAATCAGGCGGGCTTGCCCGAATTACAAAGTAAGGCGGGCCTGCCCGAATGACGCAGTCAGGCGGGCCTGCCCGAATGACGCAGTCAGGCGGGTTGAGGGTTGGTTGCTGGAAGTTTGGTCTCGCCTTGGTGCGTGTGCCGTGGTGCGTGTCTTCACGCACCGCATCACTCCTTAATTTGCAATGACAGTTTAAGGTCTTCAATCATTTTCTCTAATTCAGCTATTCGCTTTATACTATTTTCTAATGATTCAATTTTTTTATTTTGTGCCTTTATTCCTTCAATCAGTAAGGGCACCAGCTTAGCATAATCCACGGCCTTGTATCCATCTGCATCGGTGTTCACCGCTTGTGGCAATATGGCTTCTACTTCCTGGGCAATGAGTCCCACTTGTTGGCGTTCACTAAAATGCCAACTAGGAAAATCATTGGTTTTATAATAATACGTATAGCCGCTTAACTGATTTATTTTATCCAGCGGACTGTTGATGATTTGTAATCCTTTTTTATACCGCAAATCAGAAGGCGCAAAAGCATAGGGCGCAATAACGGATGTGCGTACACGCAATACACCATTGCCATCCAAACTCATATTCTCTGCAAAACTATTGTTGCTTCCAACGCCCCAGGAAAGATAATCGGCCGTGCTGGGCACATAAAAGCGCATGGCACTATAACCAGCTCCGCCAAAAACAGATATACCATGACGTTGTGTGGCATTATAAGGAAACAGTGCTATTTTTTCGCCAGTAGCGGCTGCAAAACTCAATAAGGCATCAGGTGAATTATTACCAATACCAATATTGCCATTCATTAAAACAGTGAGGGCGTTTTTACGGGCATTATTAGCGGTGCCGTTTCCAATTTCAAAAACACTGGCAGTATTGGAGGAATCATTATATTGACCGATACTAAGTGAATGATCAGACCTAGCAATTGTATTTCTACCCATTGCAACAGAACTAATTCCCCGGGCTTTTGTACCAGTGCCCATACTTATAGATTCTAAACCACTTGCTAATGTACCACCGCCCATGCTGATAGAATTGATACCGCTAGCAATGGTACTGTTACCCATGCTCGTGGAATTCTCACCACTTGCTATTGTATAAAAACCCATAGCAGTGGATTTGTAACCACTTGCTATTGTGCTAATGCCCATACTGGTTGAGACTTCTCCTTCGGCGCTTGTGTTAGTTCCCATTGAAGTGGAAAAACTACCACTTGCGGTGGTGCTATTGCCAATGCTGAAGGAATAAGCACCAATAGCAGAAGTAGTAGTGCCAATTGCAACTGCACCCTCCCCCTTCGCCTTGGTATTATAACCTGCAGCAAACGAAAATCGCCCAATACTATCCTTATCCCAATGTGTTCCATCTACAATGCCTGCTCTAAAAGCTGCTTTCTGTGGATACCAAAACATGCGTGAACCTGCACCCTCTGCTGGTGGTCCGTAACTGGTACTGGCAGGTAAGGTAGCCGGACCTGTAAATAATACTGCACTATCAGTTACGTGCAAACGCGCAACTGGGTTAGTGGTGCCAATACCTACGTTCTGACTGCGTACAATCGTTGACGATAGTATAAATAATGCAACTAGATTAATTATTTTCATCTTATATAAAAAATTTTTTATGCCGTGCTACTTGTCCACACGACCATTTATTTTTGCAATGACAGTTTAAGATCTTCAATCATTTTTTCCAGCCTTTTAATATCCTCCTTATGCTGCTTGTGTTCTTCTTTCAAAGATTCAATCAACAAGGGTATCAGCTTCACATAATCCACTGCCTTATATCCTTTATCATCGGTAAATACCAATTGTGGAAACACCTTCTCTACATCCTGCGCAATCAATCCCACCTGTGTAATATCCGGGAATTTCATATCGGGGAATTCTTCTTTTTTATATTTATAAGTAACCCCGTTTAACTGTTGCAGTTTTTGCAGTGGATGATCAATCAATAAAATGTTTTTCTTATAGCGTGCATCCGAAGGCGTGATGGTACCAGATGCAATTATATTTCCGATTACCTGTAAGGCTTGTGAGGGTGTAGATGTACCGATGCCCACCCTAGTATTGGCAGCATCAAAAACAAAACCCCACTGATTGGTGATGCCGCTAAAGAAACCCATATTGGTATTGTTTTGTGTGCCCATGAAGCCAAGAAGAGCAGAGTTGTCTGCTTTGTATGTCCACATACCGGGTACATCTGTAATGGAGCCTGTGCCACTTTTAACAATGATTCTACCTGAAAGAATCATGCCATCGGTACCATTATTAACGATGCGCATTCGCTCAGAAAAACTTGTGCTGCTGCCAGAACCAAAAGTGATTGCTGCACCTGGAACATCTGTATATAGTTGCAGTTGCCCGCTTTGTACACCTATTCCATATTGTGCTGTTGCATTCGTTGTATAGAAAGCAATTTTTTCTTTTAGGTCATTGTTGAATGAAAGGCTGGTAATGGGATTTGTATTCCCTATTCCTATATTCCCATTCATTAATACTGTGAGGGCATTTTTTCGGGCATTATCTGCTGTGCCATTACCTATTTCAAAAACGCTGGCGGTATTAGTTGTGTCATTGTATTTCCCAATAACCAAAGACCACGGAGACCTTGCAGTCGTGTTAGTACCCATGGTAGCAGAATTATAACCACTCGCAACTGTAAAAGAACCCATACTCGTGGAAAAAAAACCACTGGCTGTTGTGTAATAACCCATGCTAGTAGAAGCATATTCAAGGGCTTTAGTGTATTCACCCATACTGGTGGAGGTATAACCACTCGCAGTAGTGTTAGCACCCATACTGGTGGAGGCATCACCAATGGCATGGGTAATGCCGCCCATGCTGGTAGCGTTGGCCCCGCTAGCAATACTGCCATCACCCAAGCTGGTGGAATTATAACCTGTAGCTTTCGTGTATGCACCAAGACTGACAGACCAATCCCCTTTCGCCATGGTATTAAGGCCTAGTGCTATCGAATATCGGCCAATACTATCTTTATCCCACTGTGTGCCATCAACAAAGCCTGCCCTAAAAGCAGCTTTCTGCGGATACCAAAACATTCGGGCACCTGCACCAGAAGCCGGTGGTCCGTAAATAGTAGTGCCGGGTAAGGTAGCAGGACCGGTAAATAATACCGAACTATCAGTTACGTGCAAACGCGCAACAGGATTACTGGTGCCAATGCCTACATTTTGACTGCGTACAGTTATGCATGATAGTATTATTAGTACCAATAAATTAAATTTTTTCATGTTTTATTCTATGGTATTTTTTAGGTGATTGATGGCTGCTGCGCCAACTTAATTGAGATAACTCACCCTGCATAAACAGCAAATGAAATGGAAGCTTATTCGAATCTTTCAGCAATTGCCCAAGGATGAATGTTTGTAAAAATTGAATAACTGTAAAAATGAGGAAATTTTCAGGCAATTCCTATCCCACAAAAAGCGTATGCACGCTTAAGAAATACGTCAAAAGGAAGGGGTAGATAGAAATTAAATATGATTTAATGCTTGTTTAAACAGTGGTTAGATTATCTGCCTTTAAATAAAGCATACATTGTATTTAACAGTTAATATTAATGCAGTTGCAGTTGTATTTTATTGAGCGATTTTTCAAGTCCATCCAATCGTTTTGCCTGTGCTTGATTTTCTTTTTGCAGCAAATCCATTTGCAATTGCAGCTTTTTTTTCTCTTTTGCTTGTTGTTCTATTTGTTCTTGTTGTTCTTTAACAGCATTGATTAATAAAAACACATAGGCCTGATTATTCACTGCTCTTAGATCACTGAATCCTTCATAGGGTTTTTGTGAAACCATATAGGGTGCAATTTTCTCCAGATCCTGTGCCACAATGCCTATTTGTTCTTCGTTGATTTTAAAAGGCGCATTTTCATTGTAGCGATATTTAATAGGTTGTATTTTTTTAATCACCGATAAACCATCAGTAAAATCGTCGGTAATGGTTTTAATTCTACTATCAGAAAAAACTGCCCAGGAACCGGTGGCATTATTAGCTGTACCATTCACCGAAAGCATAGCACTGGGGGCACTTGTACCAATGCCTACATTGCCGTTTCCTTTTATACGCATGGTTTCGGTAAAAGCGCTGCTGCTACCATAACCAAATGCAATATTTCCATTTATATCCTGTGTGTAGAGTTGCATTAGAAACCCCTGAATACCCATACCGTAATGAGTGGCGCCGGTACCCCAAAAGGAGATTTTATTACCCAAGCTGGAAGCAAAGTTAAGCGGTACTGCCGGGCTCGTTTCTCCAATACCAATATTACCATTGTCTTTAATTACCATTCGTTGGGTTAAGCCAGCCTGTCCGGTAGTTGAGGTATAAAAACCAAGATCGATAGCTTCAGTGCCGGCAGTATTATTGGTAATATTACCGCCAATAACAGCTGAAATAATATCATTAGCGGAGGTATTTTGAGTAGAGAAACCAATATTGGGATAATTTGAAACAGCGGTATTGCCCTTGATTAATAAGCCACCATATCCTCCGAAGTTTTTTTGATCGATTGTAATTTGGCCATTCACATCCAGTTTGCTCGAAGGTGCAGTAGTACCAATACCTATATTTCCATTTAAAGCAATGCTCATTCGATTCGTAGCCCCAGTATAAAAATCAAGTCCCCATTGATTAACAGCCGTTGTTCTGTTTGAGCCAATGGCTTCACCTGTGCCATTGCCACCAAATTTTAATGCATTGGTCGTTGTTCCTGCATTGGCATCTCCATTATCTAGATTAATATCATTTTTTACAGTTAATAAAAATGCAGGGGTGGTGGTGCCAATTCCTACATTACCATTTTGTAGCACTGTCATTGCATTGCTGTAAGTATAAACACCTGTAACTGGATTTTGTGTTCCGTTCCCGATTTGAAATAATCTGTTCAGTGAACTGATAGCAGTTGGATTTACAGTACTTGCTGTGTCATTCAGGGTACCAATAACTGTTCCTGCAAATGATTTTGAACGTAAAAGATACCCTGAAGCTAATGAGTTATCACCACTGGCAGTTGTAACGAAGCCTGTCGATAAAGAAGCATATCCACTAGATAAGCCACCAGGTGCCAAACCAGTAGCATATCTTCCACTAGCATGCCCACCGCTTAATGCAGTAGAGCCTGATCCACTTGAACTGCTAAATTCCCCCATAGCAACAGAATTATCTCCGCTCGCTGTTGAATTAGAACCCATCACAAATGCCCATTTACCAGGTCCGGCAGTATTGTTTTGTCCCATAGCAACATTAAAGGGACTATTAGCAATATTATTAGTGCCAATTGCAAATGTATTGTAGCCGATATTGGCGTCATCCCATTGTGTTCCATTGACAATTCCTGCCCGAAAAGCAGCTTTATCTGGTACCCACATCATCCTTGTACCGGCACCACTTAGTGGAGTTCCGCCAATGGTACTATCAAATAATACCGCCCCTCCTTTTACCTGTAATAGACTTTGTGCAGTGGTGGTGCCAATGCCAACATTACCCGTATTGGAATTATAAATATTATTGCCATTCTTTCTCCAAAGATTACTACTATCATTAACGATGGGCTGCCAGTTTAGGCCATCATGAAAATAAAAACTTTTTAAACTACTGTCATATACCAATAGCCCCTTACCCGGTAAGGCAATAGCGTTTCTTTGTGCTGTGCTAAGCCTGGGAATTAATAATCCTTTGTCAGTACTAGTGATATCCAACATGGCACTAAGGTTAGCAGCAGCACCCGTAGTATTGATTGCAAAGGATTGTGCAGTAGCTGAATAATATTGCAATACAAGTACGCATAAAAATAGTCCGGTAGATTTTTTCATAAAGGGCATTTGAATTCAAATATAAAAAATTTAATCCTTAGTTGCAATCACCCGAATATGGATTGGTATTGTTCGAACGCGTATACAATGTTTTTTGAATATTTGTGCTGGTGCTTATACAAACTATTGCGATTCAAAATAACTAACAGTAAAGATTAAACGAAATTTATGCCCTACTGCACCGCAATCCAATCCAATTGCAATAACTGCCCCCAGGCTGTATTGGTATCTGTTCTTTGTATATTAAATGTGACCGAAGTAGTAGTAACTGTTTTAGTGGTAACACTAAACGTATCGGGATATAAAGTACCCGCCTGATTGCGGGGTGTGGCCACCACCCTAGGCACGGCCGCAAAAGCAGTAGGAAAGGTATAAGTAAAACTCATGAACCCGCTGCCATTTGCACCCAATGTGATAGTGCCCGATTGAATATTATTAAGCACCGTACCCGTACCTACTTTTAATTGATTTGTTTGAGTGCTGCCATTTACCTCTAATGTATTGGTCGGATTGGTAGTACCAATACCTATATTGCCTCCATTGGTAATACTCATCCTAGAAAGACTATTGGTATAAAAATCAAGTCCGTGTGAATTAATAGACGAAAGCCTTGCACTTGCAATGCCTTCGGAATTATTATTACCAAAATAGAGCGCATTGGTAAAACCTGTATTTCCATTTTGGTTGTCAATCGTCAGGCTTTTTTCAATCAAGGCCACACCGCTGTGGAAAGTAGCAGCAGCGCCAACACCTGCATAAACCTGCAATATGGAAGCATTGCCTAACTGAATACTATTGCTTATATCCACAACCGCATGTTCACCAATAGCAATTGCATTCATTAAGTTATTCGCACCCATATCGGCCATATAACCAATGGCAACATTGTGTGATCCCGCAAAATCATTTAGTCCCGCACCCGAACCAATGGCAGTATTGCCCAAACCGGTATTATAATACAATGCCTGATAACCAATCGCTGTATTATCAGATCCTTGTTCATGATTCAAAGCCTGATAACCATGGGCCGTATTATTGTTGCCTAATTGTAAAAGTTGCAAAGCCTGATAACCATTGGCTGTATTATTATATCCGGTACTTATATTCCGAAGGGTTTGGGCCCCGACTGCAGTATTATTATTTGCATAAAAAGAAGTGCCAAAATCAGCTCCACGCATCGATTCATAACCAACCGCTACATTATTATTATTCTGTCCGTACTGATCCGCCGCAATCCTTTCCATCGCATAAGCACCTATCGCTGTTCCCCCGCCTATAATAGTACCTTGGGTAAGCGCATTATAGCCTATCGCAGTATTGTAATTACCAGAAATATTCGATTTGATGGCTTGATAACCAATAGCGGTATTGCCCAATCCTAGCCCATTATTATATAAACTTGAATTGCCTATTGCGGTATTATAATTTCCGTAACCATTATTTTGCAGCGCATTCACACCTGCAGCAAAATTATCATACCCTTCGGTATTTTTAAGCAAGGCCGAGTAGCCGATGGCTGTATTATTCATTCCATTATAATTGCTTTCGAGTGCCCTTCCCCCAAGGGCTACATTAAAAGAACCGTTATTATTTAAATTAAGTGCCTTTGTACCAACTGCTGTATTCTGGGTACCACCACTATTCGAAAAAAGGGTTTTAGCACCAATGGCCGTATTTTCTAATCCGTAGGTATTGGTAGGACCCGATAAATAACCAAAATAGGTATTGAAATTGGTTTGATCAATTCTTCCCGATCTTTCATCATTGACCCTGAAATTAAGGGTCTTATTGTCCTTCGTTCCTATAAAATGTACCCCCTCTTGTGTTCCATAATTGCCCTGTGTTTTCCAAACCAGGGTATCGGTATTGCTGGTACTTACCAAAAGCGTCCATCGATTACCGTTATAATAATAAAACCCTGAGCTATCCGGCCCTGTTTGATAAATCAATAAGCCAGTAGCAGGTGACTGAATAAAAGTCTTCTCTATTTGCGTCATTCTCGGAATCAAAAGACCCTTTGCATTGCTTTTAATATCCAATATGGCCGAACCAACAGGTACCGATCCATCGGTATTAATACCAAAAGATTGACCACTAGCCAAGTTGTTCCAAAATAGCAGAATCACAATAACCTTTACAGCTAAACGCATTATTATATAAATTTTATTAAAGGTGGGAGTTTTATAGGTGGTTAACAATCCCTAAAATGAGGGGGGAAGGGGAGAAGGTTGAGATAGAGGTTAAGGTTGAGGCTTGTCCGAATTACAAAGTAAGGCGGGCCTGCCCGAATGACGCAGTCGGGCGGGTTGAAGAAATGTTGAGAGGTTGGAAAAATAATAGAGCTGTAAATATTATGAATTGCGGATTAAAGGATATATTTTGTTCATCCGACCCTGTCCTGACTCGCCTTTAACCTTTCGACTATTTTTTAACTAATTAAATCTTACACATGAAAAGAATTTTCTTGCTGTGCCTGCTATTGCCATTATTGGGCTGGAGTCAGGACAAAAATGTTGTCAATGCCAATCGTGTTTTTTGTAAAGTAGACAAAGTGCTGGAATTTGAAAAAGCCCTCGCCAACCATGCACAGAAGTACCACAAAGGCGAATGGAACTGGAGGGTATATGAAATTCAATCGGGGCCCGATGCCGGTGGATACCATATCACCGAAGGACCAACCAGCTGGGCCTCCATCGATGGAAGGGGCAACCTGGGTGATGCGCACAATATCGATTGGAATAAAAATGTTGCCATCTACCTAACAGATAGAGGCGGATCCAGCTATGCAGTGTACCAAGATTCCCTAAGCTCGGTAGCCCTGGGCGATTTTTCTGATAAAATAAATATCACGCATTATTTTCCTAAAGTAGGTTGGGGAGGAAAAGTATATGATGCCCTTAAACCATTTCAAAAAGTTTGGCAGGCAGGTGAAGAGGCTGTTGCTGTATATGCTTCCAGTTCCTCAGGCCCACAACAGTTTACGCTCGTTACCCGGTACAAGCAAGGCCTCAAAGAAAAAGCAATGAATTTTCGTAAGCCTTTAAAAGACCGATACGATATAGCCAACGGAGCAGGTGCTTACGATAAGTGGTTGGAGATTTTAAGAAACTATGTCGACAATGCCTGGTCTGAATTATTATTTTATCGAGCCGACCTTAGCTCTAAATAATACCAAAACAGCATTTAATTATGGCTACTGTTTAAATATAAAACCCCGGCAATTTTGTCGGGGTTTTATTCAAATACAATGCCCCGAAGAATAATATCAATACTGATTCAAATGAATAATTATAAGATATAGACAATTATAATTTTAGCAATATTTACTGTAGCTTTAAGAGACCTTCAAAATTAAACGCCATGTCAACACTATTTACCAAACAGTTAATCGCATTCTGCCTACTGCCTGTATTGATCGTTAATAATGAAATTAAAAACTCCCATTTTAATAAAACACCGGGATCTATTACAATACAAAAACCAATAGTTATAACCATCGAAGACCACATGATTATTGGCGATTCCAACATCAGGTTTTTGATTAAAATAAGCTCCCAGGAAAATATTGCCTCCTTTATATGGAATAATAGCAGGGGCGGCAGCGGCCAACCTCCTATTAGAAGCGACAACCTAAAAGAATTAGAATTACCCTTAATAGTAAAAATGAAGCCTGGCAATAATATTTTTCGTTTCACCGTTACCGATATTAAACACCATACAGCATCTGTAAACAGCAGCAGTTTTAATTATAGTATGGCGCAACAACCCGTTGCCATTAGGGCAGCAATTCAGCCAGTTAAATTAAATCCAACCAAAATGGGTCGACCAATCGTAATAATTGGGGAACAGGAATGGACTGTAAAAAATCTTGATTGCATTACTTACAATAACGGAGACCTCATTCCAGAAATTACCGACCCTACTACCTGGTCTACCCTAACCAGCGGTGCATGGTGCCACTATAATAATGATCCCGCCAATGACGCCGTTTATGGAAAACTATACAATTGGTATGCCGTCAACGACCCTCGCGGACTTGCACCTAAAGGATGGCATGTGCCTACTCGCAATGATTGGATTACCCTGACCAATACTCTTGGTGATTTTATGGTAGCGGGTGGACGTTTGAAATCAACTAATGGATCATACTGGAGAATCCCCAATACTGCCGCAAATAACAATACAGGATTTACTGCGCTGCCTGGAGGAATGCGTGCTTATACTGGTAGCTTTGCTGAATTAGGATACTATGGAACATGGTGGACAAGCTCCGAATTTGGTATGCTTAATGCATTTTCGGTATCCCTCTCCAGCGAAGACGGCCTTATTGAATTCGAAAGTTTTGATAAAGGAAACGGATTTTCTATACGTTGTATAAAAAATTAAAAAATTTTTTATATGCAGCTAAGCTTCACCTCTTCGCATTGACTGCCATTTACCATATGTGGCACTCCGCCATATCCACTCTGCTGGTCCATAATTGAAATACCGCAACCAGATGGTGCTGCATATAATTTGTACAATAAATATTCCCACACCCAATGCGGTATAATAAACGGGTCCTACTTTTCCCATATAGCCCATTCCCGCTCCTAGAAAAATAAAATTGCCAATCAGCGAATGACTGATATAATTACTAAAAGCCATCTTGCCTACAGGCGCCAATATCGAAAATAATTTTTTGCCAATACCAGATTGAAAAACCAACATAAAAATGCCCACATAAGCCAAGGCCAATGGTACTACCCCAAACGCATACACGATAGTTTGATACCATCCCTTTTGCTGCAACATAAAATAATCACCCATATGGTGCATCATGTATTTTGCCAACATATAATTGGCAGGCAAACCAATGAGTAATCCCAATACCACTATGCGATAGACCCATTTTTTATTGGCTGCAAAATTTTTGTAAAAATCAGATCGTCCCAATGCATAGCCAATCAAGAACATACCCAATACCTTCCAGATCCTGCTTACAAAAAACAAATACTGATAACGGAAAAAAATACCGGTGATATTGGCCTTCAACTGATCCCACCAAGTACCATGCTGCATCAATTTCATAAAATCCTCCTCCGATTTGATTGCAAGTATGTCATCAGAAGATTGCATCCCTGCTTTCAACAACCAATCGGCCGGCGCATTAAACACCGGCCATTTCATTTTTAACCAATACCAAAGAATGGGCGAGAGTATCATAAGGGCGCCCGTTATCAACAAAGTTTTATTAGAAAACTTTCGCAAGGGAATCAATATAAATCCCAACAATGCATAAAAGAAAACAATATCACCATTCCAAATCAGCAAATGCAAAAATCCCAGCAATAACATAAACAGTAATCGCCGGCGAACAATGGGGACAGCGTCTACGCCTCTATCTATTCCTCTTTTAATTTGAAGCGCAATGCCCCAACCAAATAACAAACTAAAAATGGAATAAAATTTTCCTTCAATAAAAACATGCTGCAGAAAAGCCATCTTGTGATCCCAAAAAACTAATAAAAAGGGACCAGTTTGCCCCGAGCCCTCACTATACCAACTAAATGCATTGAGGTTGGCAATAAAAATACCCAGGATGGCAAAACCCCTGAGTACATCCATAAAAATTTCTCTTTCATGATGCCTTATTGGCTGAATACCCTGCATAAAATCGGTTTAATGCTAATAATAAAATGGGAGCTCGGTGGGCTATTAAAAGGAAAAGGATGAACGAGAAAGATACAAAACTATTTTACAATTTGTCATACAATCAACTTAATAATATATTGCAATAGTTTCTTGTATGAATCCTACATTGAATAATAAAATTGGCGGGCAATAAAAATATAAAATACTGGAAAAGGCGCTTCGGACAAGATGCCCTGCCGGGACCTTATGTCCACCACCTCGACCTAAGACAAATAGACAACTTGGATAATGAGGGATTTGCCTACCTGATGAGCAGTGTAAAAGGTATAACGATGTTGGACCTGAATGAAACGGAAATCAGCAATAGCAGCATTGCGCTATTGAGTAAATTAGAATATATAAATGAACTTCGACTAAAGGGTTGTCGCATCAACGATGATTGTATTGCTGATATCAGCCAAATAAAGGAACTCGAATTTTTACAGGTGAAAGATTCCTTCATTAACATAGATGGTTTATTGAACCTACCCGCTACTATTGATTTAAAAGAATTGCAGTTTTCTGCATTAAGTGATGCGGGTCTCAAAGAAAAGCTTGCTACCCTGCAAACAAGATTACCCAATTGTGAGCTTGTTGTTAACTCGAGGCCCTATCCCTTTTAATAAAATCTTTTTTAATTTTTAATTTCTTTTCCTTCCTTATCAATATTTAAATATTTCTTACCCAATGCTACCCTAATATCATTCCCGCCCTTTGTTATTAAAAAAATACCATCATAAATAAACGGATGCAGGTTTTTATTGAATTTATCTATAACACCCCATTTGCCTTTTTGCTTAACACCTGCAAATCCTTCAGAAAAAGAGCCAGCATCTTCATATTGGGCGGGAATTACCCATTGACCCTTTCTATCAATAAATCCCCATTTGCCATTTTCTGCCACTGCAGCCAATCCCTCCGAAAAATTATTTGCGCCTTCATATTTCATTGGAATCACTAGCTTTTTTGCTATATTGATAAACCCGTTTTTTCCTTTCAAAAAAACTTTTGCTAGACCTTCTGAAAAATAAACGAGGTCATCATATATAACAGGAACGGCTACCTTTCCTGTACTATCTAATAAACCATATTTGTTCTCCTTCGTTTTGCTATTAAAGGTTTGCAAAGAGGCATAGCCGTTTTCAAAACTTACTGAAGATAAAAATCCTGTATAAGCAAAGGCTGTTAAGGCCTTGCCGGTTGCATTAAAAATGGCAAAATTGCCTTCTTGGGTGGCATCCATATTCGAATATATATCGCCTTTATTTATTGCAAATAATTGATATCCCAGATAACGTACAGCATCGTATTGAATGGGTATCACTATTTTTCCCTTTTCATTCATAATACCCCATTTACCGCCCTTTCCCCTTTCGGGCATGAATCCAATATTAACAGCTGCATAGGGTTTATTATCAAACTCATCGGCTGCATCATATTTAGCTGCTACAATAATTTTATCTGAGGCATCCTTGTAACCATACTTACCGCTTTCTTCATCTTGAAAACGAATAGGAGCCTGTGCTGCTATTTGCAAACTAAAACTTGTCAACAGTAGAATAGAAAGTATTGTCTTCATCTTTTATAATTTATACAAATCTGCTAATTATTACCCTTCCTTTGAATGGTAGAAAAGTAGTAATTTCTACTCTCCACCATTGTGGGGTCTATCTTGCTGAATTAAAAAGCCGGGTATTAATTCCTTATTTTTATGTACTCAATAGTTTAATAATAAGCACAGCCAATCAATCAGTTTTTCTGTGTGAAAAACCGCTTTAAATTTTTATCATGCACCAAATAGCATCGTATATCATCGGCTTTCTGGCTGCTCCCCTTCACTGGATATTGATCTTGCTATTCTTTTATTTTTATAGTAAAAGCAGCAGCAGAAAAAAAATCTATGGTATAGCAGCTGTATTGATTTTCCTCCTCTTCAGCAATAGCTGGATATTAAATTCCTATGCACGCTATTGGCAAAATGGGCTACAACAAATAAATACTAACAATACATATAGTTGTGGCATATTATTGGGTGGCTTCGCTAGTCCCGATGAAAACGATCAGGGATATTTCAATCAATCATCCGATCGTTTCATTCAAACAGTTAAACTCTATCAAAGCCATACCATACAACATATATTAATCAGTGGTGGCAATGGAAAAAAAGAAAGCAAGGAATTTAATGAAGGCGCTTGGGTAAGAACCGAATTAATTTCCATGGGCGTTCCCGATTCGGTTATATTATTCGAAGACCAATCAACCAATACCGCCGACAATGCCCTGCAATCGAAAAAAATATTAAGTGCCGCTGGTTTAAAAGCTCCCTATGTATTAATTAGTTCGGCGCATCATTTACCTAGAGCGCAATTGATATTTAAAAATGCGGGAGTAGAAACCATTCCCTTCTCCAGCCATTATATAGCTGGCAAAGAAAAATTCAGCTGGACGGCTATAGTGCCTAGTATGTATGTATTGCTTACCTGGGATGATTATTTGAAAGAAGCAATTGGATCTGCTTGGTATCGAGTGAAATAATTTTACTTATTATACAAATCCACCACACGCAATAGTTTCTCTTCCTGTATTTTGCTTCCGTTAAAACTCAGGTAAGGAAATAATTCCTTGCATAAAGCCGCGGCAGCTGTATTGGCGCTAATAGTTTCATAAAAAATATCCAGCGAACCATTGATTTGTTTAAATTCACTGCGACTCACTTCATATACATAATGTGGATCCTTGAACAAGCCACTATTTGGACCACTGATAGCATCTGTTTCGTACCAATAAAGATTGAGTTTACCTTTTCTTAATCGAGTGATGATTTTATCGTGTGTAAAAGCCCTGAACAATCCCTTGTCCTGCACCCCATACACATCATTAATATTATATTGCCTGCCATCAATACCCACCCAATCCTCACCTGAAGTTTGCTTTTTAAAAGGATCAAATTTCGAAAAATCTAATTGCGCTGGCCCAGGATATTGAATAGTATTACCACTAATAATCTGTCCGTCTTTTAATTCTATAAAACTCTTGGCTGTATTAGGTGAAGCAGACGGCTGCATTATTTCTTTGATACTACCACAGGAATAAAAACCTAAGATCACAATCGTATAAAAAAGGAATGATTGTTTTTTCATGTTTACTATTTGTTAGTTGGAAAAGGTCTTTTGAAGATAAGCAATGTTTTGTAATCAATACAGCAATTTGTTAATTTAACAAGTATGGTATCCTTTCCATTTAAACACATTGCTTATATTTACAATCACCATGCAAATCATCTTACTCATCATCATTCTTTGTTTACTATTTATTGGAATAGTACTAATCATTTTCTTGCTTAATAAAAAAAACGATAGCGGATTATTATCCGATAAAATCAACCTGCTGCAATCGGGATTGAAAGAAGACTTTCGCATCAACAGAGAAGAAAATAATCGTATCGCCCGCGACAACCGCAGCGAATTAAACCAAACCTTGCAACAAATCAGCGAACAAAATGTAAATGCCCTCCGCGAAATCAATGCAGCCCTATCCGATAAGATGGAAGCGCTGATTAAAAAAATGGAGGACAATTATAAAACCAATCGCGATGAATTGAAAACCGGCCTGAAAGATTTTAACCTCGAGCTGCGCAATAAATTTGATGAACTAAAAGAAGAACAAAAAAAACTGGTAGAACAAACAGAAAAAAAACTGGAGCAAATGCGCGAAACGGTGGACGAGAAGTTGCAGCAGACACTCAATGAAAGAATTGGACAGTCATTTGAAACCGTAGGTAAACAATTACAGGCCGTACAGGAAGGGTTGGGAGAAATGAAAACATTGGCACAGGATGTGGGAGGACTTAAAAAAGTATTGAGCAATGTAAAAATGCGGGGAGGCATTGGCGAAGTACAACTCGCGATGTTATTGGAACAAATACTGGCACCCGAACAATATGCTGCCAATGTAAAAACAAAATCCAATAGCAACGACCTGGTAGAATTTGCCATTAAACTACCCGGTAAAGACGATAATAACCAACAGGTATGGCTACCCGTAGATGCTAAATTCCCTAAAGATGTATATGAACAATTGCAAACTGCTTACGATACCAATGATATGGTGCTGATTGATGCAGCGCAGAAAAACCTGGAAAACACTATAAAAAAAATGGCCCGCGATATCAAGGAAAAATACATTGATCCACCACATACCACCGATTTTGGTATTCTCTTTCTTCCCTTCGAAGGTATTTATGCCGAAGTAGTTCGAAAAGCAAGTTTATTGGAGGACCTTCAAAAAAATTATAAAATTGTAGTAACAGGGCCTACCACTTTAGCTGCTATCCTCAATAGTTTACAAATGGGCTTTCGAACCTTGGCCATACAAAAAAGAAGCAGCGAAGTTTGGACTGTACTCGGCAGTGTGAAAACGGAATTCGAAAAATTCGGCGGACTCTTACAAAAAGCGCAGGATAATATTAAAACCGGTCTCAACCAACTCGACGATGTGGTGGGTGTTCGCACCAGGGCCATTCAAAGACAACTGAGAAATATAGAAGGTCCAAAAGAAATAGATGCAAATGACAACAGCCTATTAGAATAGGCTGCTGTTAAAAATCGTCTATATATTACTGTTATCTTTCCTTAAAATAAATCCCAATTGGGCCAGTAGGTAATCGAATTTTTTACATTCCACATAAGTGCATCCATATCGCTGCCAATATTTCCAGAGCGTGTATTCACCAATATCGACCAGCAATAGCCTTCCTTGGTGGTAACTATAATTGCTTGCTCACCCGGCAAAGAACCATTGTGCCAATAATTGGGAACTGAATTTACAGCCCAACCTTTCGCATAGTTGTTGTTAGTAGCAGAGGCTGTGTACATTAAATCAAGACTAGCTGTTTGTAAAATATCTGGTTTTGTATTGAATTTATCTACCCTTACCAGAAATCGTACTAGGTCAATAGCATTCGAAATCCATCCGCCATGTGCATCCATCCTCGCTACTTTCATTGAGTATGGATCTTCGCCATCCTGTCCATAATATTTTACTTCGTTGGCTTTTCTGTCTGCTTCAGTATCACCACCAATTTCCATATTACTGATACCACAGGCCGATAAAATAGAATCCTTTACATAGCTGTCATAAGCCTGACCACTTAATTTTTCAATTACCCTGCCCAATATCGAAAAACCAAAATTGGAATAATGATATTCTGTACCTGGCTTTTTATCCAAAGGTCTTTCGTTTAAAGTAGTAGAAATTAAATCTGCATTATTGAGATTGGTATAATTAAACATGGGATCAAAACCCAAATCACCCGCCCATCCACCGGAACTATGTGTTAATAATTGTTCCACCGTAATGCTATCTACATTCTGTGAATGTGGTGTATTACCATAAGTAAAACCCAATATAGAACGGATGCCAAAAATTCTATGATTCATTTGAATCCTATTACGTTCCCTTAATTTCATAATGGCAGTGGCTGTGATGGGTTTGCTTACACTGGCAATCCTGAATCGATGTCGTGGTGCTACCATTTCACCCGTTTCCTTATTGGCATATCCATAGGTTTTTGCCAATACCAATCGCCCGTTTTTCGACAAGGCAAAAGACAATCCAGGAACATTATAATTTGTCATGAATGTATTAATGAACGCATCTACTTTTTGCATATCCGCCGACTTAAAACCATCCTTTGCTTCCCAGATTGCTGCATAATTATCTTGCCCGTTGATGGTGGTTCCATTAATCCATACTGGTCGATAACCTTGATAATACAATCTGTCGAATTCGTCCTGATATTGCGTAGCATTCATATTATGCCGAGCCTGCATATAACCGCTGCCCGATTTTTCCCAAAGAGCTGCATATTTACCCGAACCATTTGCACTTACCATGGTCAATCGGTATCCTTGTCCTGTCCATTTATTAAACTCGGTTTGATATTGCGCAGCACTCATATTGTGCCTAGCCTGCCAGGGAGCTGCATTATTAATTTTTTCAAATATTGCCGCGTAATAATCTTGGCCGTTTAAAGTATAAGTACTGATATCTGTTAACTTAAATCCCTGACCAGTCCATTTTGTAAACTCGGTTTGATAATCAGCAGCCGAAATCCCATGCCTAGCTGCCCATGCATTGCCATTGATTCTTTTTTCAAATATGGCAGCATAGTAAATCTGGTTGTTTACAATATATCCACTCACCCTGGTGGGGCGAAAACCCTGTTGTGTCCATTTAGTAAACTCAGTTTGATAGGCCGCCGATGTCATACCATGGCGGGCCACCCATTGTGGTGCATTGTTTTGTTTTTCAAAAATAGCAGCAAAGCGGTTGGAGTATACACTAATGCTAACAGGCCGAAAACCCTGTTGGGTCCATTTATTAAATTCCGTTTGATAGGCTTCTGCCGATAATCCATGGCGGGCCACCCATTGCTGGGCGCTGGCAGCATGATAAAAAAATAAAAGGCCAACAATAATGGTTGTTATTGATTTCATAAAAAAGGTTTAAAAAGAAATATAATATAATAATAATAAATAAAAAGGAATTGGGTGGAAATATTATAGAAACAGCTTTCGATACTTCTTATTATACCCATTGCAGGGTATTGTAAAATGCATTGTTTTTTTTATTTTCATCCTACTAAAATTAAACAATATGAACCGACGTCGTTTTTTTAAATCCAGTGGATTAGCATTGGCCGCCATTGCAGGATTACCAAGGGGATTAAAGAGTCAATACTATAGTGACCCGCGCGTATACAAAACAGAATTTGATAAAAACCTGGCAGACCAATGGATCTACGAGGTCAGGATTGACCACGATGCACTCAAAAAATTTTCTTCTGCTACAGAGGCTGAAAAAATAATTACCATTAAAATAGCAGAAGTATTAAAAGGAGATTATAACAATCGGCCTGTAGAAGGTGAACACCAGTTTTTAATAACTTCGGCCGTCAAAGGAAAAACACTGTACGATACATGGGATATTGAAACAAAATTTATTAAAACAATAAGTGGTAAAAATAAATTTGAAAAAGGATTTCCAAAAAATCCCTTACTGCGTTGTAATGAAATGTATTTTGTCAATATTATTGGTAAAGACAATAAAACATTCAAAAACCTTACCTATCATGCCGGCGACAACGACGAAGGCGATTGCTTTCTTACCTGTGCCTGTGTGCAACATAAAAAAATGGAAGACAATTGCGAAGACCTGCAATTATTGCGTGGCCTAAGGGATCAATTTATGGCGACTACTATCGAAGGGCGCGCTTTACTTACCGAATATAAAAATATCGGTCCCGCAATGGTGAAAAAAATTCATCAATACGATAACAAAGAGGAAATTTTGGAATACTTATATGATCAGTTGGTGATTCCTTCTGTTAATATGATTAAAGCAAATCAAAAAGAAGAAGCGGTTCGATATTATGCCCATTTTGTGAATGAAATGAAAACACAATATTTACAATAGTAATTATTCTGCTAATAAAATATTATTACAAAAACAGCAGCATGTGTTTTAATAGACATGCTGCTGTTTTATTATATGCCTATTTATATTTTTACTTTGATAACTAGTTTTTTAATTGCCGCATCACCAATCATTGGAGCATGTACATCTTCTGGAAAAAAGATAACAAATTGTCCATCGGTCAATTGAAAATACATATCGGGCTCTGCAATGTATAGTTGTACATCTTTATCGGGATTGTATCCTCCATTTTCAACAGTACATTTTTCCCTTGGCTTCCATCCAATGGTTTCGGTACCATGAATGCAAAATTGAATATCGATGTGTTGGTTGTGACACTCAAATTGGGAAACAGAATCCGCTCTAGGCACCCCCATCTTATTAGAATAAATGGCTTTTAACAATTGGCCATCTATATCATATTTACCCATTTCAATAGTATTCAAATCCATTTGCTGAATGTATTCAAATGCTTTTTTAAAAAGCGGATGTACTGTATAATATTTATGGGCGTTTTGTAAAGTATCGATTATCATATGGAATTATTTAGCTTGATAAATACCCCTATTTATTAAACTTTAAAATTATTATCACTAATTGTCTGTTTTATTAATACAGTATAAAGGAAGGGTAAAATAGAAAATCAATGACCATACAATTCATTCATTTATGTTCTATACAAGCGACAAATTAGTTATGATGTTTGCTTAATTATAAGCGATTAATATTGCATCATTTTTCCACCACAACCTGTTCGGGACCACTAATTACAATCTCGGGTTTGCCCTTGTAATCAATTAATTTCCCGGTAACACAAATCTTTTTATCGTTGTATAAATCATAGGGCGCAATTTTAAAATTTGCAATATCCTTGGTAAATATTACGACCGTTAATGGAGAATGAGGATAAGTGGCGCCCATATTGATAAATGTAATACTGCTGGTTGTTTTTACACCATACACTTTGGCACAAACAGTTACCGAATCGCCTAGGTGTTGGGCAACCGAATCTATTGAAATCTTTGTTTGACTATAAGTAAATTGGGCCATCCAAAAGGATAGCATGACTATGGTTATTGTACGCATACTTAAAAGTAAATGCTTTTAATGGATATCCTTTCTTTTTACTTCCTCATTTTACTTAAAGCCACAGCAATGCTAGCACCGGCTGCTGCATTTTGTTTAATCAATGCAATATTGGTTTCCAAACTTTCTCCATTAGTATGATCCGCAATGTATTTTAATAGAAACGGCGTGATTTCTTTTCCTCGAATCGATTGTTGTGCAGCAGCTACCAAGGCTAGTTGTATATGCAATTCCATTTCATCTGCAGGCATTTCATTTTCAGCAGCTACCGGATTGGCAATTAATACCGAACCCTCCAATCCCATTCCCCACTTGGCATCCAGCATGGCTGCAATTTCAGTGGCACTGTCGAGCCTTAACGGTGAAGCATAACCGCTTTTTCTGGAATAAAAACTGGGAAACGCATCCTGTCCCATTGTTACTACGGGTATGCCCTTGGTTTCTAAATATTCCAATGTAAGCCCAATGTCTAAAATAGATTTTACACCAGCCGATACAACCGCTACTGAAGTTTGCCCCATTTCTGTTAGGTCGGCCGAAATATCCATACTGGTTTCTGCACCCCGATGTACCCCACCAATTCCCCCCGTAACAAATATTTTTATTCCCGCCATTGCAGCAATGCGCATAGTGGCGGCCACGGTGGTGGCTCCATATAAACCCTTGCTGATAACATAGGGCATGTCTCTTAAACTCACCTTCCACACATCTTTCGCATTTCCAAAATACGCCAACTCCTCTGCAGATAAACCTACATGACAAACGCCACCAAAAATAGCAATAGTAGCCGGTACAGCACCTTGTGCACGCACCACCTGCTCTACCGCAAAAGCAGTTTCCACATTTTTCGGGTATGGCATACCGTGAGAAATGATGGTAGATTCCAGGGCTACAACCGGACGCTTATTCAGGAGTGCTTCTTGTACAGCTGGGTCAATGGTTAAATAAGATGGGTTCAACGTGGGTAGTATTTATTTACTTGTGCCAATAATTTTTCTTGATTCAAATGGGTGGCAATGGCACCATTCACTTGTAAGATTTCTGCCGATAAGGTATGTGCTAACCTCAAACAGTCTTCATCGTTCAACCCCAAGTGCTTACCCAATAAATAACCCGACAAAGAGCCATCCCCCGCTCCAGTACAATCCACCACTTCTATATCGGGTGCATGCAGACTGATGCTTTTTTCTTTCGTATACAAGGCCGACCCCTGCTTACCATTGTGTAACCAAATTTGCTGAACACCCTTGTGTAACAACTCTTCTACCTGCAACTGCGTCAAGAATGCTTTTTCTGAACACAATACCGGCAGTTCGTCTTCATTCGGTGTAATTAAATACAGTCCATCTAAATTTTCGTTTTTAAATTTAACCGCTGGCGGTACCGATACAGGCTCTAATATAAAAGGTATCCCCGTTTCTTTACTAAAAGCCAATAACCATTGCACAGTTTCCACTGATACGTTGGCATCGGCTAATAAATAGGAAGCTGATTTTAATAAAGCATGTTGAGATTCTAAATGCTCGGGGGTTATTAAATGATTAGCAGCATTGGTTAAAAATGCAGAGAACAAAGAACCATCCGCATTTAATATGCCTGTATACTTTCCCGATAACCCTTCCTTTGTAATAGAGCCATCTAATTTTACCCCCGCAGAGGTACAGCTTTTTTTAAGCCAGTCGCCATCACTATCATTGCCAAAAACACTGATTAACTGTACGGGTACACCCAGTATGCCAAGCTGCTGCGCTATATTTCTACTTACACCCCCAGCCGTCTTGGTAACAATAGCATCGTTGGTGGTGGCATGCAATAATTCGGTGCTGGCATGAAATAATTCATCTACCAGAGAAGCACCAATACAAATTACAGGTTTATTCATGCTGCAAAAATAACAAGTTTAATCTCCGGATTTGGTGAACCTGATGAAAAGCAGCTTTACCATGCCCAAAAAGCAATGAATTAGGCTTATTGGATCCCATTTATAGTAAAAATTTGATAAGAATCATATACCGGCATGACCGAATAACTGTTTTATGGACAGAATTATAGCAACTTTTACGCAACGATTGAACCAAACTATATGGACACAATAAAAAACCCTGCTCCCAAGGAGCGTAAAGTCAAGGGAAAAGTTGAAATCAACATCCAAAAATGTAAAGGCTGTGAACTATGCCTCACTGCCTGTAAGGAAAATGCACTCAAATTATCCGACAGTATCAACATCAAAGGCTATCGCTACATGATTGCCAATAATGATTTGTGTACCGGTTGTGTAAACTGCGCTATCCTTTGTCCGGATGCTGTTATCACCGTTTTCCGTACACATCCAAAGAAAAAGGCAGTAGACATTACGCCTGAAAATATCAAAGACACTATTAAAACCATTGTGGTTTAAAAAGATGCTATTATAATTGAATAATAAATTTTATTCCATGGAAGCTAAATTAATGAAGGGCAATGAAGCACTGGCAGAAGCCGCCATTCAAGCGGGTTGCGATGCGTATTTTGGTTACCCTATTACACCCCAATCCGAAGTGCTGGAATACCTGGCCGTTGAAATGCCCAAACACAATCGCATTGTTATGCAGGCCGAAAGTGAAGTAGCTTCTATTAATATGGTATATGGTGCTGCAGGTGCCGGCTTCCGCGCAATGACCAGCTCATCTTCTCCCGGCATTAGCCTGATGGCGGAAGGTATTTCTTACCTGGCTGGAGCCGAACTTCCTTGTCTCTTAGTAAATGTAAATCGCGCCGGTCCTGGATTGGGTACTATTCAACCCGGACAAGGCGATTATTTTCAGGCAACAAAAGGGGGTGGTCATGGTGATTACCGAATGATTGTATTAGCACCCGCTTCTGTACAAGAAATGGCCGATCATGTATTTCTGGGCTTCGACCTTGCTGATAAATACTGTAATCCCGTAATGATATTATCGGATGGCGCCATTGGGCAAATGATGGAAAAAGTAGTATTCCCAGCCTATGATTATAAAAAAGTAGATAAACCCTGGGCCACCGTTGGTAAATCTACTAGTAGAAAAAGAAACTTCATAACGTCCTTGCATATACGCCCCGAAGACATGGAAGTGCAGAATCAAAAACTGCTCGACAAATTCAATCGCATGCGCAAAGAAGAAGTAAGGTTTGAAGAAATTCAAACAGCAGATGCCGAATACCTCTTTGTTGCTTATGGACTCAGTTCCCGTATCTGTCATAAAGCCGTTGACCTAGCCCGTGAAAAAGGAATCAAGGTTGGTTTGTTTCGCCCTATCAGCCTCTTTCCCTTTCCTTATCAAAGACTGGAAACACTCGCTAGCCAGGTTAAATTAATGTTGAGTGTTGAGTTGAATACCGGACAGATGGTGGAAGATGTTCAACTCGCTGTAAAAGGAAAAGTGCCGGTTGAATTTTATGGTCGCTTGGGAGGAATGATTCCAACCCCGGAAGAAGTATTACTTCATTTAGAAAAACTAATGCAATAAATTATGCCAACAGAAGAATTGTTATTGCCCGAAACCGCCGCAACTGCCGAATGCGGACCTGAATGCATAGTAGAAACTTACGAAGAAGTATATCATAAGCCCACTACACTGGTAGATGTAAACATGCACTATTGTCCGGGTTGCGCGCACAGCCTGATCCATAAACTTATTATGGAAGTAGTGGAAGAAATGGATATACAAGAAAAAACCATTGGGATTGCTCCAGTAGGTTGTTCTGTATTTGCCTACGATTATATGGACATCGATATGCAGGAAGCTGCACATGGAAGAGCTGCTGCTGTTGCAACCGGCGTAAAAAGATTGATGCCCGATAAATATGTTTTCACTTATCAAGGAGATGGCGATTTAGCCGCCATTGGTATTGGCGAAACCATTCACGCAGTTAACCGTGGAGAAAATATATTAATTGTTTTTGTAAATAATGCGGTATATGGAATGACCAGTGGTCAAATGGCCCCCACCACATTGAATGGTATGAAAACAACCACTTCTCCCAATGGAAGAAGCCAGGAACTTACTGGCCTTCCAATAAAAATTGCAGAACTGATGGCACAATTGGGTGGAGCTTATTATGTAACCCGTCAAACCATTAGCAGTCCGAATGCAGTGCGTCGTACAAAAAAAGCACTCCTACAAGCATTCCAATATCAAACACTTAAAAAAGGAACCTGTTTTATAGAAATACTAAGTAACTGTCCAAGCAACTGGAAAATGACACCCATCGAATCAATGAAATTTATTGATGAAGAAATGGTCAACACTTTTCCACTGGGCGATATCAAGGTTCCTAAAACAGTCACCACAAAAACAGCAGGAGGTTTACAATGATGCTAGAAGAATTAATCGTAGCCGGCTTTGGCGGACAAGGCGTATTGTCAATGGGTATGACCCTTTCTTATGCAGGTATGGTGGAAGGAAAAGAAATTTCTTGGATGCCTTCCTATGGTCCCGAAATGCGGGGAGGTACCGCCAATTGTATCACCATTATTTCAGATAAGAAAATCAGTTCTCCTATCATTTCTTTATTTGATACTGCCATTGTTTTGAATCAACCCTCCATGGATAAATTTGCACCGAGGGTAAAAGCGGGCGGCTTGCTGATTTATGAATCAAGCAATGTTTTAAAACCAAGCACCCGAAATGATATTGAAATCATAGGCATTCCCGCTGTGACCGAAGCGTTGCTAATGAAGAATGCGAAAATCATGAACATGATTATATTGGGGGCCTATTTATACAGAAAACCTGTAGTGAGTATCTCCGCAGTGTTGGAAGCATTGAAAAAAGTGTTACCCGAAAAATATCATCACTTACTTCCACTGAATCAACAGGCCATGGAAAGGGGAGCTGAATTAATGAGCGAACTAGCTGTTCCTTGTTAATAGAATAGGTTTTATTTTTTTAGTGGAACCAACAATTGCTCCAACCCATTAATTTTTATTTCATATAAAGTAGCCAGTAATACTCCCAGTTTCCCTTGGGGAAAGCCCTTTTTTTGAAACCATTCTAAATAAGATATCGGTAAGTTACACAACAAAATCCCTTTGTATTTTCCAAAGGGCATTTTCATATTTACAAGCTCTATTAACAAAGCACCATTAGTAGTATTTGATTGTATCTCCATCATCAAATATAAGTATAACAGCATACTATATCAAAGCAAGGCCAGTCAAGCTTTTTATAACATGGTTTATTCACATTATTGTCCATTTAATCCACTTATATGAATTTATAGGCTTTATATTTTTTTTATTAATCAATGTATTTATACATTTATAAAAACAAGCAATAATTAATTCATCTACTGATTAAACTTTCACTGGTTATTTGATTCTTATACGAATGAATACAAAAAATACTACCCACCAAAACAGTTATGAAGTAATCAGCCGTCACGCTTTTGCGGATGTTTTATCAAACAGCAATACACAGCAAAAATGTTTACAGTCAACAATACATGCAGCGGCTGAGCATTGTCTTTGTAAATTTCATGCAGGTACCACACAATCGCATGCAACTTATTTAACAGTACAAACCGGCCCAACAACACATATTACTTTAAAGCCCGAGTTTATACAATATATCAACCACAGTTGTGAGCCCAATGTGTTTTTTAATACCAGTACCATGGAATTGGTTACGCTGAAAGAAATTGCACCGGGTGATGAACTGACTTTTTTTTATCCAAGCACAGAATGGGATATGGCACAACCCTTTGTTTGTAATTGTGGAAGCAAAAACTGTCTTCAACTCATTAACGGCGCCTCTCACTTAGATCTATCAACTTTAAGAAAATACAAACTCACTGATTTTATAGAACAACAGCTGATACAACAACAAACTGTTTCTTAGCATTGGGACCAATCACATTTATGGAACATTTGAATGCATTATTATCCCCTGTTCCCCTGCACAAATTAAAGGTATGGGTATTGGCGCCCTATCTCCAAACCAACGACGCCAACATCGATTACTATTATGATTTTAGCCAAAGTATTGAAGAGTATACCCGTTGCTTTGCCACACTCGATTTAGATTGGAAATGGCAACCGGTTACAATGAATGATTATACAACTGTTATAGATACTATCGCCAAGGAAAAAGAAACGGGTGCTTGCTTTCCAATTGTATTAAATATATGTGATGGAGACGAAGTGAATGGCACACCTGGTATTTCGGTGGTAAACTATCTCGAAAAAGCGGGATTGCTGTATACTGGCGCTGATGCTTTTTTTTATGATATCACCACTTCTAAAATACCCATGAAAGCAGCTTTTGACAAAGCTGCTGTACCCAGTGCAAAATGGGCCGCCATACAAGATATCGCCGATGTAAATGAAGACTTGTTTGAAAAACTGGGAAGGCCCCTCATAGTAAAACCTTCAGTAAGTGGTGGTAGTATGGGTGTAGGTATTAAAAATGTGGTAGACAATCTGCAAGACCTACAATCTCAGGTAAAAAATATGTTTGATGGCTACAGGGGATGGAACCTTGCTGTAGATGGAATTATTGCCGAATCTTTTATCAAAGGACCAGAATATACCGTGTTGATTGTTGGCTCTTACGATCATCCCGAACTGGCAACGGTATACAAGCCAGTTGAAAGAATTTTTCATCCCTCTCTACCAGATCATGAAAAATTTTTAAGCTTCGATCGACTCTGGGAAATTTATGAAGAAGAAGAAGCCATGCCGCAGGATGGTAATTTTTACGAATACGCAACCCCCGATTCAATATATATAGACAGCATAAAAAAACTGAGTTGGGATGCATTTGTGGCCTGCCGTGGAAAAGGTTATACCCGTGTTGACCTTAGAATGGATGCCGACACCCAAAAAATATATGTTTTGGAAGTAAACGCTCAATGTGGATTAAGTGAGGATGAAAATTATACTTCTATTGGTGCCATTCTTCGACTAAGCAATAAAAGTTTTGCTGGTATGATTTGCGCTATCCTGAACGATGCTTTGTTGAACGCCCATTCAAAAAAAGAAGGATCCAATAGCCAACCAATAGCCGAACCTATTAAAAACGAAAATTTTTAAACAACTGTTCTAATGAGAGTTTGTGTTCTTGAGCCCGATTATTCTACCACCAATGTGGATTATAAAAATTATGATCCCCCGCGTGATTTGTCCATGTTTTTGCCCGGAAACCTCGTAGACACGGTGTTTTTAAATAAATTAACCACCTACAAACAGCTTAAAGATTTAAAGAAAAAGGACTACGATATCTTTGTTAACCTCTGCGAAGGCTATTTAGAATGGGAAGTACCCAGCATCGATGTTATTTATTCTCTTGAATTATTAAACCTTCCTTTTACTGGCCCTACATCGGTTTTATATGATCCTACTAAAGAACTGATGAAATATGTGGCCTATACCGAGGGAATAAAAACCCCGGCATATGCCCTGATAGAAAATGTGGAATCTGTTGAAAAAGAATCTAGCCACCTACAATACCCGCTTTTTGTAAAACCGGCGAAGGCAGGCGATAGTCTGGGTGTTGACGAAAAAAGTCTTGTATATAATTTGGCCGCATTAAAGGAAAAAATAGAAAGCATCATTGAAGAATATGGACCTCTATTAGTAGAAGAATATATCGAGGGGCGCGAATTCACGGTTATGTTAGCCGCCAATGAAGACGGAAAAACCTGCACCGTATTTAAACCGGTTGAATATATATTTCCCGAGGGAAACCAATTCAAAACCTATGCACTAAAAACATCTGAGCTACACCCCAATGCCAATATTGCTTGCAAGGATCCTGTCTTAGAAGAAAATTTGAAAGACGCCGCACAAAAAATATTTAAAAGTTTTGCTGGTGTTGGGTATGCGCGTTTGGATTTTAGGGTAAATAACCAAAACGAAATATTTTTCCTGGAAATAAACTTTACCTGTTCAGTTTTTTATAAAGATGGCTACGAAGGAAGCGCCGATTATATCCTAAAACACGATGGTTTCGGGCAGGCCAATTTTTTACGTCATATTATTGCCGAAGGCATGGCCCGACACCGGAGAAAACAGAAAAAATACCAAATGAAGGGCAATTCGATTGCGGGATACGGAATTTATGCAACCCAGGATATGAAATCTAACGAATTGATTTTCAATGGAGAAGAGCAGTCACAAAGGATTGTCACCAAGCGTCATGTGGACCAAAACTGGAATGTTAAGGAAAAGGAAATTTTTGCAAAATACGCCTACCCAATCAGCAATGAGGTATATTTGCTCTGGGATGATAACCCAAGCGGATGGGCTCCGCAAAATCACAGTTGCAATGCAAATACCGGTTACTCCGGTTTAAATGTAGTCGCCTTGAGAGACATCAAAAAAGGTGAAGAACTAACCCTCAACTACGCATCCTTTCTGGATGAAACGATGGAGCCCTTTAATTGCCGCTGTGGTGCACCCAATTGCGGCGGCCTAATTATCGGAACACCCGGCAATTCTGTCACCGAAAGAGAAAAAAACTCGGCTGTTTAAACCTAACCCCTTTATTTCGGTCTTTATTACAACCCGTTAAATTCTGAATTTTTTTCGGACAGCATAATTTTTGTCTGAAACCAAGAAACCCAAGTTTTGAACCATCAGTTGTAATAGTATGAGCCGTTTTCAAATTTTAAGGAGTTTAATGAACAAGCACCGGAATCAACTGGTCTTTACCTATATTTTGTTTTCACTAGAAATGTTGGGCGCCCTGCTGCGTCCCTTCTTTTTGGGCGAAGCCATCAACGATTTGCTCAAGGGGTCTTATCGTGGCCTAATTGTGCTTTCTTCTGTTCATATTGTATGGTTATTAATTGGCACCGTTCGGCATATGTATGATACCAGAACCTATTCCGCTATTTATGTTTCTTTGGTAACCAAATTTTTGAGCAGAAGAATTTACAAAGCTGATATCAGCAAATTGAGTGCGCACAGTACATTGGCTAGAGAATTTGTAGACTTTTTAGAATTCGACCTAGTATATGTAATCGAAGCTGTTTACAATTTATTTGGCTCTCTTATATTATTATTTTTCTATGATTCAGCTGTAGTATTATTATGTATGGCTGTTTTACTACCCGTTATTCTTATTAGTAAGGTATATGGCAAAAAAATGATGTACCTCAACAAAAAGAAAAACGATGAGCTGGAGCAACAGGTAGATGTTATCAGTAGTGGTGATAAAGAAACCGTGAAAGAACATTATAATAACCTTAGAAGCTGGCAAATTAAAATTTCAGATAAGGAAGCAATGAACTTTGGCTTCATGGAGTTTTTAGTAATGATAGTACTGGGCTTTAGCCTATTGATTACCTATAAAACATCGGGCGCTGCAATACTTGCGGGTAATGTAGTGGGCATCTTCTTTTATGTAAGCAATTTTGCAAAGGGCCTGGAAACCATCCCTTATACTGTTCAACGCCTTAGTTCATTATCTGATATCACCAAGCGTATCGAATTACAGGCAGAAGATTTTCCAGAAGAAGGCGCAGGTAATAATATTTCTAACCAGCCCATCAATATAGTTCCGGGTTTATAAAAATCAACTGCTCTCCTTTTCTTTAATAAGTTGGTACCAGTTTTTTTCTACTGGCAGGTATCCGTGATCATAACAATAGAAGCAGGTTCTACCTTTTTTTGTTTTTTGAACATGAGTATGGTATTTAAACAAGAACCCGTTTTCCAATAAAGTATCTCGATGAACTTTACTGCTTCCAAGACCCTGCATAAACATGCGCTCTAATATCCGCCTGTTTTTACACAGCGCATAATTTATGGTACGCATCTGATTATATACCGGACCCTTCAATTCATTGTTGTGTGATGCCCTGCAATAATCACCACAAAATTTTTTGTCGCTACGCCCCCTTACAGATTTGCCGCAAAAGAGGCAGGCCCTTGCTAGATTTGGTAAAAGCATAGTGTTAGCAATATTTAAAGCTAAAAGATAGTATGTTTTTTTAAATATATCCGATTACAAACGGATATATTGGTAAGTAAGAGAATAATCTCTCATTATGATGTTTTTATCCCCGCATATTTGTCCCGTCTTCGTCATGACGTCTGGCGCAGAATGAAATATATTAATTAACCGCTGGTATTAGTTTATCAGCATAAATTTTAAACCATGAATGCACTAAGAAACAAGGTTCAATTGATTGGACATTTGGGCGCAGCCCCCGAAATTAAAAACACCGAAAACGGGAAAAAAATGGCGGTCTTCAATATGGCCACAAGCGAAACTTACCGAAACAACAATGGCGAAAAAATAACCGAAACCACCTGGCATCATTTAGTGGCTTGGGGTAAATTGGCAGATATTGCAGAAAAATACCTGACCAAGGGTAAAGAAGTAGCTATTGAGGGTAAACTGATCAGTCGTAATTATACCGATAAAGCCGGCGTGAAAAAATACATCACCGAGGTACAGGTAAACGAACTGCTCATGATTGGCAGCGAAAAAGCCAATGCTTAATGCAATACCAATCGCAGGCACTGGCCATGCCTGCGTTCTTTTTATTATCCCCTATCTTTATCATCATGGAATTTATAGAACACAATGAAATATTTGATGTTGCCTATCGCTTTGTAACCGAAACATCTGAAAATATTTTTTTAACAGGAAAGGCTGGCACAGGAAAAACAACTTTCCTAAAATACCTTCGTGAAAACGCAGTAAAAAACATCATCGTTGCAGCACCGACGGGAGTAGCCGCTATCAATGCGGGCGGGGTTACCCTGCACAGTTTATTTCAATTGCCCTTTCACCCATTCCTTCCTACAAAAAATCATAAGGAGGAGTTGATAACAAAAACGCGTATTGGAAAACAAAGGCTGCAACTGCTTCGCAAAATGGAGCTATTGGTGATCGACGAAATAAGTATGGTGCGTGCCGATACGATGGATGCCATCGACACTCTTTTAAAACATGTAAGAAAAAATTATACTCAACCTTTCGGTGGCATTCAACTTTTGTGTATTGGCGATTTGTTTCAATTACCACCTGTTGCACAAAATCAAGAGTGGAGTATATTAAGTGAATATTATAATTCCCCTTTTTTCTTCGATAGTATGGCCATCAAAGAACAAATGCCCCTGCTGATTGAATTAAATAAAATATACCGCCAAAAAGAGGACAGCTTTGTGCGGCTGCTGAATAAAATCAGAAACAATAATATGGATGCCGACGATTTTGAAGATTTGCAATTACGGTATCACCCCAATTTTGTTCCTGGTCCGGATGAAAAATACATAACACTTACCTCACATAATAATCAGGCGGATACCATCAATCAACAGGCGTTGTATAAATTAAATGGCAGCGCTTTTAATTATAGCGCCATTGTGGAAGATGATTTTCCCGAAAACATGTATCCCGCAGAAGCATCCCTTGAATTAAAGGAAGGTGCCCAGGTAATGTTTTTAAAGAACGACAATGTTTTTAAAAGATATTATAATGGTAAAATTGGCACGGTTAAATGGTTGGAAAAAGATAAGATAATTGTTGATTGTGATGGAACAGAAATTGAAGTGGGTAAGGAAACCTGGGAAAATAGTCGTTATACATTGAATAGGCAGGATGAAAAACTAGAACAAGAAGTGTTGGGAACATTTACCCAATATCCATTAAGGTTGGCTTGGGCTATTACGATTCACAAAAGCCAGGGACTAACATTTGATAAGGTAATGATTGATGCTGGTTCTGCATTTAGTAGTGGCCAGGTATATGTGGCGCTTAGCCGATGCACCAGTTTGGAAGGAATTGTATTATTAAGCAAAATAACACCTGCTGTTATTTTTAACAATGAAAAAGTGAAGTCTGGTCAACAATCCCTGATACACCGCGGTTCTCTGGCCGACCGATTTGATGGTGCAAGACAGGTTTTTACACAACAATTACTGGATGGTGTTTTTTCGTTCGAAGAAATTGTTGGTTGCATAGATGTACTTTATAATTACATCCACCAACAGAAAGAAAAATTAAATAATGATGCTTCAGAATGGGTTCGTCAGCTAAAAGAAAATATTTATATCGATAAGGGGGTGGGTGCTAAATTTAATTCACTGGTAGCCACACTTATGAAGTCGGAAGCGATCATCGAAAAAAATGAATTGTTGCAAAACAGGATTACAGATGCTGCCAATCATTTTATTCCCAAACTACAGCATTATTTAAAATTGGTAACAAGCCATCCGTTGATTACAGAACACAAAGAAGCAGCCACCCTAATTAATGATGCATTACAGGAATTAGCGATAGCGCTTAATAAATCTATTTATTATTTAGAAAACTGTCGCATTCCCTTTTCTGTTACAGCCTATTTGCAACACAAGCTAAAATATAGTCTTCCTAAATTTCAAATTAGCTGTTATGCTAGTGGCAAGCATCAGGCAACAAGTGACATAGCGAACGCCGAATTGTTTGATACATTAAAACGCTGGAGAGATTTGGTTTGCCAGGATGAGGGTTTGCCAATTTACATGGTCGCCAACCAACATAGCTTAAAAGAAATATGTCTTTATCTTCCACTTAAGAAAAAAGACCTGTTGCAGCTTAGTGGTTTTGGAAAAGCCAAGGTTGATAAATATGGAGACGATATTCTTGCTGCGGTAGAAAGCTATTGTTTGCGTTATCAAATAGAAAGCAATATGGATGCTTTTGTACCGGTCATCAAAAAAGAAAAAAAAACGAAGGCCCAAGAAACAAAAATTGATACTAAAACACAAAGCTTTCAATTATTTCGTGAAGGAAAATCTATCAAAGAAATTGCAAAAGAAAGAGGACTCACCGTATCAACCATTGAAACACATATGGCGCATTTTGTAGAAAATGGAGCCCTCTCTATTAATGAATTAATTAGCCAACAAAAGCAAGATGAAATATTAAAGGCAATTGCAATACATGGAAGGTTAAGCCATAAATTGCTTTTGGACAACTTACCCGCAGGAACTTCTTATGGAGAAATAAGATTGGTATTGGCTGCAAATCCAGAAACAGTCTGATCTGCAGGTCAATTATCTACCAAAATCATCTTGTACTCTAACGATATCCTCTTCGTCGCTAGGATTTGTGGCATCAGAATGTTGCCATATTTCTGCGATTATTCCCCAATTATCCAATCCAATTAATCGATGTCTTTCCCCTTCGGTCAAATGGATGGTTTCATCAGGCATAATTAATCGCTGATCTGTTTCTGTGTCATCATCGCTGGTAATAATACCAGCAGTTCCTCCAATCAGTTTCCACAATTCAGAACGACGGTGATGGTATTGCCAACTCAATCTTTTACCCGGTGCTACTATTAATAATTTGGGACTTAGTTTAGCGGGAGTGGTAAGTCCCCTTTTTTTAAGTGTAGGAAAATATAATTCAATAAATCTATCTGTTTCTGATTCATCTAATACAAAAAACCCACCCCAAGGCCTGCTACTATCTTCTTTGATAAACTTTAAATGATTTCTGTGCAGGTATTCGGCAACGTGTTCAAAAACCAATTCTTTTGCTGTGTCTGCTGTAAATTGTAAAGGCATAATGTAGGTATTAATTATATTATAATATTTTTTATCTACCCATAAAGACCATCAATATCTGTACATCGCTTGGGTTTACGCCGCTTATTCGGCTAGCCTGTCCTAGGGTTCTTGGTTTAATCCGTGTGAATTTTTGTTTGGCCTCATTACTCAGGGAACTCAGCTTTTCATAGTTAAAATTCTCTGGAATAATAAGGTCTTCTAACAAACTCATTTTTTTTACTAGCTCTCTTTCTTTTTCCAAATACGTTTCATACTTAAGCTGTATTTCTGCCTGTTCCAACACTTCATTATCATAAGGTGCAAGTGCTTGTTCTACCGAAGCCACCGAACGGCGCATCGGCGCCAAGCTAATCATCGGTCGCAAAATCAACTGTCCTGCTTTTTGCTTTGTTACTAACGGTGATGAATGAACGCTTTCAAGAAAGCCATTCACTTCATCTGGTTCAAGCCACAATGATTGTAAAATTGATTTTATTTTTTCAACTTCCAATTCTTTTTTTCTAACCCGGTCCATTCGTTCTTGTGATGCAAGTCCGAGTCGATAGCTTTTTTCCGTCAGTCGCAAATCGGCATTATCCTGACGCAACAAGGTTCTAAATTCTGCCCGACTGGTGAACATTCTATATGGTTCATCGGTTCCCTTATTAATTAAATCATCAATTAATACACCGATATAGGCTTCACTTCTTTTTAAAACCAGGGCCTCTTGTTCAATTGATTTTTGGTGTGCATTGATGCCAGCCATTAGTCCCTGACAGGCCGCTTCTTCGTAACCGGTAGTTCCATTGATCTGTCCGGCAAAAAACAGGTTTTCAATCAACTTTGTTTCTAAACTAAATTTTAGTTGGGTAGGGGGAAAATAATCGTATTCTATCGCATAGCCTGGTCTAAACATTTTACAGTTTTCGAAACCTGGAACCATTCTAAGTGCTTGATATTGAACATCTTCTGGCAATGAAGAAGAAAAACCATTGACATATATTTCTACTGTATTAAATCCCTCTGGCTCTACGAACAACTGATGCCTTTCGCGATCGGCAAATCGATTTATTTTGTCTTCAATACTTGGGCAATAACGGGGACCCGTACCCTGAATTCTTCCCTGAAACATCGGACTTTTTTCAAACCCTGTTTTCAAAATATCATGCACGGCCGGACTGGTATAGGTAATCCAGCAGCTTTTTTGCGCAGTTGAACTTATTTTAATGGTTGGTAAATAACTAAAGCCCACCATTTCCTCATCGCCCTTCTGTTCTTCCATTTTGGAATAATCCAAGCTCCTTCCATCAATTCTTGGTGGGGTTCCGGTTTTTAATCGATCGCTTTCGAAGCCAAGGCTAACCAATTGCTCTGTTATTCCGGTTGTTGCCTTTTCTGCCATCCTTCCCCCTCCCAATTGTTTTTCGCCAATATGTATAATTCCGTTAAGAAATGTACCATTGGTCAATACCACCGCTTTCGCCTTTATTTCGTGCCCTAAGGAGGTTATAACCCCGTAAACACGGCCTTCTTTTATCAAAAGGCCATTCACCGTATCCTGATAAAAATCTACATTCGGGGTGTTTTCTAGCATTTCCCTCCAAGTAGCAGCAAATAACATTCGATCGCTTTGTACTCTTGGACTCCACATCGCAGGCCCCTTGCTTCTATTAAGCATTCTAAATTGAATCATGCTCTTGTCGCTTACAATACCACTATAGCCCCCCATCGCATCAATTTCTCTTACTATTTGCCCCTTGGCAATACCACCCATCGCCGGATTACAGCTCATTTGGGCGATTGTTTGCATATTCATAGTAACCAACAAAACCTTGCTACCCAAATTGGCTGCTGCTGCTGCGGCTTCACATCCGGCATGACCCGCACCTACTACAATAATATCATATCCTGGAAACATGGCTGCAAAGATAAAGCTAGGAAGCATTAAGACTTGAATTGGGCACGCATCTATTATTTAACCGGCGCCCAGGCAAAATGGCCTTCGACCAAAATGTTCCCCGTGGAACAATGGAAAGGCCCGTCCATTATGTTCCCCGTGAAACCTTCTTAAAATAAAGCTTTAAGTAGGCGTCTTCTTTAGCTCGCATGGTTTTGATTTGGTTGGGCGTTTTGTCACCATAACCAACCAAATGAAGTGCCCCATGGAAAACCACTCTGTGTACTTCTTCTTTAAGACTATTGCCAAGTTGTTTTGCATTTTCTCGCACCCTATCGATACTTATATATATTTCACCGACTAATTCATTGGGCCCATCAGATAAATCAAAGGTTATAATATCGGTATAGTAGTTATGATTCAGGTAGGCTTTGTTTATTTGAAGCAGGGCCTCGTCGGTGCAAAAAACGTAATTGAGTTTTGAGAGTCTTTTTTTCTCCTTTTTAAAGAGTCCTGCAATAAAAGTTTGCAAAACCTTTCTGTTATTGATAACAGGATTTACCTCTTTATAAAAAAAACGGACTTCCGACATAATTAAAATCTTAAAACGAAAATAGATAACAAAACCGAATTGATACATTTGCTTTTCTTTTGAAAAATGCAATTCAAACAAATGGTATGAAAAAAAGGCTTTCGGAAATGGCTGTAGGTAAAAGGGGAGCCATTGTTTCTTTTGAAAATGATGATGTATTTCTTAAGCTTATGGAAATGGGGTTAGTGCCGGGGGAAGAAATCTTTGTTGAACAAATTGCTCCTCTGGGAGATCCTTTATCTATTTCTGTTGCAGGCTATCATCTTAGTCTTCGCCTAAACGAGGCCTCAATGATATGGGTAGAAGAAGTGCTGGATACAACAATTAAAAAAACATAGAAATTGAGCTTATGAAAGTGGGACTCTATTTTGGTTCTTTTAACCCGGTACATGTTGGTCACCTCATTATTGCAACTCACATAGCAAACAATACCGACTTGGATCAAGTGTGGTTTGTGATATCTCCCCAAAACCCTTTTAAAAATCCTGCTGCTTTATTAAATCAATACCACCGACTATACCTGGTAAACGCAGCCATTGAGGGTGAAAAAAAGCTTCGGGCCAGTAGCGTAGAATTTAAATTACCAAGCCCCTCTTACACCGTAGATACATTGGCTTATTTGAACGAAAAACATCCGGATTATGAATTCAGTATAATCATGGGAAGTGATGGTTTTCAAAATATAACTAAGTGGAAAAACTACCAAGTAATATTAAACAATCATATAATATATATTTACAAACGACCGGGCTTTGATATTAATGATAATTATAATGCAAAAACAGTCACACTAGACGCCCCCTTATTGGAAATTTCTAGTACGGCGATTAGGGAGATGATTAAAAACAAAAAGTCAATTCGCTTTCTTGTACCCGATGTTGTAAAAGAGGAGATAGAAAATAATAATTACTATAAATCTTAATTGGTTATTAAGTCACCCAACCTAGTAATAAACAAAACAACACAATAAATGGTGCGGGGATTTTGGTTAATTGTAGAACTATTACAGTACCAGCAATAACAGTAATGTTTAAAAAACTTATTGTATTAAAAGATATAATGGATACATCTTTTAATAGGTATAAAGTTGCTGCCCACATGATACCCACCACCACCGCATTAATACCTTCTAGCGCCCGATAAACAACCACGTACTTTTTTAAGTATTGCCAAACCGGAAAGAAAAATAATATCAATAAAACACTGGGTAAAAAAATGGCGGCAGATCCAATGATACAACCCAGTAACTGCATTTCCTTCCCCTCATTTTTGAGTGCTAATCCACCCGTATAGGAAGCTATAGAAAAAACGGGACCCGGTATTGCACGAACCAAACCTGCACCGGTTAATAATTCCTGTCTATTTATTTTAATAATATTACTATCTCTTGCCATTTGTTTAGGAGCAGTTGGCCTGGCAACATATTGATCAACCATTAATGGAATTAATACATCGCCACCACCAAAAACAAAACTTCCAAAGCGATAACAGTTTTCAAAAAGATGAAAGGCTTTTCTATGTTGCCACTCTTGCTTTCTTGCAGTTTCGCTCAACACTCCAGCAATCAAAAAAATAGTAACAAATAACCAAATGTTTCTCCATTTTATTTGTCGGGGTTTAATGATCTCCTTTGCAGGAATCCTTTTATTACTAAAATTAGTGGCAATTCCACCAGCAACAATTATACAAGGGAATATCCATGGTACTTTGAAAAGAAAAAAACTTAGTGCCATGGCAACAAGCATAATAATTTGTGTAATCAAGTTCTTAATAGAAATCTTAAAAGCTTTGAAACCAGCATAGGCCAAAAAACCAATTGCCATTGGTTGAATGAATTGAAATATACTGGTATTTAAATTGGCTTCTCCTATTTGACTTATTAAAAAAGAAAGTGCGCCCATTAATGAGCAGGCGGGTATAACCCAAATTAGCAGGGTGAGAATAGCTAATGAAATACCTCCACGTTTATATCCAATTAATGTGATAGTTTGGGTGGAAGATGCGCCGGGCAAAAGTTGACAAAATGAAACATATTCCATCAATTCTTCCTTCGTTAAATCACGCCTTCTGTCTACAAAGGTTTTCATCATCATTCCTAGGTGACCCTGAGGGCCACCAAAAGCTGTAATGCTGTGAAAAAACACGGCTTTTAAAAAAGGAATATGACGCAGTAATTTCATAATGCCTTTAAAAATTATAGGCTTTAAACCGTAAATAAAATAAGCTCCTATTGCTGAATTTTAAAACCATTTTTATCAGCAAAGGTCTTTTGTGCCTTTATGGTATTGTTCTCTAATTCATTTGCTTCTTTTTCACTGTTCATAAATTCCATACCTATAGCCATTTTGGTTTCTGCACTGGTGGTATCGTTGCCCAGAATAATGCACTTTTGTGCAATATTCTTTACAAATTTAAATTGATCAATTAGTGAGTTTTTAAAGTCCTCCCCTCCTTTGGGTGTTTTTAATTCCATCATTTCGTTTGTTTTTGCATCAATGAAGCTGATTAAACCAATAGCGTCTGACTTTAAATCTTTAAAATTACTGGAATCACCAATAGCCTCCATTTTGTTTCCAAAGGCAGTAAACTTTGGTTCAACCTGTTTTTGAATCTCTACTAATTTATTATTGAATTGAAGCGCTCCATTAGAGCAAGAGAAAAAAAATACTGACAGAAATAAGGTTACGGGAATAATTAGTCTTTTCATATATGTTAATTTGGTATGCTTAAATGTAGTCAATTATTTTTAATCTCGTATATTCAGCCTTACTTAATCAATAATAGATGTATAGCAAATACTTTTTTTTTATTTCAATGATTTTTCTGGTTTTTATTTTTTCCTGTTCGAAGCATTATTATATCGTTCCTAAAGAAAAATACCAATTTCACTCAGATAATGGAGCACCTGATTATAGCAATCTTAGTTTTTGGGCTGCACACCCATATAAAATAGACCCTTCTGATAGTACCCCTAATTGTTTATCTAAAAGAAAAGATAGTGTTGCTGATGTCTTTTTCCTTTACCCTACCAGTTTAACAAGTAAAACGGATACAAGCTGGAATGCAAGAATAGACGATGCTACATTAAATTTTAAAACAGATTATAGTAGTATACTATACCAGGCTAGTGTTTTTAATGAATCGGCTAGAATATTTGCACCAAGGTATAGACAAGCACATTATCGCTCCTTTTTTATGAAATCGGATGAAGTGAGTCCATATTTTGATACTGCATATACAGATATTAAAAAAGCATTTGAATACTATTTAAAAAACTGGAATAACGGAAGACCAATAATAATAGCGTCTCATAGCCAGGGTACAGTACATGCTGCCCGGTTAATAAAAGAATATTTTGAAAATAAACCGCTCTATCAAAAATTGGTTTGTGCCTATCTTATTGGAATGCCTATAAAAACAGACTATTTTAATACAATACCCACTTGTAAAGATCCTACTAGTACTGGTTGTGTTGTTAGTTGGCGAACCTATAAAAAAGGTTATACAGATAAATACTTAAAAAAAGAAAATTATAAAACAGTGGTAGTAAACCCAGTTACCTGGAATATAGATACCAGTTATGTGAGGGCAAAAAATAATATCGGTTCAATTTTAAAATCGTTTAATAAAAAATCAAAGGGCGTGAGTACACAAATTCACGGAAATGTGTTATGGACGAGTAAACCTAAATTTTTCGGCAATTTTTTACTTACCAAGAAAAATTATCATATAGCTGATATAAATTTATTTTATTTTAATATACGCGATAATGTAAAAAATAGAATTACGGCATATAATAGTAAACATTAAAGGCCTAGCTGAGCACTTATTTCCAACATTCTATCAATTGGTTTTTTGGCCGCAACACGAATTGTTTCATCCATAGTAATTTCGGGAAGCTCATATTTCATGCATAAATAGAGTTTTTCGAGTGTGTTTAATTTCATATGCGGACAATCGTTGCAGGCACAATTATTTTTCGGAGGTGCGGGTATAAAAGTTTTACCCGGATTCGTCTTTTGCATCTGGTGTAGTATTCCGGTCTCTGTGACCACTATAAATTCTTTGGCATCATTTGTTAAACTATATTTTAAAAGCCCTGTAGTGCTTCCTATATAGTCTGCCAGCGATAATATAGCAGCTTCACATTCAGGATGTGCAATTACTTTAGCAAGGGGGTGTTTTCTTTTTAATTGTAGTAATTTTTGATAACTGAAAATTTCATGTACCATACAGGCGCCATTCCATAGTACCATATCCCTGCCTGTTTGTTTATTTATATAAGCGCCCAGGTTTTTATCTGGTGCAAAAATAATTGGTTGGTCAGTTGCTAAACTTTCCACTATTTTCTGTGCATTAGAGGAAGTACAAATAATATCACTTAATGCTTTAATACCTGCAGAACAATTGATATAGGAAATAACTAAATGATTAGGATATTTGTCCTTGAATTTTTTAAAAAGATCAGGCGGAGCGCTATCGCTTAAGGAACAGCCTGCATTTAAATCGGGCAAGAGTACTTTTTTGCCGGGATTTAATATTTTGGCGGTCTCCGCCATAAAGTGAACTCCAGCAAACACAATCATATCAGCATTGGTCTTTTGAGCTTCCTGAGCCAAACCTAAACTATCACCAATAAAATCAGCCACATCTTGAATATCTGGTTCTTGATAATAATGTGCCAGGATTATGGCATTTTTTTCTTTTTTTAGTTTTTCAATTTCGGCAAATAGATCTAAAGAAGGATTGATAGAAATATCCAAAAATCCGCGGACATTCAAATTGTTTATTGCGCTGTTAATATCTACCATAATATGTATTAATACTTATTATTTATATAATCACCTATTACTATTAGGGCTGTTAATATGTGGAAACAAAAAATTTCCAGTATAGTACAAAATTAAAAAGATTAGTTTATTAACCCCTATTCACAGGAAATTAACATTAATAAAATATTTTATTTATTTTCATTACTACTCTTTAAATAGAAAAAACTAAAAAATATTTACTCTATTATTCACAACTGTTAATAATTAAGCCGGAGGAAAAAAAACAGCCTGTTCATTTTATTTACTGTGTGCATTCAACAAGGATAAAATGCCATCTTGTACCATTTTTATTTTACTCATAGCCCAAGGCAGCAAGTTATACCCATATTTTCCAAGTTTGGTGGATTATAAATTCGCGCTTTTAAACAATATTTTGATCTTATTCACAATGGGTGGTGGATAACAGAAAAAACAACAAAATTCCCTAAAATCCTTGTTGGGGTTGGTATTTTACCCCTTTTAACCCTGTTTTTTAGCTATTTATATGCTTTTTTACCCTATTTTTGCCGTCCAATTTTAATAAGAAAAAATATGCAAATTATTCAGGGAATCAGGGAGAAGGGTGCTGCTATTACCATTGTGGTAATTGCCATTTCATTAATTGGATTCATTTTAATGGATTCGGGTAATAATAAAATGTTTGGCTCCTCTACCTCCACCGATATTGCTATAGTGAATGGCGAAAGTATCGATTTATTGGATTTTAATGCCAAAGTGGAAGAAGCGGTACAGGCTGAGAAACAAAACCAAAATCAGTTTCAACAGCCAAAAACCACTTATCAAATTAAAGACCAGGTTTATAATACCATGGTAGCTTTAAAGGTTTTTTATGCTGAAGCAGCAAAACTGGGCATTGCATTTACTCCTGAAGAAATGAGGGTTTTCTTATATAGTACTGAACAAGCTAATCCTTTTATGCAAGGACAAGGCTTTTTGGATTCACTTACTGGTCGCCCTGACCCCGCTAAGGTATCAGCAAAACTGAAAGAAATTAAAAAAGCAAATAGCCCCGACCGTGCATTTTTTAATAATCAGATTGATGCACAACGCCAGGCTAGTATAGTTGGAAAATACAATGGCTTATTGAATGCAGCAGCATATTATCCTACCTGGATGTTGGAAAGAGAAAACGCCAACACTAAAAATTTTGCTTCTATTTCTTATGTAAGCATACCTTATGGTGTAATTCCTGATAGCGCTGTAACTGTATCAGACGCCGATGTACAAGCCTATGTTGATGCCCATAAAAAATTATTCAAACAAGAAGCCGGCAGAATGATTTCATATGTAACATTCAGTCAGTTACCAAGAGTAGAAGACAGCGCCAAAACATTGAAAGAAGTAGCAGATTTAAAAGCAGCTTTTGAAGCCGATAGCAACAACGCTTCATTCCTTGCAAAGAATAACTCAAGATTACTTTATACAGATGATTATGTAGCAAAAGCTAAACTTCCCACCACAAAAGCTGATTCAATTATTAAATTGAACCCTGGTGCGGTATATGGTCCATATATTGATTATGGTAGCTATATACTGGCAAAATATATTGGCAGTAAGGCTGTATTAGATTCAATTAAATGCAGACATATATTAATAAAGCCAGAGGGTGCATTGAATGATAGCACAGCACACAAATTAGCCGATAGTATTGCAAATTCAATTAAATCTGGCGCCGACTTTAATACCCTTGAAACGCTTTACTCAAAAGACGAAGCGGCTCATAGAGATAAAGGGGTGATGACTTTTGACATTGCCACCATTAAAAATCCTCAAGGATTTTCTCCAGAGTTTGCAGCTTTCTTATTGAATGAGGCAGGAGAAACTAAAAAAGTAGTAAAAACAAGTTTTGGCTGGCATTATATTGAAATACTTGAAAAGAAAAATAACCCGGGTTATAAAGTTGCATTCCTGGCCAGAGAAATTGAAACAGGAGAAAACAGTTTGAATATAGCTACTCAGGATGCTATAAAATTATCGGCAACCAAAAAATCAAAAGACTTTGAAGTCTATCTTCAAAAAAATGGCATTATTAAAACAACACTGCCAAATCTTGTAAAAGAAACTGACGACCAAGTGGGTGCATTAACAGGCGCAAGACAATTGGTAAACTGGGTGTACAATGCGAGTGTTGGTGATGTGAGTGAACCTTTCTTGATTGATGATAACCAGGTGGTAGTCGTACTTGAAAAAGTATATAAAGAAGGAACACAAGACATTAAAACAGCCAGACCGTTGGCTGAGCGTGCTATTAAAAACAAGAAAATAGCAGAAACAATTATTAAAAAAATTAAACCGACCGCTACGCTGGAATCAGCAGCAGCAGCATACAACCAACCCATTCAGGTTGCGGGCGCCGATTCAACTGTAATTTATAATACTACCCTTGTTAATGGTTTAAATGAACCAAAATTGGTAGGCGCAGCTTTTAACAAAGAAAACCAAAGCAAGGCAAGTGCACCAATTGAAGGAGCAAGTGGTGTTTATTTGGTAAAAGTAAACAGCATTGGAAGCAAAGCCGCAGATACACCAGCAGAAACAGCCCAAAAGATTCAATCGCAAACAATGAATCTTCGCCAGCAAGTAAGTGCTTACTGGTACGAGGGTTTAAAGAATCAAGCAACCATAAAAGACCGCAGGGGTAAGGTTAATTATTAATTTTTAATAATAAATTTTTAATAAAGGGGTGGTTAAAAACCACCCCTTTTCCATTTTAGGAAAAAGATTGGATCCGGCCATTACAAGATTACAATTGCTATAACTTTGCAAGATGAGCGATTCATTGATAAATAAGGTAGCAGAAAGCGGATTAATATCGCTTGACCTGGAAGACTATTATCCCAAGGACGAAATCGTTGTATTTGATATGAAAGAATTTCTTTTCATGGGATTGATATTAAAAGAAAAGGATTATCGAGAGGCGCTGAAAGAAAAAGATTTTAGTTTATACCAAGATAAGCATGTGGCACTTACTTGTACGGCCGACGCAGTAATTCCTATGTGGGCTTATATGTTGGCCGCCAGCAGGCTAGAGCCTTTTGCAAAATCAATTGTTTTTGGCGACGAAGCCAACCTTCATAAAACACTTTTTTTACAAAACATATCCCGAATAAATACGGAAGTATTTGCCGACAAAAGGGTGGTGATTAAAGGCTGTGGTGACCTGCCCATTTCAGAATCGGCCTATGTTGAAATAACAAGAATACTAAGGCCTGTTGTTAAAAGTATATTGTTTGGGGAGCCCTGTAGTACCGTACCGGTATACAAGAAAAAAACAATTTAGAACCAACCACGTTTTCTAAAGATCCAAATCATTAAAAACGGAATTAATAGCATCATGCCCATTGCTATAAAAAAACCATAAGGGTTGTGCAACCAGGGAATACTTTCAAAATTCATTCCAAACACACCTCCAATAACAGTGGCGGGCGCTAACAAACAGGTTACCACTGCCATCACCTTCATCACTTCGTTCATTTTTAAATTCACATTACTCAGATAAAGATCTTGTAAGTTCATCATCATATCCCGATAATTCTCCGCCAAATCATTGGCTTGGATGATATGATCATATACATCTTTGAAATACTTTTCTGTTCTGGTTTCTATCAAATCACTTTCGCTTCTCAAAATACCATTGACCAATTCTCTAACCGGGGCAACACTTCTTTTTAATACAATCATTTCTTTGCGAAGTATATTTATTTTCGCAAGGCTTCTGGTGTCGGCATTGCGAATAATATCTTCTTCCAGTTGTTCAATTTTTTCTCCCAGCTTTTCCATCACCACATAGTAGTTGTCTACAATCATATCAATCAGGGAGTAAAATAAAAAATCGGCCCCTTGTTGACGAATTTTAGTGGCTTGTATTTTTAATTTTTCTCTTAGCGGATTAAAAACATCTTTGGATGCGTCTTCTTGAAAACTAATTACAAATCTTTTTCCCAAGACGATACTGATTTGCTCAATTTCAACAGCGCTGTCTTTTTCGTTGAAATAAAGCATGTTGAGCAAGCAGAAAACAAGGCCATCAATTTCATCCATCTTGGGCCTTTGACCAATACTTAAAATATCTTCCGTGATAAGGTAGTGAATTCCATAATGTGTGCAAATGCTTTCAACATCTGTTTTGCGCAAACCGTCAACATTGATCCAGCTAATACCGGGTGTATCTAAAAAAGAAAGACAATCAGCTGTTTTTTTATATTCGGCAGTGGAGATTTTTTCTACATCATAATCATATACAAAAATCTTCACCTCATCAGGCTCTATACGTTGAGCAGCAATCGTTGGGTTGACCTGTAAAACCTTTTTGGTACGTAATAATTCTAAAGGGTTTAAAATATACGAAAGATATTTTTTGCTGTGTTCGAACATGCAGTGAAGTTAAAACAATTATTATTTAGATAGCATACTTGATATGATAACGCACAGAAGCCCATTTATTAACCAGCGTATCCATATCACAAATTAATTGTTTTCTGGAATAGGCTGTTGGATTGAAAACACCCCCGGTGCTATCTTCTGCTTTTTTCAAATGATCAAAACAAACAAAGCAGCGACTGAAAACTGCAATAGAAACAATATTGATGAATTTTTTTATATTTTCTTTTTTATAACTGGTGGTATAAAGGGCAACATAGGCTTTGTTTAGCATTTCAATATAAATAGAACGAAGCTCATCCACCTTTTGGGCGGTACTCATTAATGTTTGGATACCCGCATTACTGTCTTCATACACATCAAAAATATCATTACTGATTTGCATTAAACCACCCATTAGAAAAAGCGCTTCTTCCTCCTTGGTTTCGATGGGCTGTTCGAAAATGCTTCTATAAAATAATAAAGAGCAACCACCTTTAATCATGCTGATTTCAAGAATACTACCGGTATCCAATACCTTACCAGCTTGTGCGAGACTTTTTAGTTGTGCTTGATAAACAGCCTTCAACCTTTTTAAGGTATCGGCAGGATTGGCGGAAAGTGAAAGGCTATTTGTATAGAATTGCAGGAATAATTCATTGGCTGCATTGTTGGGCTTAAAATGATGGGGGTTTTCCAAAAAGTCCCTTAGCTCGGTTTCGGAAAACTTATTATTATCGAAGAAGTCGTCCCCCAAACCAGTAATAGCACCCTGACATGTAGCAGCCATGCGTTCTTGCTGACTTAATTTATTACCATTCAATAAAGCAAAAGCTTCTCCCAAAATGGCGGGTACCGCAAGACCATAATATTGATTAATTTTTTTTAAGTCAGCCTGGTTTATTGAATGATCATTTGCTGCGAGGGCCTTGTCTACCAGGGGTTGAATATGCGTTTGTAAAAATTTTTTTTGCCTCCGAAGATTAGTAAGGATAGCAAATAATGTTGCAGGTGTTTGCCAAATATTTTTTATAGTAAGTAAGAGCGACATATTGGACGGGGCTATTGTTGAACCAATTGAATTAGATTGCCACAACTGTCGTTGATGATGGCGACAAAAACCGGTCCCATTGCTTTGGGATTTGAATGGAACTCAACGCCCAATTCTTTCAAACGAAGAAATTCGCTAGCCAGGTCGGGGACAAAAAAACTAGTTAAGGGAATACCCGCATCAAATAAAGCTTTTTGAAATGTTTTTGCTGGATCAAAAGCAGTGGGTTCTAATAAGAGCTCTACCTCTTCGCTGAATTTAGACACTACAGTGAGCCACCTATATTCACCCATTGGTATATCAGACTTTTTTACAAATCCCAAAACACGGGTATAAAAATCAAGGGCCCGGTCTTGGTCATTGACCATGACGCTTGTAAGTTTTATTTGCATATTTTTTTATTTACCCAATAAGAAAATCATTGGTTGATCAAATCTTTTGCTCCAGGATTTTTCGGAATGATCGGCTCCCGGAAAATAATTGGTTATCCAGTTTTTTTTATTGTAACCACGGGCTTTTATAATTTGATCGGCTTGTTTTTGCAGTGGAGGATACATTGCATCTAAGGTAGCGTCTCCATAATCAAAATACAGTTTGTGTTGTTTTGGATTTGGTAAGTGTGTTTTCATATATGCAAAAAAAGCAGCAGGAATGGGATTGTTGACCATGGTGAAAATGCCAGGCCAGTGGGTAGAAAGGCAAGCGGCACCACCAAACACATTAGGATATTCACAAATTGCATACATAGAAATTAATCCACCCATACTACTACCGGCAATGAATGTGTGCTTTCTGTCTCTTAGTGTAGAAAAATTGCTATCAATAAATGGTTTCAGTTCTTTTGTAAGAAAAAGTAAATAGTTGTCGGAGCGCAATTTGTTTTCTTTGAATACGGCTACACCATTGCTTCTGTTTGCGGTGAATAAAGAGTCTTGTTGTGCTATTGGAAGCGATTCAAATGCTTTTTGCGGAAGATATTCGAGGTGGCGGGTAGCTTCGGAATTATAAGCACCCACTACAATACAGTCATTGATTTTTTTTTCTTTCAAAAGTCGGCCAAGGGTTTCGTCTACCATCCACTCCAGGTGATTCCAAACAATAGTGCTATCGAAGAGGCTTTTTCCATCTTGCATATAGATAACCGAATATTTTTTCTTGGGTGAATAATCACTTGGCAACCAAACATCGATGGTTCGAGGCACCACATAAGCAGAAGAAAACTTTTCATAATGCTGGATTATGCCCGAGGAGACGGTGGGCACTTGTGCGTTAGTGTTAGTAATACTTACAATTAAAAAAATGATTAAAAAAAAGCGCATATCGATTGCTTTAAGGCAATAAATATACGGAGGAAAAAAACGAATGCATAAAAAACGGAGCCCTTAGCTCCGTAAATTATGTGTAATGTATATTGTTATTAAAACTCTGCGGTTTTAGGATATCTCGGAAAAGGAATAACGTCTCTGATATTTCCCATGCCGGTAACAAATTGTACCAGTCTTTCAAAACCAAGGCCAAAGCCCGCGTGTGGACAGGCACCAAATTTTCTGGTATCCATATACCACCAAAGTTCTTCGGTGGGGATATTCATTTCTTTCATTCTTTGTTCCAGCTTTTCCAATCTTTCTTCTCTTTGGCTACCACCAACAATTTCGCCAATACCTGGTGCAAGAATATCCATGGCTGCTACTGTTTGTCTGCCTGGTTCGCAACCATCGTTTTGCCGCATGTAAAAAGCCTTGATATCTGCGGGGTAATTGGTAAGGATGACTGGTTTTTTAAAATGTTTTTCCACCAGATAGCGCTCGTGTTCGCTTTGTAAGTCAATACCCCATTTATCAATTAGGTATTGAAATTTTTTCTTCTTATTATGGTTACTTTCTTTAAGTATTTCTATCGCTTCGGTATAAGTGACTCTTTCAAAATCATTATTGATTACAAAATCAAGTTTTTCCATCAAGCCCAATTCGCTGCGCTTATCCTGTGGTAATGCTTTTTCTTCTTCGGCCAGCCTTTGTGCTAAAAATTCAAGGTCTTCTTTATTGTGTTCAATGGCATAGCCAATAATAAATTTTATAAAGGCTTCGGCGAGGTTGGCATTATCTTCCAAATCATAAAAAGCCATTTCTGGTTCAATCATCCAGAATTCGGCAAGGTGCCTAGTAGTATTGCTATTTTCTGCTCTAAATGTGGGACCAAAAGTATAGATATCACTAAAAGCCATTGCTGCCAATTCGCCTTCTAATTGTCCGCTTACGGTAAGGTTGGTGCTGCGACCAAAAAAATCTTCTTTAAAGTTGATGCTACCATCTTCGTTTTTTGGGGCGCTACCATCAATGGGGAGTGTGGTTACACGAAAAGTTTCGCCAGCTCCTTCTGCATCACTGGCGGTAATGATGGGCGTGTGTAAATAAACAAAGCCTCTATCATTAAAAAATTTATGTACAGCAAAAGCCAGGCTATGGCGCACCCTGAATACAGCACCAAATGTATTGGTACGAAAACGAAGGTGTGCAATTTCTCTTAAAAATTCAAGGCTGTGTTTTTTGGGTTGCAGCGGAAATTTTTCAGCATCACTGTCTCCTAAAATTTCAATGGAAACAGCTTGTAATTCTACTTTTTGACCCTTGCCAAGAGAGGGAATAATTTCTCCTGTTGCTTTGATACAAGCACCGGTAGTGATTCGTTTAAGCAGTTCCTCTTCAAATTTTCCAAGGGCTGCAACAATCTGAATATTTTGGTTGGTACTGCCATCGTTTAAGGCAATAAATTGGTTGTTGCGAAAGGTGCGTACCCAGCCCATTACCGTTGTTTCGTAGTTGGTTTTTTCGCTTGCCAGCAGTTCCTTGATCCTGGTTCTTTTATTAAACATTGTATACAATTAAGGGCTGCAAAGATAATAATAGATGGGCTTTTACCCTATTAGTTTTGCCAAGGCGCCCCGTTTAGGGTACAATAAAGGAATTAAAACAGTGGAAAACAGCCATTCTGTTCACAAGTCGACCGCAAAAGCGTAAAAATTTTGTTTTTTTATCAAAAAACAACCTATTTTTGAGGTCGGAAAGAGCCGATAAGTTTATCCAATCATTCTCTTTATCACACTGGCCATTTCCTCATCAAAAAATTTCAATTCAATTTTCAGAATTTTAAGACCGGTTTTTGAGACTTAATTACTACCATCTTTTATGTACGACATCTTACAACTGAACGACCTGCTCGTTCCCGAGTTGCTTGATATTGCTGAGCAACTAAATATCCCCAATGCGAAAAAATTAAACAAACAGGATTTGGTATATAAGATCCTGGACAAACAAGCTATTATGAGTGCAGACAAAAAAAACGAAGCTGACAAACCCAAGCGTAAAAGAATTATAAAAGCTACTACCAGTAATACAGTAGAAGAGGCCGAGGTAATGGAAGAGGTTGCGCCAGTAAAGAAAGAACAGCCTGTGCAAAAACCAAAAAGACCAGAACCGCAGAAGCTTGTTAAAAAATCAAAACCCGAACCAACTGAAAATGATGCGGAAGAAGATTTGCAACCAATACTAGATGGACAAAGTAGCCTACCGCCTTTATTTGCTAAATTATTAGCAGAAGAAGATGAGCAGCAGCCCGAGGTTCAATTACCCGAAGAAACACAAACACAACAAAAGCAAGCTCCACAGCGCAAGGAGCAGAACGTATTTAATATAGAGTTTGATGGCATTATTTTAGGCGAAGGTGTTTTAGAAATGATGCCCGATGGCTATGGCTTTTTAAGAAGCAGTGATTATAATTATCTTTCCTCACCAGATGATATTTATGTATCACCCTCTCAAATAAAACTATTTGGATTAAAAACAGGCGATACTGTATATGGAAGTGTTCGTCCCCCCAAAGAAGGTGAAAAATATTTTGCATTATTGAAGGTTGATACCATTAATGGTAAACGTCCTGATGAAGTAAGAGATCGCGTTCCTTTCGATTATCTAACACCGTTATTTCCTTTCGAAAAATTAAATCTTTGTACAACATCCGATAATTATAGTACTCGTATTATGGACCTCTTTACGCCAATAGGTAAAGGTCAAAGAGGCTTGATTGTGGCACAACCCAAAACAGGTAAAACCATGTTGTTGAAAGAGGTTGCCAATGCCATTGCAGAAAACCATCCCGAATGTTATTTGATGGTAGTGCTGGTAGATGAAAGACCAGAAGAGGTTACCGATATGGAAAGAAGCGTAAAGGCCGAAGTAATTGCCTCAACATTTGATGAGCCGGCAGATAAGCATGTAAAAGTTAGTACCATTGCTTTGCAAAAAGCAAAACGTCTGGTAGAGTGTGGTCATGATGTGGTCATTCTATTGGACTCTATCACCCGTTTGGCCAGGGCGCACAATACGGTAGCACCATCGAGTGGTAAAGTATTAAGTGGTGGTGTGGAAGCCAATGCAATGCAAAAGCCCAAACAATTTTTTGGAGCTGCCAGGAAAATAGAAAATGGAGGATCACTTACAATACTAGCAACCGCCCTAGTGGATACGGGTAGCAAAATGGATGAGGTGATATTTGAAGAGTTCAAGGGTACGGGTAATATGGAATTGCAATTGGATAGAAAGTTATCTAATAGGCGCATTTATCCAGCAATTGATATTGTTGCGTCCAGCACTCGTAGAGATGATTTACTATTGGACAAAGACACTTTCAAGCGCATGTGGGTATTGCGTAAGCATATGGCCGATATGAATAGTGAAGAAGCGATTAATTTACTCCTGAAAAACATGAAGGGCACCAAGGACAATGCTGAGTTCCTGACATCTATGAATGGATAAAAGATGATAAAAATATTGTAAGCCGCTAAATTTATTGGCGGCTTTTTCTTTTTGTAACTTCATGGCATCGAGTAATGGCAATTCAAAAAATAACAATAGAGCAATTTCTTAGCATGGCGACCCTACATCCTGTACTGGATGTTAGAAGCCCGGGCGAATACCAACAAGCGCATATTCCTGAAGCGCAGAGTCTTCCTTTGTTTGAAGACGAAGAAAGAAAACTGGTGGGTACAGCATATAAACAAGAAAGCAGGGAACAGGCCATTAAACTTGGGCTCGATTATTTTGGTGCTAAGATGCGTAAGATAGTGGAGGAAGTAGAAAAGATTAAAGCGTCTAATAAAAAGGCCGACGACAAAATAGTATTGGTGCATTGCTGGAGAGGAGGCATGCGAAGTGCAGCTGTGGCCTGGTTACTTGACCTCTATGGCTTTAAAGTGTATACACTTGCTGGGGGTTATAAAGCCTATCGTACATGGGTACTCGCACAATTTGAAAAAAAATACCCTTTCACAGTAATTGGGGGATATACCGGTAGTGGCAAAACGCTTTTACTGGAAGCGCTGCAGCAACAAAATAAAAGGGTAATTGATTTGGAAGCCCTCGCGAATCACAAAGGATCTGCATTTGGTGGTATGGGACCTCAGCCTAGGCAGGAGATGTTTGAAAATTTATTAGCGGGCAAACTTTTCATAGAAGCACAATATATTAAACAGTCAACGAAAGCCTCCGATACTATTTATATTGAAGATGAAAGTCAGCGTATTGGTAACTTACAAATTCCCATGTTGTTGTGGCCCCAAATAAGAAGCAGTACGATTTTGTTTTTTGATATCCCATTTGAAGAAAGGCTGCATTATATAACAGACACGTATGGCAAAATAGAAAAAGAAAAACTAGTCAATGCCATCATGCGCATACAAAAAAGACTGGGCGGCCTAGAAACAAAAAATGCCATTAACTTTTTATTGGAAGAAAATATAAAAGAGAGTTTTAGAATTTTACTCAGGTATTACGATAAATGGTATGAAAAGGGGCTGCATAATCGGGAAAATATAAATCTTTTATTAAATAAAATACCCTGTTTGAGCGTTGATACGAATAGCAATGTCCAAAAAATACAATAATGCAAAAAAAATCCTCTTTGTTCCTTGTGGTTTTTTTCCTTTCTCCTCTTTATTTTTTTGCACAGACCCAGGGTTGGGAGCAACTGGATTTAACCGGGCTTTGGAAGGGCTATATGTACAATGATACAACCCAAAAAAACTACAAATACGAAATTGCGATAAGTGAAAAAAAAGGAAAGCTTTATGGGTATAGCCACACGTATTTTATTTTTCAAGACAAGGAATACCACGGGGTTAAAAAAATAAAAATCAATAAAAGAAAGGATAAACTGATTGTTGAGGACGTAGAACTGATTGCCAATAATTATCCTATTGCCCCGCCCAAGGGGGTTCATCAGGTAAGCGCACTGGTATTTGAACTAAAAGACACCGTGATGATGCTAACCGGATTATTTACAACTACGCCTACCCGTGAGTATCATTCGGTCACTGGCTATATTCATGTGGAGCGAAAAAGAAATTACTGGCAATCGGCCTTGATTCCGCATTTACAAGAATTGGATTTAGTGAAGAACCTTTCTTTTGTAGAACCTGTTATTACCCCACCTGTTGTAAAGAATATAGCGGTTGTTAGTCCCAATGAAACCATTCCTGTTGAGCAGCATGCCATTGCAGCAAAAGAGATAAAGACCACCACCGTGCAGCCCACCGCTGTGGCCATTAAGGAGGCTCCAATGGCGCAAGCAACAAAACCAGTTGTTGCAGTGGCGAGTCCGGCTATTACAGTACCTACCAATAAACCGATAGTAGCAGCTCCAGTTGTTACCCCAACTGTCAGTAAACCAGTAGTGGCCGCTCCGACAACCGCAACGGTTAATAATATTCCTTCAAATAATAAGCCTGTTGCTTCTGTACCCGCCAAGCCGGTAGTAAAACAAGCGCCACCGGTGCCTGTAAATAATCCGCCTGCTGTTGTAGCTGCAGTTATAACCAATCCGGCTACTAAACCAATAGCGGCCAGCCCAATTGAAAAGCCGGCAACCGTAACCCCCAAAGCAAATATTCCAGTTGCCAGTCCACCTGTTGCATATGAAAAAAGAAAGATAGAAAACATAGAATCGGTTTACTATAAATCGGACAGTTTGGAAATAACGCTTTATGATAATGGGGAAGTAGATGGTGATACGGTAAGTGTATTAATGAATGGACAGGTAATTATGTCAAGGGTGGGACTTAGTACCGATGCAGTAAGAAAAACCATTTATACCCAAGGCGCGGGCGATAGTATACAAATTGTGATGTATGCTGAAACGCTCGGTAGTTTGCCCCCCAATACCGGACTACTCATTGTAAACGATGGCGGAGAAAGATATGAAATTAGGTTTAGTGGGGATTTACAAAGAAGTTCTGCAATTGTATTTCGTAAACGGAAATAATTCTAATACAGCAGAAGGCCTATAGAACTTATACAACAGTATAAGTAACTTTGTGCTATGAATGATATTAAACTTACACAATATTCACATGGAGCGGGTTGTGGTTGCAAAATTTCGCCCAAGGTATTAGATGAAATTTTGAGCAGCAATTTTACCATGCCCGATAATGATAAATTAATTGTTGGTAACCATAGCAAAGACGATGCTGCTGTATATGATTTGGGTAATGGCACAGCTTTAATTTCTACCACAGATTTTTTCATGCCGATAGTAGATGATCCTTATGAATTTGGAAGGATTGCGTCTGCGAATGCCATCAGCGATATATATGCCATGGGTGGGCAACCAATATTAGCGATAGCGATTTTGGGTTGGCCAATCAATACCTTGCCTGCAGCGGTGGCCAAAAGAGTGATTGAAGGAAGCAGGAGTATTTGCATGGAAGCTGGTATTCCATTGGCGGGTGGCCATAGTATTGATTCACCCGAGCCAATATTTGGATTGGCGGTAAATGGATTGGTGCCAATACAAAACATCAAACAAAATAATAAGGCTGCAGCTGGAAATATTTTATTTCTTACCAAACCCCTTGGTGTAGGTATTTTAACCACTGCAGAGAAGAAAGGCATTTTACAAGATGCGCATCGTGGTATTGCAGCCAAACAAATGATGCAGTTAAACAAGATTGGTGCATTGTTGGGAAGGCTACCAGGCGTAACAGCCATGACAGATGTCACCGGTTTTGGTTTATTGGGTCACTTGGTTGAAATGGCTGAGGGAAGCGAGCTCAGCGCTGTTGTTGATTTTAAAAAAATACCCTTAATTATACCCGAGTTGATGGATTATTTAGCACAAAAATCAATACCAGGCGGTACAGGCAGAAACTGGGATAGTTATGGCGATAAAATTGCGCCATTGACCGATATTGAAAAAGCCATTTTAGCTGACCCACAAACCAGCGGAGGCTTACTGATAGCCGTAGACGAAAATTCGGTTATGGAAGTTATTGATGTTCTAAAAGAAAATGGCATGGGTGAATTTGTTCAACCAATTGGAGAATTGAGGCCAAGGGCCGACAAGACAGTTTATTTAAAAAAATAAAAGGAAGCGCTTATCAGCAATACCATTGAAGGGGCTATTAAAAAATCAGGTGCTGTTTGTTTTTGATTTTTTCATTGGTCATTTCTGTTACCAATTGTACACCCGGCAGTGTTTTGATGGCCTGTATCAGCAAGGACAATTCTTCTGTTCCAATTGTTTCTCCCTTAATTAACCAAACAAAGTCGAGGTGTTTGAATTCGGGTAAAAGATATTCGCCATCGAACTGATTATTGTATAAATAATGCGTGATGGAGGTGGAGGGAACATTGTATTCGAAAATGGAAAAATAATAAATCCTTTCTTTTTTGCTAAGCTTAATTTCTAGATCGTGGTTAATCCTGAAATTAAAACCCAGGGCCTGGTTGAGTTGCCAGCTGAATTGGTAGTCTTTAACAGGCGCCACCAATCCCAGGAGGATGGCATCTTCGAAAAACTCCTCTGCAATGGACTCGTTATCTATTTTAAGTTTTAAACTCACGATATAGTATATGCGCTTATTGAAATACTATGTCAAAAACCAACTCCTCTGTTCCTCTCTTTATTTTTAATTTAGTGGCTTCGCCTTTGTTGAATTTACTTAATACCTGCATATAAGATTGAACATCCGAAAACTTATGTTCTCCTAGTTCAAGTAAAATATCGCCGGCTTTTAATCCAATTTTTTGTGCAAGCCTACCTTCACTCACACCATCAATTCTTACGCCACCACCACTGAAAGTATAATCTGGCATCACGCCCAAAGAGACTTTGAAACTACTTTTAGCGTTTGCTGCATTTTCTCTGGTTTTGGTGAAAGGTAGCTTTCCCTTGTTATTAGTGGATTCAATAAGGGCATACATGTATTTCACAATTTTTAATTCACCAGTGTAATTAATTTTATCTGCATCATCACTTGGTTTGTGATAATCACCATGAACACCAGTAAAGAAAAATAAAACGGGCATATCTTTTCTATAAAAGCTGGTATGGTCGCTGGGCCCCGCACCACTGCTATCGAATTTAATTTTGAAGTAGTCGTTCTTTTCGGTGATTAATGTTCCCCAAGCGGGTGATGTACCGTATCCTCCAATGGTTAGTCCATGAGTACTATCATTCAGGCGACCAATCATATCCATATTAATCATATAATTGGCTGAGCTCAAATTAATAGAAGGGTGTTCGGCATAATATTTACTACCATATAGGCCGAGTTCTTCTCCACTAAAAGAAACCAGTAAGTAATTGTTGTTTTTTAATTTGGATGCTTTTAAAATTTTTCCCATTTCAATTAAGGCAGCCGTGCCGCTTGCATTATCATCTGCTCCATTATGAATAGCAGGTGTGGAACCTACATATAGAGAATTCTTGTCTTCTCCATAGCCCAAGTGATCGTAGTGGGCTCCGAGTATAATAGTGGTGGGTGCTCCATTATCAATAAAAGCTACCACATTATGTCCTGTTCTTTTTTTATCTTCAATAGACACTTTCAGTTTAATATCAAGTGCTGACTTTTCATCTGAAAGAAATTTTTCTTTGGCTTCTTTTACAACATATATTACTGGAATTTTTGTGGGTTCGGTTTTTGCTTTTGCTTCAAATTTTAATTCGTCTTTAATGGTACCAGTATTATAAATAACATAGGCCGTAGCGCCTTTTTCTCCGGCGCTGTTAGCAGCTGATTTGATAGCTTCGGTTAAATCAAAATGAGGATTGGTTTTATTTTCCTCTAGTAATTCTTTTAAATCGCTGAACCAGATGGCACCGCTTTCGGGAATAGCCATGGATGAACTGGATTCAAAACTTGTATTAGGAGAAAAAACAAGTGGAAAAAAATCTTTCTCAAAAAGGAGGTCATTTCCATTAATAATAAAATGAGTAGAGGAGTTGATTTGTTTGCCTTCGTTAATTTCGAAATTTTGAATAAAGCCACCATTTTCTGCCTTGGGTTGTAGGCCAGCCTTTTGATATTCATTGCTGATATATTCATAAGCTAGTTTTTCACCAGCGGTACCAGTTCTTCTACCTTCGAGTTTATCATCGGCCAAATAGCCAATATGCGATTGAAGGTTCGACAATATTTTTTTATCTGATTTAGATAATTTTTGTGAATAGGCTGTAACCGACAGCAGCAGAAGGGCGAAGAATATTTTTTTCATAGATGCAAAGGTATACTCTCTGACGGGTTGTGCCATACCGATTAAAAAAAATTTAACAAGAATGGGTTTATATTCAAAAAGGCTCCTCTACTTTGCGGTTAGCAGGGTGAATACCTCTTAACCATTTCTAATTTCGTAAGAAATAAGGGTATTTTGCCATTAATTTTGCACAAATCGATTGGCAAAGCACATAAACATAGCATTAGTAGGAAACCCAAATAGTGGAAAAACATCTTTGTTTAACGCACTTACCGGTTTGAATCAGCAGGTTGGAAATTTTCCAGGCGTAACAGTAGATAAAAAGACTGGCCGTACCCGCATTTCCGATCAATTAGACGCTACCCTGATAGATTTACCCGGTACCTATAGTTTATATCCCCGCAGGGCAGACGAATGGGTTTCTTATAAAGTATTGTTGAATCAGGATAAATCTATCAAGCCCGAAATGGTGGTATTGGTAGCAGATGCCAGCAATCTGAAAAGAAACCTGCTGTTTTGTTCTCAGATCATTGATCTTAAAATACCGGTGGTGGTGGCCTTATCAATGATGGACCTTGCCAAAAAAAATGGGACACAAATAGATATCGAGGGACTTGAAAAAGAATTGGGTGTGATGGTGGTTACTGTAAATCCCAGAAAGGACAAAGGTATTCCTCAATTAAAAAAAGCAATAGAGCAAACATTTGAACAAAAGGGAGGGCCGGTACCCAAAGATTTTATCGATAGCATGCAATTGGCAGCAGCACCCGTTAAAGCAATTCAACAAATATTTCCAGGACTACCCGATTATGCGGCCATCCATTATTTAATCAATCACGAAAATTTTGATTTTGATACAGCATTACAGGTCCGCATTGAGCAAATAGAGAAAGAAGGTACTTTTAATCCAACAAAGACCCAGGCGGAAGAAATATTGCAGCGATATGGACATATCAAGCAAATCATGCAGCAGTCGGTGGTAGAAACCACGCCAGAGCAGCGGGCTTTGCAAACAGAAAAAATTGATACCATTCTATTGCATCGAAAGTGGGGTTATGCTATATTGTTGCTTGTTTTGTTTTTATTGTTTCAAAGTGTTTTTTGGATTGCGCATTATCCCATGGATGGCATTGAATGGATTTTTGGAAAAATAGGCGGATGGCTTACGCATACATTGCCCATTAGCTGGTGGAGCGATTTGTTGATTAATGGGGTGGTGGCTGGCCTCAGCGGCATCATGGTGTTTATTCCACAAATCATGATTTTGTTTGGGTTAATAACTTTGTTGGAGGACACGGGTTATATGGCCCGCATCAGCTTTTTAACGGATAAGCTTATGCGAAAAGTGGGCTTAAATGGCAAAAGCGTGATGCCCATGATAAGTGGCTTTGCTTGTGCGGTTCCTGCCATCATGAGTGCCAGAAATATTGAGAATAAAAAGGAACGTTTGCTGACCATTTTGATTACTCCATTGATGAGTTGCAGCGCTCGACTACCCGTTTACACCATATTAATAGCATTGGTGATACCCTCTAAATTATACTTTGGTTTTTTAAGTTTGCAAGGACTGGTCATGATGTTTTTGTATTTCTTTGGAACCGCCATGGCCATGGTGGTAGCCTGGGTAATGAAGTGGTTTATTAAAACAACAGAAAGAAGTTTCTTTATTTTGGAATTACCTGTGTACAGAGGCCCGCGTTGGAAAAATGTTTTTACTACCATGATTGAAAAAGCCAAGATATTTATTTTGGATGCCGGAAAAATCATCATGGTAATCAGCTTGCTCTTGTGGGCATTAAGTAATTATGGTCCCAAAACATCTATGCAAAAAGTGACAGCAGAATATGAAGCACTAATACAGCAACATCCCGAACAAAAAGAAGAGCTGAATAAATATTATAAAACTGCTTTATTACAACATTCCTATGCGGGTACATTGGGAAAAGCCATTGAGCCTGTTATTCGACCACTGGGTTATGACTGGAAAATAGGAATTGCTTTAATTACCTCTTTTGCCGCAAGGGAGGTATTTGTAGGAACCATGGCCACCCTATACAGTGTAGGTGAAGGTGCCAATGAAAGTAGCAATACCTTAAGACAAAAAATGACGGCGGCTAAAAGAGCCGATGGTAGTCCGGTTTATGATTTGGCGACCGGTTTGTCGCTGATGATATTTTATGTGTTGGCCATGCAGTGTATGAGTACGCTGGCGGTGGTAAAAAGAGAAACCCGCTCCTGGAAATGGCCGGTGATTCAACTATTTTATATGACCGGCCTTGCTTACCTAATGAGTTGGTTGGTTTATAATCTTTTCAAATAAATTTTGTTCATGTACAATCCTACCGGTAAGTATGCAGAAAAGCTAACGCCGAAACAGGCTTTGCAAAAGATAAAGCATTACTGTGCATACCAGGAGCGGTGTCATCAGGAGGTAAAAGATAAACTGTACGGGTATAGTTTGAATACCAAGGAAGTGGATGAGTTGCTGAGTAAATTGATAGAGGAAAATTATTTAAATGAAGAAAGATTTGCGATTCATTTTGCCGGTGGCAAATTCAGGATGAAGCATTGGGGCAGAGTAAAAATAAAATATGAATTAAAACAGAAGAGGGTAACGGACTACTGTATACGAAAAGCGTTGTCCACGATTGACGAGGATCAATATATGGCCGTTTTAAATAAACATTTAGCCGACAAACTCAAAGGCTTGGGTTCAGAAAAAAATATTTTTATCAGGAAGCGTAAGTTGCAGGATTATTTAATGCAGAAAGGATTTGAAACCGACCTAATAAGGGAGGCTATTGCGGCATTATAACGGTTGGTAAAAACGCCTGAAGCTACTGTTGCGGTATTTGAATTAAGCCAAACTGTTTGGCGTGGTGTTGCAGGTGTTTATAGTGTAAAAGAATCCATTCATCAAAATTCAAAGTACCAAAGACGGGGTGGGTTGTTTGTTCGGCAGGTCCTTGTTCAAAATATTGAAAAAAGGCATCTATTTCATTGTTTAATTCTACCAGTGCCGCTTGTATATCTTGGTTTCTGCAATCTGCCGGTTCTTCGGGAACAATAGTGTCAGGAGCCTTGGTATTTTCTTTAAATGCTTTATCGCTTAATAAAAACGCTTTTAATTTTGGAAGGTAATCGGGAGCAGAGATCAGTGGAAAGATAATTTTATTGGTAGAAACCTTAAAAAAATCACTGAGGTGTTCAACCATTTGTTGGGCGTTCATCTTTCCCCAGTTCGGTTTAGAATCAGCCTTTAATCCGGCTAGCAGTTGCCGAAATTCAGTTTGAATAAAATGAAGTTTCTCTTGGTCGGGCATCTATTGCTTGATAACTTAGTTTTTTAAAACAGTATCAATCTCCTTGCATAGTCTGGCAAAAATTTCGTCTACGCTACCCTCGCCTTCTACCAGTACTACTTTATCAAATTTTTTGTAGTAATCTGCCACTACGGAAGTTTTTTTATGGTATTCCACAATACGTTCGCGAATAACAGCTTCATTGGTATCATCGGAGCGACCACTGGTTTCACCTCTTTTCAAAAGGCGTTTTACCAATTCTTCTTCACTAACATGCATAGCAATCATAGCGGCAATGGATGTTTTTTTAAGATCGAGTAATTTATCTAATGCTTCTGCCTGTGCGCTGGTGCGGGGAAAACCATCAAATAAAAACCCCTTTGCAGTTGGGTTTGCTTCCAGGGCGGAGCTGATCATTCCAATTACTACTTCATCGGGAACAAGGTGACCCTTATCCATGATACTTTTGGCTTCAATACCCAAGGGAGTTTTGGCGGCAATTTCGCTTCTCAGTAAATCACCGGTGCTGAGGTGTTTGAGACCATATTTGGCAATTAATTTTTCGCTTTGGGTGCCTTTTCCGCTGCCAGGAGGTCCGAATAAAATTAAATTAAACATAAGTTATGGCTGTCATTGTGAAGATAGCAAAAGTACTATACGGACTTTAAATAACCTTTAACAATTAAAAGAATCTCCTTAAAAATCTTCATTGAAGGGATTTCGTACATTGTTGAATCAATTTTAGGGACATTGTTCAACCATTTCCATGAAAATTTGTAGTAACAATATGACAACCAAATCCGCAGTAATGATTACCTGCCTGTTTTTACTGGCTTCTTGTAATCAATATGCACAAACACAAACCAAAGAGGGCAAAATGGATAGTATAAAAAACAGCAATCCGGCATTTTCAAAATCGGATACCAGCAAGCTGAATATGACAAATGAAGAGTGGAAAAAATATTTACCCGAAGAAGTATATAATATTGCCCGGAATAAAGGAACAGAACGTGCCTTTACTGGTAAGTATTATGAGCATAAGGAAGTGGGCACTTATTATTGTGCAGCTTGTGGCAATCCATTGTTTTCCAGCAATGGGAAATTTGAGAGTAGCTGTGGTTGGCCAAGTTTTTTTGAACCCATCAGTAAGGGCAGCATTCTTTATGCACCCGATAATAGTTATGGCATGAGTCGTACCGAAGTAATGTGTGGTAGGTGCAAAGCCCATTTAGGACATGTGTTTGAAGATGGTCCCCCTCCCACAGGCTTGCGTTACTGTATCAATTCGGTGATATTAGATTTTGACAAAGCAAAAACAGCTTCGGATAAATATAACGAAGGCAAGAAGACGAATTGATACCACTAATATAAAATCTAACCTACAGCAGTTTTTTATTATAAATTTTATGTAGAAATTTATATTAATTGTTGTAGCAATGTATATACGCAGAAAAATCAGCTGTCGTATTTATTAAGGTAAACCGTCAGGTAAATAATACACCCCATTTTCCGATTTTTTTCCACTCATCTATTTCTTTTTGTGCTGTAGCAATTTTGTCTCAACTTCATTGTTCAAACTTTCTGCAATGAAAAAAACGATTGCCATTTTATCCTTGATTGCTTTGTTTTGTCAGGCTATACAAGCTCAAAAAATTTCACTGGATCAGTTTAAGAATATGAAGCCACGCAGTATTGGTCCGGCTGGTATGAGTGGTAGGGTAACCGCCATTGATGCTGTACAAACCAACCCCAATATTGTATATGTAGGTACTGCCAGCGGGGGCGTTTGGAAAACAGAAAACAGTGGCGCCAAATGGGAACCATTATTTGATGAACAGCCCTTGTTAAATATTGGAGCTGTGTGTATTCAGCAATCCAATCCAGCTGTATTGTGGGTGGGCACAGGCGAGGGCAATCCAAGAAACTCGTTGAACCTGGGAGCCGGTATTTTTAAAAGTATGGATGCTGGTAAGACTTGGAAATTAGCCGGCCTGGAAAAAACAAAAAATATTCATCGCATTATTATTGATCCCACTAATCCGAATACGGTATATGTGGCTGCTATCGGTAACCCATACACGGAGCATCCAGAACGGGGTGTTTATAAAACTACCGATGGAGGAGAAAATTGGAACCTGATATTGCATACCAATGATAGCAGTGGTTGTGCAGATTTGGTAATGGATCCAAGTAACCCCAATAAACTTATTGCCGCCATGTGGCAACACAAAAGAACGCCCTGGAGTTTTACCAGTGGCGGCAAGGGCAGTGGATTGTATATAACGGTTGATGGAGGAAAAAACTGGAAAAAACTGGGTAAGGAAGAGGGTCTACCAGAAGGAAATCTGGGAAGAATTGGATTAGCAATTTCTTACAATGAACCCGACCGGGTATATGCAATGGTAGAAGCCACTAAGAATGGTTTATATCGATCAGATGATGGGGGATTTAAATGGGACTTGATTAATAGCAATAAAACTGATGTTACCAACCGTGCATTTTATTTTCAGGATATCAGGGTAGATCCTAAAAATGAAAACAGGTTATATAATATTACGCAGATTATTACCATGAGTGAGGATGGTGGCAAGACTTTTAATACAGTGATTCCTTATAATGGTATTCATCCCGATCATCATGCTTTTTGGATAAATCCGCAGGACCCTAACCTGATTATTGATGGCAATGATGGTGGTATTGGAATCAGCAGAGACCGTGGAAGGAATTGGATATTTAGTGAGCAATTGCCAGTGGGACAGTTTTATCATATCAATGTCGACAATCAATTGCCTTATCATGTGATGGGAGGTATGCAAGATAATGGTAGCTGGCGTGGACCTGCTTATGTTTGGAAAAACGGCGGCATCAGAAATTATTATTGGGAAAACGTGGGAGGTGGTGATGGATTTGATGTAAGTCCTGACCCAGCCAACAATGATGATGTATATGCCATGAGTCAGGGAGGAGAATTATTAAAAATAAATGTGGTAACTGGGGAGCGTATGTCTTTACAACCACCAGCACCTAATCTTAGTACCAGATTGCGATTTAACTGGAATGCGGCATTTGCACAAGACCCCGCCGATGCAAATACTATTTATTATGGTAGTCAGTTTATACACAAGAGTTATAATCAGGGGCTCACCTGGGAAATCATTTCACCCGACCTTACAACCGATAATAAAGAACAGCAGAAGCAGGATGAGAACGGAGGGCTTTCGGTAGATATTACCGGAGCAGAAAATTATAATACCATACTTTGTATTGAGCCATCTACCAAGGACAAAAATATTTTATGGGTAGGCACCGATGATGGCAATGTGCAGTTGAGTAAGGATGCTGGAAAAACCTGGACGAGTTTTAGAGGAAAAATTCCGGGTATGCCCTTGGGTGCATGGATTCCGCAGATTAGGGCCAGTAAGTATAATGCAGGAGAAGCTATGGTGGTTTGTAATGATTATCGCAGAGGAGATTTTAAACCCTATATATTTAGAACAAAGGATTATGGTATTAGTTGGCAGCGTATCGTGGATGAAAATAAAGTAAAAGGATATGCGCTTTGTGTTTTACAAGATCCCGTGGAGCCCAATTTGATATTTGCTGGAACCGAACACGGCTTGTGGGTGAGTTTTGACAATGGCAATAATTTTCAACAATGGAAAAACGGGTATCCCTCTGTATCAACATTTGATTTAGCTATTCAAGAAAGAGAAGCTGATCTTTGTATCGCTAGTTTTGGTAGGGCCCTGTATATATTGGATGATATAAGATCGCTTAGAAAAGTAGCAGCGAATACAGGTGCTTCGTTTTCAAAAACACTTACTGCATTTGAGCCACCCGTTGCCTATCAGGCAAGATTTGGTCAGGCGCCGGGATACGATTGGAGTATCTGGGGCTTGTATGAAGGACAAAATAAAAACAGGGGAGCATCGTATACTTATTTTGTAAAAGCAAAAGATAAATCAGACACTGCCAATAAAGCTAAAATGGATTCTATCGCTGTGAAAATTTACAATGCAGCAGGTGAATTGATTCGTACCACAAAGGCAAAGGCTGATACTGGCTACAATAAAAATTACTGGGGTTTTGAAACCAAGGGCATTCGACAACCCGGAACGCCGAAGCCAAAAAACAATGCACCCGAGCCTGTTAATTTTGGGCAACAAGTGGAGCCTGGTATGTATAAATTAGTACTTACGTTGGGAAAAGAGACCGATTCTATTCAGCTCATTGTGAAAGCAGATCCCAAAATTCCGTTTAACAAAGCAATATATGATGCCAAAAAAGCAATGTTTGCGCGGATTGATAACAGCACCATTCGATTAACCGCCATCACCGATCGTTTGTCGGATGCGGAAGAGACCATATCAAAAATGGAAGCACAACTAAAAAATATAGAAGGGAAAGAAGCGGATAGTTTAAGAAAGACTGGAAAGATCATGACCGATTCGATAAAAAGCATTCGAAATTTTATTTTTGGTAAACCACAGGAAAAGCAGGGTACAGGATCTCCGTTTCAGATAACCGTAAGTGGTAAATTAGGTGAGGTAAGATCAGAAGTTCAAAGCAAACCCAAGGTGCCGGATGCACAGGAAGAGCGCATGCTCAAAGAGGCAGAGGGATTGGTAGAAGAAGCGGTAGTAAAGACCAATAACTTTTTTAATGAAAAATGGAATTTGTATGCACAACAAGCTGCTGCCACGCCATTGAAAATTTTTAAAGAGTATAAACCGGTAGAATAAATCTTTTATCTATAAAAACCTGTTGGGGAGCACTCCAACAGGTTTTTTGTTTATAGCGGCATAAAAATTACTTTTGCAACTCAATCATACACTATGCCCGCTCCCAAACTAAGTAAACTCGCAGAAACACTTATTGGCTCTGAAATAGTTCGTTTAGGAAATGAAATCAAAGAAAAAATAAGGCAGGGAGAACGGATTTTTAATTTTACGATTGGAGATTTTGATTCCACCATTTTTCCATTACCAAAGGAATTGGAAAACGAAATCATTAAAGCTTACCAGGAAGGCTATACGAATTATCCGCCTGCAGAAGGAATGCTGGACTTACGGAAATCCATAGCCGAATTTATAGATAGTAGATTGGGTTTGTCATATGATGCGAGTGAAATACAAATTGCCTCTGGTGGCAGGCCATTGATTTATTCTTTATACAAAACGCTGGTGGATAAGGGGGACAAAGTGATTTACGCAGTACCCAGCTGGAACAATAATCATTATGTACACCTATGTGATGGTGAGCATGTTTTAATAGAAGCTACGCCTGCGAATAATTTTATGCCTCAAGCAGCAGATATAGCACCTTATATAAAAGGAGCTAGATTGATAGCATTGTGTACACCACAAAACCCCACCGGCACTACTTTTTCAAAAGAGCAATTAGAGCAGATTTGTGATTTGGTTATTGCCGAAAACAAAACCCGTGGAGAGGATGAGAAAAAATTATACATCTTCTTTGATCAAATGTATTGGACACTTACCTATGGTGATATACAACATTATAATCCCGTTAGTTTGCGTCCCGAGTTAAGAGATTATACCATTTTTGTAGATGCGATTAGCAAAGTGTTTGCAGCCACGGGCGTTCGTGTTGGATGGGCAACAGGACCAGCAGTTATTATTGGTAAGATGAAAGCCATTCTTTCGCATATGGGTGCATGGGCGCCAATGGCAGAGCAAAAAGCAGTGGCCAATTATTTACCACAAAAAGCAGCAGTGGATCTTTATCTCCAACATTTTAAATCGGAGATTGAAGAAAGGCTCAGCAAAATTTATCAGGGATTTATTCATTTAAAAGAAGCGGGCTATAAGGTAGATGCCATTGCCCCTCAGGCAGCCATTTATCTTACTATACAAATTGATTTGGTAGGACAAAAAAAGAAAGACGGAAAACTACTTGAAACACAATCGGATGTTACTGCCTATTTATTAGATGAAGCAAAATTGGCCGTTGTGCCTTTCTATTGCTTTGGTGCAAGCAGGAATAGCAGTTGGTATAGACTAAGCGTTGGTACTTGTAAAAAAGAAGAAATTAGTGAAATGCTGGGAAAACTTGAGTTGGCGCTATCGCAGCTGAGTTAAGGCTGCTTAGTTTTTACAATTTAAAAAAACAAAGGCCTTTAGAGGGTGCTTGCTTAAAATAGCGCGCAGTTTATTGGGGTTATTGGTTATTCTGTATTGATTGATATTGATAATTTCGTGAGCGGCGATGAGACTTTCAATACTTTCTACTTGATGCAATATTCCATGCAACCAATCAATCTGATACTCCAATGCTTGAGGAGTCATCAGTTCTTGCTTAAGCAACACCAGTAAATCTCTTCCTGGTTTGTACATGAATATTGAGTTAAAAAATACTATTAATACCCCACCAAACCTTTCTTGCTAGGACAAGCACAGCTCTTCTTGCTGGAAGAGCAGCCTGTTGCAATGAGGCTGGTAATTAGTACCAATAGTAAAGTGGTTTTTAAAATACGTTGCATATCTGGTTTTAAAAATAAACTATTTTCACAAATAAATATTGCTTCAAATTGACAAACGGCGGGTTTTTTAACAAAAAAAAAGTGTTGGTTGCCCCCTTGGATTGGGGCTTGGGCCACGCTACCCGCTGTATTCCAATCATTCATACATTATTGAAGCTGGGCGCCGAAGTGTTAATTGCCGGATCGGAAAATCAAAGATTATTGTTGAAACATGAATTTCCACAACTGGAATTTCTACCATTACAGGGCTACGAGATTAAGTATAGTCGTAGTAAGGCTTGGCTTCCATTTCGATTATTACTACAAATACCGCGTATTTTGAGGAGCATAAAAGCAGAGCGGTCTTGGTTGAAAGAGCTGATGGTTTCGCATAGTATTGATGTGGTGATATCCGACAATCGCTTTGGATTATGCAATCGGGAAATTTGTTCAATTTATATCACACATCAATTACAAATTCAAACCCGTTTTTTATTGACCGATTGGTGCTTACAAAAAATACATTATCACTTTATCAATCAATATAATTATTGTTGGGTGCCCGATGCACCCGGAGAAGAAAATCTAGCGGGCAAATTATCACATCCTACCCGCTTGCCCATTATACCTGTTACTTATATTGGTCCGCTTTCAAGAATGAAAAATATTTCATTATCAAGTTCCCCTTATTTGGTTTGTGTACTAAGTGGCCCCGAACCGCAGCGAACGATATTGGAAAATAAACTATTGAGGGAATTAGAAAACATTTCCTATAAAACCGTATTGGTGAGAGGTTTGCCTGGTGAAACAGTATTGCCATTAATAAAGAATGCCAATATAGAAATATACAATCACCTTCCTACAGCATCATTGAATGAATTTTTAGTTGGAGCAAAATGGATTATCTGCCGGAGTGGTTATACGAGTATAATGGATCTTGTAAAACTTAAAAAACCAGCGATACTTATACCTACACCCGGACAAACAGAGCAAGAATACCTGGCCAATTACCTGGCATCAAAAAAAATATTTATCAGTGAAGATCAAAATCATTTTGATTTAAACACCGTTATCAATAAGGCTGAAAAATTTTCCTTTACTCAACCTTCCATTGATTTAGAATTATACCAAAGGGTATTAGCGCATTTTCAGGAAGACAAATATTTATAACCCCGAAATACTCTTTTCCAGTCATTTAAAAAAGAATAGGTACTTGCATACCATTCGTCGGAGGAACGAAGCGAGGCAGTTGCTTCATGATTCAATTGTGCTGGCAAACCGGTAGAAGTTAATATACCAGGTTTTAATTTGGGCATATCATTATTAGAAAGTGCATAACCAATCCAGGTTTTCTTCAGCAAGAAAACGCTCCAAAGATTTTTAAAAAAACGGGATGGTCTTTTTTGAAAAAACAAATGAATAGGAAAGCTAAGTAGAAAAACAACTGCGAGTATCCAGTCTGCCATCCATTTGTTTCTTGTATTAACATGTAGGCCAATAACATATCGTTTATCAGCAGCAACGTATTCGCCACTGATATTTTTGCTATCACTACCTACAATACTGGTACTCTGGCTAGCATGAAATTTAAAGCGTACTGTACCGGGTAATGTTTGGGTGAGTTGAATAATATCTTTAAATAGAAATCCATTTTCGCAAAAAATAATTTCTTTCACAGGGTACATACCAATGATATGTGGCAACTGATCGATATTGCCGAGAGCGGCAGCGCTATTGTTGACATTATTATTAATACGACCCAACACACGGTCTTGCAAACCCGCTAATTCCATTAAAGATTTAATGGTTTGAAAATCTTTTTCATTGGCTACCACCATGGTTTGTCGGTGTTCTTCATCTTCGTCATTGATTAATAAAAGTCCCCATCGTACAAATAACCAGCGAATAATACTCATACCAATAAAGGCCAGCATGATACCAAAAACTAGTATGCCCCTGCTGAAACGATACCCTTCGGGTAATAAAGCATAGCCACTCATTAATATTAGCGCAGAAAAAAACACTGCCCTAACAAGTTGAATGGGTTTGTATCCTTTGAAGTAAAGACCTGCGATAAAAGAAGCCACTAAAAAAATAAGGGTAAATACCGGAAAGGCAATAGTGAGCATTTGTGGCGAATAATTCACTTCTTGTCGGATATATTTACTCCACCAAAACTTCACCACCCAAAAACTCATCAAAATAATGCCGGCATCAATTAAAGGAAGTCCGAGTCGCTGCAATAATTTACCTGTTGCCGCAAAGAAAGCCCTAACCCAAATGGCTACACGAACTAAAAAAATAAACACACTTGCTTTTCCGCCGCTATAGTGTTTTTTTACAAATAAGCTCATTGCCTGATAAAACAGGCGAACATAATTGAGGCTACCCTTTTTGGTACTTTCTCCTTTAAAATGAATGATGGTGCTGTTGGCAAAATAATAATTGCGATAGCCTGCTTGTTGAATTCTAAAGCTTAGGTCCACATCCTCGCCATACATAAAAAAGGATTCGTCAAAGCCTCCTACTTTTTCTAAGATATTTCTAGGAAGCATAATAAAGGCGCCGGCCAGTACATCTACTTCGTGGTTTTGATTATCGGACAAATGGCCCAAGTGGTAGCGGGCAAATGTTTTTGAATGGGGAAAGAGGCGGGTCAATCCGCTTAATTTATATAAAGAAGTGAAGGGTGAAGGAAAGGCTCTTTTGCTTTCTTTCAAAAACTGACCACTTCCATCTACCATTCTAATGCCAAGTGCACCCGCTAAGGGCGTCTGTTGAAAAAAGGAGATGCATTGTTCAAAGCAATCTTCCGGCAAAATAGTGTCGGGGTTTAGAAAAAGGATATAGTCTCCTTTCGCCAATGCCAATGCCTGGTTATTCGCTTTAGCAAATCCGATATTGTCTTTATTCCAAATAAAACGAACACTCGGAAATTTATCAGGTAAATAGCTTGCGCTGCCATCCGTTGAGTGATTGTCAACTACAATTATTTCTGTGCTGATATTGTTGGATGCCTTTAGTACAGAATAAAGGCATTGCTCCAGAAAGTATTTTACATTGTAGTTTACTATGATGACGGATAGTTGCAATTATATTTTTTTCAATACAAAAAACGGTCATTTAAGGGATTATTCAAAAACCATCATCAAAAAGACAGTTCCTGGCCATCAATACTATGTTGTAATAGAGGCCTTTTTTAGACGTATTTATCAAAATACATTGATTTATCTTTGTAGCATGACTATGTTAAAAACAACACTTTTAAACGCTACCGAAGCCGGTGCTGTTGAATTGAGGCGCTATTTCAACAGTGCCGATTTAAAAATAAGCAATAAAGAAGGGATAAATAACTGGGTTACCGCTGCAGACCATGCTTCGGAAAGGGCGATAATGGAGGTGATTGCCAAGGACTTTCCCGATCATTTTATATTAAGTGAAGAAACAGGTGAAATTAAGACCGACAGCGAGTACAAATGGATTATTGACCCCATCGATGGCACTATCAATTTTGCCAGTGGTATTCCGATATGTGCAGTAAGTATTGGTTTGGAAAAAGATGGAGAAGTAATCATGGGGGCGGTATACAATCCTTTTTTACAGGAATTCTTTTTTGCTCAAAAAGGTTTTGGCGCTTCTCTCAATGACAAAAAAATTCAGGTTTCACAAAAGAAAGAAGTATTGCATAGTTGTTTGGTTACCGGATTTCCATATTCATATCTTGATCAACCCAATGGTCCATTAGAATGTTTTGAACGCTTTATCCGAAAAGGTGTTCCTGTAAGAAGACTGGGTAGTGCGGCGATTGATTTGTGTTGGGTGGCAGCCGGGCGTTTTGATGGATTCTATGAACACAATCTTAGTCCCTGGGATGTGGCAGCGGGTTTTTTAATTGTAGAAGAGGCTGGCGGAAAAGTAACAGATATGCGGGGCAGTCATTACAATCCTTATAAAAATCAGTTGGTAGCTACTAACGGACTCATACACGAAGAATTATTGGATGTGATTGGCGGAAGAAAAACCTTATAAGAAAAATTATTTAACTATTTAATAGAACGCATGCGAACAGAAATAGCTTCTCTGGGTGAATTTGGGTTGATTGATCATCTCACAAAAAACAATGAAATTAAAAATGCCTCTACTATACTTAGTGTAGGGGATGATGCAGCCGTGATTGATCATTTTGGCAGACAAACTGTTATTACCACCGATTTGTTGATAGAGGGCATTCATTTTGATATGATGTATACCCCATTAAAACACCTGGGATATAAATCGGTTATTGCCAACCTCAGTGATGTATATGCGATGAATGCAACACCTACACAAATTGTATTAAGTATTGCCATTAGCAATAAATTTAGTGTGGAAGCATTGGATGAATTTTATGATGGTGTTTATGCAGCTTGCGATAAATACGGGGTTGACCTTGTAGGAGGAGATACCACCACATCGCAAACAGGATTTGTAATTAGTATCACAGCTATTGGCGAAGTAGCACCCGATAAATATGTAAAACGCAGTGGTGCTCAAAAAAATGATTTGATTTGTGTTAGCGGAGATTTGGGGGGGGCTTTTTTAGGACTAACCATTTTAGAAAGAGAGAAGAAGATTTTTGAAGAAACAGGTGCACAACCCGATTTGGAAAACCAAGCCTATATCGTTGGTCGTTTATTAAAACCAGAAGCAAGAAAAGATGTGGTGGAGTATTTTGCAGCACACGATATTGTTCCTACCAGCATGATTGATATTAGCGATGGTTTGAGTAGCGAACTCTTGCATATTTGTAAGCAAAGTGAAACTGGCTGTGTGATTTACGAAGACAAACTGCCCATCAATGAGGAAAGTAAACAATTTGCATATAAATTAGAACTAGACCCAACGGCTTGTGCCTTAAGTGGTGGCGAAGATTATGAATTATTGTTTACGGTGCCCGTTACCGACCATGAAAAAATTACTGCCAATAATGGCTTCAGCATTATTGGATATATTACAGAAGCGGCGGATGGAAAACAAATTATAACACGCGGAGGTAATAAACACGAGTTGGTAGCACAGGGATGGAATCATATTAAATAATGCCATTCATCTAATTCCCTTAACTAGGCATATTTATTGTTACTATGAAGCTAACAAACCAAATCTCTATTATGCAACGTAACTTTGTAGGGTATTGATGTTTCGAATGGTGCCTAAAATAATAGTCTATATTGTTTCTATCTTCTGCCTCTATTCCTGTGTAAGTAGCCGGAACAGTAATTATCAACCCAATGCCAAATTTTCTAAAAAAGATCTGCAAGCAGATTACACTTTATTAAGAAATATTCTTGAAAGCAAACACCCTTCCCTGTATTGGTATACATCGCGCGATAGTATGAATACTTATTTTAATCAGTATTACAATGCCATTGCCGATAGTATGACTGAAGAGGAATTCGGTTGGAAGGTATTGGCACCACTTACCGATAAGATACACTGTGGCCATACTAGTTTTGGAATGAGTAAGGGCTATAATCGATGGGTAAGTAATAAGCGATTTGCATCCTTTCCCTTGTATATGAAAATATGGAAGGATACCATGGTGGTCACCACTAATTTGAATACCAAGGATAGCATACTTAAAAGAGGAACATTTATTACAGGTATCAATGGTTGGAAAAACCAGGACCTGATTCAATATATGTTTGGCTATATGACCGAGGATGGCCTTGCAAACAATGCCAACTATATTCGCTTAAGTGGCAATTTTCCTTATTACCATCGGCAATTATTTGGCTATTATAAAAAATATACTGTTCAATATGTAGATTCTACCGATAAAGAACAAACGATAATTGTGCCCTTGTATGAGCCCACTGCTGATACGGTAAAAAGATTAAGAGAAAAACCGGTTTTCAATAAGGCCAAAAAACCTCAAAAGCCCAGCAGGCTGGAAAATATTCGGCAATTGAAGGTAGATTCTACCGGGCAATACGCCACGCTTACCTTAAACACTTTTAGTAAAGGACAGCTCCGGCGTTTTTTTAGAAAAAGCTTCCGCAAGCTTCGACAAGAATCTGTGCCCAATTTAATTGTAGACCTGCGTAGCAATGGGGGTGGTAAAATGGCTTATTCAACCTTGTTTACAAAATACCTAAGCAGGCAACCTTTTAAAATTGCGGATACCGCATTTGCGGTGGCAAAATCGCTTCGACCTTATACAAAATATATTAAGGGGCGGGGATTGAATAATTGGGGACTCTTCTTCTTTACAAAGAAAAAAGCAGACGGTAAATTTCATTTTGGCTTATGGGAACGAAAATATTATCAGCCTAAGACCAGAAATCATTTTGATGGAAAATTGTATATTCTTACAAATGGACCTACTTTTTCAGCGGCAGCCTTGGTGTGCAATGATCTTAAAGGTCAGCCAGGCATTACCCTTATTGGTGAAGAAACAGGTGGTGGATGGCATGGCAATAGTGGCATTATGATTCCAGATATTACTTTACCGAATACAAAAATGCGGGTGCGGCTTCCTTTATTCAGGTTGGTACAAAGCAATCATATGCCAAAAGATGGAAGGGGTATTCAGCCCGATATTTATATAGGCACCAGTTATGATGCCATTATACATAATTATGATAAGAAAATGCGGGTTGTTGTAGATATGATTAAAAGCGAACAGCGGCCTAATTAATTATAAAATATTAAAGGAATCGGCGTCGTTTAAAAAAGGAAACCTTGTTCTTATTTCTATTAGTTTTTCTTTTTCCAACAATATGGTTGAAATGTCTTCTTCATCCGATTTATGATACAATACTTCTCCTAGTGGATTAATAACAAGACTGTTTCCGCTATGATAAATATTATTTCCATCACTACCCACCCGATTGACTCCTACTACATAAGCTTGGTTTTCGATGGCCCTTGCACATAATAAGGTTTTCCAGGCATGGCTTCTTCTTTCGGGCCAATTGGCTACATAAATCAATACATCGTATTCGGGAGTATTAAGGTCTTTGCTCACACGATTTCTGGCCCATACGGGAAAGCGAAGATCGTAGCATACCTGTAAATTTATTTTCCATCCTTTTACAGAAGCAATTAGTCTTTTATCGCCAGCTGTATAATGTTGGTCCTCTCCTGCATAGGCAAAGCGGTGCCTTTTATCATAATGCCCCATTTGTCCGTTGGGTAACATCCAAATAAGACGATTAAAATATTTTCCTTCCTCTTCTATAATCAGACTACCTGTTAATATTATTCCATTTTCGCGACTTACTCTTTTCATCCAGGCTACTGATTCACCTTCCATTGTTTCTGCAAACAGCGCTGGTTTCATACTAAAACCTGTGCTAAACATTTCGGGCAAGACCACGATTTCGGTCGGAGCTTCTATCGATTGTATTTTTTCCTCCAATAACCGAAGATTGGCGGAGGGCTCTTCCCAGATAAGATTTGTTTGTATGGTTGTAATGGAAAGTGTGGACATGAAAATATATTGTAAGCAAATGTAGTTAAGGATTGGTTTTTCGTGATAATGAATTTAAAATAACTTTACCCTAAATTGCTTTATATGAAATTAGGAAATTATATCAATGGCCGTTGGATAGAGGGTGATGGTGATGGTCAGTTATTATACAATGCGGTTACAGGAGAAGCTATTGCTGCGGCCAGTACGGCAGGACTTGATTTTGCAGGAATATTGGAGTATGGGAGAAAAGTGGGCAATCCCGCTTTGCGTAAAATGACTTTTCATGCCCGGGGCAATATGTTGAAAGCATTGGCGCTACATTTAAGAAACCACCTCGATCGTTTTTATGCCATCTCCTATAAAACAGGCGCCACCAGGGCTGATAGTTGGGTAGATATAGAAGGAGGAATCGGTAATTTATTTGCGAATGCCTCTTTAAGAAAAAAATTCCCTGATGAAGTTTTTTGTGTAGATGGTGAAAGCCACAATTTAAGTAAGCATAATAGTTTTATGGGTACGCATATTTTGGTGCCCAAAGAAGGCGTTGTGGTACATATCAATGCTTTTAATTTTCCAGTATGGGGAATGTTGGAAAAAATTGCGGTTAATTTATTAGCGGGCATGCCCTGTGTGGTAAAACCAGCTACGGTAACCAGTTATCTTACAGAAGCGGTAGTAAGAGAAATTATTGCATCAAAAATTTTGCCTGAAGGTGCGCTTCAATTGATTTGTGGCAGTGCCGGTGATATACTGAACCATGTTCAATCGCAGGATGTAGTAAGTTTTACAGGCAGTGCTGCCACGGGCTTATTATTAAAATCTAACCCCAGGATATTGCAAGAAAATATTCCCTTTAATATGGAGGCCGATAGTTTGAATTGTATTGTATTGGGAGAAGATGTTGCACCTGGCTCAGCCGATTGGGATGTATTTGTAAAAGAGGTCAGAAAGGAAATAACCTTAAAAGCTGGTCAGCGATGCACGGGTATTAGAAGAATATTTGTACCATCCAATCGGATGGAAGAGATGTGGAAATCCATTGCAAGTTCATTAGATCAAACAGTGATTGGAAATCCTTTAAACGATAAAGTAAGAATGGGCTCGCTGGCAGGCGAATCGCAAAGAAGAGAGGTACGGACACAGGTAGAAAAATTAATGAATAGTTCAACAATGGTGTATGGTTCATTAGAGGCTGTACAGGTAATAGATGCAGATGCAGAAAAGGGTGCTTTTATGTCGCCCATATTATTGATGAACGAAAAACCTTTTGAATGCAAAGAGGCGCATGAAGTAGAAGCATTTGGTCCTGTTAGTACCATCATGCCTTATAAAGATATGGAGGAGGCCATTGCATTGAGTAAATTAGGAAAGGGAAGTTTGGTTTCAACAATAGTAAGTTCCAATGAAAAAACAGCACGTCAATATGTTATTGCTGCTGCTTCGCACCATGGAAGGATATTGGTATTGAATAGTGAATGTGCCAAAGAAAGTACAGGTCATGGTTCACCGCTACCATTATTGGTACATGGTGGGCCTGGCAGGGCTGGTGGTGGAGAAGAGATGGGCGGCATTCGTGGCGTAAAACATTATTTACAGCGTACGGCTTTGCAAGGGTCACCTACCATGCTTACAGCAATTACAAGTGTATACCAACCCAATGCGAAAGGAAAAAATCCGGGTAAACATCCCTTTAAAAAATATTTTGAAGAATTGGAGATAGGCGATCAGTTGATTACTGAAAAAAGAATTATTACTTCGGAAGACATTGATCGATTTGCTGATTTAAGTGGCGATCATTTTTATGCGCATATCAAAACCACCGATTTCACCGGCACTATGTTTGAACAACAGGTAGCACACGGTTATTTAATAATGAGTATTGCTGCGGGATTATTTGTAGATAGTTATGAAAAAAATCCTGTTTTACTTAATTATGGTATTGATGAATTGCGGTTTACCAAACCCGTATATCCTGGTGCCGAAGTGTATATACGTTTTACCTGTAAGGAAAAATTACCTAACGATAAAAGAGTAGTAGAGAAACCAGAAGATTTTAAAAGAGGAGATGATATTGACAAGGGAATTGTAAAATGGCTGGTAGAATTTTTGGATGAAACAGATGAACTAACCGGAGTGGCCACCATATTAACAATGGTACAACGCAGGAATTTGTAATTAGCCATTACTATAGTATTTGATTTTATATACACAGTGCATCGAACGGGTACACGCATATTCATTTATAGGGTTCAAAATAATTTTTTTAATAATTATGAATTCTCAATACCTATCTATATCTTTAGCACATCTATAAACCTTATTCCAATTCTTCTACAAAAAATCAATTGCTACCCAGAATGGCATTAAGGCAAATGCCTGTATACTGATTTTCCGGTAACCTAAATTAATTTACATGAACAATCCTTCTTTGGTAAAGGCAGGGATACTTGCATCCTTGTTGGTAGTAATTACGCTTATTAGTTGGGAATTGCAGTTGCGTAGTAAAGGCTTTGAAACATCATATAATGATGATCCGTCCTTGTGGACCGACAAGCGCGACATGGTGTATGAACCATCGGATAAAGCAACGGTGTTCATTGGTTCCAGCAGAATTAAGTTTGATTTGGATATCAATACCTGGGAATCCATCACGGGTAACCATGCCATTCAATTGGCCTGCGTAGGAAGTACACCCTTGCCAGTATTACAAAACCTGGCGAATGATGAAAAATTCAAAGGCAAATTAATTGTTGATGTAACAGAAGGTTTGTTTTTTTCCAGTTCACCCGGCAATGCGTTTCGACCAACCGATAACTTAAAATATTTTAAAGAAAGAACACCGGCACAAAGAGCCAGTTTTTATATCAATCATTTTTTAGAATCAAAATTGGTGTTTTTAGACAAGGACTGGTTATCATTAAATGGTATGTTGGAAAGTATTCCGTTGAAAGATCGCCCGGGGGTATTTCATTTCCCTGCATTTCCTTCCGATTTTGGCAGGGTTCGTTTTAACAGACAAGAGTATATGACGCCAGCTTTTGTAGCCGACAGTAATCTGCGTAACAAGGTAAAATCCATTTGGATGTTTTTTGCAAAAATGAGCAAAGATCCACCGGCGTCGGGAGCCAAGCTTGATTCGATGTTGAATATCGTTAAAACATCGGTGGATAAAATACAGGCCCGTGGTGGTACTGTTTTATTTGTACGTACACCCTCTAGTGGTGGTTTTTGGATGGGCGAACAAATGGGCTTTCCCAGAGAAAAATATTGGGAACGAATTTTAAGCACTACAAAATGCCAGGGCATTCATTTCAATGATTATCCTGCCATCAATCATTTTATTTGTCCCGAAAACTCACACTTGAGTCAGCCCGACGCAATATTATTTACAAAGGAATTCATTCGAATATTAAAAGAAGAGAAAGGCTGGACATTTTCATCCTCCAACACAGTAAAATAATTGACCACTTACAATTCTAACTGACATGGTATTTAACTCATATACTTTTATCGCCTTTTTTATTGTTATGCTCATTTTGCATAACATGCCTTTTTCTTGGAAGACAAAAAAAGTCAATTTGCTGCTGGCAAGTTATATTTTTTATGCGGCCTGGAATCCGCCATTTATTTTATTATTATGGTTATCGACCGTGGTTGATTTTTTTGTGGGAAAAGCATTGTACAATCAGGAAAACAAACACAAGCGCAAGCTTTTATTGGTCATTAGTTTGATTGGTAATTTAGGTATGCTTTGTTTTTTTAAATATGGTAATTTTTTCCTTGACAATTTTACACATTTGGTAAATGCATTGGGTGGTAATTTTCATCCGGCTCATCCCAATATTATTTTACCAGCAGGTATTTCATTTTATACATTCACCACATTGTGTTATACAGTTGATATGTACAAACGGAAAAGTGCACCCGTAAAATCGATGCTTGACTTTTCCTTATTTGTAACTTTCTTTCCTCATTTGGTGGCAGGCCCAATTGTAAGGCCCCCACAATTGGTACCTCAGTTTGAAACACCTCGCACTGCCACTCAGCAACAATTGCTGCAGGGTTTATTATTGGTATCGCTTGGTTTGTTTATGAAAGTGGTATTAGCAGATAGTATGCTTGCAAAATCTGCCAATGATGTTTTTAATGCACATGGTCCAATGACAACGCTCGATGCATGGGCGGGGGTCTTGGCTTTTTCGGGTCAGATATTCTTTGATTTTGCCGGCTACTCTACTTGTGCCATTGGGGTGGCTTCTTGTTTAGGGTTTGTATTGCCCGAAAACTTTTTATTTCCCTATGCATCGATTGGGTTTTCTGATTTTTGGCGTCGATGGCATATCACTTTATCTTCCTGGCTAAGGGATTATTTATACATTCCTTTGGGAGGTAACCGTAATGGCAAATTCAGGACCTATATCAATTTGATGATTACAATGTTGTTGGGTGGGCTATGGCATGGTGCTAATTGGACCTTTGTAGTTTGGGGTGCATTGCATGGTGCTTATTTATGGGGCGAAAAAATTATTCAAGACTACCATAAAATGTATCAAAATTCATTGGGAAAAATACCCTCGGGCGAATTGGGTGTATTGGGCATTATTCCCAAAGAGTTTAAATCGAAGAACCTCAAAAATTTCACCTTGGCAATGATTACTTTCTTTTTCATCAATGTTACCTGGGTGTTTTTTAGGTCACCAGATTTTAGTTCTGCCTGGCAATTATTGCGTACGATGTTCTCGCATGTACCCAATGCAACAGCATTACTTACTACTTTAAGTTTAATAAAAGTTTTTGTGATTGTTAGTTTATTGGTGGCATTTCATTGGATGATGCGCAATACCAGGGTACTTACGGTTGCCAACAAATTACCATGGTGGTTATTAGGTATAATTTGGTCGGTCATCATTTTATTATTGATATGGAGTCAGGAAAGCAGTAGTTCCTTTATTTATTTTCAGTTTTAAGTATTCTTTTAAGTTATTGATTTTAATCTCCCCTGATTTTATATAAAATTGGGGGAGATTTTTTTTAGCCTATTTGCAGAATAAGGATTACTGCATAATACCAACCTAACAGTTATCTATATTAATGCTAATAAAAGGGCAGCAAAATTTAGATACTCCCATTTTTTTATTAAATTTATAGCACCCTAAACGCCGCTAAACACTATGAAACATTTTTTTCTCATAGTTCTGCTTCTTTCCTTTTATTTTGCTACTATATCACAAGTTGCAGCAACAACTGAATATGATTTAACCCCTACAGCCAAAAAATACTATAGCAATGCATCCTTTGATAGTTTACTAAAGCAAACCGCAGCTGTTTTATTTAGCGAAAACCATATCCCACCCGATTTATTTGAGAAAAGGATAAGGGGCTATTTGCATTGAATGGTTCTTATATGATATTGCCATCCTTGCTTTGTATCATTGCGGGTATATGGGCATTTTTGGGGGGTGTAATAAAATCCTTGCAACTCAATAATCCCTGGCAACTCGCTTATTTTGTAGGAGGAATAGTTTTGTGTAAAATAGATTTAAAAATATTTGCCCATTTACTTCCTGTATATAGTACAGAAGGAAGAAAATTAAAAGACAGAATAGAAGGGTTTCGGTTGTTTTTATCTTCTACAGAAGAAGACAGGTTTGATACCATGAATCCTCCAGAGAAAAATATTCAGTTGTATGAGCGATACCTTCCCTTCGCCATTGCATTAGACTGTTCTATTGCCTGGGGTAAAAAATTTGAAAATATTTTGGATACTGCTTCTTACGAACAAGTAGCCAATACCTCCTTTAGCAACTATATTCGTTTGCATAGCAATAGTTTCGGCAATAGCTTTACTGGCAGTATTGCAGCTGCAAGCAGTCCTCCTTCGAGCAGTGGGTCTGGTGGTGGATCTTCCTTTGGTGGTGGAAGTAGCGGCGGAGGTGATGGCGGAGGCGGTGGTTGGTAGTGAATGAAAAATTTGTGATTTTATCTAATTAATATTTGAAAGCATTAATATAGATAAGAAAGAATGGAGATTCTTCAGTACTCCGTTGTAATTTTGAAAAAATTAAATGATGGAAGCATTTGTAACATCTCATATAGAACACGGTATCAATACCATTGAATTTTTTCATCCACAAAGCAATTCACTTCCCGGAAAACTATTGGAAGATTTAGCTAGGGAAATTCATTTTGCGGGTACGCATGATGATACTAAGGTGATTATCCTAAAAAGTTTTGGCGATAAAACATTTTGTGCCGGCGCCAGTTTCGATGAATTGATTGCAATAAAAAATGAAAAAGAAGGATTGAAATTTTTTAGTGGCTTTGCCAATGTAATCAATGCCATGCGTAAGTGTCCAAAGATCATCATTGGTAGAATTCAGGGCAAATGTGTGGGCGGTGGTGTTGGATTAGCGGCTGCAGTAGATTATGCCATTGCCAATCATACAGCAGAAGTAAAACTGAGTGAATTAGCAGTAGGCATTGGTCCGTTTGTAGTAGGCCCCGCTGTTGAAAGAAAAATGGGAACAGCAGCATTTAGTACATTGGCTATTGATGCCAGCAACTGGAGAAGCGCAGAATGGGCCAAACGCAAGGGACTTTTTTCAGAATTGCATGATTCAATAGAAGCACTCGATGAAGCTGTATTTCGTTTGAGCAATCGTTTGATGCATAGTTCACCCGATGCCATGGCCGCAATGAAAAAAATATTTTGGCAAGGCACCGAACACTGGGATGAACTGCTGAAAGAAAGAGCAGCCATTAGTGGTAAATTGGTATTGAGTGAATTTACCAAAAACGCTATCCATCAGTTTAAAAAGAAATAGCCTTTATTTGTAGTATGAATCATGAGATACTGATCAGCAATCTGACCAACCCAACCTTATTGTTTTTTTTATTGGGAGTGCTTGCGGCTACTGTAAAAAGTGATTTGAGTATTCCCGAGTCTACTTCCAAGTTTTTATCACTTTATTTATTGTTTTCTATTGGATTTAAAGGAGGGCAGGAATTGTCGCATAGCGGCATCAATACCGAAATTGCCATTACCTTGTTATTAGCGGTTGTTTTTGCCTGCGCAATTCCTTTTTATACATTTTTTATTCTCAAAAGAAAACTTTCTGTATCAGATGCTGGTGCTATTGCGGCCACTTATGGCTCTGTGAGTGCTGTAACCTTTATTGCTGGTTCTGCCTTTTTAGAAGCAACCGGCATTTCTTTTGGCGGACATATGGTTGCGGCGATGGCACTGATGGAAGCTCCTGCCATTATTATTGGTGTGATGTTAATGAGGAGATACGATAAGGAAGTATCAAATAAAGGCGGACTAGGTCATATTGTTAAGGAGTCGTTTACCAATGGATCTGTGTTGATGATATTGGGAAGCTTGGTTATTGGGATAGTAGCGGATACTAAACAAGCAGAAGGTATTCGCCCTTTTACTACAGATATTTTCAAAGGATTTTTAGCGGTATTTTTATTGGAGATGGGAATACTGGCAGCAAAAAGATTCAAGGCCTTTAAAAGCTATGGTTGGTTTGTAACCTTATTTGCATTGATAATACCACCTATTAATGGCTGCATCAGTATTTTGATAACCCATTTCTTTCATATTGAACCCGGCAATAGATTCTTACTGGCCATCTTAGCAGCAAGCGCATCCTATATCGCCGTACCGGCCGCCATGCGATTAGCAGCACCTAAAGCCGATCCCGGATTGTATATTCCCATGGCATTGGGAATAACCTTTCCATTTAATATCACCATCGGTATTCCGATTTATTGGGGATTGATCCAATACCTATAATTTTCGTTTAACCCTTCCCTTTAGTAAGCTTATAAATTATCAAATTCATACAGCGGATCCAAGGCTGTACCCGGTTCCATTTCCATCACTCTTTTGATAATACCATCATGCAATGAATACACCCAGCCATGCAAATGTGGTCGGTTGTCTTCTTTCCATGCTTTTTGAACGATGGATGTTTTGGCCAGGTTCATTACCTGTTCCTGTACATTGAGTTCTACCAATCGGTTGGTTTTTAATTCTTCGTCGTTAATGCTATCAATTTCTTCGCGGTGAAAGCGATGCACGTCTTTGATATTGCGCAACCATTTATTTATAATACCAACACTATGGCGTGTCATAGCAGCTTTAACGCCGCCGCAACCATAGTGACCACATACGATAACGTGTTTAACTTTTAAAACATTCACAGAGTATTCCAACACACTTAACATATTGAGGTCGGTATGCACGACCATATTAGCAATATTGCGGTGCACAAAAATTTCACCCGGATTGGTGCCCGTGATTTCATTGGCAGGCACCCGGCTATCGCTACAGCCGATCCACAAAAACTCAGGTTCCTGTAAGTGAGAAAGCCGGCTAAAATACTCGGGATCTTCATCAATTTTTTCTGCTGCCCATGCTTTATTTTGCAGTAATAATTTATTGTATGCGTTTATCATAATTCAAATTTATTTTTAGGTTGATCAAATAATTGTTGTGCTGTTTTGAATGGGTTTGTTTTTATTTCCACATAAATATTTTTCAGGTAGGCGTGTTTCATAAAATTGTTGATTTCTTCTATTACATCCTTATCAATAAAATCGGCCCTGGCTGCGTCTATTAATACGTATGCTTTTTCGGGTACCGCCTCTAGTTTTTGTTTGATGGCAGGTTTGTTTAAAAAAGAAACGTCTTTGCGTAAACGAAATAAAAATTTATTTTCATCATGTACTACAAAAACTGCAGACCTGAAATTACTTCTTATCATATAAAATAACCCAACCACAATACCTACTACGATGCCTTTCAGTAAATCTGTTAACAAGATAGCTGTTATAGTTACTACAAATGGTACAAACTGGTCCCAGCCTTTCTGATAAAAACTTTTGAACAAAGAAAATTTCGCCAATTTATACCCTGTAAAAATAAGGATCGCTGCCAAGGCTGCAAGCGGAATTTTATTCAGCAGAAAGGGAATCAGTAAAACACATAATAGCATATAAACGCCATGCAGTATGGCAGATAGTTTTGATTTGGCGCCCGCATTTACGTTTGCAGAGCTTCTAACCACCACGGAGGTTAGGGGCAATCCCCCCAAGAAACCACTCAGGATATTACCAATACCCTGTGCCTTCAATTCTCGATTGGGCGGTGATACTCTTTTTAATGGATCAAGCTTGTCCACCGCCTCAATACCCAATAAGGTTTCCAAACTGGCTACCACCGCTAGTGTAAATGCTGTTATCCAAACATTTATATTACCAAGGTGACTAAAATCGGGGAATCTGAAAAAGCCTGCAAAATCCTTTATACTATTTGCAACGGGTAAACTAACAAGGTGTTTTAGCTCCAAAGCAACGGAGGGCATACTCAGTTTTAAATATTCGTTGATACCGGTTCCAATTAAAACCACTACTAAGGGCCCGGGCATAAAGCTCAACCATTTTATTTTTTTCAACCAGGATTGTTCCCAAATAAATAGTATCAGAATCGATACAAGTCCAATGATACTGGCTGTTGGGCTGATATAATTCAATGCAGCTGCAATACCTGTAAAAGTATTGTCACGATCGGGTTGTTCAAAGTTTTCATCACCCGAAAAATCTGCATCATATCCAATTAAATGCGGAAACTGTTTAAGTATTAATATCAAACCAATGGCTGCCAACATTCCTTTGATCACTGAATTGGGAATAAAATCGCCAATGATACCAGCTTTGATATAGCCAAAGACCAATTGAATACAGCCTGCCATAATCACCGCCAACAGAAAGGCTTCATAGACTTGCAATTTTAAAATGGCTGCTGCAACAATTGTTGTAAGCCCCGCTGCGGGTCCGCTTACACTTAGTTGTGAGCCACTTAAAAATCCCACGACTACACCACCGACAATGCCCGCAATGATTCCGGCAAATAAGGGCGCTCCAGAACCAAGTGCAATTCCGAGACAAAGTGGTAAGGCCACCAGCAAAACGACGAGTGCTGCAGAAAAATCTGCTGCCCCGTTTTGAATCATTTTTTTCATTTAAAAGAGATATAAATTATAATTAATAACGCCAAAGCCTACCCGCCATCCATTCTAAGCTCCAAACGGTTTTGTTTAATTTGATGGTTTGTTCTGTTAACTTAATCCAGGTTTCGAGCGATTTATTTTCGCGGCTATTCACCAAAAACAAAGAGCTCTCGCCATTTAATAAACGCATTTCCTCTCCTTTTTGTAATCGCAGGTAATTGTCATAGTTTCTTTTTAAAATGTCAACTTGATTTTTATAATTGACCAATTGATTGTAATAACTGTTTACTTTATTAGTAATGTCAATTTCCTTTTGCCTTTGTTGCCAAGTAGTTTCTGTAATTTTTATTTTTGCCAATTTATAAGCACCTCTTCCCTGGCTCAAGCGCAGGGGCATGCTAAATTGAATGCCAAACCGATAGTTATTATCAAACAAGGTTTTTACGGTAGTGGCTGCAATATTGTAGTTCTTACTTAGTTGATTGTATTTAAGATCAAGCTTGGGTAGTAAATCCTGGAACTTTAATTTTTTTTCAATGCCCAAGCTTTTAATTTTTAGTGCATTTAAGTTTAGTTCAGGATGCGTCTTTTTGATATCATCCAATAATCCATTCATTTCGGGAAATTGAAAATTGTTAAACAGCTCCTCCATTTTTTTATCTGGTACAATGGCAATATCCCAGTCAAATGACTTTTCTTGATTAGTCCACATAAACCCGCTTAGCGCAATGCTGCTATTTTGTACATTCAACCAGGCTTCATTTTGTAAATATTCAAACTGTTGTAATTGTGCAATAGCTTCAACAGTATCGATGGCTGGTCGCTCACCTAATTTATAAGCATTAATTACCAGTGCAACCCTTTTTCTATTCAACTCAATAATATCATTATACGATTGGAATACATAGTAGGATTGCACCCAATTCCAATAGGTATTGGTAGCGTCCATTAAGAGGTCGTTGAGCATTTTTCTTTTTTCTTGTTCTGCGGCCTGTTGCATGATTTTAGCATCCTGTAAAGCCGCTCTTCTTTTATCCATTAGCAGGTCTTTTGCCAATGAAATTTGAATGCCCGCAAAACTCGACTGTCCCAATGTTTGTTCTGGGTTGTTGCGTACACCTCCCAGGTATTCTATACCCGTTTGTAGCGAAATGCCATACCAGGTGGGAATAGAAAGTTCTATCTCATTACTGCGGTAATAATTAATACCGTCCAAGGTTTTATTAGCACCGCCGGTTTGTAATATAGGATCAAAACCAGCCCTTGCTACTAATAAAGAAGCATTGGCTTTGTCTATTTGTAAACCAGCTTGCTTGGCCACAGGGTGATATTGCTTTACAATTTCTAAGAAACTTTTATAAGATAATATTTTCGTACTATCATTGGCGTAAGTAGCCGATAATAATAAAATATTAAAAAGTATAAGAACAATTGGTTTCATAATTATTTTTTAGTGTTTTCAGTTTCTTTGCTATAAAAATCGGGAGGAAAGCCATTGATGTTTCGCCAGATTTCATATCCCACAGGTACGTTTTTCAATAAAGCAATTCCTTGTGTACCTGTTCCTATTTTTAATTCTTTCGGCCATTTTTTTTCTTCTTCATTGTCTTCTTTTACCAGCACCCTAAACTTGCCATTATTGCTAACCGAATTTTCTATTGCAACTACTTTACCAGAGAAGGTACCATAAGAAGCCTTTGGCCAACCGCTAAAGACAATTGCAGGAAACCCGTCGAACACAAAACGTACTTGTTGATTGATAGACACCAAGGGAAGATCAACCGGCTCTACAAATAATTCAACAGCATAATCAATTTTATCGGGCACAATTTCTACCAACATTTCTCCTTCCTTTATAATTTCACCAAGGCCAGCTTTTTTAGCTTTGGTAATCTGTCCATTTTGCGGTGCGGTTATATAGTACATGCCGCTTCTGATATTATAATTGCTGTATTGATTTTGTAATTTGGCAACCTCGCCTTCAGTTCCGGAGATTTGCGATAAGGACTGAAATTGATCACCTTGTGCCTTCGACATTTTTTCTACATAGTCCTGATTGATAGCATCGGCTTCAATATTGGCAATATTCAGCTCTTGTCGGGTACTGGCATATTTATTTTCAGCACTCATTTTTTTAGCCAAGGCATTTTGAAATACCTGGTTGCGTTGTTCCAATTGTGTAAGAGAAACAAGACCACTGTCGTACATCAACTGTTGACGCTTGAATTGAAGGGTTGCTATTTTTACGTCATTGGAAGCGGCTATATTATCTGCACTATCACTTTGCAATTTGAATTTCAGTTGTTGAATTTTATTAATCAGTTGCGATTGTTTCAACACACGATTATTATCCAACGCACCTAATTGATTTTGTGTAGCAGCCACTTTGTTTTTGTAGAAACCAATACTTTGTTGTTTGGCCACCATTTGCTCACCGGTTCTGTTTAATAACTGCGGATCGAGGTAGTCGTCTTTAATTTCAGCGATTTGTAAAATGGTGTCTCCTTTCTGTACAAAATCACCTTCTTTAACATACCATTTTACAATTTTACCGGGTAAAATACTGTTTAGCTCTTGTGGTCGCTGTTCCAATCTTAAAGTGGTTACACTGCCTTTGGCGCGAATAGTCTGCGTCCAGGGAAGGAATAAAATAACAGCTACTACTACTAGTAAGCCAATACTCCAATACTTTACCTTACTGTTAGTATTGTATCTATAAATGCTTGTATATGCTTTTAATGTTTTCATTTTTAAATTATTGCTTTTTTGGTAACTGTATTTCACATCCATCTTTCTGCAATGCAATTATTTTATCACATGATTTTGCAAAAGACTCATCACTTGTTACTACTATGATGGTGGTTTGCGTCAACTCTTCCAACAAATATTTTTTTATTTGTTCCTGGTGTTTTGTTTCCAAACCGCTCCAGGGTTCTTCTAACAACAATAATCCGGGTTTGTGAATAAGGGCCCTGATGAGTAGAATCTTTTTTACTGCATGGCCGGGTAATTTTCTACCAGTTGCATTTAATGGAGTATCAAAGCCTTCTTTTAATTCACCCAAGAAATCGGAGAGTCCGGTTTTTTTGCAAAGCAGCATGATTTCTTCCATCTTCACATCTGTTAATCCCATGCAAATATTTTCCATCAGGGTGCCTTCAAAAATATCCTGTTGACTGATCATGATGCCAATACGGTTTCGCAAGGAACGAATTTGATAGTTTCCAATGGGCACTTCATTGATTTGGATAGCGCCTACAAAATCGTCATAGGATGCAGCCATTAGTCGCAGTAAAGTTGATTTACCAGCACCCTCTGTTCCCCGAATACAAACTTTTTCATTGGGTTGAACTGCGAATGAAATATTTTTAAAAATAAAGGAAGGATCATCTTGGTATTTAAAAGCAACATTGTTTAATGCTACCTGAAGCCCGTTCTCATTATTCAATAATGCGATAGTTCCGGATTTTTCAATTTCTTTATCTGTTATTTTTTCAATTTTTTCTACGGCTGTTAATACATCATATACACTATCTAGGTTACCGATAATTTTTTCTACAGATCCAATGATGGTGAGTATTACAATTTCAGAAGCAATAAACTGCCCCACATTTAATTGTTGGTTTAATAGTAAAAAAGAACCCACAATCAACATGGCTGTTGTTACCAGGGTTTTAAATACTACCAGGGTTTTAAATTGTATCTGAAGTATTTTAAAATGGCGTGTCCTGGCTTCCAGGTATCGCGTAATATTTTCATCCGCTTTTTCCAGATGAAAGTCGTGTGATTTAGAAAACTTTACGGAGCGTATAATTCTTGCCATTTCTTCCAACCACCATGCTACTTTATATTTATAGGCACTTTCCTGTAAGCTGCTTTCTAATCCTTTTGAGCCCGAAAAATAAAGTATGGCTACTATAACAAGTACGAGCAACATACCGAACGCAATAAATACGGGGTGATAAAATGCCAATAATAATAGCCCAAAAATTATTTGGATAATGGCCAATGGAAAATCAAGCAATAGCTTTGCAATGCTTTTTTGCAGGGTGGCAATATCGAAAAACCTATTGACTAATTCGGGCAGATAATAATTGTCAACTGCCGTTAGTTTTAGTGAAGGAATTTTATTGGCAATTTCGAATGAGTACCTGACAAATATTTTTTGCTGAATTTTTTCAGTTATCTGCATTTGTTTAATCTGCAAAATGCCCGCAACAAACACACTCATCACTACTAATATGATCAATAGCACGATGGAGGCCGAGGCAGTACTTGTTTGTGCAAACCCAATCAGGGCCTGAATTCCTACGGGTATGGTGAGTAGTATTAAGCCATTCATGATGGCATAGAAATATACTGCAGATATTTCTTTTCGTTCCAGTTTTAATAGTTTGAATATTCTGGATACAGGGCTGGTTTGTCCAGTCATGGTATTTTTATTAAATAAATTGTAAATGAAAAATCAATAAGCTATCAGATAGTATAGCTTCTTAATGTCTTTGATAAAAACAAAACGATTATATAAAATCGGGAGGAGGTGTTTCTACAATATGTAATTGTAATTCCGCATTCCAATATTCAATTACCGGAATGGGTTTGGTAGGGTTTAATGCAATAAAATATTCGTGGCTGAAAGAAATCAAGTCCTTGACTTTTTCTTTATCTGCATTTTCTGTTTTTGTTTCGTCGATATCATTGATGCAATAAGTACTCCGAAACCCAAGGCTTTCCTTAACCGGCAATAAGTATACTGCGGTCATTAATAGTAATAATATGGAAATAGCCATTTTCATTGGTGTGCAAAGAAAGGGTTCCTTTTCCGTATAAGAGAAAGAAAAATGTCAATTATTTGTAAAAATTGAACTTAAATATTTAATCCACCGCAGGCGCTAATGGTTTGTCCGGTTACATAACTGCTTAGGTCACAGGCCAAAAACAAGGTTACATTGGCAATATCCTCTGCGGTAGCGAAGCGCCCTAAAGGAATACCAGCCTTGTATTTATCGGCAGCTTCTCCTTCTTTGAGATAACTGGTCATATCAGTTTCTACAAAACCAGGGGCAATGGCATTGCAGCGTACATTTCGGCTGCCCAGTTCTTTTGCAACGCTTTTGGTAAATCCAATTACGCCGGCTTTGCTGGCAGCATAACTGCTTTGACCCGCATTGCCCATTTCGCCGATAATACTGCTCATATTGATGATGCTTCCCTGGCGGGCCTTCATCATGGGGCGTATCACCTGTTTCGTCATATAAAAAACACTATTGAGATTTACCTTTATTACTTCTTCAAACTGTTCGGGACTCATGCGGAGCAAGAGATTGTCTTTTGATATACCTGCATTATTCACACATATATCTACTGTTCCAAAATCTTTTAATACTTCATTTACAAAGGATTCGCAGGCAGCATAATCGCCAGCATTGCTTTGATAAGCTTTTGCTTTTACACCCAGTGCCAACAATTTTTGTTCAAGGGCTGCGGCTTTTTCTTTACTGCTATCACTCACAAAACTAAAAGCAACATGGCAACCATGTTCTGCAAATTTGATGGCAATGGCTTCCCCGATACCACGGGCAGCACCTGTTACAATGGCTGTTTTTCCTTCTAATAATCGCATGTATTAAATTTTATTATTTGCAAAAGTAATCTATTCACTTTTACTGGCATGCATGGCCAGTATTTCTTCCAACATGGTTCTTTCGTTGCTTAACCTTGGAATTTTATTTTGTCCACCGAGTTTTCCTTTTGATCTTAACCAATCATTGAAGGTTCCTTTCGGCAAACTATGCACGATGGGCATTCGAAGTGCAATGTCTTTCTGTCTTTTTGCTTCGTAATCGCTGTTGATATTTTTTAAGGCCTGGTCCATTTCGCTGGTAAACTGAGCAAGGTCAGTGGGAACTTTATCAAATTCAATCAGCCATTCATGTGTACCATTATTATGTTGACTAAAATAAACAGGCGCAGCGGTATAGTCATTGACAATAGATTTTGTTTTTTCTGCTGCGGTGGCAATTGCCCGATCGCTATTGTCAACAATCACTTCTTCCCCAAAAGCATTCATATAATGTTTGAGCCTGCCACTTACTTTAATATGATAAGGGTGTAAGGAAGTAAATTTAATGGTATCACCAATAAGGTAACGCCAAAGGCCACCCGTAGTACTGATAACAGGGGCATAATTTTTCCCCAGCACTACATCTTTCAATCCAACGGTTTGGGGATTGTCTTTTCCATATTCTTCCACGGGTAAAAATTCGTAAAAGATGCCGTGTTCGGTAAACAATAGCATGCCATCATCATCGGGGTGTTGTTGGCCTGCAATAAATCCTTCACTGGCATTATAAATTTCCTGGTAATTGATTTTGGCGCCCATGATTTGTTCAAACTGTTCTTTATAGGGTACAAAAGAAACGCCGCCATTGATATATAATTCGAGGTTGGGCCATACTTCTTTAATGTGTTGCTTACCTTTTATCTCTAAAATTCTTTTTAAAAGCAATAATGTCCAGGTAGGAACGCCTGCAATGGAAGTAACATTTTCGTTGGCGGTAATCTGGGCTAATTTTTCAATTTTTTCTTCCCATTCATCTAATAGGGCTACACTGAGCTCGGGTGTACGAAGCCATTGTCCCCAAAAAGGGGAGTTTTGCATCAATACAGCGCTGAGGTCGCCATATTGAATTTCATCATTGACCTTACTAATCTGATGCGACCCACCAATTACCAATCCTTTTCCGGTAAGCAGGTCGCTGGAAGGGAAGTGTTTATAATAATTACTCAATACATCCTTGCTGGCTTGAAAATGATTTTCTTGTAAGCTCTCTTCACTGATGGGGATAAACTTACTTTTATCACTGGTAGTACCCGATGATTTGGCAAACCATTTAATGGGGGTATTCCATAAAACATTATCCTCTCCCTGCATCATTCTTTCGATATAGGGTTTTATATCATTGTACTCGTGGATGGGTACATTTCTTTTAAATTCTTTGAGCGTAAAAAGTTTATTGAAACCGTATTTTTTTCCGAATTCTGTATATTGAGCAGCAGATACCAATCCTTGTAGCACATGCCTTTGAACGGCTTCGGGATGCTTACTCCAGTTTTCGATGCGCCATAAACGCATGCGGGCTAATTTGGATATGGCAGACGATAAAAGTTTCACAATAAGCAAAGTAAACAAATGCAGCTGAAACTCAAAGGAGAATTATTTTAATTATAATTACAAAACCTTAATTTGTACGCATAAAAAATGACCCTTTCATGCGCCGGTTTGTATTATTGACAGTTTGTTTTTTTGCAATTACTGCTACACAAGCACAAGAAGGGCTGTTGCAATTCGAGAAAATCAATGGTCTTTCGCAGGGTACTGTTTATTCTATCTTAAAAGACAAACAGGGATTTTTGTGGATTGCTACTGCAGATGGCCTCAACCGTTATGATGGTATAGAAATGAAAATATACAAGCCCGGGCCAGAAAAAAAATCTGGTCAAATGGAGGGAAGGGTGATTCGATCAAAATTGTTAGAGGATGATCAGGGGCATATTTGGTTCTCCAACGAAATAGGCGGTTTTGATTTTGATAAGAAAAGGGAAAGGTTTGGGAAGTATTTCTTTAATGAAGAATTTAATCCACCTAAGGGCATTGCTGCCGACCCAATTGCTCAAATCGGTAATGATGTATGGTTAGCGAACTCCAGCTATGGACTCATTCGCCTTAATCGGCATTCTAAAGAAATGGATCGCTTTGTTTTACCAAATGACAGCAGCAAACATCCTGTATATATTTTTCAAAAAGGGGCATATGACCATCAATCACATTTTTATTTTGCCAGTAATAATGGTTTGCTCTCATTTGATATAGAAACTAAAAAATGGGAACAGCTTTATAAATTTAATAATTGCAAGGAAGTTTGCTATAGCCGTGATACTGTTTATATCAATGTAGGAAAAGACATTTATAGTTATAGTATCATTCATCATTCCGTTAGCAGGATAAACAAAGAAGAGTCAACTATAGCAATAGACAATAATTATATTCATTGTTTGTATGACGATCCAGCCGGTAATATTTGGGCTGGAGATGAACAGGGAAACTTATTTATAAAACCTTTTCAGCAAGCTGTATTTCAATACAGGGGAAATATCAATGGAAATACAGCTCATAGCACCAATTTTCCAGTCTATACTATATTGGTTGATAGTAAAGGTATACTTTGGGTTGGTGCCGACGTGCTGGGTTTATTAAAGGCCCCCTTACATCCCCCCACTTTTCGCAGTTATCCCACTAAAGCAAGTATTACAAAGAACAATTTTTTTGTAACCAGTATTTATGAAACCAGCGAGCAAAGCGTTTGGGTGGGTACCTATAAAAAAGGCCTGCAGGAAATAAGCCTTTCTTCAATGGTCGATCAGTCTAAAAATATAAGTGCACCGGGTTTACAGATACCCGCCAATTCGATCATTGGAATGATTAAAGAAGATGAACAGCATAATTTGTGGATAGGCTGGGCTGGTGGTCTTAGCCTAAGAAAAGCAAGGAGCCAGCATTTCAACAATATTCAGCTACCCATTCCCGTTAGTACCTTGCAAAAAACAATCAATTGTTTTTCAATAAGTACCTATAAAAATGGCTGGTTATTGGGTACCAATATCGGTTTGTATTTTATAAAGGAAAATCCAACAGGGTTTAAAGCAACTTATTTCGCAGAATTCGGGCAAACAAGGATTGCTGATATTTGGGTGCAATCCAATAATACCGTTTGGATTGGATATGAAAATGGCGGCATTGATATTGTACCAGACTTTAACAAACCGCTGGAGAACCAAAAAATATTTTCTGGTGCGGATGTAAAATCATTTTATTATGATGCAAAAAGAAATCAGTTATGGATTGCCTCCATGAGTGGATTAATAGTGTATGATATCACTACGCAACAGTATAAAATATTTACAGAGGAGGATGGACTGGGGAATAGTTATGTATATGCTGTAATTCGCGATGGAAATCAATCGTGGATTAGTACCAATAGTGGTTTATCGAAGGCAAGTTTGCAATATTCTCCGGGGGCTGTTTTACCAACAGTACGGTTTACCAATTTTAATAAATCGGACGGGTTGATAGACAATGAATTTAATACTGGTGCATTTTTTAAAGGAAGTTCAGGAAATTTTTATTTTGGCACTATCAATGGTTTGGTATGGTTTAGGCCAGCTGAAATTGTACAAAAAAACGAACTCCCTCGCCTTTGTATGCTAAACACCATGGTCAATGATGCAGTTGTTGATTCAACCACTACGGCCTTGTATATTAAAAATATGGACCTGCCTTATTTCAAAAACAATTTATTTTTTCGGTTTAGGGGTATTGAATATTTTAACCCCGCAGAAGTTACTTATCAATACAAGTTAGAGGGTTGGGATCCAGATTGGATACAAAGTGGTACCCTTAATGAAGTGCGCTATAATAACCTAAATCCGGGTAACTATACTTTTAAACTAAGAGCTGCCAACGCGGCAGGCAATTGGACACCCGATGCATATACCATTGATATTTATATTCGCGCCCCCTTTTGGAAGACTACTTGGTTTTATGCTTTGATAATCGTTTTACTATTGCTGATTATTATCAGCAGTACACGCTTTTTTGCACAGCTAAAACTAAAAAAGCAAATTATTACATTGGAAAGGCAAAAAGAAATGGACAAGGAAAGACAACGTATATCCAGAGAAATGCACGATGATATTGGGGCGGGACTTACCCAGATTACACTCATGAGTGAATCTGTAAAATCTAAAACAGGTTTTACAGCTATAACAGAATTAGAAGAAATTGCTGATACGAGCCGACAACTGGTAAGCAATATGAGTGAGATTGTTTGGAGCCTTAACCCCGCCAATAAAACATTGGAACAATTGATGGCCTATATGCGGGAGCAATTACATAAGCAACTCGAATATTCAAATATCGAGTATACGATACAGTTACCTGACGCTGCTGGAGATATTATTCTTTCAAACGAATATCGCCGAAATCTTTTTTTGGTAACCAAGGAAATTGTAAACAATGCCATCAAGTACAGTGGGGCAAAGCAGCTTCAACTGCATGCAAGTATTATTGATAATTATTTTATTTGCAGTATAGAAGATGATGGACTGGGTTTTGATTTGAATGAAGTAATGCGGGGCAATGGATTAAAAAATATTCGTTTTAGAATTGAAGAATTAAATGGTCAACTCGATATTCAAACTGAAATTGGAAAGGGCGCAAGATTTGAATATCGCATTCCTTTGCCTACTACTTAATTCACATTTTTACAATAAAAAGGAATCTACAAATTTGAATGGTGAACATACATTCTATAGCAATCATTGAAGACGATGAAAAAGTGCGTCATTATCTTGCCGAGGAGATACAAATGCGTATTGATGTAAAAGAGTTACGTGTTTTTGCTGATGCCGAAACGGCTTTGAAAGAGCTGACCGCAAAACCCACCGATATTGCTCTCTTTGATATTAACTTACCGGGCATGAGTGGAATTGATTGTATACAGCGACTTAAAATATTGCATCCCCGCATGCAAATGATGGTGTTGACGGTTTATGATAATCCCGATAATATTTTCAGTGCCTTAAAAGCGGGCGCTACCAGTTATTTATTAAAAGGAACTCCACCAGAAAAAGTAGTAGAAGCCATCAGAGAAGTGTATGAGGGTGGTAGCCCTATCAGTAGTCAGATAGCCCGAAAAGTGATAGAAGCGTTTTCGCTTAAGGAAAGAACCAATGAATATTTTCAAGAGCTCAGTCGGCGAGAGCAGGAAATTCTGGAGCAATTGAGTAAGGGGTATCGCTATAAAGAAATTGCCGACAAATTATTTGTTAGCCTCGAAACCGTGCGCACCCATGTGCGCAATATTTATGAAAAACTGCAAGTCAATTCAAGGGCAGAAGCTTTGCGTAAGACAGGTTTTTTATAATTACTACTTTTTTCACATTCGCCTCCTTTTACAATTTCAATAATTTCCAACTCTAATACATTCAATTGGGTATTTAAAATTGTTACGAGTACCCATAAAATAAGCAAAAGTCAGATGAAGAATTCTAGAATCATTCTTTCACTAGGTTTGTTGTTAAATATTGCCACTGATGTTTTTGCTCAGGGTATAGCTACAAAAGAAAAATTTGTCGAAAGTTTTATCCATGTGTTCACTGCCAGGGCCAATGCATTTGATACCATTCTCAAAAAAAATCCAAACAGTATTAAGGATCCTTATTTTGAACTCGATGGGGCTACAGTATGCTATATCGATGGTGAAAATTATGTAGCCAATTATTATTTTAAAGATAGTATGCAAGCCATGGCTGGGCTCAATCAACTAAAAATATTACTCAATGAGGCTGCTTCAAAGTTTTCAGCAACGGCCAAATTCATAGCGCCTACTGATTATGCAGGATATTTGCAATATTTTTTATCCGATGAAAAAATGTACCTGGCTTCTTTCGATAATTTATTATATCTAGAACCGGTTAGTAAAAAAAAGGCACCACCTGGGTATAATTTTTTGGTTTGTCTTCAATTAAATGCAGCCCCTTGGGAAAATTATTATACTGCCGTAGGCAATCGTGTTGAAGACCCCGCATTCAACCAACTACTGCGCTCCATTGTTTTGAGTAAAGATAGCAGTATGACTAATTTTAAAGCAAAAAAAATCAAAACCACAACGGAGGGAGCAACCTTTTATGCATCCAATCAAACTATTCCTGGATTTAAAGCTGAAATTGTAGAGTCTAAATCTTATGGTGATTTTATAGACAACACTTTTCGTTTAACCAATACAATTATTGGAAAGGAAGCAGCCCTTTTTAAACGGGTAGATAGCCTGATATTAAAATTCAAATCAGCATTGCCGGATTATTATGTCTACCAACTGCATCCAACAGAACAAGTAATTTATTTTTTTGAAAATGCTTTCACATCGGTGGATAACAAAACAAAAATAGAATTACACTATGGAGTGCAGGCGGGTAAAAAAAATGCCTTCGATATTATACTGGAATTTACAAAATCATATAAAATTCCCACAAACGAAAATAGCCATCAGGTCTATTTAAATGAATTCACTGGTGAAGCCGGGAAAAAGGGTTTTAAAAACACTAGCGGAAAAATTATTATTCCTGCTATCTATGATAAAGTAGCCAGCTTCAATGAGGGCAGGGCCATGGTATCTAAAAATAATTTATTTGGATATGTGGATGAAAAAGGAAATGAAATAGTACCCATTCAATACCAAGACGTGGATCTGTGGTTTTACCACGGCGTGGCATTAGTTAAAAAATACAACCAATGGGGATTGGTGGATTCCAATGGCAACACCCTGGTTAGTCCGCAGTATGATGAAATTAGTCCTTCAAATCTCTTTCGTGAACATGTGAAATGGTTGACGGTACAAAAAAAGGATAAATATGGATTAATCGATGAAAGGGGCAAACTAATACTGCCGCTTAACTATGAAGCAATAGAAAATTATGCCGACAGCTTTTTTTATGTAAGACAAAACGGAAAAGTTTCTTTACTGGACCGGCAATTAAAAACACTATTGCCCTTTACCTATGAGCACATCGACTATGAAACATTTATTCAAAAAAATAAAGCAAGTGTAAAATTAAATGGTAAGTGGGGATATATAGATAATAATGGACGGGAAATATTAGCAGTTAAGTATGATAATTTATATGGTTTTTCCGAGGGTTTATTTGCCGTGGAGCTCGATCATAAAGTGGGTTTTGTAGACTTAAAAGGCAATGTGGTGATACCGCTACAATATGAAAGGGCACAAGCATTTTCAGAAGGATTAGCAGCCGTAAGAAAGAATGGAAAATTTGGCTTTATCGACAAGACTGGAAAAAAAATAATTGATTTCAACTACAGCTTTGTCTACTCATTCTCGCAAGGATTAGCAGCCATTGAAAAAAATAATAAGTGGGGTTATATCGATCGTAAGGGCAACCTGGTTATTCCTTGTATATATGATAATGCGAAATATTTTGAGACCAACGGCAAAGCCAAAGTGTATCTTGGTCACAAATGGGGACTAATCAATAAAAAGGGTGCTGTTGTTGAGCCAATAAACAATGAAGAGGAGGAAGAAGAAGAATGGTGACAAAGGTTTAATAGTTTCAATATTTCAGAGCAGTTGACTTGAATCCCGATACAATCGGGCTGGTTTAATCGACACAGGTGATCCTGCGGAACACCTGCGCCAGAAAAGATTATGAGGACGAGGATGAAGAATGGTAGTAAGGGTTGAAAATTTTCCATAAGAGGGAGCAGTTGACTTGAATCCCGATGCAATCGGGCTGGTTTAATCGACACAGGTGATCCTGCGGAACACCTGCGCCAGAAAATTTTTATAATATATCATTTAACAAACAGGTATGCAAAAAATAAAAAACAGTTCCAAGCTTTTATTGGTAGGTATTTTATTGGCATTGGTATACGGATTAATTGTACGATATACATTCGGCAAGCAACATAAATTACCCACGCTAAGTTTTTTCTTTATCATTCCTGCTATTTTAGGCATGATACCCATTTTCTTTGCTGACCGCGATTTATTATTTAAAAGAGCTACCATTTTTATTTCACCCATAACAACCATCTTATTCTTTTTTGTTTTTATGATGGTATTGGGCTTTGAGAATTTGTTTTGCGTTATTATTTTTTTGATACCATTCATGCTCTTATCGGTATTGGGCTCCTGGCTGGCAGTGTTCTTATTACGCAAAAGAATATTAAACAAGGAGAAGAAAAATCAACATTTAGTAAGCCTGGTTTTATTGCCCTTTTTATTGGTACCACTTGAAGACTTGGTGCCATCACCTGCCCTTCAATGTCATGTACAAAATCAAATTATTATTCGAGCAGATGCCGCTACCATATGGAAGAATATAGTTAATGTACCTGCCATACAGGAAAGTGAATATGAGCCCGGCATTTTCAATTGGTTGGGCATTCCTAGGCCATTAAGTGCCAAAGTAGACACTACTATGGTGGGTGGGCATAGAACCGGCATCTTTGCAGGTGGACTTGAGTTTAATGAAAGCATCACAGCTATACAAGCAAATCAATTTATTTCATTTAGTATTAAGGTTAATCCCGCCACCATTAGCAACGACGTATTTCACCGCCATGTACTCAGCGGCGATTATTTTAATTTTTTAGATGCTGCTTATACATTAAATCCTAATAAAGACGGCAGTACCACACTCATACTTTCATCGGGCTATGAACTTGTTTCAAAATTTAATTTTTATGGAAGATGGTGGGGTAATATTATTCTAAGTGATTTTCAAAGCCGACTGCTGACTGTTATAAAAAACAGAGCGGAAAGGAAAAACTATATTCAATAACACTATCAACATTCAACTAAAAACTAACAAATGTCCATTGTATATTTTCTAGCTGCACTTATAAAGCCCACTAAGGTATTGGATTCCAGCCTGCTTCAATTAATAATGGCCAGTATAACGGCAGCACTAGCCGGATATCATCTATCGCGTAAGCATATGCGAAAAATAAAACGAAAATTATTTTTTGGTTTGTTGAAACAACAATTCAAAAACCTATTCCACCGAAAAGTAGGTGTAATTGGCTGGCCCTTTATTTTTCAGTTTCTGTTTTGGCTGGCATTGATATTATTAGTAACGGGTCTTTTGGTATGGTCACCACTATGGGGCGGTCTACTCATATTATTGGGTCTGTTTATATACATTCGATATATGGCCAAAAAGTATAAATAAATACTACTTTTTTCACATTTTTACTTCTACTCATGACCGTTAGTTTTATAAAAAACTAAAAACATGAAAAAAGTAATTATGAACCTGGTAGTATTTACTGCCGCTTCCCTGGTATTTATCTCCTGCGGTACCATTATGGGGAAAATGAGTAAGGTAGCCTTGGTAGATGCACCACGTAATCTGGAAGCAAAAGCTGACGGCGAAAACCTAGAAATTACTAAGGACCTAACAGTTAGTAATCTTAAAGTGGGGATGAATAACGATACTTATTATGACTATTTTTCTCCGGTAGTTAAATTGAACAAACACAAAACTGTATCACTGGAATTAAGTTCTGGTGGATCAAAAGGAACAGTTGATCTTTCTCCAAAATTCAGTGGGGCCTATTTTTTTGGTAATTTATTTGTAACCGGATTGGTGCTAGGTACAGTTGTTGATGTAGCAACAAAAAATCATCGGCAACATATGCGCTATGTAGATGTACCAGCAATACTGGCCGGCAAACCAGTTTCCGAATGGAGAAGCAAACACCAACTTAAAAAAGCCATCAAAAAGTCGGCAAGAAAATAATTGATTCAAAAATGAAAATGCAGGTCGGCCTTCAAATGCCGACCTTTTTATAAACTATCTCTAATACTTACCCATGTTTGCGCAAGGCCAACTTTTTTTACAAGACTATAAAAAATAAATGCATTGTCGGGATGCACCCGAATACAACCATGCGATGCCCTAGTACCTAATTTTTTAAAACTACCCACCGTTGTACCATGTATCGCATACCCGTTTTTTAAAAAAACTGCATAGGGCATATTGCCCAATCCCATATAATTGCCACCGGGGTATTTGCGCGATTTGTATTTGGTAAATACCGGTCCCCTTGGTTGCAAATCCATTTCGGGTGTTTCGTATTTTTTAATACCCGTTGATACTTTAAAACTATCTGTTAATGCGCCCTCGAGGTATAAATACAATAATTGCTTCGATTTGTCAACCACCGCATACAAGGCACATTCCATTCCAATACAGGCGGTCGAATACTGACTGTCTACCCGATTCAAAAAGGAATCAAGGGTCTTGATATTCGAAATCACTTCCATCTTTTCGGCTCTCCGATTATTAAAAGGTCCCCTGGCGGAATCTTCTTTTATTAATTTGGCCAAATCGCGGTGCAAAAGACTATCCATTCGCCACAAAAATACTTGCAACGAATCGCTGCCCGGCTCAAACTCATTTTCATCCAATAGATTGCTGCTATCAACAATATCTACCGTATTTATTTTTTGCAAGGAATCTTTGAAATGCTGGTATTTAAAGTCCTCCAGTATTTTTTTTCTTTTTTGCGTACCACAGGAAATGATAAAAATGGCCAGTAAGGCAACGGGCACAAGCAAGCAAATAGATTTAAAATACTTGTACATAGTGGGTGTTTAAGGTAGTACAAAGTTACTGCATATATAATGGAAGCTTTCTTTTATTACAGATGCCCTTGCGATACACAAACAGTTGGGATTTTTAAATTACTTTTGCAGCAAATCAAACTTGCAAAATGAAAGCAACTCCCTTTACCGAAAAACATATTGCCCTGGGCGCCAAGATGGCCGAATTTGCCGGATACAATATGCCCATCAGTTATACTGGTATCAACGACGAACACGCTGCCGTAAGAAACAATGCAGGCGTATTTGATGTGAGCCATATGGGCGAATTTATTTTAAAGGGAGAGCATGCGCTTGACCTGATTCAAAGAGTAACCAGCAACGATGCTTCTAAATTGACCGATGGTAAAGCACAATACAGTTGCCTGCCCAATAAAGAAGGCGGAATTGTAGATGATTTGCTCGTGTATTGTGTAGAAGCCAATAAAGTATATATGTTGGTGGTAAATGCCAGCAATATTGAAAAGGATTGGAATTGGATCAGCAGCTTCAACGATAAAGGAGTTGAAATGCACAATATCAGCGATAAAACTGCTTTACTTGCTATACAAGGTCCTAATGCTTGTAAAATTTTACAACCATTGACTTCCATGGATATTTTGAACCTGCAATATTATACTTTCACCAAAGGTGTTTTTGCCGGCGTTGAAAATGTATTGGTAAGTGCCACCGGTTATACAGGTGCTGGAGGTGTTGAAATATATTTTGAAGATAAAGACGGTGCAGCAGATAAAATTTGGGAAGCCATATTTGAAGCAGGCAAGGCTGCCGGCATCAAACCAATCGGGCTAGGTGCAAGAGATACACTGCGCTTAGAAATGGGCTTCTGTTTATATGGAAATGATATTGATGATACCACTTCTCCCTTGGAAGCCGGACTAGGTTGGATAACAAAATTCAGCAAGGACTTCACCAATAAAGCCTATTTTGAAAATCAAAAAGCGGCCGGACTACAACAAAAACTGGTAGGCTTCGAAATGGTGGACAAGGGCATACCCCGTCATCACTACGAAATACAAGATGCCAGTGGTAATAAAATAGGCCATGTTTGCTCCGGCACACAATCGCCCTCTTTGAACAAAGCCATTGGTATGGGATATGTGGCAACGGCTTTTTCGGCCATCGGCTCCGACATTTATATTGCCATCCGCGACAAACAGATTAAAGCCAAGGTGGTAAAAATGCCTTTCGTGTAAGCATTACCGTAATTAATTATTTTTCGAATGACAATCATTCACCTGACTAGTTTTGTGGCGGCTCCAATCGAACGCGTATTTGATTTGAGTCGCAGTATCGATTTACACAAAATTGCCTCTAGAGATTCAGGTGAAACGGCTATTGCCGGTACTTGCAGCGGATTGATTCAAGTAAATGAAACAGTGACCTGGGAAGCCCGTCATTTTTTTAAGAAAAGACAATTTACTGCTCAAATTACCGCGATGGAATCGCCCCTTTTTTTTGAAGATAAAATGTTGCGGGGCGATTTTAAAAGTTTCCGCCACGAACATCATTTTAAAGCGGTAAAAAATGGCTGCCTGCTGATCGACAAATTATATTTTGAAACACCCTATGCTTCATTGGGAAAAATAATCAATCAGCTCTTCCTGAAAAAATACATGGAAAAAATGCTTGTGAAACGTAATGCGATTATCAAGGAATATGCAGAATCGGCTAAGTGGAAAGCCGTTTTGCAATAGCGTCTATGCTTTGTATCGTTTTTTTATGCGATTTATGCACCCTTCATTTCAATACCATCAAATGTATTAATTTTACAGCGATGCAAAAGCCCACCCTATTTACCTGTTTTTCTCCGGCATTATTACACTTATACGATTTATCGAATGCCGTGGTTGTTATCATCGATGTATTTCGTGCTACCAGTACCATTACATCGGCGCTGTACAATGGCGCCAAATGTATTATTCCGGTCGACTCAGTAGCCAAGGCCATCGAAATCAGCAGGAATATCGGAGCAATAGCTGCAGGTGAAAGAGACGGACAAATTGCCGAAGGATTAAAGCATGGCAATTCACCATTGGAATACAGTCGGTCTTTTATTGAAGGTAAAACCCTGGTATTGACAACCACCAATGGTACCAAGTTATTGCAGATGGCATTAGACAATCATGCAACAAAAATCATTACGGGTTCTTTTCCCAATCTGTCGGCAGTATGCGATTTTTTAGTAAAAGAAAATAAAAATGTGGTCTTGGGTTGCGCCGGCTGGAAAGACCGTTTCAATTTAGAAGACAGTTTATTTGCCGGCGCCGTCATCAGTCGTATCAAAGAAAATTTTACCATCCACTGCGATAGTTCTTTAACCGCTGTAGCTATGTACGAACAATGCAAGGATGACCTGTATGGATTTGCGCCCCAGCTAACGCATTATCATCGCCTCGTAGATCGATTTGGATTAATTGAAGACATTCGTTTTTGCCTTACACCCGACTTGGCCAATGTATTGCCCCTTTATGAAGATGGTAAGTTAATAAAGGGTTAAAAACAGCGCTTCGCTGTATCGGGTAAACGCTATTTCTGCACAATCGCTTTTAAACACTTCTAAACTCAAGAGTTTTCCGTTACTTTTGCAAATTGCCCAATTCGCAACGGGGAATTTATTTACAACCATTGTTGTACTCCTGTTTTCCGGCTTAAACGGCAATTCCAATAATACAATGGCCCTACCGCACCTTATCAAATACGTGTATAATAATGGCAGTGATGAAGTGATTCGCCGCGGCAAAAAAATTCATGCCATGGGTTTTGTTGAACTCATTGAACATGATGAGCTGATGGGCAGTGTGGTGTTTCGTGTAAAAGACGATAGCTATAGTACCTATTACAAAGTATACATACAAAAATATGCCGACCCCAAAGGCATTTCTGTAAGGTGTAGTTGCCCTTATAATATTGGTGATATCTGCCGGCACGAAGCAGGTGCGCTGATACACTTACAGGATATGGTTGACAAAAACCTCCTGGGCAGTGTCGACAAACAATACCATCAGTTGCATACCGTGGCCAAGATGAAGCATATTGATCTTAAAATGATTAAACTGCTTTCTTCTCCCGAAATATACAGCGATGCAGAAACCATGCTGCGGAGCAACCGTGCCAATATCACCAAGGCGGCCGAAGAAAGAGTAGAGGCAGAGTTGAATTTTGGTGGCGAATCTTTTCCATTGGTTATTCAAAAAAACGAAGAACGCAATTTTGATACGTCCTGCAAATGCGATGAGTCCGATCATCCGCTTTGTATGCACAAAACCCTTTTGTTTTTACAATTACTGAATGCCTATGGTCCTTATTATTTTGATACCATTCGCAATTGGGACAAGGAAAAAAATAAATTACTGCAGATCTATGGCTATAGTTTAGCCGATGACCTGAACGGCAAATTTGAATTTACCTATAAAGAAGGCAAGCCCTTTCTGAAAGTACTGGATCCTTCTATTAAAAGAGTGGTAAGTGCTAGCAGTAATGCAGCGCCTGCTCAATCTTCGGGTATGCCTAACCGTCAGCAACCTGCTGAACCAGTTCAAATAGTACAAGATGCTTCTGCAAAAAAACTAGGTATTGTTATCAATTTGAATGCAAAAACCTATCCTTATTTTTTAATTGATGCGGTACAGGGTGAAGCCGATGAAGCAATGACAAAGTATTTGGGTAGATCAGAAAAACTGGACCTTACCAAATATGTCAATACCGAAGTATTTTCGGAAGAAGACAAACAGTTGCTGCAACAGATTCGAAAATTGCAGGACAGTGAAATCAATAAATACCTCAACCGCAATTCGCCCTTTAGTGGTATTTGGGAAAACATCATCCATACCGACGGCGATGAATTGCCTGAGGAAACAAAATCGTTGATTGCAGAATACCTGCATCCCAAGCTTAAAAAAATATTTGAAGAGCAGGCGGCCAGTCATTTTATTTTTTACCTGCCCGAGAAAAAAACATTTAAATCCGATCAGCTCATCAATATCGGGTTGAGCAGTCAGTATATAGCGCCGGTATTTAAAGTGATTGCCAAAAACAGTCATTTCGAAATTGCCTGCATGGTAAAAGTGTTGGGACAAATCATTCCCTTTGAAAAAAATGAATGCAGCAGCAGTTTAATTTTTTTACACAACGATATGGTGTATCTCTGGCAAAAGCCGGAAGATATGTTGCAGGCCGAAAAATTTATCAAGGATGGCAATATTCGGCTGACCAAAGAAAACTGGGCAGAGCAGATGCAGAAAACCATTTTGCCGCTCACCCGCGAATACCAGGTGGAGTTTGATAAAACCCTGGTGAAAGAAATCAAAGCCACGCAGCCCGAAGTAAAATTATTATTGCAGGAGAAAGGCGACTACTTAGTTTTTCAACCGGTATTTACCTATAATGGTTTCGATACAAGGCCCAGCGATAAAGATACCCTTACCATACCCGAGGGCAATAAGATATTGATTGTGTACCGCAATAAGGAAGCAGAAAATCAATACCTCGACAAATTACAAAGTCTGCATTCGCAATTTGTAAAGCAGGAGGGCGGATCCTTGGTACTCAAGGGAGCCGAAGTATTGCGCAATAACTGGTTCTTTCTTTTTGTAGATGCCATGAAGGATATGAAAGTGCCCGTATTTGGTTTTGAGGCATTGAAAAATTTTAGGTTTAACACGGCACGCCCCAATACACATATTCATGTAAGCAGTGGCATCGATTGGTTTGATGCCAAGATAGAAATAGAATTTGGTACACAGCGTGTAGGCATTGTAGATATTAAGAAAGCGCTGGCTGCAAAACAATCATTTGTTCCATTGGGAGATGGTACCCTGGGTATATTACCCGATGAATGGTTAAAAAGATATTCATTATTATTCAAAGTGGGTGAAGGAAGAAGCAATCAGTTGCGGCTTTCTAAATACCATATGAGTGTGATTGATGAATTGTATGAAAACAGGGATGAAAAAGAATTAAGTTTTGCGTTGGATGAAAAATTTGAAAGACTGCGCGAATTCAAAAGCATTCCAGAGATACCGGCACCGGCTGAATTACAGGAAATACTTAGGCCTTATCAAACCTCGGGTTATCAGTGGCTGAGTTATTTGAATGATGTGGGATGGGGCGGTATTTTGGCCGATGATATGGGTTTGGGTAAAACGGTGCAGGCATTGACCATGCTTCGGCATTATAAAACTGTCGAGGGTAAATTGAAGGCATTGGTGGTTTGCCCCACTACCCTGATATACAACTGGCAAAATGAGGTAAAGAAATTTACGCCCGACTTAAAATACCATATTCACCATGGCAGTATCCGAAGCAGGAATGTGGAAGAGCTGTTGGCGCATGATATTATCATTACTACCTATGGTACTTTAAGAAGCGATATACAGTTATTGTTGAAGATTGTTTTCGACTATGTGATACTGGATGAAAGTCAGGCCATTAAAAATCCTTCTTCCAAGGTAACGAAGGCGGCTGGTTTATTGGCGGCCAAAAATCGTTTATGCATGAGCGGTACTCCTTTGCAGAATAATACCTTTGATATATTTGCGCAAATGAATTTCCTGAATCCTGGTTTGTTGGGCAGCATGGAATTTTTTAGAAATGAATTTGCCACGCCCATTGATAAGTTTGGTGAGCAGGAGCAAAAAGAGCATTTACGCAAGTTATTATATCCCTTTATTCTTCGTCGTACCAAGGAGCAGGTGGCCAAGGATCTTCCCGAAAAAACCGAGACCATCTTGTTTTGTGAAATGGAAGATGAACAAAGAAAAATTTATGAGGCCTATCGCAATAGTTACCGCGATAAGATCATGGGCACTATTGATCAGCAGGGTATCGACAAATCGCAGTTGACCATTTTGCAGGGCTTGATGAAGTTGCGGCAGATATGTGATAGTCCGGCTATATTGAATGAAGAAGAAAAATACCCCAATCATTCTATCAAATTAGATGAGTTGACCAGGGAGATAACAGAAAATATTGGTGAGCACAAGGCACTGGTGTTTTCACAATTCCTGGGTATGTTGGGTTTAATAAAAGAGAAATTGAAGGAGCAGGAAATTCCTTTTGAGTATTTTGATGGAAGTACATCGGCGCCCGATCGGGAGAAAGCCATTCAAAACTTTCAGCAGAATGATGAATGCAGGGTATTCTTGATTTCTTTAAAAGCGGGTGGTGTGGGTTTGAACCTGACTGCGGCGGATTATGTATATATTGTTGATCCCTGGTGGAATCCGGCGGTGGAGCAGCAGGCGATTGACCGTACGCACCGTATTGGGCAGACGAAAAATATTTTTGCGTATCGCATGATTTGTATCGATACCATTGAAGATAAGATACTGCAATTGCAGGAACGTAAGAAGGCATTGGCCAAGGAGCTGATTGCCGATGATGCCAGTTTCATCAAGGCCTTGAGTAAGGCAGATGTGGAATACCTGTTTAGTTAATTCCCTTGTTTATTAAGAGGAAATAAAATCTTTCAGTCTTCTGAATTCGCGGTTGCTACCCGATTCGAATAAGGATCTTAAGAGATCGGCGACTGCTTTTAGTACTGAGCCTAGTTTACCTGTTTTCATTGTATTGGATTTAGAACATTAAAAATAAACTTTGCAAGCCTGCGGTGCAAGCGTGTTTTTGCTGATTTTTAGTTGCGGTAGAATCCGAAATCAGGGTTATTACCGGGGCGGTTTTAGCTAGGGCGCTATTCGTTATTTTACTAAGGGACTTTGCCAGTTACGGCGAAAGCGACTATTCTTTTTATAATAGCGAATGGGGTAAATATCAGGGCTTTGGCGCATTTTTTTTATAAAGAGCCGCACTAATTCTGAAATTGGGTTTTGGATTTTTTCAGGGATATTTTTTTGCATGAAATGGATTTTAACATCATCAAAAACGCTGGAAACCTGATTTTATTGTGGGGGGTGGGTGGTATTGAATACAACTTACAATAACAAGAATTCAATTAGATCCAGCATTTCTCCGCCGTACTTGTCCAGCTTTCCAAGTTTAAAAAATATTCCCTATTCGAATGCCCCTCTCGTCTCCAGTCAAGCTGGCACCACGAGGTTTCCGCTTCGCCCAGTTTCGTCACACGAAACGATACCATAACTAAAATTACTATAGTACTTGGTTAAAGCTCCCTCGATTTTAATGATGAAAGCCATTTGTGTTTTGCGTGCCACCAAGGCAGCGATAATGAAAGTATTGAAAAGTATCTTGATGAAAGGGGACGTTATATATCTTCAAAATGCATAAATGCGCAACCCCCCGCAGCATGTATGATTAAAAATGTGATTCTGCTTATATCCTACTATCTAATTAGATAGAAATAAAATACAAAAGCATCATACGGCTTTGCTGTTATCCGCTTTTCGAATTTTATCAATCACAAATTTTCCGTTTAGGATTAAGTATAAAAGGAATATTAAAAATGAGTAAGATTGTATTTTAATGCTCGTTGCACTTTTATTATTAACTCCAAACCCAAATGAGTATGATTCTATAGCTGGTGTAAATGCAATAATATTTAATGTCCCAATTAAAAGTGTTATTCCAGTGAAGTATATCCCAAAGTTCTTATTATAAATTGTAAAAGCGATACATATAACAGCGAACAAGAAACCTACATAATGCTTTTTGACAAAAATTATATCTGTAGTTAAAACAGTATATACAGCGTACAAAATTGTCACTACCAATATTATCAACGGGGCTAAGTACAAATTCTTCTTTATCATTACCATGGAAATTTATATGACTGGGTTACGCTGCTCACCTGCGGCGGTAAAGCCTAGTTATTGTTTGTCAATTTTAAAATCGGTTGCGAGATTTAGTTTCTCTTCATAGTACATTAAAGATTTAGAATAAGATTGCCACACAAAAATCAACCACCATGTTAAAGATTTGTTGTAGGCTTTAAATAAAATGATTCTTTTTTGTGAGACTTCTGGTATTTTATAATTTTGGAAATCTATAGATACTTGTATGCTGTCATCCTTTTTGGAAAAAGAAATAAAACGTTCACTATACATTTTCTTCGAATTAACGTACTTGATAGCACTATCGAGACTTACATTTTCAGTAATTGGCTTATCTAAAGCATATATTCTAATCGCATTTTCAGAAAAAATGCTAATTGATACTAAGCTCTCATTTTCAGGGACATCATATTCTAGGATATAAATTTTATTATCCTTAATATATTCATCAAATAACACCGAGGATTTCCATTCAGAGTAGAAATATTTTCTATGGAAAATATTTCCCTCTTTGGCATAATGAGATTTATAAACGACTCCCTTTTCAACAAAATGATTTATTATTATGCTGTCAGAAAGTGTATCAATACTTACATAAGGAAAAATTGGCTCGAAACCTGAAATAGGTAACTCTCCTTTTAATGTGATTAGATCGTAAGTTTCAAAATAATTTTTTTTCTCTTGTTTTTTATTACACATTGTTAAAGGCAAAATAAATATCAAACTCAGTGTTCGTATTAAAGTATACATTTTTATTACTATTGATGATGAATTCTTGCATTGCTGTCAAAATAAACATTCTTAACAGCTTCAATTTGAACGTTAACTCCAGGTGTTGAAGATGGTGTGAATTTATGCCAATCGCCTCCTTTTTCGCCGCCGTGGGTGTTCCCACTTCAAATTTAAACAAGTTTCCCATTCGAACGCTCCTGCCCGCCTCCTGACAAGCGGGAATCATTAAGCCCATATTAATTTCCTGAATAATGTGTCAATATTTCAAAGCTATCCTTTCCATCATAATAAAACTTTGCAGATGAATACTTATACTCTTCTGGATTGCTGCATAAACCAGCTCTAACTGGATTGTAATGAATATATTCCAACTTCTGATTAAACACTGCAGGGGTAATCAGCTCAATGCTTAAAGCCTCTCGTTTCCATATTTGATAAGTACGGTCATATTTATTTACCTTAAATTCGGTTAAAGTTTCTTGATTGTTTTTTGTTAACATTCGCTTTAACTGCTGTGCAGTGTATTTCATAAATGATGCCTGGATATCAGAAGTAGTAAAACCAAACAATGGCTGCCATATCAGATGAATATGATTACTCATAATAACAAAAGCATTAAGTACTATCCGTTTTTCATGTACTAAAAACTTTAAGCTTTCAATTATTATGTCTTTGTGTTTATCTTCTGTAAGAAGATGTTTCCATTGATAAATAGTAGCCGTATAAAATTGTGGCCAGTAAATAGGGTAGGTAGTTTTCATTTTACTAATTTATGAAAATAGTTCTTAACGGTTTGTGCCGCTTGTCAGGAGACGGGCGGCGGCGGCTCACGGATGGAAGTAGTGGCTTGCCTAAGAAAGGGAACACCCACGGAGGCGGAAAAAAATGCTCCATCGGTTGGATCTGTTAGAAAAAATTGATGATGATGACAGGAAAACGATTTTAAAAGTAGTGGGCAATTATCTTACCTCTGCTCAACTGCAAACAACAAGTAAAAAGTTAAAACAAAAAGCATAGTGCTATAAAATACAAAAGCCGCATCACTGCGGCTTTGTTATTAGTTTTTGCTTTCTTTCAAAATAAATAATGAGCGCCAAGATTAAGCCCTTAACTATTATCATTATTGCAGTATTCAGATAATTTATTTTGACATTCTCTCTACCAAAATTCAAAAAATTATAGAGAATAAAATCAACCAGAGATAACATAATAACTACAACAGCAAGCATAAAATATTTCAAGGGTTTGTTCTTTATCTTGTAAAAAGAAATTACTGAAGCTATCAATAATGCTAACCATAAAAAAATCAGTAACCCTAAATTAACTTGTTTATTAAAAGACTTAAGTACAGTGCCAAGTGCGCCACCAATGATGTACAAGAATGCATCATGTAAAAGCAAGTCTAAGACTAAATAAATTCCGCTTGCTACAAGGATTAAGACTGGCAGTTTATTGTTGTTTCGCATTGGGCTCAAATTTTTTATTCCAGTCAGCAATAGAAATTACTTTATCCTTACCATTTTCTTGTACTACTACTCCTTGAAAAACTCCATCCTTGTTCACCTTTATCTTTACATTCACATTAATCTGAACATCGCCCTCATTTTCTAAAGGCAAATCTGTAACAGGCCCATATTGCCTGTCTCCTTTTGTTTCAGAGTGGCCTAACCACAAAGTATTTCCTTTGCTATCATAAATCATACTTTCTTGATTAGGAAAATCATCACCGCTAATAGTACCTGTTACACTTAAAACATGGTCTTTCTTTATATTCCCTTCTATCTTAACATCCAGTTTTGTAAACTGATCAATGTCCCAAGAACCTGGTTGTGCTGCGTTATTGCCGTAGGAATGAACATCAATATTATCCCCTTCTGACCTGTCTTTTATTTTTGTTGTTGATAAAGCACTTTTTGAACCATCCACAGTCCTTGAAGTAGTCTGACCGCCAAATGCACTTGTTTGTTTCGTTTCGGTATCATGATTTATTGAAGCTAAAGTTCTGTAAGCAGCTCCTTTGTCTAAAGTAGGTCCTCTGTTGTCACCTTTCCATTGATTACCTGGTCCAAAAGTGGGGAAGGGTGCATAACTTCTTGTAACCACATATATTGGATATAAACCATTGGGATCTGTATAAATTATCGGATTATCTACACAGTAATTATAAGGCGACCACTGAACAAGTTTATCAGCCTTCGGATCACCAGTCGTCCAACGCATGATTTGGTTATCATACATTCTTGCTCCGAAGTCCAACAATTCAAGACCTGAACCATCGGAGAACTCTTGTCTTTGTTCTTCTTTGCCGTTAAATTTTTTGTGATTGACTAAATTCCCTGCAGCCTTAGAAGATACCCCCGCCATTACCATCCCGAACGGATAGTAATGATGCCGCTCACTATTTATATGATATGTATACAATTTAATAGGCTATTGAGTACATAAATTATTCATCTTTAGGATTGGGTAAACAATATATATCTACATCAAATTCAATATTTAATTCTTTAATTAATTTATTATATCTATCACCTAAATGTATCCATGGAGTACTTTCATCATTATCATATCGTATAAATAAAGCACAAGAAAATTCACAATAATATTTATTACAAAGTGGTTTAAATAAATCAAGCTTGGATTCAATAACATCCAATAATGAATTCATTTGATCTTCAAATGAAGATTCTCCGCTTAACGATGAGCCCATTATCCAGATATTAGACTTCAACACAGATTTACTATTAATATTTTCAGGGTTTCTCTTTTGCCCTTTTATATAAATTTTTGTAGGCTGTATGTTAAGAATATTCGTAATTTGACTTGCGGTTATATCCTCGAAATCGCATATACGAAAATCTAAAGTGACTTCATTTTTCATTAAAGTATTTTAAATGCTATTATAAAATAATAAATATTTATTAAAATAAAACTATCTTTTTAATTTTTTATATCATTGATATTATATTCAAATACAGTTAATGATTACAGAAAATATATTTTTGTTTATTATATTAATCACTTTCAACTATTTTTATGAAATTAATCAAGTTGATTTAATAAAATAATTATTTTAATCCATTGGTTCTGAATTTTTAACTGGATCTTCACAGTTAATCGTATTAATTAATGCTTGTATTGCAGCGCCATAAAAACTAAATTTTGGGATAGATCGCATATTATCACGCACTTCTTTGGAATTCGGCTTTACTCCAATTTGCCTTAAAATTGTTGGGGCTCCAACCTGTAAGGCTTTTCCTAAGCTAGCCAAAATAATTGAATATTGAATTTTCTTTGAATTCGTTTGGAGATCATTAATGTTAAAGTCAATTGGCTCCCCAGCGACATCTTTACCAGCGCCTTTTGGTTTTTCATAAATTTGACCGGTTTTTGGATCATAATATAGATCTACTCCACCTCCACTTTTGCCATTGTTTTTGCTTCGATGGTCCCAATTTTTCTTTTTCAGTTGCTCGATTTGGTCGGGGGTTAATTTTTTATCTTGCGCAGGGTTCCTATCTTGTGGGGGGTCTTCAAATTGGTTATTTGAAGTTGATCCACTTTCAGGATTAATGATTTTTTTATCAAAAAATTCATGGATCGTTATTATATATTCCTTTTCAGTGTTATTGTTACCTTTCTTATTATTAATATCAGCATTAAACATGCCATCAGGATCTAAATAACGAATAGGATTATTATATGCATAGGTATAAGGGCTCCACCTTCTACTTATTTCTGTAAGCATGTCAATAACATTCCACCTCCCAATCTGTACATCATAAAACCTTGCCCCGTAATCATATTCTTCAAGGCCACTACCATCACTAAACTCCCCATTCTGCAATTCCTTGCCATTGTATTTGTACTTATTATTTATACCTCCCGCTGCTTTTGAACTCAATCCCGCCATTACCATCCCGAACGGATAATAATGATTCTCCTCTAAAATTGCTCCTCTGGTATGCACTACTTGTATATTATCAAAGAACACATTAACGGGTGTTTCGTTTGTACAATAAATATACGCAAATACGTTTTTATACTACGCTCACCCAGTTTACAAATTTCGTTTAAAAGCATTTTTAATTAACTCGTGTAGCTATCCAAAAATTAAAAGTATCACTTTAAAAATATTTACTTTTAAGATTTATTATATTTTGATTTGAAAACATACATGTTAAAGTATTACTCTTTCTTGTTGTAAAACTCTTCAATAAAATAATGTAAAGTTTTCGATAAATCACATTTTGAAAGTACCTTACCTTTTATAACCGCATCGCCATAGTAATTTGTATAGATTAACACTGGCTTTGTTTCGTTTGGTGGGTATATGGTAATTTTATATCTAGTATCAATTCTTTTGTACCTTTTTTTGTACTTAGCTATTTTATAACATCTTATTAGTTTATTAAAAAACAATGAATCTGTAATATTTGTAGTTTTATACATGCTTTTATGAAAAGCAGAATCAAATTTGGTATAATCAACAGAAATAATTGTATTTATGCCTGGGCCAACATATTTTACTTCAACAATCGGATTAATTTTGTTTTGGCTAACTCCACTTGCAGAAATAAAAAAGAAAAGAAAATAAATATACTTCATAATAAATTTTTATAAATCAATTATCTTTTTTTTGCTTTGTTTCTTTCTCTTTTTTTAAAATCTCTTTTAGCTTATTTAAATCTTCTAAAGATTTAGTTTTAGTAGATTCTACTCCTGTGGTCGGGTAAAGCTTTCCTTTATTATGATTTGTTCTTGTTACTTGCCCTTCTTTAGTTAATCCCAAGGCTTTTGCAGTCCTTTGTTCGCTACCTTCGATCACTCGTCTTTCTTCTTTTGTATCATACTGTGAATCTTCACTTGTCTTAGGGTCATTATTATCCTTATTATATTGTTCTGGATTACTAAATTTTTGAACTGCATGGTCTAATTCATGATCTAATATTGCTGTGGGTGAAAGCTTTATTCCTCTATCAGTTTCCAGAGCAGTAGTTGGGCTCCAATACAGAGTATTTGTACTGGGATCAAATGAATTAATGGACCCTTCACCCCCTTCTACAACGTGTATAGTTCCATTAATACCCATACTAGCTTGATGAAATAAATCACCAACTCCAACAGCTTCTAATAATGTTGTTGCTTCATTAAATTTCTCTTTGAATGCTGGACTTGCACCAGGAAAATCTATTGTATCACCTAAAATGTCGTTAAATAATATTGGGTTATTCCCCATAGCAACATAAGGGCTTATGTATTCATTTGGACGGGGGTCGATCTGCCACCACCTGCCTAATTGGGGGGTCAAGTTGTCTAAAATAAGTATCGTACAATTCCAACCCACTTCCATCATTAAACTCTTTGTTTTGTAATTCGCTAGCAGCATTAAACTTTCTTTTATTTTCAACACCACCTGCCGCCTTAGAACTCACCCCCGCCATTACCATCCCGAACGGATAATAATGATTCTCCTCTAAAATGGCTCCTCTTGTATGCACTACCTGTATATTATCAAAGAACACATTCACGGGTGATTCGTTGCTACAATAAATATACACAAATCCGCTTTTATACAACTTTAATTACGAACTCCAATTTCATTAAAATCATTTTAAACTAATTTTTTGAAGGTTGTGATTTGAGCATAACTCCATCATACCCATTCTCAATAATTTTTCCATTTTTCGTAAATATTATATAGTAGGCCGCATGTTGAATAGGAAGTTTACGAGTTAATAAAGGGTATTTTTCAATTTTTATTTTCTTACGAAGTTCTTCAACATTATCAGTTATTGCAAAACTTCTATCATGATCGAAAATCAAAGGATACAAACTTCCGTTCAGGAAAAGTTTACGATTACTTTTCTTAACCCATAGCAGTCCAATTTTTTCGTCAAAATGATTCAAAAAAATTCGGCAGGTGTCATTGTTAGTCCATAATTCCATATAAACATTATTACTGTCTTTACTAATTTCGTTTTCCAATAATTGTTCTACAGAGGTTGGTAAAATATAAACAATTGTAGAAGATTCTTCACTGTTTTTAGTTGCTTTATTTAATGTTTTGCAGGATACTAATAACAATAGTGTAATGAATAAATGGATACTCTTTTTCATGTTGTTATTATTTAATGCCTGAATATATTTTTAAAGCATCCAGACCAATATTAAAAGAAGTGTTACCTACAAAACTAACTGTTGTTGTAGCCGTCCCATTAGGATTCACTCTTCCAATATTAGCATTGTTTTGTCCGGTATAAGAGTCAGTTGCATATATTGGTATCCCATAGCCAGCTGGTACAGCTAATCCTAAGTCAACATCAGATGTTCCAGGTAAATTAGTTTTGCCGGGATCAGCTATCGTTGGATGCCCATGATTCTCACCAACAAGAATTGTTAAAAGATTACCTATATATGATGCTCCTGCCCTAGCAGGATTATTACTAATTAATGCATCAATCTCACATGAAATATTGTTTCCAGTAGTTCCCCTTATGCTAGTTACTTCTGCTTTAGGGACTTCACCAGACATATCAACTTTCATTACTAGATAGTTTTGAGCTTCATTATTACTACTTTGAGTTTCAGTATTCACATCAGTAATGTCCTTATTAATTACTTGCTCGTTAACAGTAATTATACTGCTGCTTCCTTGTAATTGCTGTGTTGCATCAACACCGTTTGTAGCACCTGCATTATTCGATTTTATTTCATCGAATTTATCCTTTTTAATTACTCTGATATTTTTTGTAGTAGCACCATCTTCTCCCAAAACTTTTCCAGTTTTACTATCAAGATAATAATCATCCACACCCATTCCATCAGGGTCTATAAATCGTATTGGATTATTTACGCAGTAATTATAAGGACTCAATCTTCTGTATATATCAGCTTTGGGATCTATCGTTCCCCATCTTCCTATTTGTTCGTCATACATTCTTGCTCCATAATCGTAAAGCTCTAATCCACTTCCATCACTAAACTCCCCACTTTGCAATTCCTTGCCATTGTATTTGTACTTATTATTTATACCTCCTGCTGCTTTTGAACTCAATCCCGCCATTACCATCCCGAACGGATAATAATGATTCTCTTCTAAAATGGCTCCCCTTGTATGCACTACTTGTATATTATCAAAGAACACATTAACGGGTGATTCGTTGCTACAATAAATATACGCAAATCAGTTTTTGCTGGTTTGAGATAAATTGTTTTTAATTTCATTTAAGTGGAATCCCCATTCATTTCTTTTAGCTTATACCAGGATTCACCACTCAAAATATTATCTACATTTTTTTTGAGTTCAGTGGATATTTTACTATCCCTTTTTATACTATGTAAAAATTTTATTACTACCTCTTTGTCGTAATTTCTGACAATTACTTTTCTGTCGGAAAAATTAGGACTAATCGCCCACTCCAAAATACTTTCAGATATTTTATCCTCATCGAATAGCATTTTACATTCCTTGCAAACTCTGACGTAATCTTCTAGTTTTACTCGTTGCATTGAGTTTATGCTAATTTTTTTTTGAAAATCTGTAAAAACTTTATTACCTAAAAACTTTATGGCACTATCAACATAAAAAACACCATGCTCATACAAATTTACGAACTCTTTGAAACCAAAAAGTTCATCCCAACTAATAATATTCAAAGCCTTCTTCTCTATTATTAGAATTGTACTATCATAATGTTGTTGTCGATAATCAGTATCCATTATTGCTAAATTGTTATCTACATATTGTTTGTTGTTTGGAAACAAACCTGAACAGGCACAAAAAAAACTCACAAAAAAAATACAAATCACGAACCTACATATATTAATTTTCATAAAATAAACTTTATTGTCTTCTTGGAAGTATAAACGGAGCTGGCCGAGTATTATCTGAATGCGATGGTGGAATAGGTACTGATGGTGTAGGAGATACATACCGCCTATACACAACTTGGTCCACTCGACCTTGAGATTCACTGCCAGTTCTAAAACCCCAATCATTTTGACCTACTATTTCCGTTGGAGTGCTTAATTGACTTACTGTTTGTCCATTGTCTACCACTATGCCAACATGCCCCGTTGCATCACTATATTCAATTTTTTGAGCGACCACATCACCTGGTTGTGGAGTTTCACCAGGTTGCAATACTCTCCAATTAGGAATAGCATAATTAGGATCTGCCCATTGTTTTGCAGTCGGTGGATATCCTTTACCTCCAAAAATTTTCTTTATCGGATTACCATTAGGAGCTCCAGGGCTTGCTCCTACTTGCTTAAGTATGTCATAAACAAATTTGTTACATTTGTTTGTGTTTGCTTCAAAATTATCTTTCTCTTTATCGTAATCCCAATCATGAGAATTTATTTTGGATTTTGCAAGATCTGAAATTTCCTGGCCTTTTGATTTTTGTTGTTCTTTATCATTATTTTTATGCCTTTTATTTCCGTTTTTATTTTGAATAATTTTAAATACTTCCAATGCATCAGCACCTGTAAATATTACTCCTCCATTTATTTCCTCAATCGCCATCCCATCTGGGTCTATGTATCGTAAAGGATTATTTAACGCAAAATTATAAGTTGAAAGTCTTCGATATATTTCACTCATTGGGTCAGGCGTATGCCATCTCCCAATTTGACTATCATACATTCTTGCTCCGTAATCCATCCATTCCAACCCACTTCCATCACTAAACTCCCCATTCTGTAATTCCTTACCATTGTATTTGTACTTATTATTTATACCTCCTGCCGCCTTAGAACTCAGCCCCGCCATTACCATCCCGAACGGATAATAATGATTCTCTTCTAAAATGGCTCCCCTTTTATGCACTACTTGTATATTATCAAAGAACACATTAACGGGTGATTCGTTGCTACAATAAATGTACGCAAATCCGTTTTACAACTTTGGACCCGTTTAGGAGTTTTGATTAAAATCATTTAAAACTTATTGCCTTTGACCGGTCAATATAATTGCTTTGTTGAAAATGATTATAACTTTAATATTTAGTCCACTTTTATTGACGACTTACAACTCTGGATGCTTTAATTAATAGTGTGAAGCTTAAAGCGATTTGAAAGTAAAAATCTGGTGGATTGACTATTTTATCTTATGAGCTTTGATATGAACACTATCTTGCGTCATAAAAAATAATGTATCATATTTTATAGTCACATTCTTCATTATTTCTGGCTTTTCCTCCGTTAGTACAATAATGTTGTTATCATGCAGGGCATAGAAATATCTTTTATTCAATTGGGTATAAAATATTGAATCTTTGGTAAATACCCAAGTAAAAACTCCTTCTTTATGTTCATAGCCCCATTTACCCAAGATATTATTTTTGATATCGTCACTATAAATGTTGTTTGCTAAATGATTGGTGAAACTTTTGCCTTTGTATTTATTTTCTGATTTAAATGCAACGGCATTCAAATTTCCTGTTTTAAAAAAAAGTGTATCTTTTGATATTCTGATGTTTTTAAATTCATAAGGACCGTTTTTATAAAGCACAATCATGCCGTCATTATGAATAAAATAATAATAACTTCTATTCTCCGAGTAATAAAATATTGAATCCGACCCAATATTCCAAATTGGCTCCCCCTTAAAACCTTTCCAAGTGCCTTGAATTGACAAGTTTAAACTACCTGTAGAGGTTGTATTTTCTATCCTTTCAATTGGGTTATTGCAAGAATTCAAAAACAATATGTAAAAAATAATAAGCCAGTATTTCATATTTGTTATTTCAATATTTTAAAGGATATGGATAAAGGGCAGATTTTTCTTTTGGTGTAGTATCTGTGGCTTTCAAATTAGGGCTGCCCGGGTAACCTAAATCACTACCTGGAGCAATTACAAAATTAATTCCTGACTCTCTTGAGTAAATGACCTTATAGGAGCCACTACTCTTTGAATCATTTTCACCCCCAACAAGCTCAAAAGCATTTCCAGTAATTTTAGCCCAATCATAATGATTATTGACTTCTGGCTTTGGAGAACCCAATTTATCTGCAAATTTTGCCACATCCATTAAACCATCAATATTTTGAGTTTGCTGATTTTCGTTTGTTCTATTTTCAGAAGTTAAATGTGGAGCTCCGCCCTGACCATTTTCGGATGTAAATGCAACTCCATCACCGTCCCTATCAGGTTCTTGATTTGCAAAATATGGTTGTACTTCATTAAAGCTTGTGGTAATTGTATGTCCTCCATCTGTGGAAATTGTTCCTCCTCCTGCTACCAATTCTCCATTTTTACTTGCAGACCCATCTGCATATAAACTATAAGTACTTATAATTTCTTTCTTCCCATTATATTCAATATATGAATTAAATGAACCTGATTTAGCAACGTATGTATAGCCAGAGTGAATTCCCCTTCCCTCATACCATTGCAAATCTCCGGTTCTATTGTTTCTATACCAATCTGTTGGATTCATACCATCAGGGTCAATGTATCTCAATGGGTTATCATATGCATAATTATAAGGAGAGTATCTTCTCATCTTTTCTGCCATTGGATCAATAACATTCCACCTCCCTAACTGCGCATCATAGAGTCTTGCCCGATAATCATACTCCTCCAATCCACTTCCATCACTAAACTCCCCACTTTGCAATTCCTTGCCATTGTATTTGTACTTATTATTTATACCACCAAATGCCTTGGAACTAATCCCATCCATTACCATCCCGAACGGATAATAATGATTCTCCTCTAAAATGGCTCCTCTGGTATGCACCACCTGTATATTATCAAAGAACACATTAACGGGCGATTCGTTGCTACAATAAATATACGCAAATCTGCTTTTATACAACTTTAATCACGATTACTAATTTCTTTTAACTCTTTTTCAAACTGATTGCTTTAGGCGATCAATATAATAACTTAGATTAAAATGATAATAGATTTAATTTTTAGTCCACTCGATGCAAACGATTTGTAGCTGAAAATATTTTTTATTATTTAAATTTTCACACAGATTACTAGTTTTCATTAAAATATTGTAAAACCCATTTAAGACTGTCAGGAAATGGATAACCATAACGGGAAAAATCTTTCGGGGTGATTAATATTGATGATACAGATGGGTTAGATGGATTATAAGAAACTGGAAAAGTTTTATGAAGTATAAAATTTTGAAGGTCATCACTTGATATTTCACTTGTTAAATACCTTGAAGAACCTTTGTATTCTTTTCCATTTAAGTCAAGTATATAATCAATCCAAATTTCTCCTGCATTACCTCTTCCATTGGACGTAAAAGCTATTGTCCTGCATGTTCCAATTTTATTTTTTTTCTTTAAACTGTTTTGACGGAGAATTCCCCATATGGCGCCAATTACACAAAACGCCAATAAAAGAATACCTAATAATTTATTTACTTGTTGTTGGTTCATTTCTTTCGTTATTTATTTCCAAGAGTTGTGATTTCATCAAATACATATCCGCCAGTTGTACCTAATGTTTCTCCCATAAACTTACCACCTGGCAATGTGCTTCCTGTTTTAAATCCCTCTCCTAACTTTTCCCCGCCAACATTACCCAATGTCGTGAGTAATATACTTTTATAAACATTCAGGTCGGATATACTATTAAATTGTAATCCTCCATTTATAGACACATTCGTAAATGCACCAGGTATGTTACTTAAAAAAGGGTTACCAATTAATGTGCTTGATGCTTTCCTCGGTAAGAAAAATAAAAAATGACACACTAAGTAATGTTCGCTCTAACCTATAAGACTAAATCCCAGGGAGGGGATTGGTTGTTTTACAGTTGATTAAATTTAGATATTAATACCATTTCACTTGGGAGCGGTACAACGGCATCATTTCTTCACTATCAATTCGGTCAATTCCAGTTTTTATTATTTTTCTATACCAGTCCTTGTATGCTTGAAAAGCTTTTTTTATTGCACTCCCCTTTATAGAAAATTCTTTCTTTGTGGCTCTGTTCACTAAAATAGGATATGAAGAGTAGATAAACGGCTTTTTTAAAATTAACTGATTAATAATAAAAAGTGCTTCAACTTGGATAGAATAATCTTTACAAGATCCTAAATATATTTGTGATCTTAAAGGGTTATAGTTAGTAATTGGAAACGAACAAAGTCTGACATCATCTTCCAACAATAATAATTCTTTGATGGCTTTATGGATATCAAATTCACCGTTAGGGATATTGATGGGATATGATATACCTGAAGTGTCATGGACTAACTTAATTCTATAATACTTCTTTTGTTCTAATTTATTTACTGTTTCAGTAAAATAACTGCGATTAGCTTCAACCACTTTAAATATAGATTGAGAATTCATTTTTAATGAACTAAGTGAAAAAAGTATTATTGCTAAAACCCGAAATTTCATAAATAATTTTTTATAAAAGCTTTAAAAATAATTGTATCTCAGCAGGGTCTGTAATTGTTCTTATTCCAGTTTTCTTATCTACAGTTCCCAAATTTGTCTTGAGAACCCTATCCGGTGATTTCTTCTTATCAAATTCAACATTATTTTTATTAGAAACATCAGTTAAACCTCGTGATGCTTCACCTAAAGTTTTATTATTTTCTGTCACTAAAATACCCGCATTATTATTATAAGTTCCGTCTTTATTTCTTCTTCCAGAATGAACAACATCACCAGCATTTTTAAAAATCACAATATCAGCATTAATTTCTTTTACATTTCTTTTATAATTATCATTGTTAAGTATTGTTTCCACCTGGTCATCATTAATCCATAATTTATTGTCAGCAAAAGTATACCCGTGACAATCTGCATTACAATCATTTTTTGTAGGGTCAATATTAACAGATGTAGAACTTATCAATTTACCATTTTGGTCAAAAACCGCATCAGTTTGGCTGGCAGATACTAATCTCATCGCTTCAATTGGAGTTCCGTTATCTGCAAAAATTGTAACTATTTCATAGGTCCTATCAATAAATGAAGCACTTTGGGTTCCATTTGAATTTTGAGTTAGATCTGTACTTTGCATTGTGGGCACAGTTACCTGTTGCCCCGTAGTAGTAACAACTATATTGCCGTCTTTATCTCGAATAATCTTTCCGTCCGGGTCAAGATATTTTATTGGATTATTGGCAACATAGTTATATGGAGTAAAGTTTTGATATTTATCAGCCATTGGGTCCGCCGAATGCCATCTTCCTATTTGGGGGTCATAATTTCTTGCAGAAAAATCATATAATTCCAAACCTGAACCATCGCTAAAATCGTTACTACTTTGTTCCTTTCCACCAAACTTATATTTGTTTATTAATGAACCTGCAGCCTTAGAAGATATCCCACCCATTACCATCCCGAACGGATAGTAATGATTCTCCTCTAAAATGGCTCCCCTTGTATGCACTACCTGTATATTATCAAAGAACACATTAACGGGCGATTCGTTGCTACAATAAATATATGCAAATCCGTTTTTAGGTGCTGTTAAATTTTGCAGGTCGGCATAGTGATCTGTTTTTACTACAATATTACTGCCCACCATGCTCACTTTAAAATCCACTGCCTTAAACTGCTCATCAAAAAAGATAACATTAATAAATGCACGTTGTTTTTGATTAATTTTTATTAATGATTTCTTCTCTTGTAGGAAAAAGATTTTTATAAAGTTCAACAGATGGTTTCACTATATCTTCTAATCCAATACCCTTTTTCTCAAATACTTCGTTATTTATAAACATTAAAGATTGGTGAGATATACCAATAGTGTTTTGGCTTCGGCTATTATAAAAAACAAAAACCGCCCTTACATCAATAGAATATTTTGTAAGGTTTTTTCTTAGCTTTCTAATACGCTTGCATGACATCCATTTTTTCATATTCAATAAGTCATTAAATATTTTATTAACTATCGCAGTATCAGTAATTACTATTGTATCGCCCTGAGCCATTAATAGGGATGCATCAATTTTTATTGCACTTTCGCTATAGTAAGACATGCTGTAAACCTTTAGGCTATCAAACTTGGTAGGATATTGAGCCAATACATCATCCTTAATGATAAAAAAAGTTATAATTATGATTAATTTTTTCATTTATTCAATTAATTTTTGATCCTTTTTTTGCATCCTTCAGTGCCTTTTCAGTCGCTATCAGTCTACGTATTTGCGGTGTAACTCCCGTAGGTATAGTTGAGGTAGGTGTGGCAAATGTAGAAGGAATACCGCCATGGTTTGCTCTAGGACTTTCTCCATTTGCAGCTTTTTTAATTGCAAAAGGGTTTTCAACTAATTGAATTACCCTCTTTTCCTCTTTTGTGTCAAAAAGTTTAATTTTAGACGTTGGATTATACTGCCGATAATTTGCGCCCGCTGGATCTTCCTTGAAATTTAAAAAATGTCCAACTTCATGCAAGAAAATTGAAGCTGGTGACGTTGCCTTGCCATTACCTTTAGTTTCTAATGTTGATTTCCCCATTTGGTCATTATTAACATGCTCTATCCCTACTAATGGATCAATGCTTAAAACATTTTTCTTATCATCATATTGCCCGACTTTACCCTTACCATAAACTACATCTGTAACAAAGTCTCCTGTTAATCCCTTTTCTGCAACATCTTCGCCTTTAGAATAATTCAGTACAGTATATATATTCCTTGCAAAGTCATCTTTGCTATCAATATCTTTTAACTTATCGACATCTTCCCAACTTTTTAAATTAATGGATTGCTTTTTATTATCGTTGTCTATATACCATAAAATATATTCTTCTCCATCAGCGTCAATATTAATTACTGGATTATTCGCTGCGTAATTATAAGGGGACATATCAAAAAACTTTTCAGCTAAAGGGTCAATTGTCATCCATCTTCCAATCTGATTATCATACATCCTTGCACCATAGTCTAACCATTCTAATCCTGAACCATCGCTGAACTCTTGGCTTTGTTCTTCTTTGCCGTTAAATTTATCCTTGTTTGCAACCATCCCTGCCGCCTTAGAACTCAGCCCCGCCATTACCATCCCGAACGGATAATAATGATTCTCCTCTAAAATTGCTCCTCTGCTATGCACCACCTGTATATTATCAAAGAACACATTAACGGGTGATTCGTTGCTACAATAAATATACACAAATCCGGTTTTATCTAACTTTAATCACAGATTCCAATTTCATTAAAAACCATTTTAAACTAATTGCTTTAGCCAGTCAAAATAACAGTTTAGTTTAAAATGATAATAATATTAATATTTAGTCCACTTTTTGTTGACGACTTACAAATTTATTATAATTTTAATTGTATAAATTATTGAATTAAGTGATACTTTGGCTTTTTGATGATGGCTCTAGTGCCAAAGAATTTTTGTGTTAACATTGAATCAACAGGTTTATTTTCGTCATACTTTTCATGCTTTTCAAATACTAATTTTCCGGAGACTTCTACTTTTTTTCCATAATACATTTCTTTCCATTCATCTAATTGGTCTAAAAAATACATACCCTTATCAGTTAAAACAAAAGCGCCTCCTTTGTCCTCTAAGGCTGTTCCTATGAGGGTAACTTTTTTACTTTGATTAATATGGGATGTAGAGCAACAGCCTAGCAAACTTAGGAATGTAATACTCATAAAAATATTTCCAGCCATAATTAATAAATTTTATTTTTTAGGAACTATTGTTATTGCAAAAGAAAATATCTGCATATTAAATGAAAACTTTGGCTTTGAATACTTCTTTAATGAATCTTCATAAATTTTCATGCCCGGTTGCTTATGATTAGCATGAAACCAAGTATTGGTATTTTTACTATATAATCCATAATCAAAATTAGCAACTTCAAAAGTGCCTTCTTCATCTTCTGGAATAGACCTTGGGGCATACTTATAACTACTCATGTCAACTTTTCCATTTCTATCTGGTAAAAAATCTTTTTCGTTATCTGACCAAAATCTTAATGAATAAATAATGACTCTCGCACCCGATGGATAATTTTCAGGATTGTTTCGTATGTCATTTTCCAAATTAGCTGCCTCTATGTTAGCACTTTCAAAACTTAAATAAGAATTTTCAAGACTGGGATTACTATATGTGCCTAACTCTAATGCAGTTATTCCTATACATCCTCTAGCAAGGTTACTTTTTTGTTCATCCGTCATGGCATATCCATGTTCGGTTTGCCATTTTTCTACATATTCATTGAATTTATATTCTTTTGTTTTCGGTGGATCTTGGCTTGCTTCTGTTCCTTCAGCAGTGGATGGGTCACGAAAACTTATTGTCCTATTTCTAACCCATTCATATGTTGCTATCTCAGGCTCCATTCCCTCTGGATCAGAGAAAATTATAGGGGAATTAAAAGCATAATTATAGGGAGACCATCTTCTCATTTTATCAGCTAAAGGATCAATAGTTTGCCATCTTCCAATTTGAGGGTCATAATACCTTGCTCCATAATCATATTCCTCCAATCCACTACCATCACTAAATTCTTTTGATTGCAATTCCTTCCCATTGTACTTTAATTTATTTTCAATACCACCCGCCGCCTTTGAACTAATCCCCGCCATTACCATCCCGAACGGATAATAATGATTCTCCTCTAATGGCCTCCCTTGTATGCACTACTTGTATATTATCAAAGAACACATTAACGGGCGATTCGTTGCTACAATAAATGTACACAAATCTGTTTTTACAACCTTAGACCCTTTTAGGAGTTTTGATTAAAACCATTTAAAACTTATTGCCTTTGGCCGGCCAATATAGTAGATTAATTTAATATTACAATAAATTTAATATTTAGTAAACTTTTAACGTAGGGTTTACAATTCTAATTGGATTTAGCAAAACTCAATAACGAGCTCATTATTACACTAAATCTTAAGTATTAATTATCTCCTAATTTTGGAGCTCAGTTCCATTTTGCGATTTTAACTGTTTATTATTTCCTCGTCTAATCGCCCCGCTTTTACTCCTTTTTCAAGATGACCAACCGTTAAAGTCTTCCGATTTCTTTTACTTTTCCCAGTAAGCCATTTACCTAATTCAGCAAGCAAAACATTTCCCTCTCCGCCAAAATAATCTGCAGCCATAAATTTTGTTAAATCAACATTAAATATTTTACCGTAAGCAATTAAAAAGTCAACTGCATCATCTCCAGTTACACCTAAATCATCCTCTATTTGTGCATCCCTTGTTACTTCATTATCTTCAACTGCGGCCTGTTTAATAACAAAGATTTTCAGTTTATCAAAAACTTCGTCATTCATTCGTTAGTGTTTTTATTTTTAGACTTCTGCTTTTCACTTATTTCAGTAATTTTTTTGTTATGTACAAGGATTGTACTGCTTGTTACAAAGTAATTATGATTACAATCTACTTCTATATTATAAACGGTAGCTGCTTTACTTAATTCTTTGATGCCACTTATTTTAATAGCTTCTTTACTGTAGGAAGATTTAAGGAAATAACCAAATTGCAAATCTTTTGTTTTTATCCATCCCCTACCAACGACATAAAACGGATGTTCCCCTGTTACATTGATGGTTTCTTTACCAGCAATAATTTCATAAATGCCCTGTGAATCTCTATTGAATGTTTTAATAACTTTACTTAATTCTACTTTGTTTTTTTCGATATTGTAGGAATAAACAGTATCTCCAACTTTTATATTTTCAATCTGTTTAAATTCGTTCATACCATAAACTAATGTCCCTTTTACAAAACATGTAGATGCTCCCCATTCAGAACTCCATTGGCCAGAACCATCCGCTCTTTTACTATATATTTCATTTGTTTTTTGTCCATCTTCTGCCCATGCTTTAATTAATTCCCTGTTGTCATATATATCATAGGCTAATAAAGCCCAGCCTGCACCTGGGACAAGTCGGCCTAAGAATCGGCCTAAAACAGCAGTTCCGGCTTTTTTGGCTAATCTTTTACTTACAACAGCAATAATTTTTCTTTCAGCCTTTTTAATAATAGGAACACTTATAGGAAGCTTTCGTGCAAGCCACTCAGATGCATAAGACGAACCCGGTTTAGAACCAAGATAGCCAATACGTTTTAATTCAATTCTCCGCCAACCCCAATCAATTAATGCCAACCCTACCGCAGATTTCCATGGGATGATTGATTTAACTGTGACATTAGGTAACGTTTTGCCTTTAGCTGTATCTAACCCATAAGGATCTATAAAATTGATTGGATTATTTCCCACATAAGAATAAGGGCTTTCATTGTAATGTATTGCAGAATTTTCTGCAGTAATCACATTTATTGGAGCAACCCTTTTTAAAACTCCAGATAATTTTTCATCCTCTATTATTTCTTCATCATCTGTCGCATCTCCTTCATCAGATAATAATTCTTTACCAAATTCATTTTTGTATTCATCTTCATTAAGTGGGTCTGGTGTGTGCCACCTTCCTATTTGTGCATCATACATTCTTGCGCCATAATCAAACCACTCTAATCCTGAACCATCGCTGAATTCTTGACGTTGTTCCTCTTTGCCATTGTATTTTTTTCGATTATTTGTACTACCCGCCGCTTTTGAACAAATCCCTGCCATTACCATCCCGAACGGATAATAACGATTTCCCATAAAAGCCTTATCTGTATTGCCTTTCATTGAATTAAGATATGCATAAAATAAGCGTATTTGGCAAGAAATCGACATAAAACGATAGCCAAATAGAGAATTGTTACAAACTAATTAAACTCAAAATTAATACAACGAATATCATAAAATTTCATGTAAATATTTTTAAGAATATGATTTTCGTCAGTTTTTGCAAAATTGTTACATTAAATTATTGTGGTATAAATATTATATAATATGTTTGTTCTGTTAACAAGATTATGAAGAATACGAAAGTATTTTACTACTATCATTGTTCCCTCCTCAAGCA
>CALRKF020000004.1:0-110134 GCA_943367825.1 Chitinophaga pinensis
CCGCCGTGCCTCCCGACTAACAGTCGGGAGGCACAAAACCAACTATTCAATTTTTAAAATAAAAAAACCTCATCAAAAAATGATGAGGTTTTGTGGGAGTTGACGGGGTCGAACCGCCGACCCTCTGCTTGTAAGGCAGATGCTCTAAACCAACTGAGCTAAACTCCCTTAAGAGGTCCGTTTGGAATTTTCGGAGGGCAAAGATAAGGGTAAAATTGTCCCAAAAAAATTTTTTGACAAATTAATTCAACTGCAATGCGGGTAACCTGTAATTCTGACCATCATACACAAATAGTTCGTCGATTTCAATGGTCCAATATTTATACAAAGGCGATTTGGAAAGGTATTGTTCTACTGCTTTTTTGCTTTCAGCATTAAATATCATCCAACTTCGCTGGCTTTCCATACTCACGGTATAGTAATCCAGAATATTTTTCTCAATCAAGCTATTGATATATACCCGATGAGGTGGTACCAGGGTCATGAATTGTTCGTCCATGTCAAAATGTACCGTTACCTGGTATTTGTTGAGTTGATGAATATTTAAATTTTCCATTCTTTAATTGTATTAACCCAGTCCGGTTGATAAGGAACTGTGATTTTGATGTAATTATCGCTATAACCCTCCATCAGGTTGCTTTTTACATGTCCTTCAAATAATACTTTTCTTGTTACCCCAATATGCTGCGCTGTAAAATATTGCATTTTCTGATAACTCAGGTTACGTAATTGTTTATTTCTTTCATTTCTTACGGAATGTGGTACTACAGGTTTGATTTCCAAAGCCTGTGTATTTTCTCTTTCAGAATAAGTGAATACATGCAAATAACTAATATCCAACCCATGCAAGAAATCAAAAGTTTCTTTAAAGTCTTCCTTGCTTTCTCCCGGAAAACCCACAATAACATCCACTCCAATACAACAATGGGGCATCGCCTTTTTTATCAACGCTACTTTTTCTGCATACAATTCTCTTTTATAACGCCTGCGCATGAGCCCTAGTATTTTATTACTTCCACTTTGTAGCGGAATATGAAAATGAGGCATGAATTTTTTGCTCTTGGCTACAAAGTCGATGATATCGTTTGTCAACAAATTCGGCTCAATGGAAGAAATGCGATAACGTTCAATACCTGCTACTTCATCCAATAATTGTATTAACTCAAAAAAATTACCGGATTGTTTATTGCCTGTTCCAAAATCCCCCAGATTAACACCGGTTAATACTATTTCCTTGACACCCGATTCTACCAATGCTTTTACATTTGACAATACATTTTCAATATTATCACTTCTGCTTTTGCCCCTGGCCATCGGAATTGTACAAAAGGAACAATTATAATCGCAACCATCTTGTACTTTTAAAAAAGTGCGGGTGCGGTCATTCATGGAATAAGAAGCCGTGAAACTATTGACATCCTCAATATCGCAACTGCAAATTTTGGCACTATCGCCCTTGCTGATTTCTTTTAAATGCTGTGTAATATTAAATTTCTCTGCTGCCCCCAATACCAGGTCAACCCCAGGTATACTGGCAATTTCCTCCGGCTTTAATTGTGCATAGCAACCCGTGATCACTACTAGGCTTTCGGGTGACTTGCGTTGAATCCTTCTTACCAATTGCCGGCATTCTTTATTGGCATTTTCGGTAACAGAACAGGTATTTATCACATACACATCAGCGAGTTCATCAAATTCTTTTTTGATAAAGCCCTCTGCTTCCAATAACCTTCCAATGGAGGAGGTCTCGGAAAAATTGAGTTTACAACCTAATGTATGTAGTGCTACAGATTTCATGAATTTGCAAAGATAAGCCAGCCCAAACAAATCAGCTTGGACGAAAGCTGCTTAATATGCCACTCAATTATTTTTAGAGTATTTTTGTCTCCATATACTTTTTTATGATTAAGAAATATCTTCCGTTTGTTGCATTGATAGGGGCAGTTTCCCTTTTCTGGTGGGTTAAAACGCATCAACGGGGAGCATCAGAGCCGGAAAAGAAGAAAGAGCGTATTGAAATCAATATACCCTCACCTGCCGATCAGCCATCTGTAGGTCCAGCACCGAGCGAGTATCCTAATCGCTCTGAAGGCTTTAATCGAAGGGCTTCTTCCATTATTTATAGTAAACATGCCCGTTGCAGGATGGACTGTAGGCATATTGATGAATCGGAGGTGAAAGAGATACTCGAAAAAGGAACGGTCAATTTGGCGAAAGTGGAATCGGATGGCAGGGGCAAAACATACCCTTTGGAGGGCGTTACGCATGACCGGCAACATGTTAGGATTGTATTTGCACCCAAGGAGGATGGTTCAGTAGTAGTAGTAACTTGTATCGATTTAGATACTGATTGGACCTGTGATTGCAAGTAGTTTTTTATTATCTTAAATTAACAAACATACCAGTTTTATTATTTTACATTTGCGTTCAAATCAACGGTACTTAATCATCACCTAAAGCGGGTTATTAGGAAATGGCAATTAAATCTATGCTGGCAAAACCTTTTGCCAACTATATACATAAGCAAATCAAAAAAGGGATGGTTACAGCTGTAGCCGACCAAGACAATATCTTCCAGCATCTCATAAAGGCAGCAGCACAAACTGAATTTGGCAAAGACCATGGTTTTGCAGATATAAAAACCTATGAAGATTTTGTGCAGCAAGTGCCTGTTCGTGATTACGAAGCTTTGAAACCTTATATTGAGAAAATAAAGCAAGGCAAGCACAATGTTTTGTGGAAGGGGCAGCCTATTTATTTTGCCAAAACCAGTGGCACCACTAGCGGGGTAAAATATATTCCAATTACAAAAGACTCCATCCCCAATCATATCAATACTGCAAGAAATGCATTGCTCTGCTATGTGGCAGAAACGGGCAATACCAAATTTGCAGATGGTAAATTGATTTTTCTAAGCGGCTCACCAGAATTGGAAAGGGTGGGTGGCATACCTACCGGAAGATTAAGCGGCATTGTAAACCACCATGTACCCAAATATTTAAGAAGCAACCAAATGCCTTCTTATCGTACCAATTGTATTGAAGAGTGGGAAGAAAAACTCGATCATATTGTGGAGGAAACCATTCATCAGAATATGACTTTGATAAGCGGAATACCACCATGGATGCAAATGTATTTTGATCGGTTAACAGAAAAGAGCGGGAAGAAAATCGCGAGCTTATTTCCCAATTTTAGTGTGATGGTACAAGGTGGCGTAAATTTTGAACCTTATAAGGCCAAATTGTACGAAAGTATTGGCAAACAGATAGATTGTATTGAACTCTTTCCTGCCAGTGAAGGCTTTTTTGCTTTTCAGGATAGTCAGGAGGCGCCGGGGCTTTTATTAAATACCAATAGTGGCATTTTCTTTGAGTTTGTACCTGCTGGAGAAATTTTTAATGAGAATCCTACCCGTTTATCTTTGAAGGATGTGAGAGTAGGGGAGAATTATGCTTTGATTATAAATAATAACGCTGGATTATGGGGATATAATATTGGAGATACAGTAAAGTTTTTATCGACCGATCCATATCGTTTAATCGTGAGTGGTAGAACCAAACATTTTATTTCTGCATTTGGAGAACATGTTATTGGAGAAGAAGTAGAAGCAGCTTTATTAAAAGCTAGCAATGAAGAAAATATTCATATCACAGAATTTACAGTGGCTCCAATGATAGCAAGTGATGCAGGTAAAAGTTATCATGAATGGTTTATTGAATTTGAAAATATGCCTGCCGATTTGGATGCATTTTCTAAAAAAATAGACGATAATCTGCGCGCTAAAAACGTTTATTACGATGATTTGATTGCCGGGAATATTCTACATACTTTAAAAATAACAGTAGTAAGAAAAAACGGTTTCATTGATTATATGAAGTCGATGGGTAAACTGGGTGGACAAAATAAAGTAGCCCGATTGAGTAATGATCGTATAATTGCCCAAAATCTACAGGCTTTTCTTTAGCAAAACTTTCAAAAAAAAATCTGCCATTTGTTTATCAAATAATATACTTTTGTGCCTTATTAGAAAACAGGCAGTGAACAGATTAGAAAAACATATGCATTCCGGGTCTACCATCCTTATAGAAGGACTGGTGATACTAACCGCTATTCCCTCCCGACGACGACCTGGTTGCTGATAGGCCGAACAATGACCTTGTCCCTATCAGTGGAAAAATCCCCAACGTTTTACTGTTCATTTTTTAACTCATTTCAATTTTATCAAATTGGAACAACATAACATCATTATACGTCCTGCTACAATCGCAGATATACATTATTCTAAGACCATCACCGACGAAATGGCTTCCTCTGCCAAGGCAAGGGGAACCGGTATTGCACAACGCAGTCCGGATTATGTAGAAAAGAAAATGCTGGAAGGCAAGGCCGTTATCGCCGTTACAAAAGAAGGTGCTTGGGTAGGTTTCTGTTATATAGAAGCATGGGAACATGAGCAATTTGTAGCCAATAGCGGACTAATTGTTTCACCCGATTTCAGAAAAAGCGGTGTGGCCAAGGCTATCAAAAAAAGAATTTTTGAACTGAGTAAGGAAAAATATCCCAATGCCAAAATATTTGGTTTAACTACTGGGCTGGCGGTGATGAAGATCAATTCTGATTTGGGCTATGAGCCAGTTACCTATTCGGAGCTGACCAATGATGAAGAATTTTGGGCAGGTTGTAAAAGCTGTGTGAATTATGATATTCTCATGAGTAAGCAGCGAAAAAACTGTATGTGTACTGCCATGTTGTATGATCCTGCCGATCATTATGAGCCCGAAGAAACTGCAGAAGAGTTTAAGAAGCATTCCAAATTATATGAACGATTTAGTAGGGTAAAGCAAAGTCGCTTGTTGAAATTTCTTACCAAAAAAGAAACAGGCAGTGCAGTCCCCAATAAATCTGTACTCCATTATTTGTTTAATTTTTAATTTTTTGTGATGGCAGAAAAAATTGTATTGGGATTCAGTGGCGGATTGGATACCTCTTATTGTGTAAAATACCTGACCGATGAAAAAGGATATGAAGTGCATTCGGTAGTGGTGAATACTGGAGGATTTAGCCCAGCGGAATTACAGCAAATTGAAGCACATGCCTATTATTTAGGGGTGAAATCACATACTGCTATTGATGCTGTGGATAGTTATTATCATTCTATCATTAAGTATTTGATTTTCGGGAATGTGCTTAAAAACAATACCTATCCCTTAAGCGTAAGCGCAGAGCGATTGAGCCAGGCTTTGAGCATTGCAGCGCACGTTAAAAAAACAGGCGCCAAGGCTGTAGCGCATGGTAGTACCGGTGCTGGTAATGATCAGGTGCGATTTGATATGATTTTTAATATCATGATTCCCGGCGTTGAAATCATAACACCCATTAGAGATTTGAAATTAAGCCGGGAAGCTGAGATTGAATATTTGAAGAGCAAGGGCGTACAAATGAACTTCGAGAAAAATTTGTATTCCATCAATAAAGGCTTGTGGGGTACCAGCGTAGGTGGCAAAGAAACACTGAATAGTAATGGGATGTTGCCAGAATCGGCATGGCCGACACAGGTAACGGAATCGGTTGCACGAAAATTAGTATTGGAATTTGAAAAGGGCGAATTAAAGTCAGTTGATGGGGTAGGTTTTGATCATCCTGCTACAGCCATTCAACATATTCAAGCAATTGCTGGTCCCTATGGAATAGGTCGCGATATACATGTTGGCGATACCATCATTGGCATAAAAGGCAGGGTAGGATTTGAAGCGGCGGCCCCAATGCTAATATTAAAAGCACACCATGCATTGGAAAAGCATGTGTTGACAAAGTGGCAATTGAATTGGAAAGATCAGTTGGCATTGTTTTATGGTAATTGGTTGCACGAAGGACAAATTATGGATCCTGTGATGCGCGATATAGAAGCTTATTTCACTAGTAGCCAGGAACAAGTTACCGGAAAGGTATTCATTGAATTAAGGCCCTACCATTTTCAGGTACTTGGTATCGAATCCGAATATGATTTGATGAGTAGTAAGTTTGGTAAATATGGTGAAATGAACAATGGATGGACAGGTACAGATGTACGAGGGTTCTCTAAAATATTTGGCAACCAAACGATGATTTATCATTCCGTAAAAAATGATGCAAATGGCCAATAAATTAAAAGTGGGCATTATCGGCGGCGCAGGATATACTGGCGGCGAAATGATACGTTTATTATTGAATCACCCAGCTGTTGAAATTTCGTTTGTTCATAGCCGTAGTAATGCCGGGAAGCCACTTTATGAAGTGCACAAGGACCTATTGGGCGATACGGAAATTTTATTCTCCGATTCATGGAACAATGATATCGCTGTTTGTTTTTTATGCCTGGGGCATGGGGAATCAAGAAAATGGTTATCTGAAAACAACCTTGCTGCTGAAGTAAAAGTCATTGATCTTACCAATGATTTCAGGTTAAAATCTAATGCATTTATAGGGGATCGTAATTTTATATATGGATTGCCAGAATTAAATAAAACTGCAATACAGTCTGCTCAAAATATTGCCAATCCTGGTTGTTTTGCCACCGCCATTACCTTAGGCTTATTGCCATTGGCAAGTGCGGGAATGCTGGGCGATGTTTATACTACCGGAATTACTGGTTCCACCGGTGCTGGCCAAAGTTTGGCCGCTAGTTCGCATTTTAGCTGGAGGGCCAATAATATTCAGGCCTATAAAACATTGCAACATCAACATGTTGCAGAAATACACCAGAGTCTCGAACAGTTAGAAGGTAAAGAAGGAGTTGATCTTCACTTTGTTCCCTGGAGAGGTGATTTTACCAGAGGGATATTTGTGAGTTCAACAGTAGATTGTGGACTTCCATTAGAAGAAGTAAAGAGTCTTTATGCCAATTATTATGAAGGAATGGCTTTTAGTTTTGTAAGCGAAAATATGATCGATTTGAAACAAGTGGTGAATACCAATAAATGCCTGATTCAGTTAGAAAAGCAGGGCAATAAACTGGTGATTCATGCTGTCATTGATAATTTAGTGAAAGGAGCATGTGGGCAGGCTATACAAAATATGAACCTAATGTTGGGATTGGATGAAAAGGCTGGACTTCAATTGAAAGCAAATTATTTTTAATAATATCTATAGGGCAGGATACTAAAAGTTTTACTGAGACGCTCCGATAAATAATTCTATTACATGAAACTATTTGACGTATACCCACTAAATGATATTACCATTGACTATGGTAAGGGATCCTATGTATGGGATGATCAGGGTCAGCAATATTTGGACCTTTATGGTGGGCATGCAGTAATTTCCATTGGTCATACACATCCGCATTATGTTGAAAGATTAGAAACACAATTGCATAAACTGGGCTTTTATTCCAATTCTATTAAAATTCCTTTGCAAGTTGAATTGGCCGAATTGCTGGGCAAGGTTTCCGGTAAAGAGGACTATCAATTGTTTCTTTGCAATTCGGGAGCAGAAGCCAATGAAAATGCATTGAAACTAGCGTCTTTTTATAATAATCGGAAAAAAATTGTAGCTTTTAAAAAGGCTTTTCATGGGCGTACTTCACTGGCCGTAGCGGTAACAGATAATAAGAACTATCAGGCACCTGTAAACGAAAATAACAATGTTGTATTCCTGCCATTCAATGATGAAGCAGCATTACAGGCATATTTTGATCAGTATGGAGAAGAGATTTCATCTGTTATCATTGAGGGGATTCAGGGAGTAGGCGGTATCCATGTTGCATCGGATACTTTTTTACAATCCATTCGTCGCTTATGCAATCAATATGATGCGATCTATATTGCAGATTCAGTTCAATGTGGATATGGCAGATCTGGTAAATTTTATTCGCATGATCATGCTGGCGTGGAGGCCGATATTTATTCGATGGCCAAGGGAATGGGGAATGGATTTCCGATCGCCGGTATTTCCATCGCACCCAAATTACATCCCAAATATTTTATGTTGGGCACCACTTTTGGCGGCAATCACCTTGCTTGTGCAGCAGGACTGGCAGTATTGGAAATTATGCAAAGAGAACAACTATTGCAAAATGCTGCCGCTGTTGGGGATTATTTAATCAATGCATTAAAGGAATTACCCAATATTGTAGATGTAAGAGGAAGGGGTTTAATGATTGGAATAGAATTGCCCGAGGCCTTTAGTGGTGTCAAGAAAAATTTACTTTTCAAACATAAGATATTTACTGGTGAAGCAAAGCCCAATGTTATTAGGCTTTTGCCAGCTTTGAATATTACAAAACTGGAAGCAGATTTATTTTTAACAGCTTTAAAATCAGAACTGGCAGGATGAGAAATTTTATTTCAGTAAACGATGTAAGCAATATCAACGACTTGGTCAATAAAGCACTGGCGTATAAGTCAGCACCCTTTTCAGACCGACAATTAGGAGCTGATAAGCGCATCGGATTATTATTTCTGAATCCTTCCTTGCGTACCAGATTAAGTACTCAGGTAGCAGCAGCTAATCTTGGTTTGGAAGCCATTGTATTTAATGTTGACAAAGAAGGCTGGGCTTTGGAATTTGAAGAGGGTGCTATCATGAGTGGTACCACGGTAGAACATGTAAAAGATGCTGCACCCATTTTAGGTCAGTATTTCGATATGCTTTGCATTAGGGCTTTTCCAGCATTAAAGAATAAAGCAGAAGACTATAGTGAGCAAGTGATGAATGCTTTTGTGCAATTTGCAGGAGTACCCATTGTGAGTTTGGAAAGTTCTACACTTCATCCTTTGCAATCATTAACAGACATTATCACCATTAAAGAAAATTTCACTGCCCCAAGAAGACCAAAGATTGTATTGAGTTGGGCACCGCATATAAAACCATTGCCACAGTGTGTTGCCAATTCATTTGCTCAATGGATCAATGCCTGGGGGGAAGCCGATTTTGTGATTGCCCATCCCGAAGATTATGAGTTGGATTCAATCTTTACTAAAGGGGCAACCATAACACATGATCAAGATGCAGCATTAAAAGATGCCGATATTGTATATGTAAAAAACTGGAGCACTTATACCGATTATGGCAAAATATATAGCAATGATCCTGAGTGGATGTTGACAGAGGAGAAATTGCTACAAACCAATAATGCCAAAGTGATGCATTGCTTACCAGTACGAAGAAATGTTGAATTGAGTGATGAAATTTTGGATAGTGCCAATAGTTTGGTTACGCAACAGGCTGCCAATAGAGTTTGGGCGGCTCAGGCTGTGCTAAGTGAAATATTAAAAGCAAATAAAAAATAGATTTAATATCGTTTATGCGTAACCGGTATAAATCGGTTAGGCCGTTAATAAATAATGAATAGTCATCAGCAAAATAGCACTGCAAAAAGTACAAATGCTTCTGGCAATAAACCCGTTTTGAATGTAGTCAAAATTGGGGGTAATGTTATTGATGATGCCTTGGCATTGCAGCAATTGCTACATGATTTTGCATCTATCAAGGGACCTGCTATTCTGGTACATGGTGGCGGCAAAATAGCCACCCGAATAGGCGATCAATTGGGTATTGTATCTCAATATATAGATGGAAGAAGAATTACCGATGCATCCACGATTGATTTAGTAACCATGGTATATGCAGGTTTAGTAAATAAAAAAATTGTAGCTATCCTGCAGTCATTGGGGTCTAATGCAATTGGACTCACTGGCGCAGATGCCAATATGATTGCTGCCCAAAAGCGGCCAGTAAAACAAATAGATTATGGATTTGTAGGAGATATTAGTAAGGAAACAATCAACGTACAGCAAAGCATTCGATTTCTGGAAGATGGATTGATTCCCGTTTTTTCACCCATCTGTCATGATGGTAAGGGGCAATTACTAAATACCAATGCAGATACCATTGCCTCCTGTCTTGCTACTGCATTGTCTGATTTTTATCAGGTTAGGCTGGTATATTGTTTCGAAAAAACAGGCGTACTAGCCAATATCAATGATGAAGCATCTGTGATACCACTGATTGATAGAGAAATTTATGCCAATCTGAAATCAGAAAATAAATTATTTGATGGTATCTTACCTAAAATAGACAATGCATTTGCAGCAATTGATGCCGGTGTAAATGAAGTTATAATTGGGCATGCAACTGATCTATTGGCAAACCTGACCGATCAGGTAAAGGGAACAATGATTAAATAAATTATGGCGGAAATTGATTTACATATTGAAGCAATTGGATTATTGAAGCAATTGATTGCCATGCCTTCTTTTTCAAAGGAAGAAGAGGGTACCGCATCCATTCTATGTACTTTTTTAAAAAATAACGGTGTAGCATATACGCAAATAGGCAATAATATATTTGCGAAAAACCTTCATTACGATACTGCCAAGCCGAGCATTTTATTGAATTCACATCACGATACTGTAAAGCCCAATAAAGGCTATAGCCTTGATCCTTTTAACCCCATTGAAAAAGACGGAAAATTATTTGGTTTAGGAAGTAATGATGCCGGCGGATGTCTGGTAAGTTTAATAATGGTGTTTTTGCATTTTTATAAGAAAGAAAATCTTTCCTATAACTTGGTTTTAGCCGCCAGCGCGGAAGAAGAAATTAGTGGTTCTAATGGAATTGAGTTGGTCTTGCCCGAATTGGGACCGATTGAATTTGGTATTGTTGGGGAACCCACCCAAATGGAAATGGCCGTGGCTGAAAGGGGACTAATGGTCATTGATTGTATCGCACCTGGTAAGGCTGGTCATGCAGCGCGAAAGGAAGGCGAAAATGCTCTGTACAACGCAGTAGATGATATCAACTGGCTAAGAAATTATAGTTTTGAAAGAGTAAGTGATTTATTGGGCGCATCTAGTTTAACCGTTACCGTTATAGAAACTGCCAATAAACAACACAACGTAGTACCGGCTCAATGCCAGTTTGTTATTGATGCAAGGGTGAATGAATTGTACAGTTTTGAGGAAGTTTTGGATATACTTAAGCAACATTTAAAAAGTGCCTTTGCTCCCCGTAGTTTGCGCATGCGTTCAACGGCTATTGCTTTGAATCATCCTATTGTTCAAGCGGGTATTCAGTTGGGGAAGGGTTATTATGGATCACCTACCACTTCAGATAAAGCACTCATGCCTTTCCCAACATTAAAAATGGGACTAGGCGATAGCGCCAGAAGTCATACTGCTGATGAATTTATTTTTGTGCATGAAATTAAAGATGGAATTAACACGTATATAAAATTGCTGGAGAAAGTACTGTAATTAAGTTTTTGTATGAACTTCATACTTTAAATCAAAAATGTCTTAAAATGAAATTGTGGCAAAAAGATAAAATAGCCTTACAGGAAGTAGAGCATTTTACCGTGGGCAATGACAGAACATTGGACCTGGTTTTAGCACCCTTTGATGTATTGGGTTCCTTGGCGCATGTAAAAATGTTAGCGAGTGTAGGAATATTGACGAAAGAAGAATTGATATTGTTGGAGCAGGCTTTAAAAAATACTTACCAGGAAATTCAAGCAGGTGGATTTGAATTGGCAGAGGGTATGGAAGATATTCATTCACAGGTAGAATGGATGTTGACACAAAGCTTGGGTGATATTGGAAAAAAAATTCATAGTGCCCGTAGCAGAAATGACCAGGTATTGGTAGACTTGAAATTGTATATGCGAAGTGAAATTGAAAAACTGGTACTAAATACAAAAGCACTTTTTGATTTATTACAAACGCAAAGTGAATTATACAAAAACGATTTATTACCTGGCTATACACATTTGCAATTGGCCATGCCTTCTTCTTTTGGATTATGGTTTGGTGCTTATGCAGAAAGTTTGGTAGATGATCTCATCTGCTTGCAGGCTGCCTGGGAAATCGTCAACAAAAACCCATTGGGTTCTGCGGCGGGTTATGGTTCCTCTTTTCCAATTGATCGTACACTCACAACTACCTTATTAGGGTTTGAATCACTGCATCACAATGTAGTGTATGCGCAGATGGGGCGCGGCAAAACAGAAAGATTAGTAGCAGCAGCAATGGCCAATATTGCTGCCAGTTTATCCAAGCTAAGTATGGATGCCTGTTTGTTCATGAATCAAAATTTTGGTTTCATTTCATTTCCCGATGAATTGACAACAGGCAGTAGTATCATGCCTCATAAAAAGAATCCCGATGTGTTTGAATTAATACGTTCTCATTGCAATCGGATACAGGCATTGCCCAATGAAATCAGTATGATGACCACCAATTTGCCCAGTGGTTATCATCGCGATTTACAATTATTGAAAGAACATCTTATTCCTGCCTTTAGTAATCTGAATGCATGTATAGAAATGACTGGCTTAATGCTGAGCAACGTAATAGTAAAAAAAGATTTACTGAAAGACCCCAAATTTCAGTATTTGTTTAGCGTTGAAGAAGTCAATCGACTTGTATTATCCGGAATGCCTTTTAGGGATGCCTATAAAAAAATTGGAAAGGATATTGAAAACAATCAATTTAACTACACGACTACTGTTGAGCATACCCACGAAGGCTCAATTGGGAATCTCCATACCCGGGAAATTGCCGTCATGATGGACAAAGTATTGGACCGTTTTGATTTTGCTAAAGTGCATACTGCCATAGCGGCATTATTAGCTTAAAAGGGAGGATTAAATTCATTTTCCTCTACCTAGCTAGACTCCATCCTTGCATAGCCAATTCATTCAGGCAGTATATAAAATTATTGACTATTTTTACTGACAATAAATTTGAAAAGTGAATAAGAAACGCATTGCTGTATTTGGCTCTACCGGCTCCATTGGTACACAGGCATTGGATGTAATTCGTGCCAATCCTACTTTATTTGAAGCCGAAATACTCACTGCACAAAGCAATGATGATTTATTGATTCAGCAGGCGCTGGAATTCAAGCCCAATGCTGTGGTGATTGGTGATGAGAAAAAATATGAAAAAGTAAAAGCAGCCCTCGCAGCTACTGATACCAAGGTATTTGCTGGGGAGGATGCTTTGGAAGAAGTAGCTGATTTTGATAGTTATGATATGATGCTGGCTGGCATTGTAGGCTTTGCCGGTTTGAAACCAACATTGCGGGCAGTTGAAAAAGGCAAGGCGGTTGGCTTGGCTAATAAAGAAACCTTGGTAGTTGCAGGCGATATTGTAATGCGGAAAGCAGTTGAAAATAAAGCTCCCATCATACCGGTGGACAGTGAGCATTCAGCTATCTTTCAGTGTCTGGTAGGGGAAAATAGAAATCCAATCGAAAAGATTATTCTTACTGCAAGTGGCGGTCCTTTTCTAGGAAAGAAGCCTAATTTTCTGGTGAATGTAAAAAGAGATCATGCTTTGCAGCATCCCAATTGGGCAATGGGGGCAAAGATTACCATTGATTCGGCCACCTTGATGAACAAGGGTTTGGAAATGATTGAAGCAAAATGGTTGTTTAATCTGGAACCCGATCAGATACAAGTGGTGGTGCATCCACAAAGCATCATTCATAGTATGGTGCAATTTGCCGATGGTAGTATCAAGGCGCAAATGGGATTGCCTGATATGAAATTACCGATACAATATGCGATGGCCTTTCCGCAGAGAATTGAAAATAATTTCCCCCGTTTGGACTTTAGAAAATACCCTGTATTGGGATTTGAGGAACCGGATGTTAAAACTTTCAGAAATTTAGCACTTGCCACCGAGGCCTTACACAAGGCAGGCAATGTTCCCTGTGTACTAAATGCAGCCAATGAAATTGCTGTTTGGGCCTTTTTACGCAATAGGATTGGCTTTTTGGACATGACTGCCATCGTGGAAAAGACCATGCAGCAGGTAACATATATTAAAAATCCTACATTGGAAGAATATTTTGATAGCGACGGTGAAGCCCGTAATTTTGCCGCTTCTTTGATTAACCTATAAGTACAAATCAATTTTCAATATTAATTTATAAAATGGTCTTATTAGCTTTTACCTGGAATGAGATAGGGCTGGCAGTAGCACAGCTGGTATTGTCTCTATCTATCTTAGTTGTGCTTCATGAATTTGGGCATTATATCACTGCCAAATGGTTCAAGTGCAGGGTCGAAAAATTTTATTTATTTTTTGATCCCTGGTTTTCATTGGTTAAGAAAAAAGTGGGTGATACAGAATATGGCATTGGCTGGTTGCCCCTGGGCGGCTATGTAAAAATAAGTGGGATGATTGATGAAAGCATGGACAAAGAAACCATGAAATTACCACCCAAACCTTACGAATTCAGAAGTAAACCAGCATGGCAAAGATTGATCATTATGCTGGGTGGAGTAACCGTAAATGTGTTATTGGCTTTTGTAATTTGGGCCTTTATATTGATGATTTGGGGCGATAAAAAAGTGCCTTCTAATTCATTGAAATATGGTGTGCATATTCAAGACAGCACTTTGTATAAAATGGGTTTAAGGAATGGTGACGCAATAGTTGCAGTGGATGGAGATACAGTTGACGATTTGCAAACCATTCGTAAGAAAATATTTTTAGGTAAAAATATTTTACTGAAGCGCGAAGGAAGGGATACTACCATTCAATTGGATGTAGATCTAATTGGAAAGATTGTAGAAAATAGAAGGGATGCTGATGGATTTATAGGGGTAAGGGTGCCCTCTGCAGTATATCAATTGGATGATACCTCCGCAGCATATAAAGCTGGTTTACGAAAATTTGATATGATTAAAAAAGTGGACAGCATCGATGTTTCCTTTTTTGACCAATTGAAAAATACCTTACTAACAAAAAAGAATACAAGGGTAAATCTTACTGTCACCAGAAATGGAGAAGAAAAGGTGTTAGATATAGCGGTTGATAGTTTGGGACGTATTGGCTTTTCTGCAGTGCAGGGAGATGATTATGCCACATTAGATAGTTTGGGTTGGGCTAAATTAACCGTTACTAAATATGGTTTTCTGGCAGCCTTTCCTGCAGGGGTTAATAAAGCCTGGGGTGATTTGGTATTTTATGTACAGCAATTCAAAAAAATGTTAAGTCCAAGTACCGGTGCTTATAAAGGCATGGGTGGTTTTAAAGGAATGGCCAAGGCCTTCATTGCACCATCATGGGATTGGGAACATTTCTGGCATATCACGGCTTTATTGTCGATTATTTTAGCCTTTATGAATTTATTACCTATACCTGCATTGGATGGTGGTCATGCATTATTTACGCTTATAGAAATGATTACCGGCCGAAAACCCAATGAGAAATTTTTAGAATACGCACAGGTAGTAGGAATGGTATTATTATTAGGGTTGATGTTATATGCCAATGGAAATGATTGGTTTGGATGGGGAAGAGGGAAGTAGATGGAGACTGAAGGTTGGGAGTTGGAAGTTGGATGTTTTTAGTCTCAACAATTTTCAACAATATTCATCCATCTTAAACCCTTTTTCAACTTTAAGTTAATGGTTCATCACTCTATAAGTAAAGTTTAAATATAAATAAAATCAGGGGCCGACCGGTTTTGACAGCATAGTTCTTTGTAAGTGTAAGCATGTACTGCGTTGTGTAATCTGCAGTTTAATCTTGAATACTCAACACTCAAATGGCAATACACAGTATGCCATGGCTGCTTAATCAGTGATTAGGTAACCATTTGGGCCGCCGTACAGGTCTGCCTGTTACCATGTGCCGCCGCCGACTCAAAAAGAAAACGGGCTGCTGCTGTTGAATGATGTGACAACAGTATAAGACTATTCATCTAAGGAATTAGTTGGTTTGTGGTGCTCCTGCCAATTCCCTACAATTAATGCATCAATAAACATGTAGAAAGCTTATGACGGATATGTTTGGACCAGGGTTCGATTCCCTGCGGCTCCACCTAAAAGGGGAAAGCGAAATTTAGTCGCTTTCCCCTTTTTTTATTTGTAGAAATTACAAACAAGTAAAACTTTTAATATTTATTATTTGTTTTCAAAATTTATTCTATTTTGCTCATTGCTATTGACTGAATAAATCAATTGCAAATTTGCTCCTGTCTGGCTTAGTTATTTCCAATCTGTATATTCCTTTTGCAATGCCTTTCGGCAAAAGTATTTTTTCATTTGAAACACCTGACAAGTGATGTATATTTTTAATCAACAAGATATTCCCCACACTATTCATTAACCTGATTTTATATTGGCCTGTTGTTGCAGCATTTATCTGAAGATTTACAATGCCGTTGATGGTAGGATTCGGATACACTGTTATTCCTTCCACAGGCTCCCTGTCTTCTAGTTTAACTACTTTACTATAGGTTTCAATTCCAGCTAGTGAGATAGCTTTAATCCTATAAAAGTGTATGGCATTTGGCACATTCATATCTAGCCAACTGTACTGTGAAAAACCATCGGGGCTTTCTTTAGAGCTAAAGCTTGCCACTTTATCAAATTGAATGCCCGAGTAAGATTTTTCTACTTCATAATTTTTTATACCAAATTCTCTGGCGGTTTTCCATTCAACCAAAATATTGTTTTGTATTCTATGCGCTTTTATATCTATAAATCTAACAGGCAAGGATACCTGCTTTGCAAATACAATGCTAAATCGATTAGAAGCATAAGAGGCTGGATCTGAATTTATGGTAAATGAAATTGAAGTAAGACCATCCATATTTACTAAGCTGTTATAATTAGCATAAGCATCTTTTACAACAGCATACAAACCACTAGTCTTTAATGCTTCAGTAGTTATTTGCAGCATATAATTTTGCGCTTTTAACAAACTTAATTGTAAATAAGTGGTATCATCGACATCAATGGTCTTCCTTCTTTCAATAGCCAGTGCTTTTCCATCGCTGACAATGCTTATATTATCTGAAGGATTGTAGATTTTTGCTGCATCATATTGGTCTATGATGTTAGCATTGTTGTTGCCATAGGTAGTTAGTACACCATCGGATAGGAATTTTGATCCATCGGCGTTAACAGTAAATAAATTTATTCTCACTTTTTCATTGCCAATAGGTTGTCTGGTTGCATAATCATTTCCGCCAGTACTTTTATTGGTTTCATTAATAGTTATTATTCCGGGGGATAAACTATCTACTGCTTCCACTAAAATGGCAAGTCCGCTTGGTATAATGCCGCTAACCAAACTTACAGATGTTGTTGCATCATATCCATTAGTGCCATTCCATATAAGTGTTACATATCCGCCAACACCATAGGTTCCAGCTAGTAATTGATCCCAGCAATAGAATTCATCTTTCACATTATTTTTTGTCAATGAATGAAAATCAATAGGAGAAGGATATGGGTTGCCTATCAGTGAAAGCCCAAGTGCATTTATATTCATTTGAATGTCGCCGGTATTCACCATTCCTTTCATTCTTAATACGGTGGGTGTTAGGGGAGCATTAACGCCTTGTAATAAATTGGTGCTTCTGTCGCCACGCACAAATAAAAAATAACCAGGGTAAGTATTTATTGGTGCAATTGTTCCAGGAATTGTTGGCAGGCCCTCAAAGCTATTGTTACTGCTATTATAAATTTTCAAAGAAGGATTGAAGTTGATTCCTTGGTCGTATCCATTGGAAACAGTACCACCTGTAATTTGAACACCATAACCTGGATTGGGATTACCGGATGTTACGCCTTCTTGCCAGGCAGCATTGATGGTTGGTGTACCTGTAGAAGATAATGGTGCACTAAGTAAATGCCATGCACGCCTTGCAAGCATATATCTTTCTATCGTTATTTCCCCTGAAATATAGTTGCCTGTAGTATTATCTAATTTTGCAGTGCCTGTTGCAGCAGATTTTAATGTTAATAATCCCGCTGTGTAAAATGTTTTGTTTGTACTGCCAAAAGATACTGCGCCTGTTATATTTTGTTGCCCTTCCAAATAAAGATCATTACTAACAATTAAATTCAGCATCGTATTATTAACAAATGTATTGGCTGGAAATGTTTGTGGTAATGTTCCGTTTGTTTCAATGGTACCTTCCCTTATATCAAAGGTTCCGGCGTTGCAGATTGATCCACTTATTTTCAAACTGCCCCCCGTAACAATAACTGATGCAGCATTTTGAATGATAATATCATGCAATGAATTGATATCTGAAACGATTGGATAAATTGGAATGCCATTTGGAATGACTATATCATCCAATGCAGCGGGCACAAGATTGGTTTGCCAATTAGCAGCGTCTTTCCAATTGGTAGTAGTTGCAGCACCAGTCCAGAACATACTATTAGAAACATATGTTGGCCTTGAAACATCTAACGTATTAAGTGTAACCGCTCCATTCAACGCAAATGCTCTTCCATGGATAATGGAATTAGTGTTAAGCGTTATGCTTGTTACTGCAATAATGTTTCCACATAAGTTTGTCGAAGTACCGATAGTGGCTGATGACCCAACAAGCCAGTAAACATTGTTGCCCTTGCCACCACTACTCATGATTACAGCCGCATTGCTTGCAGATGTAAGTGTGCTGCCCATTTTAAAAATAAAAATCGCATTGGAATCACCTCCATCGTTTAATGTAAGTGTGGCGTTTAATTGAGCTGAAGTACTAAATGAATATATGCCTGGGTTCAGCGCTAAATAACCAGGTGTTTCTCCTAATATAATACCAGTTAAATCAATTGTACTTGCATTTTGATAAGTTAACCATTCATTGTATGCGTTCAAAGCCGATGCTTGCGCAAGGCCTGCAAGTGAAGCTGCACCTGTATAAATCTGTCCATTTTGCACCAATGCAGGTGGAAACCCCGTCACTGCTGTCCCTGGACTGACCCCAATATCACCTGTAACTACCCCTGCCACAGCAGATGTTATGGTAGAGCCTGCGAGAACAGCAAAGCTTTTTGCAGCTCCTAATTGTGGAATACATTGCGGTAATACTTTAGAAGAAATTAAAAGTAGTCCAAGAAAGATAATTGGGAAAAAAGCCCTTCTGAAATAATTATTAAATGAGTGAATTTGCTTTTTTATTTTTTTTAAATTGTAGGATTCTTTGTTCATAATTTAGGGTATTGAATAATTATCGAACACAACCTGCCAAAAGGGTTTAAAACATTTAGGTGGGGAGGTCTAATGTGGATTTCATTGCTTTAACAATACCTAAATGCAAGGGCATAAAGTTGCAAAATTACTTCGGGATAAGCATTATATAATTAAATCAAAGAGTTGCGAAATTCACTTGTTATCACTTGCGGATTTTAAAGCTTTTGATATAAAAACAATACAATATATACGATTGTACATTTCCTTCAAAATTATTAGACAATTCAGCATTTCTTTCTTCTATGTATTTTTAAAAGAAAAGGCTATACATTTTAGATTGTATAGCCTTTGGCATTGCCCTAATTCCTTAACCATTATTCCCCTTTAGGTATAGATCCGTTAAATAGCCTCCATTTCCATACCCCTTTTTTCTTGACCATGATGCCTGTAAAACGATAGGGCCCTTTTCGGCTTTGGCCGGTATCCCATTTTACAATCATAAATCCATCGATAAATACCCAAGCCGTTTTTTTGTAACCATCAATATCAATCCTGTTCATTTCCCAGGAAAATCCGGCATGCTTCAATAAAGCAGTAAGCCATGTTCTTATCTCATCCTTACCTTTAAAAATTTCTCCTTTGTCGGAGCCCACCATCATAATATTGGCGGATTTGTCGTAGAGCGCCATGAATTTTTCAAGGTCCCCGTTTTTTGCATGGGTATTCCAATCGCTTAATGCCTGCGTAATTTCAGTTTTTAATCGTTCCGAATTTTTTTGTGCCTGTACATTTAATATAAAAAGTATACAGAAAATGCCCATAAAAAAACCGAAGTGTAGATTGTACTTAAATAGTAAATTTTTCATATTGTTTTTAAATTAAAAATTAAGAAGGCTTTACACCCAACAAAATACGGATTGGAGTCATTAAATGCAATAACCCGTTTGGGTGTATTTTTTGAAATGGAGCCAACTGGTGCCTCCCAAACGCTATTCAAAATTACCTATCAGTGCTTTGCTTTTTCCCAATAGTAGCCTTATTTACAGCTAATATTGCCACATAAATTCTTTACAAACACCGGTTTATATAGTTTTCTTATGTATTGCTTTTTTGTAGCAAGTATTGATATTATCGCAAAATTCAAATAGTACATACTGAACCAGTGATTTTTTCTTACAGGAAGGCCAATTGCCCTAGTGGCCATTGGGGCTTTCCTAATTGCTTCTAATATTTATCAGAACAATTTATTGGCATGAACTTCAAAGTATTTAAACTAGGTATCGCCATTTCTGTTCGGAAGGATTTGCCGCCATCAAATTGCCATCACTATTTCGCTACTGGTAGTGATGCCATTTATTAGATTTTGGCAATACAATCTGCTGAAGTCTTTGTAAGTAATTTATCGTTATTGAATCGGGTTAGTTAAAAGCTCCCAAAAGCCGCTTTCTGATTTATATCATTTGAAAGTATGCTTGTGCTCATTTTTAATTGCTGTATGAGAAATGATATTTGTTAAGTAAAGGTCAGCCATTCACCAAATAAGGAGAAATGCTACGCAAAACGGCCACACATCAGTATTTTTTCAAAGTCGATCTCAACTGGTTGAGTGGCAGAGAAGGAATCGTCACTGCAAAGGATGTGAAAGACAAAATTTATGTAGCAACTGCTTCAGTATTTATGGGAGGAATACCGGATAAATGGGGGCCTGAACATTTATTGCTTGGTGCTTTGTGCAGTTCTTTTATGGCAACTTTTTTAACGATTGCAGAAAAACAGGGATTGGGATTGGTCCAATTTGAATGTAGTGCCATTGGCCATATTCAACCCGAAATGAATCAGCTTGCTTTTACTACCATCGATGTATATCCGAAAATTAAAGTTGCTACAATTGATGACCGAGCATTGTTATCTGATATATTAATCAAAACACATCAACATTGTATTGTCACGAATTCAATTAAATCACAGGTTACTTATCATGAAGAAGTCTTGGTAAATAATCCATTATTGCAAAATCATTAATAACACTTAAAATCAATCACATGTCTACCGTTAGCACAAAAAATCTTGGAATAGAACATACAGAATGGGTAGAAAAGCTACGCAGCTTAAAAGATTCATTGTTGGAATATAAAAACCAGCTGACAGATATAGCCGGTAAGCACCCCTCTAAAGAATTGGCACAATCCATCGAACATTTTCAAAATCAGTTCATTGTACAAGATGAAAAAATCAGTGAATTAAAACATGATATCAAGCGTCATTTGAAGACCAATGCGGCAGATATGGAGTTGACGGCTCAGGATATCAGTTTGGAAGAATTGAATATATATACTCAGTTTAAAAGTAAAGTAATTGGCGAGGAAAAGATTTTTGGGGAATTGAAGGCTGAGTTTGAAGCATTTATGACGAAGATTTAATTTAGGGAATTGCCATAATTCCGGAATAGACTATTGTGAATTAATGTAGCGAAGCGTTTTTTGTAGTTTTGGCTGCGTGGGAAAATCGTAGGTTTGTTTACAAATAATCTTATGGTCAAATCCGAAATAAAATTTTTATCCGGTCCCCAAAGCCGTTGGAAGGAATTTACATTTACCTGTAAAGTTTTTATTGAATTTATTAAAGGATTCAGGGCCTTGCATTTTGCAGGTCCCTGTGTTACAATATTCGGATCTGCCCGATTTAAGGAAGGTCATCCTTATTATGAAAAGACAAGAGAAATAGCAGGGCGTGTTGCCCAATTGGGTTTTACCATCATGACGGGCGGCGGACCAGGTATCATGGAAGCTGCTAATCGTGGTGCTAAAGAAGTGGGCGGTAAAAGTGTTGGTTGTAATATTGTGTTGCCTATGGAGCAAAAGCCCAATCCCTGGCTTGACAAATGGGTCAGCATTCGATATTTTTTTGTTCGCAAAACACTACTCATAAAATATTCCTATGCTTTTATTGTGATGCCTGGCGGCTTTGGTACACTGGATGAATATTTTGAAGCCCTCACTTTAATCCAAACAAAAAAAATAAATCTTTTCCCTGTTATTATTTTCGATAAAGCATTTCATAAAGATTTAATCGCTCATATAGAAACTATGAAAGCAAAAGGCACCATTTTGCCTGCTGATGAGGATTTGTTTTTGGTGACAGATGACATCGAAGAATTGTTAATGGCCTTGAAGAATAACAGTATCGCCCGATTTAATTTGGTTACAGAACCTACTGTGCATCAACCCTTCAAATGGCTGTTTGAAAGAAAGTAATTAGGTTTTTTTTTAAAGGTCATTATATACTCTACAGCCAATGAACTGATAACAGTCATACTGCAATTTGATACTAATCATTCAAATCTCACCTTAATTAATACATCTTTGATTATCAATTATAATATTCGATATCGCTCTTTTGATGAAGTTCATGTTCTTATTTAACAAATTATCTTTCTGTTAAGATAATACGACTTTTCAGAAAGTAGAAGCAATTCAATTAGTAGCGATGAATGCATTGGAAAATGGCGTAAAAAGTACTCGGTTTTATAATGGAAAAAGCATACAATGGAATAGCATTGAATCAAAAATTTAGCTGAAATGAAATCGGGATTTAAAAATACCAAGGGGAATAAAAAATCGGACATAAAGACCGAAATTGACGCATTGGGTACCCGCGATTTTCTGAGAGAAAGGATTAAAGCAATCGAAAAAATTTATAAGGAATTGACAGGAAATTTCATAGAAGTGAACCCGGTTACAAAAAATAAATAACGAAGCTTTCCACAAGGACTGCTTATTTTAATAATCTAAATAATACCGCTGCAGAAAAGTAAGCGGTATTTTATTATATTAGCAATAGCAATGAGCAATAAAGCAACCACCAACACTACTCCATGTTACCATTGTGGCGACGCTGCAGACAATACTATTCAGGTTGATGAAAAGGCTTTCTGTTGTAATGGGTGTAAGCAAGTATATTTATTATTGAACGAAAATAATCTGTGCAGCTATTACGACTTAGATAAAAACCCCGGTATCAAGGTTCGAGGAAAATTTGTTTCAGAGAAATTTGCCTATCTGGAAGATGCAGAAGTAATCAAAAAGTTGGTTCAATTCAATAGTGACACTCAAATTAATGTTACATTTCTTCTGCCACAAATGCATTGCTCTTCCTGTATTTTTCTTTTAGAGAATTTACATCGAATAGACCCCGGAATTATAACCTCTCAATCCAATTTTCAAAAGAAAGAAGTATTTATCGTTTTTAATCCACAACAAATTTCTCTTCGAAAAGTAGTTGAATTGCTGGCATTTATTGGGTATGAACCTGAAATTAGTTTGCAGGATACTGTTCAGAAAAAAAGGACAGGGTTCAATAAAATGCAGATTTATAAAATTGGCGTTGCAGGGTTTTGTTTCGCAAATATTATGATGCTGAGCTTTCCCGAATATTTCGCCTCCGGGAATATCGAATTACACGGGCTGAAGAAAACTTTTATTTGGCTCAACCTAGCTTTGTCACTTCCTGTATTGTTTTTTAGTGCCACCGGCTTTTTTGAATCTGCTTATAAAAGTATAAGGCAAAAATACTTGAATATTGACGCCCCTATTGCATTGGCAATAATAGTAACTTATGCTAGGAGTTATTATGAAATTATTGGCGGTTATGGTGCTGGCTATCTCGATTCCGGTACAGGCATTGTGTTTTTCATGTTGGTGGGCCGTTGGTTTCAAAATCGCACTTATGACTCCTTATCATTTGACCGCGACTATCGCTCTTATTTCCCGTTGGGAGTTACCATTATTCAAAACAAAGAAGAATTAAATATACCGGTCACTAAATTAAAGACAGGAGATCATATTCTGCTTCGTAATGACGAAATGATACCGGCAGATGCAATTCTATTGAAAGGGGAGGCCAGCATTGACTATAGTTTTGTGAGTGGTGAAAATACCCCTGTAAAAAAACAGTCTGGCGACTTGGTATATGCTGGGGGCAAACAATTGGGTAGTACCATTGAATTGGAAGTGGTCAAAGATGTGTCACAAAGTTATATAACCCAATTATGGAATAATGATGTGTTTGCACACAGTAAAAATGTAGACAAATCCTATATCCATCCCTGGAGTAAGTATTTTACATTGGGACTTTTTTCAGTTGCTGCCATTGCAGTAGTATATTGGTGGATAAATGATCCCAGTAAAATGTTGCCGGCACTCACCTCTGTTTTGATAGTTGCCTGCCCCTGTTCCTTATTATTAACAGCCACATTTACCTATGGTAATATGTTGAGGGTGTTTGGAAAAAATAAAATGTTTTTAAAAAACAGTTCGGTGATTGAATCACTTGCTAAAATAAATACGATTGTATTTGATAAAACCGGCACTATTACCAATCACCAGGGAACCCAAATTTCTTTTGTAGGGAATCAGTTAAATGAGAATGATAAATTGCTTATCAAAAATGCTGCTAGGCAATCTGCTCATCCGCTTAGTAAAATGATTTATTCATGGGCAGGGGTTACGGAAGATGAACCTGTTTTAGTAGAAGAATTTCAGGAGTTTGCTGGTAGCGGATTGACTGCGAAAATTGATCAATCAACTATTAGTATAGGTTCAGCTGCTTTTATAAATAAAGGTATTCATAGCAATCTGCCAGCAGATGCTGGTACACATGCCTATGTTGCCATTAATAATCAAGCATTAGGGAAATTCGAATTTGGTAATCTTTACCGTCAAGAATTAACGCCCTCCATTCAGCAATTGTTGAAAGAAGATTATGCTATTCATTTGTTGTCGGGCGACAATAATCAAGAACTTCCAAACTTGGAGAAATTATTTGGAAAAACAGTACCATTGTTGTTTCAGCAATCGCCACAGGAAAAACTGGATTATATCAAAGCCTTACAAGCTGACCATAAAAGAGTTTTAATGGTAGGAGACGGATTGAACGATGCTGGGGCATTGATGCAAAGTGATACAGGAATTGCAGTAAGCGATAATACCGGTAGATTTTCTCCAGCCTGTGATGCTATACTGGATGGAGGAGAAGTTCATAAAATTGACCGGTTTTTGGCATTTGCCAGGTCAGGTAAGAAAATAATTACAGCTGTTTTTATTCTGTCTATTTTATATAATATTGTGGGGCTATCTTTTGCCGTTCAGGCAAAACTGGCCCCAGTGGTTGCAGCCATATTAATGCCTGCCAGTACCATTAGTATTATTTTGATAACGTTTTTGCTTACTTATTGGGTAGCTCGTAATAAAGGATTGTAAATCAGGCTGATTTTAATCATGTATTCATTTGACGACGGTCAGTTGGAGAAATGAACCACAATTTTATTTTTGAAACAATTATAAACTAAAGCTTTGAGCGCACTCTTTTTACTTATCGGAATCAGCATCCTGGTAGCAGCCAGCTTCTTGGCTGCATTTTTATGGAGTGTTCGTACGGGCCAATACGACGACGATTATACCCCCTCTGTGCGCATGTTATTCGACGATACCCTTAAGGAATCGGAAACCAAATCGACAACCAAATCGGCAACTTTAAATCAAACCAAATAACAAACTAATGCAGGTAGAAAAATTTTATTACGACAACCGGATAGTTAAAAACTTCGCATTTGCTACGATCCTTTGGGGTGCAGTAGGAATGCTGGCAGGCTTGTACATAGCACTGCAACTGGTTTTTCCAGCCCTTAACATTACTCAATATGGTTCTTTTGGTAGGTTGAGGCCATTGCATACCAATGCAGTGATATTTGCCTTTGTGGGTAATGGGATTTTTATGGGCGTCTATTATTCCTTGCAACGTCTTTGTAAGGCTAGGATGTTCAGTGATACACTGAGTAAAATTCATTTTTGGGGCTGGCAAGCCATTATTGTTTGTGCTGCTTTAACCTTGCCATTGGGTATTACTACTGGTAAGGAATATGCAGAACTGGAATGGCCAATAGATATTGCCATTACCGTTATGTGGGTGGTGTTTGGATGGAATATGTTTGGTACCATTATTAAACGCCGCGAAAAACACTTGTATGTTGCCATTTGGTTTTATATAGCCACATTCGTAACCGTTGCAGTACTGCATATTGTAAACTCTTTTGAGTTGCCTATTTCTTTCTTGAAGAGTTATAGCTTCTATGCTGGTGTTCAGGATGCGTTGGTACAATGGTGGTATGGACACAATGCCGTTGCTTTCTTCCTGACTACACCTTATTTAGGTTTAATGTATTATTTTATGCCGAAGGCTGCTAATCGCCCGGTATATTCTTATCGCCTTTCCATTATACACTTTTGGGCTTTGATCTTCCTTTATATCTGGGCTGGTCCTCACCATTTGTTGTATACTGCACTTCCTAACTGGGCTCAGTCATTAGGAGTTGCATTCTCCTTTATGTTAATCTTCCCTAGTTGGGGTGGTATGATCAATGGATTACTTACTTTAAGAGGCGCCTGGGATCGTGTTAGAGATGATGTTATTTTGAAGTTTATGGTAGTGGCCGTTACTGCTTATGGTATGGCTACATTTGAAGGTCCCATGCTGGCATTGAAAAATATTAATGCAGTAGCCCACTATACCGATTGGGTGGTAGCCCACGTTCATATTGGTGCATTGGGTTGGAACGGTATGCTTACTTTTGGTATTCTATATTGGTTGATACCAAGAATTTTCCGCACTAATTTATATTCTAAAAAACTGGCTAATAACCATTTCTGGTTGGGAACTTTAGGGATGCTTTTCTGGGCTATTCCAATGTATTGGGCAGGGTTTACACAAAGTTCAATGTGGAAACAATTCACAGAAGCTGGTCAATTAAAATATACTTTCTTAGAAACAGTAACCTACATGAAACCATTCTACGCAATGCGTTCATTGGGTGGAGCACTATATTTATTGGGAGCCTTAATCATGGTTTATAACCTGGTTAAAACTGTAAAATCTGGTTCATTACTGGCCAACGAAGAAGCAGAAGCTGCTCCATTAGAAAAAGAATACCATGCACATGCAGGTGAACACTGGCATCGCTGGATTGAAAGAAGGCCCGTTCAATTAATGATCCTGAGCTTGGTAGTAATTTTGATTGGCGGTATTATCGAATTGGTTCCTACCTTCCTTATCAAAGAAAATATTCCAACCATAACAAATGTTAAACCTTACACGCCGCTGGAATTGCAGGGTAGGGATATCTATGTAAGAGAAGGCTGCTATGTATGCCATTCTCAAATGGTAAGACCATTCCGTAGTGAAACAGAACGGTATGGAGAATATAGCAAGGCTGGTGAATTTGTATATGACCATCCATTCCAGTGGGGTAGTAAACGTACTGGTCCGGATTTAGCCAGAGAAGGTATCGGTAACCTGAAGAAATCAGATGGCTGGCATTTCCGTCACTTAAGAGAACCTGCTTCCATGAGTGAAGGTTCTATCATGCCTCCTTATCCATTTATGATTGAGCAGAATATTGATACATCTACTACTTCTGCCAAAATCAATGCCATGCGTACATTAGGAGTGCCTTATGAAAAAGGATATGAGAAATATGCAAATGAAGATTTGATGGCACAGGCCAAAGGCATTTCGATTAACCTTAATATTGATAGTATACGTGTATCTCCCAATAAGGAAATTATTGCGGTGATTGCTTATCTACAAAGATTGGGTAAAGACATTTCAAAACAACCAAAACCTTAATCGATTATGTTCAAGTTTATTAAACAATACGCAGAAACAATAACAAATGCCAACATATATCCGATTATTTCATTGTTGATATTCTTCCTGTTTTTTGTTGTATTGCTGGTTATGGTTAAACGGATGAAAAAAGACAGAATCGATGAATTGTCTAACATCCCATTTGAAAAAGAGGAATTAACTAATTTAAACTCATAATTTAATTTATATGCTATTTGTTTCATCTATAAAGAGAAAAATCATTGCTGCTACTATCTTAGCATGCACAGTGATGCCATCCCTTGCACAGGCACCTGCCACTGCTCAAAAAACGGTTACCTCTGGTAGCAATCAATTGGCTTTGTTACTTGTTATAGTAGCAGGGGCATTGGCTTTTGTTGTATGGGGGCTGGGCAATGTACTTATACAATTAAGCCGTCAGGCACTTAATAAACATAGGGAAGCAAAAAATTCAGGTATTACTACCACTATTTTGGTAATAGGCCTGATGATGATTGCTCAATTTTCATTTGCCCAAGGAACCGGGACAGAAGTAGTGAAAACCGTTCCTAATTATGGCGGATTATCTGCAGACGGGTTTTGGATTTTTGCAGGTGTCATTGGCATTGAATTAATTGCTATTTTGTTTTTATTGGTAATGATTAAAAGGTTGCAGGCAGAATTACTTCCTGAAGCCAAGAATGCCAAATCATCTTTGAGCATTTGGTGGGCTAATATTGATAAGAAAATATTTACACAGGCTACACCGGTAGAAAAAGAAGAAGATGTATTACTGGATCATAATTATGATGGTATCAAAGAATTGGACAACGCCTTACCACCATGGTGGAAATATGGGTTCTATATCACAATTACTGTAGCCGTTATTTATCTTTTCAATTTTCAAGTATTGGGATATGGCAAAAACCCTACACAGGAATATGCTGCTGAAATGGAAAGGGCCAGAGTACAGAAAGAAATATTTGAAGCACAGAATAAGGATAAAATTGATGAAACAAAAGTTCCTTTAGCAGATGCTGCAGGTTTAGCAAAGGGGAAAGAACTATTCATGGCCAATTGTACACCTTGTCATGGTGCTAATGCAGAAGGTGGTACTGGTCCAAACCTTACAGACGAATACTGGATTCACAAAGGATCATTGAATGATGTATTCAAAACTATTAAAAATGGTTATCCTGATAAAGGAATGCAATCTTGGCTTGTTAAATTCAATCCCAAGGAAATCAGTTTTCTGGCTAGTTATGTGAAGAGTTTGCGCGGTACCAATCCTGCAAATCCAAAAGCACCTCAGGGCGACTTGTATGTAGAAGAAGTAAAAGCAGCTACAGATTCAGCTAGTGCTAAACCAAAAGATTCATTAACAAAAGTACCTGTGGTTAAGGATACTTTAAAAGCTAAAACTAAATAAAGGGAGCGTTTAATAATGGCAGATGAAATTGTGGTTGATCAGAAGGGGTCTTTTCGGGATTCTGTGGCAACCATTACCAAGGAAGGGAAACGTAATTTTATAAATCCTAAAAGACCCAAGGGAAGACTATATAATCTAAGAACATACTTTAGTATTTTCTATTTGATTGTATTTTTTTCTTTGCCCTTTATCAAAGTAAATGATGAACCGCTTTTCATGCTGAATGTGCTGGAAAGAAAATTCATCATTTTTGGGATGATCTTCTGGCCTCAGGATTTTTTCATCTTTGGTATTGCCATGATAACCTTTGTGGTATTTGTTATTTTGTTTACAGTGGTATTTGGTAGAATATTCCGCGGATGGGCTTGTCCACAAACCATTTTTATGGAAATGGTTTTTCGCAAAATTGAATACTGGATTGATGGAGATTCAGCAAAGCAAAAGCAACTAAAAACCATGCCCTGGAATGGGGAGAAGATTAGAAAACGCGTTGTAAAATTTGTAGTGTTTTTCTTAATCTCCTTTATCATCGCCAATTTTTTTCTAGCTTATCTGATTAGTATGGATAAGCTGATAGCAGATATAAAGGACCCGGTTGCAAATATGGGAACACTTATTTCCCTATTGATTTTTACAACCGTTTTCTTTTTTGTGTATTGGTGGTTCAGAGAGCAGGCCTGTATCGTTGTTTGTCCTTATGGTCGTTTGCAGGGCGTATTATTAGATAAAAATTCTATTGTTGTAGCATATGATTATAAAAGAGGAGAGCCTAGAGAAAAATTCCGCAAGGAAGCAGGAGTAGAAATAGAGGAATCTCATAAGGTTGGAGATTGTATTGATTGCTATGCTTGTGTACGCGTATGCCCTACCGGGATTGATATACGCAATGGTACACAAATGGAATGTGTCAATTGTACTGCCTGTATAGATGCCTGTGATGCCATTATGGAGGGTGTTCAAAAGCCTAAAGGATTGGTGCGTTATGCGTCTGATAATAGTATCTCTAAAGGGGTTCAATTGAAATTTACCAAAAGAATCAAGGCCTATTCGGTGGTATTGGCATTGTTATTGGGATTATTAGCATTTTTAATGCTGAGTCGAAATGACCTTGATGTTCGGCTTATGCGCACTTCTGGGTTAACTTATACATCTTTACCAGACGGAAGAATAAGTAACTTGTATAATCTAAAATTGGCCAATAAAACGCACAAAGACATACCCATTGAGTTAAAATTGGAAAATTTGCCAGGCGAAATAACACAGGTTGGAAGTAGTTCTCTAGTAGTGAAAAAGGAAGATTATAGTGCCATTCAGTTTTTCATAAAGTTAAACCGCTCCGATGTTAAAAGTTGGAAAACTGAAATCAGGGTAGGAATATATAGTAATGGGAAAAAAATCAAGACTGTTTCGGCAAGATTCATTGGTCCGGAAATATATAATTAAAAAAACTATTATGAACTGGGGATATAAATTAATGTTTGCTTATGGTGCTTTTGTAATTGGCATTGTTTTCCTGATGGTAAAAGCTTCGGGCGAAAATGCAGACCTAGTTACCCCGGATTATTATACGCAGGAATTAAAATATCAGCAAAAGATTGATGAAACTAGTAGGACTGCGGCTTTGTCGGAGGCGGTAAACTGTACTATAAAGGATAACCAATTAGAAATTTTGTTTCCCAAAGAGTTTGCTGGAAAAAGAATTGTTGGAACAGCAGAGCTTTATTGTCCATCAAACAAAAATAATGATATCAGTTTGCCTATTGACATACAGCAACTTTTATTTAACTTTCAATTGCCAAAAAACCGAACTGGTTTATATGAATTACATTTAAGTTGGGAAGTAAGTGGCACACATTATTACTTCGAGAAAAAAATTCAGTTATGAGCCAACATAAAAAAGAATCACATCAGCTTCGCTTTTACAAATTACTTGCTCAAACCGTAGGACTATTTGTAAGTATATTTTTCCTGCTTTATACTTTTGGAGATGGTATGCCAGAGCAAGTTAAAGGCGAAGGTAAATCCTGGTTTCCCTTTCTTATTATTGTACTGCTGCCGATGATTGGCTATTGCATAGCTTGGTTCAAAGAACAAATTGGACTAGCATTAATGGTCATTGGATCGCTGACTATTATCGGCTATTTTGTGTACTTGAATGATTTTAAAACTGGCCTTATATATGGGCTGCCGTTTTTAGTGTCTGCCCTGCTATTTTATTTACACTTATATAAAAAAGGGCAGTTGCAACATAAATCACCCGTCAAATGATAGCCCTTATTCTTGCTGCATTTTCTATCGGGGCGTTCGGTAGCTTTCATTGTATTGGCATGTGTGGACCAATAGCACTTTCCTTGCCTCTGAGCGGTAATCCGGGTTCTAAATTCATTGGCGCTTTTTTGTATAATTCCGGCAGGGTAGTTACTTATGCTGTTTTTGGTCTCTTATTTGGCTTGATTGGACAAAGTGCCGCATTATTTGGTTGGCAACAATGGATTTCAATACTTGCTGGATTGGTAATATTGCTATTCATCATGCTTCCAAAAAATATTGGGACAAAGAGCAGTAATATGGTCAATCGTTTTTTTGAATACTTACGCAGTTTACTCGGACAATTGTTTTTTAAAAAAACGCAATCATCTCTTTTTATTATTGGCTTATTAAATGGTTTATTACCCTGTGGACTAGTTTATATGGCAGTGGCAGGTGCAATTGCTACTGGGGATGTTTTGCATAGCATTGTTTTTATGGCTTCCTTTGGACTTGGCACATTACCTGTAATGTGGTCCGTCGCTTATTTTGGAAATTTTATTAGTCTATCTATACGGCAAAAGATACGGAAAATATATCCTTATATGATGACGCTTATGGCTTGCCTGCTCATTTTTAGGGGATTGGGATTGGGTATTCCCTACTTAAGCCCATTAAGTCCATCATTACAGGGCAAACAGATGGTTGTTCAGGGTTGCATTCACCTGCCATGATAAAAATCATCCACAAAGATGATAGAAGTTATAAAAAAAAAATCCCCAAAAAAATAAATTGCATAGACTAAAGGAATATTTCTTTCTATTTAAGAAGGTAGGTTATGATTATTATGGAAAATGAAGTTTTAATAGCACCAGGAATGTCTGAACAATTTCATTTTGAGATTCAGAGTTGGGAGCGCATGCTTGAGTTTTTCAAGCAGGAGAATGCTTTTTTAAAAAATCGATTGTCTGAAGTATTAGACCATCGTTCTGATAAGGAGTTTTTGCCATTGGCCGAACATTTTCAAAATCTATTTATTATAAAAGATGAATTCATGGATGAATTGCGCCATGATATACATGAGCAGGAAGGCTTACTCAAAAAAGCAGGTATAAGCGCTCGTCAACCAGCTGATATCAAACTAAAAAAACAGGAAAAGCTCAGGAATGAAATGGAATACCTAGAAAGGGATTTTCTTAAAGTGAAAAATGAGTTTAATAAATACCTGTTATCGGTAATGTAAGATCAATTCAACATTGCCATAAGTTTCTTTTCATTCAGAATAGAAATATTGCCATCCTTAATTTCAATTAACTTTTCACTCTTGAAATCGCTCAGTGTTCTAATAAGCGATTCGGTTGCTGTGCCAGCAATATTGGCAAGGTCTTCCCTTGATATATGTATGGAGAATTTTTCGTCGTTGTTTTTTTTGAATTTGTATTGAAGTGTAATCAGTGCATCAGCCACACGTTTGCGAAGTGAATTATAAGCCAGCCCCAATAATTGACTTTCTTTTTCTGTCACATTTTTAGCCAATAACTGAATGAATTTTCTGGCCACTTCCTGATTATTGGATATCAGATTTTCAAATTCCTCTTTTGGTATAATGGTTAACTCTGTGTCTTCAATAGCTTCTGCGGTTTCTTTATATACAGTTTGCTCCAACAGTGCTGTATAGCCCAAAAAATCTCCTTCACTGTATAAACCTACAGTTAATTCTTTACCATCATCATTGGTTTTAAATATTTTTACCTTACCACTTTCGATATAAAATAAACGGCCCGGATGGTTGCCTTCAGAATAAATAACTTGTTTCTTTTTGTAGGAATTCATATTCCGATGCTCTTTCAGTTGATCCAGGGCTTTCTGACCACCAAAATCACTGAGCATAGTTTGCATGCCTTGGGCAGTAGGGGCATAATCTTTCTTTAGTAAAGCGGTTTTATGCAGCCTGCTTTCTACTGCACTTAATAATTCAGTATCATTAAAAGGCTTAGTGATATAATCATCTGCACCCATTTCCATTCCTTTTCTAAAATCACCTCTTTCAGCTTTTGCCGTCAGGAAAATGAAAGGAATACCACTTAGGTCGGGGTTTTTATTAATCAAATGTAATACGCCATAACCATCCAATACAGGCATCATTATATCACATATAATGAGGTCAGGTTTCTTTTGTATCGCCATTTCAACGCCTACTTTGCCGTTTTCAGCGGTTCTGACATGATATCCTGCCAGTTGCAATATTTCACCCGTATTCTCCCTTATTTCATCATTATCTTCAATTAGCAATAAATGTTTCATAGCACAATTTAAAAGAAAAGTTTTTATTGATTAAATTTAATGATAAATTCTGTTCCTTCTTCCAACTTACTCATAAAATCAATTCGCCCCTCCATCAATTCAATGTACTTACTTACAATATGTAGTCCTAATCCCGTGCCCTGTATATTAGTAGCATTTGCTCCTCTGAAAAAACGCTCAAAAAGATGTGTTTGATCTTCTGCAGAAATCCCTAGACCTGCATCCTTTACTTTAATTAAAATGTCTTTTTCCATAACATTGCTGGAAAGCAAAATAGGGACATTTTCTGGTGAAAACTTTATTGCATTAGATAGGAGGTTGATGATGACATTTCTTAAAAGAGAAATATCAAGGTGTACAATTTCATTTCCGGAATGCTCATATTGAATTTGCTGTCCTGGTTTGGAGATTCCTTGTATTTCGGAGCTGATTTCTGTGAGCAGGTCTTTGATATTAAAGTCAGTGAAATTGGCAGTGATTTTACCGTCTTCAATCCTACCAATGGACAAAAATTCATTTAATAGATCTGTGAGGTTATTAACTGCCGATTTGATTCTTTTGATATGTTTATCCCTTTTATCCTGCTCCTCTGATTCCGTGTATTTTGCCACTAATGAAGCGGAGGAGAGTATAGTACTAAGCGGCGTTCTAAATTCATGTGATGCCATAGAAACGAATCGGCTTTTGAGATCACTTAGTTCTTTTTCCTTGCCCAGGGCCTTTGTTAATTCGTCTCTAGAAGCCTCCAATTCCACCATTGCTTTTTGCAATTGCTCTGTACGCAATTCCACTTTTTGTTCTAGATCCTCATTAAGCTCTTCTATTTTACTGTTGATATCAGCCAATTGTTCCTTTTGCTTCATTAATGCCTGCTCAATTTCCTTTCTTTTAGAAATGTCTATTACAAAAGCAATTGAGCATACACCTTCTTGGGAATTATAATTACTGAGACTGATTTCCACTGGAAATTCTTTTCCATCCTTACGCAGTCCATAAAGATCACGGCCTATTCCCATTGGTCGACGCTCCCGCGTTGCCATATATTGATCTCGTTGACCCACATGATGCTGATGATAACGAATAGGGATAAGTGTTTCTATTTTTTTTCCAACTAATTCGCTGCTGTTTTCATAGCCAAATTGAGTCAAAAGGAAATTGTTCGCTAGTATAATGGATCCTTCTTTATTGGCCACCAGTATACCCATCGAGGCAAATTGAAATAAGGCCTCAAACCTTTCGTTTTCGTGCTGATTAGTTTTGGTCACTTGTACTATATGATTGAAGCGCAAAAATAGTATATAAACACTGTTTAATTGCTATTTACCTGTTCCAATAAGTCCTCCATGGAAATACCACTATGGCTTTCGGAATATATACATTCCCCATTTTTAATTAATAGTAATTGCGGTGATTCGTGAAATACGGCAAATTGTTCGGCAATAGCATTGGAAATATACCTGTATTGAATGAGGTCCAAGTAATAGAAATCAACCCCTGCGGGTTCCTGCATGCGCTCCAGTCGGGCTTTGGCCATACTACTAATGCTGCAACGGGTACTGTGCTTGAATATTACCTGAGGTTTTTGCGAAGATTGTTTGATGAGGGCAGTTAGCTGCTCTGCAGTAGTCAATGCGATCCAGTTCATATTTTGTATTAATGAATGATACGTTCTGTCATTGGGCAACCAGATTTACGGCTGCTGGCGCAACTATTTAAAAGCATGGCCAGACTGAAAAGTACCAGCATCGCAAAAAATATTTTTTTCATTTTGTTTTAATTGAAGGTAAAAAACTATTTTGCAAAGATAAATGATGACTTTATAACGGAGAAACTTAAAAAAAATTACTTTCTCACCTATTTTTAAGGCAAAATAAACTGAAACCAATAACCTTTTTATGTTACAGCTACTAAAACCAATTGTATTTATTGATCTAGAAACCACAGGCGTAAATTTGGCTACCGACCGAATAGTGGAAATTGCCATGGTTAAACTTATGCCGGATGGTACACGTGTAAATAAACGGAAGCTGTTGAACCCCCAGATACCTATTCCAAAAGAGGCCAGTGATATCCATGGAATTACCAATGAAATGGTAAAAGATGCTCCAACTTTTAAACAATCAGGAAATGAAATAAAACAATTCATTGAGGGTTGTGATTTGGGAGGATATAATAGCAACCGATTTGATATTCCCATTTTAGTGGAGGAGTTTTTAAGAGCTGGATTAGAAGTAGACCTGACTGCCCGAAGAATGGTGGATGTACAACATATTTTTTACAGTATGGAACCACGCACCCTCACCGCAGCATATAAATATTATTGTAATAAAGAATTAGTGGATGCACATAGTGCCGAAGCCGATATCCTTGCTACGGTTGAAGTACTGGAGTCTCAAATAGAACGCTACAAGCAATTGGGTAATACGGTGGATAGTATTTTAACTGTCATTGGTGAAGAAAAAATAGTAGATTATGCCCGTCGATTTGGGTATGATGACAAGGGTCGCGAAGTATTCAATTTCGGAAAATTCAAAGGGCGCCCTGTAGCGGAGGTACTTAAATCAGAGCCACAGTATTACGATTGGATGATGAAAGGCGATTTTCCACTGCATACAAAGCTTAAACTCACAGAAATACTCAATAGAGCACTGTTAAAAAACAATTAAACAATCGGGTATTAAATTTCTTTATTATAGTATTAATAGGAAATACTTAAATTTGAAGCAGAAACCCTGCCTCATATATTGGAAAAAATTGTCATTATACCTACTTACAATGAGAAAGAGAACATTGAAAACATTATCAATGTTGTCATTGGACTGCAATTGGATTTTCATGTGCTGATAATTGATGATAATTCTCCGGATGGAACTGCTGTTATTGTAAAATCTCTTTTTGAGAAATATCCCGGGCTTTTGTTTTTAGAAGAACGAAAAGGGAAATTGGGTTTGGGAACTGCCTATATACATGGGTTTAAATGGGCAATTGAAAAGGGATACCAATATATTTTTGAAATGGACGCTGATTTTTCCCATAACCCATCCGATCTGCAAAATTTATATTTAGCCTGTAAGAACGGAGCCGACCTGGCCATTGGCAGTCGTTATGTAAAAGGCGGCGCTGTAGAAAATTGGCCTGCCAACCGAATTGCTTTGTCCAAAGGCGCCTCCCTTTATACACGAATCATTACCTGGATGCCAGTAAAAGACCCTACCGCTGGCTTTGTTTGCTACACAAAAAAAGTATTGGAAGCCATGAATCTGGATGGTATCAGTTTTGTGGGGTATGCTTTCCAGATAGAAATGAAGTTTGCCGCTTGGAAACTTGGTTTCAAAATCGCTGAAGTACCCATCACTTTTAAGGACCGCCAGCTAGGTGCCAGTAAAATGAATAAAGGCATCGTAAAGGAAGGGATTTTAGGGGTGTTAAAATTGCGGTGGAATAGTTTATTTAAAGACTATCATAAAAAAGTGAGCAATAAGGCCGATACGGCTGAGAAATCATTGGCAGTATCAATAGAGGGTAAATAGTTACACAAGCCATTATTGAATTGTATTGTCAGCAGGAATTTATTTCCTGCTTTTTTTATGTATTATGCCCGTTCTGAGCATCCTGTCAGCAAACAACTGCATCCAGCTTATTCAATACTTCTATTCCGTAACCATTTGGAAGTTTAGAGGCCCGATTTCCAGTTGTTTAAATACACCAATAAACCGAAAAATTAATAGTAGTAGTTTCATAGTTAAGTAGTGATTAGCTGGGGCCGGTATTGAATTTGGCCGGCCCTACTTTTACTGAATTGGTAACCATTTTTTTAATATCCGGTCTAGAAGCTGCCTTACAATTTTAACAAAAAACAGGAGCATCTGACCGGCTTTTTATTTTACCGAAGGTATAAATGCAGGATGAAATTGTTGCAATGTATTGCGTAGAAATTCACGATCCAGGTGGGTGTAAATTTCGGTGGTAGTAATACTTTCATGGCCCAGCATTTCCTGCACTGCACGAAGGTCGGCTCCGCCTTCCACTAAGTGCGTGGCAAAAGAATGCCGTAAGCTATGGGGTGAAATATTTTTTGTTATGCCGGCAAGTCCGCAAAGCTCTTTAATAATCAAGAATATCATCACCCGGCTGAGTTGATGGCCTCTTCTGTTTAAAAACAGGATGTCTTCCTGCCCCGATATAACGGGTAGGTGTACCCGCAGGTTCTCGAGATAAATACGAATATATTTAATAGCAGATGATCCAATGGGTACGAGCCTTTCTTTGTCGCCCTTGCCAATGACACGAATAAAACCAATGTCAAGGTAAAGACAGCTAATTTTCAAATTCACCAATTCACTTACCCTTAAACCACAACTGTACATTGTTTCAAGTATGGCTTTATTTCTTCCTCCTTCTGGTTTGCTGAGGTCAATTTTAGATAGCATCAATTCTATTTCTTCGTAACTTAATACATCGGGTAAGGCGCGCTTTAATTTGGGCAATTCCAACAATGCAGTTGGGTCAGCTATACTGATTTGCTCTAACAAGCAGTATTTATAGAAGCTTCTAAGTCCACTGATAATTCTTGCTTGTGAGGTAGCTGTCATCAATAACTGATTGATCCATTCGATAAAATTTTCTAAATCTTTCAAACTTACTTCTGCAGGCGTTTTTAGGGATTGATGTAGTTGTAGGTATTGTGTAAATTTTTCTAAGTCGCGCAGATAGGCCTCCACTGAATTATCTGCCAGTGATTTCTCCAACTGAAGCCAGGCTTTGAATCCTTTTTTATAAGCGTCCCACATTTGTTATAAACCCGAAGGTGATAATGGATGTAATTTGATATAATAAGCAATGAATTGATTGCTTTCATTCGATTGCCTCCTGCAATATATAAAGCATCTTCTTATTTGAAAGAATAATATCTTATTTTCGCCCTTTAAAATTCGTTAATAGATATCATTTAACATCATGCAGGCAGTAAATCTCCGTTCCTTCAAACAATTGGTTCGCCATAACAAAAGAAAATTAAGAAGATTCCTTACCAAGATAGAAAACAATCCTCCTCGGGGATACAATAAGTTATCGGTAACTGTAGACAAGGAGGTTTGGCAGGAAGTAGATTGTCTTAGCTGTGCCAATTGTTGCAAAACTATGACGCCTACTTTTACGAAGGCAGATATTAAACGCATTTCCGCTCATTTTCAACAAACGCCTGAAGCCTTTACCAAGCAATGGCTATACAAAGATCGGGGAGGAGATATGATGAATAAAAAGCAGCCTTGTCAGTTCTTGAATTTGAAGGATAATAAATGCAGTATCTATGCTATTCGTCCACTCGATTGTTCGGGATTTCCGCATCTCACCAAAACAAATATCAAGGACTATGCACATGTTCATAAGCAGAATGTAGAGTATTGTCCTGCTACCTATAAGATGGTAGAAAAAATGAAATTGATTCTTGAAAATAGGGGCTAAACAATTTACAAGGCTTATTACAAGAACACATCTTCAATTAGAAAGTATTCAATAAAACCGTCTTTCCCCAAACTAATGGAAAGAATATCGAATTGGATCTGCTGCCAATGGGGATTTTGATAAAGAAATTCTTCAGCGGCCTGCTGGAGGTGTTTGAATTTTTTTTGGGTGACAGCCTCCTCTGGATATCCAAATTGCTTTGTTCTTCGCGTTTTTACTTCCACAAAATGCAGCCATTTTCCTTTGCTAGCAATAATGTCTACTTCCCAATGGCTATGCCGCCAGTTATGATGGAGAATTTCGTATCCTTTCCCTTGTAGGTAGGCGATTGCCAGAACCTCGCCTTCGCGACCGGTATGTAGGTGTTTTGCCATGGAATAAAGTTATCAAATTACTGTGGCTAAATTATTGTCTGCTAAATGCTTTATTTACTTATTTTTGCCGCAAAGCAATAGATAATGAAAGTTAAGAATCCATCTTTATTGATAGTAGCAGGCCTTATAATCCTATTAGCTGCGTTTTCACGTATTGTATTATTTCCCTATAATTTCAGCCCGATTTTGGCTATGAGCATTTTTTTTGGGGCCATTGTAGCGGATAAGAAAATGGCATTTGCCATTCCATTACTGGCTATGTTAGTCTCTGATATTATTTTTGAAGCCGCCCACCGTGGTGATGGTTTCTGGGGTTGGGGGCAATTATTGCATTATGGTATTTTTGCTTTGATTACCGTCATAGCTTTCCGATTAAAGAAATTGAATCTGATCAATGTAATGGGTTTTACCATTGGAGGTTCTTTCCTTTTCTTCCTGCTTTCCAATTCAGTTTTCTTTTTTGTAGACAATACAATTTATCATTTATACACCAATAATTTTCAAGGTTATCTCAATTGTCTGGCAGCTGGTTTGAAATTCATAAAAAATAGTTTAACTGCGGATATCAGTTACAGCGCCTTGTTTTTTGGCTCCTATTATTTATTGAACAAATACGCTTTTAATAAAATAACTGCTTAATTCATTTACATATAAAAAAAGCCTGGTCATTTATTGGCCAGGCTTTTTTTATGCCTAGTGTTTGCTGCCCTTTTTTCTGCTAGGTTTTCCACCCATTTCCTCTAATACTTGCGCTGCAGTTTTAAGTGGCTCATTGTTTTCCCTGGTTTTTATCCAGATATCTTTTTCCTTAAAAATTTCGGGCTTGTTTCTGAGTATCACCTTGACATGTACTTTCTCGGTTGTAAGCTGTTTGTCTAGCCAAAGGCTATTGCCGTAAAACCTACCAGCACTGCTGCTGAAAATCAAATGGGTACTATCCAAAGGCAAATACCTCCCGTTAGAAAGGAGCCCATCAACATTAATATAGTTGTAGGTGCCTTTTTTCAGGCTATCGGTATAGAGGTTAATATAGATGCTGTCGATCTTTTGGGCAAAAAGGGCAGTTGCTAAAAAACTGCTAAGCAATAGTAAAAGTATTTTCAAATTGTTTTTTCTAAATATAACCGTAAAAATGATGCCATAGGCCTAAATACGGTGGTTAATAATTGTTAAAATTGAGGTGAGCAGGCTGATTTATTGTGTTAGCCTTGTTTTTTATAATTAACTTATTAGTTTAAAGGGAATAGGGCATTTGCAGTAATATGATTTAATTCAGTTTTAGGGATAATGGACATCAGTTTTTTGGGCAATTAGCTTAGATACCTTTAAAGAACAAGAGCCAAGTTCATGTTTTTGTCTTTTTGCGATATGAACCTTTTTAGAACGATTGCTTCCAGCCTTGCAGTGACAAAGCTGGCATTAGAAAGTATGCCCTTCCTTCAAACCACAATGACAGATTCGGCAGTTTTGGAGCAACAAAAAAGACTTTTTTTATCATCCCCATTCAACCAGTTTTTTTTCATCTATAAAACACAATGTTATGGTAGACTATGATACTTCACACGTCAAAAATATTGTCTTACTGGGCCATGCCGGTGCAGGTAAGACAACCCTAGCGGAATGCATGCTCTTTGAAGCAGGTATAATCAATCGCCGTGGGACAGTGGCCGAAAGAAATACAGTGGCCGATTATCATGAATTGGAGCAGGAAAGAGGTAATACCCTCTTCTCGAAACTATTACATACTAAATGGAAGGGCTATAAAATAAATGTTATTGATACCCCGGGTAATGATGATTTTTCAGGTGAATTGATCAGTGCACTTAGAGTGGCTGATACAGGTGTAATGCTATTGAATGGTGCGCATGGAGTAGAGGTAGGTACCGATATTATTTGGGAATACACAGAATCATTTAAAACCCCCATGTTGTTTGCTGTAAATAAATTGGATGAGGAAACTGCTGATTTTGAGAAAACGGTGCAGGAAGCAAAAAATCATTTTGGAGGAAAAATTACTGTTGTCCAATATCCATTGAATCAGGGTACTGGATTCAATGCAATTGTAGATGTATTAAAAATGTCGCTCTATCAATTTTCTCCGACTGGTGGTAAGCCAGAAAAATTACCTATTCCAGATTCCGAAAAAGAAAAGGCTGATGAACTACATCGTCAACTTGTAGAGGCAGTTGCAGTAAATGATGAGAATCTTATGGAGCATTATCTTGATAAGGGTGAATTGGATGAGGATGAGATGCGAATGGGACTAAAGAAATCATTGATTAACCACGATATATTCCCTGTATTTTGTTTAAGTGCTGCGCGTGATATGGGCAGTGGTCGCTTGATGGGATTCATTGATAATGTTTGTCCCAGTGCCAATGAGATGCCTCCACAAAAAGCTATATCTGGAGAAGCAGTGAATTGTGATGCCAATGGTCCTGCCTGTATTTTCATATATAAGACCATGACAGAACCGCATGTAGGTGAATTGTCTTTCTTTAAAGTATTTTCCGGTACCATTAAAACCGGTATGGAACTCGTGAACGAGAATACGGGAGTGTCTGAAAAAATCAATCAGTTGTTTATTACAGAAGGAAACAAACGTATACCAGTAAACGAATTAACTGCAGGGGATATAGGAGCTACTTTGAAACTTAAAAATACGCATGTAAATAATACCTTACATGAAAAAGGGAAAAATATAGAATTAATGCCTATCGCATTCCCTGATTCTAATCTTACTATGGCCATTGAAACAACTAAAAAAGGCGAGGAAGAAAAATTGGCCATTGCACTTCATGAACTCCGTAATGAAGACCCTACTTTGAAAGTGGAAGTTTCGGCTGAATTAAAGCAAACCCTTATTCATTGTCAGGGAGACATGCACCTGGCTGTTGCAAAATGGAAGATTGAACATTTGCAGAAGATTGAAGTAAAATTTTCAAAACCTCGTATTCCCTATCGTGAAACTATACGTAAAAGTGCCGACAGTATGTATCGGCACAAAAAGCAAAGCGGTGGTAGTGGCCAATTTGGAGAAGTACACCTTCGTATTGAACCATGGTTTGAAGGTATGGCTGATCCCGGAGACTTGAATGTAAGAGCAAGGGAAGTACATGAATTGGCTTGGGGTGGTAAACTGGTGTATTTCAATTGTATTGTTGGAGGTGCAATCGATCAGCGTTTCCTGCCTTCCATATTAAAAGGAGTTATGGAAAAAATGAATGAAGGTCCATTAACTGGTTCCTATGTACGCGATGTGCGTGTATGCGTATACGATGGTAAGATGCACCCGGTTGACAGTAATGACATATCATTTAAAATTGCCGGTTTACAAGCATTCCGTCAGGCTTTTCAGCAAGCAGATCCACAATTATTGGAACCCATGTACCATGTAGAGGTATTGTGTCCTGAAGATTTAACGGGTGCTGTTATTGGCGATTTGCAAACACGCCGTGCAACAGTAGAGGGAATGGATACCGAAGGTCATTTTACAAAGGTGATGGCCAAAGTGCCGCTATCTGAAATGCAGGATTATAGTGGCGATATGCGCTCCTTAACACAGGGCCGCGCTAAATTCAGAATGAATTTTTATGATTATGAACCCGTACCGTATGAAATGCAACGCAAGCTAACTGAGGATTACAGCAAGGTTTCAAAAGAAGAATTAGTGGCTTAAGTAAATTTTAAAAAAGCACCTGCTAGCAATGGCAGGTGCTTTTTTTATTTAAATTTATTTATTTTTTATAAAAATATGTTTGATATTGTTTTTACCTGTATCTCTTTCATCAATATCGAAGCGGTTGATATTTTTTAATAATGGTAGAAGCTTGGTGAAACCATAATTCCTAGGATCGAAATCAGGTTTTTTCTTCAGCATCAGATTTCCTAGGTCGCCCAAATAGGCCCATCCGTTTTCATCCGCCAAATCTGAAATGCTATCGGTAAATAAGCGAATAATTTTAGGGTCAATTTTACTCAGTGGTTCTTTCTTAGCGCTGGCATTATGCTTCGATGGTTGTTTATTGAATTCGGTATCCTGGGTATTACTAATAGCAGGTTTAAGAATTTCTATATAAATAAATTTGTCGCAAGCTGTAATAAAAGGGTTGAGTGTTTTCTTTTCACCAATGCCTATTACTTTCATGCCAGCTTCCCGAAGCCTTGTAGCCAGTCGGGTAAAATCGCTGTCACTGGATACAATACAAAAGCCATCTACTTTGCCAGTGTATAATATATCCATGGCATCTATTATAAGTGCGCTATCACTTGCATTTTTTCCGCTGGAATAGCTGTATTGCTGAATGGGGGTAATAGCATTTTCTAATAATACTTTTTTCCATCCTGATACAGTAGGTTTTGTCCAGTCGGCATAAATACGTTTGAAAGTAGGGGTGCCATATTTGGCAATTTCTTCAAACATTTCTTTTACATTGGCATAAGGTACATTGTCTGCATCTATTAATACGGCCAATTTAAGTTCTGTTTCTTTTTCCATCGTTTTAATTTAATTTGAATACACTGCATTAAAGCTAGCTTGTTTCCAAAAGACAAGTCAAATGTATTCTTATTTACTGATATAAGTGGTAGAGAAGCCTTTGGCAATTTTACTTTCTATTGCAAATACAGGTATAGATGTTATAAGTTATCCAGTGAATAAATGGCAAGTGCGGCAAATATATTTGCCTGAAAAATACAATTGGGCATCAATTTAACTTATTAATTTTCTCTTGTAAGCCTGCAACATTTTTTGAATTAAATGCTTTCATCTTATCAATCACCATTTGAGCTTTTATTTTTTCTTTTTGCTCTATATATAGCAGGGCAAGATAATAATGCGCATTGTCGTTTTTGGAATTTACTGAAATCGCTTTATTTAGGTTTATTTCAGCCTTGCTATAGTTTTTAATTTTGTAATGGCTATAGCCGAGTTCTACATAGGCAGCGGCATAGCTGGGTTCTTTTTCAATTGCTTTTTGTAGATAAGGAATGGCATCATTATATTGTTTTTTGCTATTCAGACAATAGCCCATGCCATAACATGCTTTCCGCTCATCTGGTTTGGTATTAAGGGCTTTCTGGTACCAACTTATGGCATTGTCGTAATCTTTTATATTGTCGCGATACACTTCTGCAATGCCATTGTAGGGAATATGGTTTGTTGGGTCCATATCCTTTGCGATATTAAAGTTTTTAATGGCATCGTCATTCAGTTTTAGCTTGGTATTAGCAAAGCCTAATTCAAGATAAGTGTTGACATAATCTGCTTTATTTTCAATTGAATTTGCCAATGCTATTTTTGCCTCTTCATATTTTTTTATTGCATTAAGACAAAAACCTTTTTTATACCAGTATAAATAATCGGTTATTAAAATAGTAGTGGCGTTTTCAAATTTGTCAAAATTTCGTAAAGCATTATCATAATCTTCCTTGTTATAAGCAATTAATCCCAGTTGTTTGAAGGCATTTGAATAATCTTTTTTGTATTGCAAGCAGGTATTATAACATTGGATAGCAGAATCAATTTGATTGCTTTTTTCAAATGCAAAGCCCAATTCAAAATGTAGTTTTGCTACTTCAGGCCAGTTTATTCTAACCTGTCGTAAGATTTTAATAGCACCGATATAGTCCTTGGTATCATTCAAACACCAACCAATTTCGTAGTAGGCCGCGGTATAATCAGTTTTTATTTCAGTTGCTTTTTTGAATTTGCGCAGTGCTTCTACAGATTTCCCATTATTTTTTAATTGCATCCCTTCATTATAGTAGCTGCTGGCATCCTGCGCCTTTAGAGATATTGTAATTAATGTCATTGCGAGAATGGCCAATACCTTATTCATCTTGTTTTTTTATAAAAATACCTAACTGAAAGCAAAGGGGAAAATAATTTCCTATTAAATAGCTAACCACTATATAATTGCAGTTTACAATTCTTAATTAGATTTTGAGTGGTATTAATAAAAAACCCCGGCATAAACCAGGGTTGTACTTTTTTGAATTCTGTGCTGAAATCCTACAGCTTCTTATTCTTTTTAATTTGGAATACTCTTGACAGGTTAAAACCAAAACGAATTTCACCCTTGCCCCAGGTATTGGTGGTTTCAGTTACAAATGCCCTTTCATTCATACCAGTAGAGTTAGAGAAATGTAATTGAAAAACGTGACCACCGGTTTCTACATCAATTCCGATGGAAAGCGGATTATAATTTACACTATCATACCTGCCATTTACTAAATAGGAATAGTCCCAGGTAAATGCCATTCTCTTAGTAAATTTGATTCTTCCTCCAAAACCCACAGCATATACATCATTGGGTTGTGTTTGAATAGGAACGAGATTGGTATGAATCATCGTAGGCGTTAATTGCAATGTAACTGCCTCACTGAATTTTCTTCCGATGATGGCTTGAAAGTAATATGCCAGTCGGGAAGTAGTATAATTTTTTATGGTAGGATCTGCCCAAGGGCTAGTATTCATTGTAATACCTGCCACTGTTGCTACTGTAAAAGGGAATGAATGATAGCCGGTTGACTGCCTGATAGGAGCAAATTTCAAATAAGCATCTAATTCTTTTTTATAAGTACTACGGCCAAAGCCAAACATCATACTTTTGGTAATACCGAAATCAAAGCCCATCCTCATAGAAGCCTGATCAAGGCCAAAGAAATTACTATACCCTTGATCCATTTGACCAAATCGGTGCAATATGCGAAAGTCCATGGTACCAGGAGAAAGAAATTCCATTGAATGTTCATTGATAACACGGGTAGATTTAAAAGCATTTGTAACCAATTCTTTTTTAGGTTTTTCTTCGCCTAATAAGGAAAGTAAGTCTTGCGCCAAAAGATGGTTTGTGATGAATACGAAGGTTAGGAACAGGATAACCCTGCTAGAAATATTTTTCATGCTGATTGGAATTAATATTTTGTAAACTTAGTTCTTTTTCAATGGCTCTAGTGCGCATTCAACATTGATCTTTACAGATTTGGCTACTTTGTCGGCAACTAAAGAAGGGATACTGATATTGTAGTCTGCAAATAAAGCATTGAAACTAGCAGTAGCACTGATTTTCCCTCCGCTTACAACAATCTTGCCATCGGTTTCTACATCTTTGGTTACGCCGTGCATAGTTAATTTGCCTTTCACATGTGCAGCATAGCTGCCGTCTTTTGTATAAACAATTTTATCGTTGTTTGTGATACTTCCTTTGAAATCTGATTTGGGATATTTATTGCTTTCTACATAATTCTCATTGAAATGTTCCTGCATCAATGCGCGTTCAAATTCAAAGCCTTTCATTTGAAGTACAAATTGCATTTCACCTGTTTTTGAATCTAATACCATTGTAGTGCCTTTATTTACGCCCACGATATCCTCTGGTGATTTTGGTACTGTGGCATCAAAACTGATTTTGCCAGTTTTTGTAAAATATTTGTCTTGTGCCTGACTAGTGGCTACCAAAAGGACTGTGCTGAATAGGAATAATATTTTTTTCATGTTAATTTTATTTTTTAATGATACAAGAATGGTTAAACATAATATCGGCACCCAGGCCAAGGTCATCTGCATTATAACCGGTACATATTGCTTTCACTTGAATAGTAGTGCCGCTTGAAAGTGTTGCTGCCTCTGCATTGTGTGCGCTATCCATACTGCACCTAATAGATGAATTCGAATTATTGTCGCCCAATACCACCGTGAAAAATCCTTTATCATCCTTATCCAATGATTTAAGATTGCCAGTTATTGCTACCACTTTGTCGAGGTATTTTTTTGTGGAAAGGGAATCGTTTTTACTGAATTCATCTACGAGTGCTGCAGCTTGTATTGTATAGTCAGGTTTTAAAGTGGCAATATCTTTTGCCTTCCTATTAAACTCCTTATATCCATAGTATGCAGCGCCTGCACCCAGGATCAATATTGCGAGCAAACCATAGCGGACAGCTTTTCTTTTAAAAAAATTCATACCTGTAATATTTAATTTAGTTATTAGGAGTACCTGAGGTTACCCATTTATTAATTAATGCAATATTACAGTTGCTGAGCTTTGTCGCACCTTTAGGCATTGGTGAGAACCCGGAGGCATAACTGATACAACCCATCAATTTTCCATTAGTAGCAATGACTTTGTCAGTTGCATAAGTGCCCATAGTGATATTGCCAGCTCCGCTTCTATGGCAACCATAGCATTGTGAATTCAATAAAGGTACAATTTTACCTGAATAGGATACTACCCCAGTAGTATCACAAACTTTGGAGCCGGGATATAACAAATCAGCCTTGTCGTAATAGCAGGAGGGAAAACTTATTACTGCTATTATCACTATTAATAGCGGGATTATTTTTTTCATGTTCTTTTTGTTTGGGTGTTAGTTATTAGGGGATCCGGCATCAATCCATTTTTTAACCTGTGTAATTTCGCAAGCAGCCATTTTAGGCATACCCTTCGGCATGGGAGAAAAGCCAGTTGCCCAATTGATAGAGCCATATAATTTACCATTTACGGCTACTGCCTTTGTACCTGCATAAGTGGAGAGATCAATATTACCTCCCAATGATGCTGGGTTATGACAACCCTGACATTTATTCTGCATCAGCGGTTTAATAGCGGTGCTGTATTTAAAATCAGCCGTATCACACATATCACAGGAATTGTTTTTAGCACCTTGATTGATCCATTTCTGTACTAAAGAAATTTGAGTAGGTGTAAATGCTGCATTGGGAGGAGGAGGCATTCTGTTATTGCCCGTTTGCAACAATACAGTATACAATTTACTGGCATTTGCATTACCAGGCACTACATGCTGCATAATAGTTGTGTAACTGGTAAGTGTAACCCCTTCCTTATGGGTGATGTTGTCGTGACAACCACTCATCGCACAACCCGAATTAATCATGGGTAAAATCTGGTTGGCAAAATAAACAGAGTCGGGACTGCAGGGCCTTCCTGTACTTCCCGGAATGGGAGTAGGATTGGGGTCGACTACAATGGCACCTACTGGGATTTCATGCTTACAAGCATAAAAAGCTGTGATTGCTAATAAGCTGCTACAGCAAAACAAAATGTACTTTTTCATTCACGTTGGATTTTAGACAGTTTTCAATAAAGTAATCAGCATATTTCAAAAAGGATGCCTAAACTTAATTAAGTTGAAAAAGCTTGAAAAATAAATTGAAAATGTAAAATAATATGTATATGTAAATTGGTTAGTATTGAATAAAAATCAAAAATTGTAGGGCGTTTTAGCAAAAGTATTAAAAATAGCCGAATATTTAGGGCTATTTTCTTTTTTTTCTTTTTTTGTTAAATTTGCTTTCAAAGTGACAACGAGGGTTGCTTTTTAGTATGATTTAAATTAGCAGCATTTTATTCTGGAAATTGATTCCAGTAATTTCATCATTACTTGGATGAATATACGAGTCTAGAGTAGTAGTTTTTGTAAACTTAGTTCGGAAATTACAGGGGAAGACTTAACGCAAAATAGGGGCATTCAAAATATATTAAATTTGTATGCAATGCATGCCTGCCTTTATTTCTTTTCATGATGAATGTCATTTTTTACCATATTGCTATGAGATAACTTTGTTGAAAGTTTGAAATCGTAGCGATGGGTTCCAGTACATACCACGAAAAGTTGCCGGGAGCTTTGATCGTTCAATTCAAATCTTCTAACAACTACAACTATGAAACAGGATTCAATGACTCCGAATCTTGAAGGTTCTGCCACAGATCCCAGGGTTAAATTATTAGCTGCAAAAATCAAAAAGGAAAATTATCGGGCTGATGCCCTAATTGAAATTTTGCATACAGCACAAAATGCTTATGGGTATTTGCCCATGAATGTACTACAGTACATCACTAAGGCTTTAAGGCTCCCTCCTTCTAGGGTATTCTCTACCGTTAGTTTTTATCATTTTTTCTCCTTGAAATCAAAAGGCGAACATACTTGTTTGATTTGTACTGGTACCGCTTGCTATGTAAAGGGAGCCGCGACATTATTAGCATCCATTGAAACCAATTTCGGATTGAAGCCCGGGCAGGTTTCGCCAGATAATAAATTGGGTGTACAAATGGCACGCTGCATCGGTGCTTGTGGATTAGCGCCTGCAGTAGTATTGGATGACGAAGTGATTGGCAAAATAACCGGCCCAGAACTGGTTAATAAAATCAATGCAAAAACAAGCGCAAAATGAATACGCAGGAATTAAAAATTGAAAGAGATAAGGCCATTGATAAGAAGGCTGCATTCAAACAAAGAATTGCTGTTTGTTGTGGAGCTGGTTGTATCTCTTCCGGCGCGGAAGAATTACTTAAAAAATTAAAAGCAGAAATTACTGAAAGGGGATTGCAGCAAACAGTAGAAATTATTCCAACAGGTTGTATGGGCCCCTGTAACCAGGGACCGCTGCTGAAATGTTTACCTGGAAACACCATCTATCAGAAAGTGGACTGTAATAATATTACTGCTGTTGTTCAAAGTCAGGTAGTGGATAAAAAACCCTTGGAGGATTTATTGTTGTTTGCCGATTTTCATGCAAAGCCTTTTGTAAATGCATTAGAGGATCCCTATTTTAAAAAGCAACTAAAAATTGCTTTAAAAGATTGTGGCGATATTAATCCCGAAACCCTTGATGATTACCTGACAGTGGATGGCTATTCGGCATTAAGTAAAGTATTGTTTCAATACAGCCCTGAAGAAGTAATTGCAGAGGTAAAACAAAGCAGCATGCGCGGCAGGGGCGGTGCTGGGTATCCAACTGGATTAAAATGGGAAACCGTATATAAATATGTGAGCCCTCAAAAATATATTATTTGCAATGGAGATGAAGGCGACCCTGGTGCATTCATGGACAGAAGTGTTTTAGAAGGTAATCCACATAGGGTATTGGAAGGAATGGCCATTGCTGGTTATGCCGTAGGTGCCACTAAGGGCTATGCTTATATCAGAGGTGAATATCCTTTGGCTATCAAAAGATTTGAAATGGCAATTAAGCAGGCTAGGAAAGCAGGGGTACTTGGTTCGTCTATTCTTGGTAGTGAGTTTTCTTTTGATGTGGAAGTAAGAATTGGGGCAGGTGCTTTTGTATGTGGAGAAGAAACTGCCCTGATTGCATCCATTGAAGGTAAAAGGGGAACACCTAAGCCTCGCCCCCCATTTCCTGCAGAATCGGGTTTATGGGGCAAGCCTACTTTAATCAATAATGTAGAAACCTTTGCGGGTATTGTACCTATTATCCTGAATGGTGGTGAGTGGTACAGCGAAATTGGTACCGCTAAAAGTGCCGGCACAAAAGTATTTGCCTTGGCAGGGAAAATCAATTATTCGGGTTTAATTGAAGTTCCGATGGGAACCAGTCTGCGTGAAATAGTATATGAAATTGGCGGCGGCATTCAGGGCGGAGGAAAGTTTAAAGCAGCCCAAACGGGTGGTCCATCCGGCGGATGTATTCCTGCTGCTCATCTTGACGTAAAAATGGATTATGAATCATTGACTGCATTAGGTTCTATTATGGGATCGGGCGGATTGATTATTATGGATGAAGCCGCAGATATGGTAGATGTAGCAAGATTCTTTATGGAATTTTGTATGGATGAAAGTTGTGGTAAATGTGTGCCCTGCAGAGTAGGTACCAAGATGATGCATGATTTATTAAAAAAACTAGCCGATAAAAAAGGTACCTCCATCGATTTGGAGCGACTAGAGGAGTTGGCTTTGTATGTAAAAGAAACAAGTTTATGTGGATTGGGTGCTTCTGCCCCTAATCCGCTATTAAGTACCCTGCGTCACTTCAGGCATGAATATGAAAATAGTATTAACGACAAATGAAACCAATCTAAGCAGTAACCACTAATAAATTAATGTATGACAACCATATCAATAGATATCAATGATGTAAGAATGGAAGTGGACACCGGTAAAACTATTTTGGAAGTTTGCAAGGAAAAGGGTATACCATTATTGACCATGTGTCACTTAAAGGGGGTAACAGATATCGGCGCATGCAGACTATGTCTAGTAGAGATTGAAGGAGTAAATAAATTGCTATCAGCTTGTACCACCAAGGTAGCAGTGAATATGATCGTTCATACACAAACGGATAGGCTTAAACGCTATCAACGTATTACCACCGAATTAATCTTCGCCGAAAGAAATCATGTTTGCTCGGTTTGCATTGCAAATGGTCAATGCGAATTACAAGCTTTAGGATATGCAGTGGGACTCGATCATATTCGATATCCTTTTTTATTTCCTAGCTGTGAAGTGGATACTTCCCATCCCTGGTATGTGATGGATCACAATAGATGCATCATGTGCACAAGGTGTGTTAGAGTATGTGCAGAGGTAGAAGGTGCATACAATTGGGATGTCATGAACCGCGGTAATCAGGTTCGCATCATTTCCGATTTTAATACCCCCTGGGGTGCATCCACTACCTGCACTTCCTGTGGAAAATGTTTACATGCTTGCCCAACTGGCGCTATCTGGCCCAAGGCAATGGTGCAAGGTCAGTTGAAAAAAAATCCGGGTATGATTGCAGACTTAGTTGAAAAAAGAGAAATGGATTTATAAGCAGTAAAAAAAATAGTATGGAAAGAAAAAAAATAGCTACAGTTTGGTTAGGCGGATGTTCTGGTTGTCATATGTCATTATTGGATATAGATGAAAGATTACTCGATTTAATTAAACTGGCAGACATTGTTAAGAGTCCGATTGTGGATGGTAAAGATTTCCCGGAAGTGGATATTGCATTAGTTGAAGGTTCAGTAACCAGTGATGAACATTGGAAAGAAATAAAGCATATCAGACAGCATAGCAAAATTTTAATTGCATTAGGCGATTGTGCTGTTATGACCAATGTAACGGGTATGCGTAACTATTTTCCTTTAAAGGATGTTTTGGATGCTGCTTATTTGAATGCCATGAGTAATGATGACGAGGGGCAATCTCCCAATGACCCTGCATTGTTAAAATTGAATGATAAAGTTGTGCCTCTACAAGAAGTTGTAAAAGTAGATGTGGTATTGCCAGGTTGCCCACCGGATGCAGACACAATATTTTATGTGTTGGTAGAATTATTGAATGACCGTCAACCTAATTTAAGTGAAGTTAAAAAATTGAAATATGGCTAATACTGAAAAACGAACCATCTATATCTCTCCAGTGACAAGAATTGAGGGCCATGCAAAAATTTCATTGCAATTAAATGAAAATGGAACAGTAGCTGCTGCAAAGTTTCATGTGAATGAATTTAGGGGATTCGAAAAATTTTGTGAAGGAAGGATGTATACCGAAATGCCCACTATTACACCCCGTATTTGTGGTATTTGCCCAACTAGTCATACACTTGCCAGTGTGAAAGCCTGTGAAATGATACAAGGTATTCAACCAACGTATACTGCACAATTACTCAGAAGATTAATGCATATTGGTCAAAACTTATCTTCTCATGCACTCTCTTTTTTTCATTTATCTGCTCCCGATTTTTTATTGGGTTATGATAGTGATCCTGCAAAAAGAAATATTGTAGGAATAGCAGAAAAATTTCCAGATACAGCATTAAGAGGAATTCGGCTGCGCAAATTTGGACAAGAAATCAGTGAACGCATCACCGGTAAAAAAATACATATCATGGGCATAGTGCCCGGGGGAATGGCTTTCCCTCTTACTGATGAAAATAAAAAAGCATTACAGGAATGGATACCCGAAGCTAAAGAGACCGTATTACTTGGATTAAGTATCATTAAATCTTTCCATGAGAAAAATGCTGCAATGGTGGAAAGTTTTGCTACAGCGCCAACGATGTATTTAGGTACTGTTGGTAAAAATGGGGAACACGAATTATATGACGGTAAACTTCGTTTTATTGATTCTGAAGGAAAGATATTACAAGACCAATTGGACCCAGCCCGCTACCTCGAGTTTATTGCAGAAAGGTCTGTTGACTGGTCTTATTTAAAATATCCTTATTATAAACCATTGGGAATTGAAAAGGGGATATACAGGGTTGGGCCACTCGCAAGATTAAATGTAGCGAGTAAAATGAAGACGCCTTTGGCACAAAAGGAATTTGAATACTTTAAATCAATGAGTCCTGGTAAACCCGTTCATGGAAGTTTTTATTTTCACTATACGCGATTGATTGAAGCATTGGGTGATGTGGAATTGGCGGAAGAAATATTACAAGACCCTCAACTAACGTCAACGCATATCCAGCACCATGGAAGATGGAATTATACTGAGGGAATAGGTAGTTCTGAAGCACCTAGAGGTACCTTATTTCACCATTACAAAACAGACGAAACGGGAAAATTAGTGAAAGTGAATTTGCTGATTGCTACAGGTCAAAATAATCCTGCTATGAATCATTCTGTATTGGAAGTGGCACAGCAATATGTGAAGGGAAATAAAATTGAAGAGGGCATGTTGAATAGGGTAGAATCAACCATCCGTTGCTACGACCCCTGCCTGTCCTGTTCAACACATGCTATTGGAAAGATGCCCATGATTATTGAAGTAGTAAATAGCGAAGGTATATTAGTGCAAAAGCTTCAAAGGGATTAGCGAATTTTCTTTATAAAGTCCAGCACCATACTAGTCGCTTCTTCTACAGCCGTTTTACAATTATCGGACAAAGGTTGTCCTAATTCAAAACTTTCACCCGGAATTGCACAAGTATAGAAAGTTGTTTTTTTAGAAAATAGCCGATGGGCCAATTCTGCGAATAAGACTGGGTGAATATGGTGCGAGGAAGAACTGGGATTACCTAAATGGATATCCAGCCTTTCTATTTTTATGGAGTTATGAATTAAGGAAGCATCAGCCAAAATAACTATTTCCATCTCCTTCAATTCTTCCAGTAAAGTAGTATCAAGTTGGGTAGTTGTGAGTATGTGCAGATTGTCGATTTTATTTATTTCAAGTAATTGACATAGATAGGCCCCTGCTCCATCATCACCACAAAGGCTGTTTCCAATGCCGATGAGTGCAATCTTTTTAGCTTGTAATTGATTCATGCAATAAAAATATGTGCAGCAACAAAAGTAAAGGATTAATCGCAAGGATTTTTTACTACAAATTAATTCCCAGAATTCGATTGGTTTGACAAATTTGAATTTAGGATATCTTTGTTGCTAAACTATTCTACAATCAGTATGATCACTAAAATTGGAACGGATATTAATGCAGCCATTGACTTATTAATGGCGGAAGAGATTGTAGCGATTCCAACCGAAACTGTTTATGGATTAGCGGCAAATGCTATGAGTGAAAAAGCTGTACTTAAAATATATGCAGCTAAAAAGCGCCCACAGTTTAATCCTTTGATTATTCATGTACCAGATATTGCCTCCATGCAGCTGTATGCCGATACTATTCCGGAAAATTGTCTGTTATTAGCAAGGGCTTTTTCTCCAGGCCCCATCAGTTTTCTATTGAAAAAAAAAGCATGTATTCCCGATTTGGTTACCGCAGGAAGTGATAAAGTGGCCATCAGAATCCCCTCACATCCAATGACTGAAGCAGTTTTGAAAAAAATAGATTTTCCACTTGCAGCCCCCAGCGCCAATCCTTTTGGATATGTAAGTCCGGTTACTGCGCAACATGTATTACAGGGGTTGAATGGTAAAATTCCATATATACTGGATGGCGGCAATACTTCAGTGGGAGTAGAAAGTACCATTGTTTCATTTACAGAAACAGGCGAAGTGATACTGGAAAGATTGGGAGGTATTTCTGTGGAGTTGATTGAACAAGCCCTTGGCCAAAAAATTAATCTGCAATTACAACATGCAAAGCCCAATACACCAGGCCAATTGAAAAGTCATTATGCTACAACCGTGCCCTTGTATTTGGGTGACATAAATAGCTTGGTAAAAAAATACCAGGGTAAAAGAATAGCCATACTGAGTTTTGAAAATAATTACCAGCATTTACCGGCCAATTTTTATTTTCACTTAACCGATACCGGTAGTTTGGAAGAAGCAGCCGCTAAACTTTTTACAACTCTTCGGCAGCTCGATGAAATAAATATTGATCTTATTATCGCAGAGAAAGTGCCAGATAAGGAAATTGGTAGGGCCATCAATGACCGATTGGAAAGGGCACAATTTATCAATAAAGCAATTTAAGGAGATTATATATTGTTTTTAAGATGGTAGCCTATGTGCTTCTTCTAGTGTTTTAATATCAATTTTTTTCATTTTCAATAAAGCCTGCATAACCGCTTTAGATTTCAACGGATTGGGATCACTTAGTAAACTGCCCAGGCAATTCGGTACAATTTGCCATGAAATACCAAATGGATCTTTCAACCAACCACATTGTTGTTCTTCACCACCTGCAGATAAAGCATTCCATAAATGGTCTACTTCAACCTGATCTTCACAATGCACAAAAAAAGATATGGCTGGACTAAATTGAAACATAGGGCCAGCATCAATTCCCATGAATCGAACACCATCTAATTCAAAACTGGCTGTTTTTATACTGGGTTTTGAATTAGGTTTTCCATCTTCTAAGGGACTGATTCTTTCAATTTTTGCGTTTTTGAAAATGCCAGTATAAAAATGAACTGCTTCTTCAAGCCTTCCATCAAACCATAAAAAAGGAACAATTTTTTGCATAAAGCATTATTTATAATGTTTATAAAATTAAGCAAATTAGCAAATGCACAGTAACTCCTGTTAAATTCCAAAACGAATGTATGATAATCTTTTCCTGATAATATGCCCTAACTTTATAGGATAAATCATACAGCATGAATAATAATGATATTCTAAAAAAATTAAGGGTTGCACTTTCTTTGCAAAACGATGATATTATCAAAATACTTTCTTTGGTTGATTTCGAAATTTCCAAAGGAGCCCTGGGTGATTTATTCAGAAGAGAAGATCATCCCGGTTATGTTGAAGCCGGGGATCAGATACTACGCAATTTTTTAAATGGATTAATCATTTATAAAAGAGGGAAATTACCCGACAACCGAATCGCCAATGAGCCTAAGTAATGGGATTGTAAATAGTGATACATTTTTAAGCCTCATTATTCAAAAACCAGGTAAAGTCCGATTACAATAAAGGTAACAGATACCATGGTTAAGCCATATAAAAAAGTATTATATAAGGAAGGGAAAATATTGGTGACTGTTAACATACAACTGATAAAACCCAGTACGGCGCCAATACACATACATACAAATCCAATAGACTGCCTTTTGGCATTTTTTATTTTTTTAAACTCACGGATATGCTCAGCAATGGCATGGGCATCAAAGCCTTTTTCTTTCAATTCTGCTTCAATGGCTTCCAGTGACAATTTTGCGGCTAGCCACTCTTGAATAGTGACTGCATTAATGGAAATAGAATTTGACATCGCAATCGTTTTATAGCTAAGAATAGTCCTTCCTCCAGGCTTTCGGCAGTTAAAATATAAAAATTATTTTAATTACCAAATGGAATATCCCTTTTTTTTTAAAACGATTACTTATCTGCAGCTTTTTTTAACTTAACCTAAAGACTATTTTATTTTAAGGTACGCATGAAATTAATGATATGCCAGATGTCTTCTTCATTGGGAATACGTTTCATGTAACGGGGCATTTCGTCCCTTCCTTCCCTTGTTTTGTAAAAGAGTGATCCGTCTGTTTGATTTTGTACAATCGGCAATCGAAGGCTAACCATCGTTGTGGTGAGGGTTGTAGCTTTGGCGCCATCACCCTTGCCAGTTTTACCATGGCAGGAAGCGCAATTGGTCATATATAATGTTCTGCCTATATCAATTGATTCGCCATCCGCTTTTACAGGGTTTACTTTGTTTTTATCCTTAGCTGGCACTACCCATTCTCCCGGTGCTGGTATTGTTACTTTGGGCTCTGGGTCTTTGGCCGGAATGGGATTGGTATTTACAACTGGGGGTGGGGTTACTACAACAGGGGTTGTTGCTGGTATAGTTGGCTTTGGAGTAACTGTAACTGGCTCCGCTGGTTTGTTTGTATTAACTGTTGGTTTTACAATAGTATTATCATTTGTAGTAGGCTTTACTGGTGTCGATACTGTGGTGGCTACAGTAGTGCTTGTAGTTGGTTTTACAATTGGTTTGTTTTCTGTGGATGGTTTTGTTGTAACCTCAGTCGGTAGCGGTGGCACAGGGTCGTTGTTATTGGTAACAGGTGTTTGATTTACTGGTGATGCTGAAGCGGGACTATCAGTATTACTAACTGTTGCAGTATTGGTTTCCTTTTTTTCATTTCCGCAACTGATTAATAGGTTGAATAGTAAGGCCGATACGACAAGAGGCAAAAACCTCCTAAGTGCATTTTTTTTCATATAATATAGTATTAGTGTTTATGAATAATGAGGAGTACATTACTAGGTTAATAGGTATGGTGCTGTAAGCTTTCATGTAGCATTTTCTGTATATAAAGATAGGCGCTATTTTAATAGTATGGGGAATTATTATTCTGCAGACAAAGCTGCCGCAAGCAAAAATTTGTCTTGTATAAAAAAGCCCGGTAATACTACCGGGCTTGAAAAAAATAGTTAAAACAACTTAATGACCAGCTTTCTTTACCCATTTGTCGAGCCATTGATCCTGTTCCCATAATAAATGTAAAATATTTTCCTTTGCGGCATATCCATGCGATTCAAATGGCAATTGTACAAATCTTACAGTTCCTCCATGACCTTTAATGGCATTGTATAACCTTTCACTTTGAATTGGGAAAGTACCGGGATTATTATCTGCCTCTCCATGTATCATTAATAAAGGTGTTTTTATTTTATTGGCATAACTGAATGGGCTCATGGCAAAATACAATTCAGGTGCCTGCCAATACGTGCGTTCTTCATTTTGAAAACCAAAAGGAGTAAGGGTGCGGTTATAAGCCCCACTCCTTGCTATGCCTGCTTTGAATAATTTCGTGTGTGCTAGCAGGTTAGCTGTCATGAATGCTCCATAACTATGCCCGCCTACTGCTACTCGGTTACTATCACCAATTCCCATGGAAGCAATTTTTTGTATGGCAGCTTCTGCACTCCAGGTCAGTTGATCAATAAAGTTGTCATTCGGTTGTTGATCTCCTTCACCCACAATAGGAAATTCTGTATTGTCCATGATTGCATAGCCTTGGGTAGCCCAAAATATCATTGATCCATAACCTACTCTTACAAAATTATATTTACTGCCTCTCAATTGAGCCGCATCGGCAGCACTTTTGAATTCTCTTGGATAAGCCCATAGTATTACTGGAAGAGGTCCGTCTTTTTTGGAATCATATCCTTTTGGTAAATATAAATCGGCGGCCAAGTCAATTCCATCCTTTCTTTTATAGGTAATTTTCTCCTTAGTTATTCCCCTTAAACCCGGTTGCGGATCAGGAAATGCTGTAATGGCTTTTGCTGTATTATTTCGAATATCCCGGATAAAGTAATTGGGGACTTCTTCCTGACTTTGTTTATTGGTGACAATAATCATTTTGTCATAATCCAATACATCTGTAACTGTCTCGTAATAGGGCTCCTGACAACGCCATAATAGTTTCTGCTCTTTAGAATTAATATCAAAACTTGATAGGAAGGGCAAATCACCTTTTGGTGAGGAGCCTACACCACGCATGAAAATAGTCTTGCCATCCATTAGCTTTATAATATCTTTTCCATACTTATTTTTTTCAGTAAGTGGAGTGCCCGGGTCGTTATAGGCATCATCGGTACTTCGGTCGATAAGCGTAACCAAGCTATCATTCAAATTAAATTTACTGAGCACCTGACGATGCTTCACCCGAGAACCTTCTGTAACAAAAAATAAATTATTCGTGATGTCTATTATGTTATTCAAACGCATACCTGTTTTAACCAATATGGTTGGGTTTTCAGAGAAAGGGGCAGTCCATGTATAGGCGGCATCATGAAAAACTTGTTTCTTTTTAATCAATCCGCTATCCAATGGTTCAATCCAAACAAGGGTAGCAGGCGAATTGCTTAGCCATTTATGCGCCCTGGGTGCATTCAGTACATTGTCATATCCAGATGGCGCCAATTCACTACTGGGAATTTTGGCAATGGTCTTTATTTCATTTCCATTGATATCTGAAACAAAAATGGTTGAATTAAATCCCGTAGCAGTTACCAGATATGAAAATGGTTTATCTATTCTTTCAGATAATATATATTTTTTATCGGGTGAAATACTTACGGTTGCATATATAGCAGGTTTACCGATGGCTGTTTCAATGCCATTATTGTTTTTGACAAGTTGTGTAGTGGCGTAAAATTCAAATTGAGACTCGTCAAAGGGTGTTTTTATAAGGTCCTGGAAAGTGGCGCTGGGGGCTACTTTTCCAAGATTTTGCTGCACTACTGGTCCGCGCGGCGCCAATGGTTTTTTAGGAGCCTTCGCCAATGGCTGATGAACAGCTGTATACAATATTGTTTTATTGTCGATCCAGTCAAAAGCTGCACCCAATACTTGGTTGACGGCAGCCTTATTTATTTTCTTTGCAACATGTGTTTTAATATCTATGGTATAAATATCAATTGCCGTATTTGTACTATTGGTAAAGGCCACCTTATCCTCCTCGGGACTCCATTGTAAACTGCCTCCCTTTAAATTGCCAGGTAAGCCAATTACAGGGTATTCTTTACCGTTAGTAATGTCCTTTATGAGAATGTTGGTAAAATAGGAGGAGCGACTGGGTGAAAAATTGATGGGATTAATTCTTAGTCCGGCAATGCGTAATTCTGGTTGTGCTAAGTCTTCCACAGTTGGCATACTACTCCTTTCCAGGATTAGCATAAAATGCCCTTTACTATCGTTACTTACTGTAGGGGTGGGTTTGGCCATCACTAAATCATAGATAGCCTTGGGAGGTGTTTGGTATTCAATAGCATCCTGTGCTTTCAATTGAAAGGAGGCAAATAGACATATAAGTAGTGATATTTGTTTCATATAAATCAGTTTTATTATGCAATCGAATCAGATAGGATAAAAAATAATGGAATGTATTTCAAAGAAGCTAATATTTAACGCTATCATTAATTGGATATACCAACCCTTTGTTTGATATATTGATTTTTTTCCAGTTCATTTAACATAAACATCGCCAGATCACCTGCATTGATACTGTATTTATTAATAGCAGGTGGATAGTTAGCATTGGTACTATATGCTCCGGTAGGACCTTGATTTTGAATATTCGGCGGACAAACAAAGGTCCAGTCGAGCCCACTTTCCCGTAAATATTCCCAGGCAAGTTGATGCTCCTTGCCAACTGGTACATATTCCTGTGGGTATGATTCCTGATCAATTAACAAGCTGTTTTCATCAGCATTTAGCACGCCCAAACCGCCTACGCCAATAATTCTTTTTACCCCCGTTTTTTTCATCTGAGCAATAATATTTTTCATACCCAATGTCCTGGTCTTATCATTTCCATCAAAACCTCCCCCTAGAGCTGATAACACAGCATCTACGCCCTGCATGGCGTGCAATACATCGCCTTCGTCGAACAAAGCACCTTTAATCAGTTCCAGGTTTTGCTGATCCATATCAAAACTGCTAAATACATTTCTTCCAAAAGCTTTAACCTGATGGCCCATCATCAAGGCCTGCTGTACCAGCATTTTCCCAACCATACCTGTAGCACCAAATACAAGAATTTTCATGTGAAATTTTTTATTGAAGTTAACTCAATTACTGTGTATTTTTTACCCAAAATGAGAATACTTTCCACCAAAATCAGCATTCTATCAGCATTTTTGCTGAATAATTTTTATGCTATAAGTAAAATATTTTTTTATTAATTAATTCTTCCCCATATTTGCATGACATGATTCATTTAAATACAAATAACAAAGGCTGGTGGTGGAGCAATATCGATTGATAGTGCCCATTGCGTATGCTATATAAATAGTTTGCCCGGCACAAGTTGCCGGGTTTTTTTTACCCTTTCATTAATTACAAACAGGGGATAAGTATGAAAAAAATAAATATTACGACGGGTTTTAAAAAATTATTGGCTGATATCCATACACCGGTGGGCATTTACCTTAGGCTGCGTGACCAATTCAGAGACACTATTTTATTGGAAAGCACCGATAATCACGCGGGAGAAAACAGTTTTTCTTTTATTGGTATTAATGCCATCGCCGGAATAGAAATCAGTAATCCTTCCAGTATTGAATTTAAAATGCCGGGACAGGAAGCAGCAAAAATCCCCATCCTTCATCCTACAGATGTGCCCAATCATCTTTGGGATTTCATGCAAAGATTTGAAATCAACACAGCCATTCCTAAACCCATTCAGGTTGCGCAGGGTTTATTTGGTTATACTGCTTACGATGCTGTACAGTTTTTTGACAATATTCAATTGACTTTTAAAAAATTGAACACGGGCGATGCAATTCCCTTGATGCGCTATCGCTTATATCAATATGTAATTGCTTTCAATCATTTTAATAATGAACTTTTTATTTGTGAAAATTGTATAGATGGATTGGAAAGTAATGGCGACTTGGTGGAAAGTTTAATTAAAAGCAAAGATGTACCCGATTATCCTTTTCAAAAGCAAGGGGAGGAAATTTCAAATCTTACCGATCAGGAATATATGGACATCGTTGCCAAGGGCATTCAAAGTTGCCATCGTGGTGATGTTTTTCAAATTGTACTCAGCAGAAGATTTGAACAAAAATTTATTGGCGATGAGTTTAATGTTTACAGGGCATTGCGAAGTATCAATCCCAGTCCCTATTTATTTTATTTCGATTATGGCGATTACAAACTAATGGGCTCCTCTCCTGAAAGTCAGTTGCTATTACAAAATGGATATGCCATTGTACATCCCATTGCAGGCACAGTAAAAAGAACGGGTGATGATGAAACGGATAAGGCCTTGTCGCTACAACTGAAAAACGATGAAAAAGAAAATGCTGAACATGTAATGCTGGTAGACCTTGCACGCAATGATCTTAGCAGGGTTTGTACCGAAGTGGAGGTTACTCAGTATAAAAAAATAAATTATTATAGTCATGTTATTCACCTGGTAAGTGAAGTAAGGGGAAAGCCTGCTCCGGAAATTCATTCTTTTAATTTATTGGCGGCTACATTTCCAGCAGGAACATTGAGCGGCGCCCCTAAAATTAAAGCCATGCAATTGATCAATGAATTTGAACCGACCCCTCGTTCCTATTATGGAGGCGCTATTGGCTGGATGGGTTTTGATGGTAGTATTCACCATGCCATCATGATCAGAACCTTTTTAAGCAAGAACAATACCTTGATTTGTCAGGCAGGTGCTGGTGTGGTGGCTGCGAGTAAGCCTGAACGTGAGTTGCAGGAAGTGAATAATAAATTAGGGGCTTTAAAAAAAGCATTGGATTGGGCTTCTCAATCCAGCGGGAAATAAATTTTTAAGCAAATTAAATGGTTAGTATGAAAATACTTGTTTTTGATAATTATGATTCTTTTACATATAACCTTGTTCATCTAATTGAGATGATAACCGCTGTTAAAGTGGAGGTTTACCGCAATGATCAAATTGCGCTGGAAAAAATAAAAGAATTCGATAAAATAGTTTTATCACCCGGCCCAGGTATTCCAAAAGAGGCAGGATTGCTAATTCCTTTGATTAAAGAATATGCAAGCAGTAAATCAATTTTGGGGGTATGTCTCGGGCATCAAGCGATTGGAGAGGCTTTTGGCGGACAATTAATAAACCTCGACAAAGTGTACCACGGCATTGCTACGCCCATTCAAATATTGAAAAAATCAGCAGCGAAAAACAAAAGTGTATTTGAGCAAATGCCCGACGAAATAACAGTAGGCCGTTACCATAGTTGGATTGTAAGTGATGAAAATTTTCCTACAGCACTGGAAGTAACAGCCCGTGATGCCAATGGCTTCATCATGGCATTGCAACACAAACAATATGATATACAAGGAGTACAGTTTCATCCCGAAAGTGTGTTGACACCTGATGGTGAAAAACTAATGCGCAATTGGTTGAATCAATAAAATGATTTTTTCAGCTATAATTAAAAGAATTCCAAACAACAGCAGATGAAAAAAATATTAAATTATTTATTTGAACATAAAACACTTTCGCGGGAACAGGCAAAAGAAGTATTGGTGAATATATCGAAAGGAATCTATAATGAGGTAGAGATTACTGCATTCATAACGGTTTACCTGATGCGCAGTATAACTATTCCAGAATTACAGGGTTTTAGAGCAGCCTTGCTTGAATTATGTGTGCCAGTAGATTTAGGAGATGTTGAAACCATTGATATTGTTGGTACAGGAGGGGATGGAAAAAATACTTTTAATATTTCTACCTTGAGTTGTTTTATTGTAGCTGGTGCAGGGCAAAAAGTAGCCAAGCATGGTAACTATGGAGCCACTTCCATCAGTGGATCTTCCAACTTAATGGAAAATCTGGGCTATCAATTCAAAACCGATAATGAAAAACTTCGTTCCGAATTGGATAAGGCAGGCATCTGTTTCTTACATGCACCTTTGTTTCATCCTGCATTGAAAGCTGTTGCTGGTATAAGAAAGAACCTCGGCATCCGTACTTTCTTTAATATGCTGGGTCCCATGGTCAACCCAGCAAAGCCAACCTATCAATTAGTAGGTGTATATAATTTGGAAATGGCGCGCATCTACAATTATTTATTACAACCCTCCGGCAATAAATTCACCATTATTCATGCATTGGATGGTTACGATGAAATTTCATTAACTGGTGATACCAAAATCATTACCAATGAAGGAGAAAAAATAATGTCGGCCATTGAATTGGGTAAACGTATGGTGACTCCTGCCGATATTTTTGGCGGTAATACCCCTGAAGAAGCTTCCAAAATATTTACCCGAATATTATCAGGATCGGGTACATGGGCACAAAATGCAGTAGTATTGGCCAATGCTGCATTGGCTTTATTTAGCACTGGTAAATATACATCCTACGATCTTGCTTATCAGGCTGCAGTAGAAAGTTTGGAGTCGGGTAAGGCGAAAGCATGTTTAGAAAATTTAATAGCATTACAGGCATGAATATATTAGATACGATCATTGCTCATAAACAAAAAGAATTGGAGGCACGCAAAGCTTTAGTGTCATTTGATACTGTAGAAAAGCAGGCAGTAGAAATGAAATCTGACTATTCATTAAAGGCTTTCTTGTTGAATAACGAAAAGTCGGGCATCATTGCTGAATTCAAAAGAAAATCCCCTTCACTTGGAATCATTAACGACAAGGCGAGTATTGCTGATGTAACTGCTAACTATACAAATCATGGAGCCAGTGCTTTATCAGTATTGACAGATACGCATTTTTTTGGCGGCACAAATGGCGATTTGAAAATAGCCAGGGCAAATGCCATTCCTATTCTACGAAAAGATTTTATCATTGATGAATACCAAATTGCAGAGGCTAAAACAATTGGCGCTAATGTTATACTTTTAATCGCTGCATGCCTTTCTCCTAAGCGGGTAAAGGTACTGGCAGAATATGCAACAGCACTTGGACTGGAAGTTTTACTCGAACTTCACAGTGAGGAAGAATTAATGCATATTTGTGATGCAACAGCAATTATTGGAATCAATAACCGCGATTTAAAAACTTTTGCCGTAGATATCGACAGAAGTTTACAAATGGCAACAAAGATTCCAACTGATAAAATAAAAGTAGCGGAAAGTGGCATCAATAGCATTGAAAATATTCGCCTTTTTCAACAACATGGTTTCAAAGGCTTTTTAATGGGGGAACATTTTATGAAAACCAGTAACCCCGGAGAAGCATTTAAAAATTTTATAAATAAACTTAATCATCAATCATAAACTTGTACTTTAAGTACAAGCCCAAAAAGTAAAAAAATATGAATATTAAAGTTTGTGGTATTACACAGCTAAAACAGCTACAGCAATTAGAAGGTTTGAATATCGATTTTGCAGGATTTATTTTCGTAAAAGATTCTCCCCGTTATATGGGCGATAAGCTGAAAGGAACTGAAATTAAAAAAGGCGATTTTGATATAAAAAAAGTAGGTGTTTTCGTCAACCCCGAAATGATAGAAGTACTGGATGCCATCGATGAATACGGATTGGATGTAGTGCAATTACATGGTAAAGAATCTCCGGAAATGTGTGAAGACCTTAGCTCGGAAGTAGAAGTTATCAAAGCTTTTTCAATTGATGCCAGTACAACAGATATTGATGCACTGGTGGCTGACTATGATGCTGTATGCGACTACTATTTATTCGATACTGCTGACCCCGCTGCAAAAGGCGGCACAGGCAAACAATTCGATTGGAAACTTTTGACTAAAGCGAAAATTGAAAAGCCTTTTTTCTTAAGTGGCGGCATTTCTTTAGACGACATGGATAAAATAAAAAAATTCAAACACCCCGATTTTTTTGGCATCGATATTAATAGTCGTTTTGAAAAAGAACCTGGTGTAAAAGATATGGCACTGATTTTACAATGTAAACAAGCATTGAAATAAGCGCTACTAAAAATTTAATAATTTCAATATGAATTTTACAATTAGTGAGCAAGGATACTATGGCGAATTTGGCGGAGCTTTTGTTCCAGAAATGTTGTATCCAAATGTGAAGGAATTACAAGAACAATATCTTTCATTGATTTATGAAACCGGATTTCAGGAAGAATTCAACCTGCTTTTAAACGATTATGTTGGCCGACCTACTCCTTTATTCCTTGCCGAAAGACTCAGTGAAAAATATGGGGCAAGTATTTATCTGAAACGCGAAGATCTTTGTCATACCGGCGCGCATAAAATCAATAATACCATCGGACAAATATTACTTGCACAGAGATTGGGCAAGAAAAGAATTATTGCAGAAACAGGAGCAGGACAGCACGGGGTTGCGACAGCTACGGTATGTGCCCTGAAAGGTTTGGAATGTGTTGTGTATATGGGGCAGAAAGATATTGAAAGGCAAGCTCCCAATGTTGCTCGTATGAAAATGTTAGGCGCTACTGTTATTCCTGCAACCAGTGGAAGCATGACCTTGAAGGATGCTACCAATGAAGCTATTCGCGATTGGATCAACCATCCTCAAAATACCCATTATATAATTGGTAGTGTTGTAGGGCCACATCCTTATCCCGATATGGTAGCCAGGTTTCAATCGGTTATCAGTGCCGAAATTAAAAATCAATTAGCCGAAAAGACCGGTAAGGCATTTCCTGAATATGTTTTTGCCTGTGTGGGTGGCGGTAGTAATGCTGCTGGTGCTTTTTATCATTTTATAGAAAATGAACAAGTTAAATTAATTGCAGTAGAAGCTGCAGGCTGTGGCATTCATAGTGGAATGAGTGCTGCTACCACTCAATTGGGTACCACTGGAATTTTACACGGAAGCAAAAGTTTATTAATGCAAACTGCCGATGGACAAGTAGTAGAGCCACATAGTATTTCTGCGGGGCTTGACTATCCAGGCATTGGCCCCTTGCATGCACATCTTTTTGCAACGGGTAGAGCAACTTACCTCAGTGCAACCGATGAAGAAGCACTGGCTGCTGCATTTGAATTGAGTAGACTAGAAGGAATTATTCCAGCATTGGAATCGGCACATGCCTTACATGCTTTAAAAAACTTTCAATTTCAATCGACCGATACTATTGTTGTTTGTTTGAGCGGGAGAGGAGATAAAGACTTAGATACTTACATGAAATATATTTAATATGAAAATAGGATTACTGATTTCCATTAGTATACTTTTTGCTGCTTGTAGTGATAGCTTTATCAATCATTCGATGCAGGTGGAAAAAGCTGGCGACTGTAATAATGAAAAAGAATCTATAAAGATGATTTCCAATATCAATGGCGAACGCTACGAATTTTACGAATGTTTAAGTGAAAAATTTGATGGAAAAAATTATACCATTGAACGTAAAGGAGATAGCTTGGTGCTGCTTTATCCAAAACAAGATGGCCCCAAACTACGCTATAAAATTATTTTAGACATAGATGCCAAACCAGCCTATCATCATATTGTGTTGGGTGATCAAACCTTGGTGATAGTGCCTTCTGAAAAATAAAAATATGAGCAGGTTACAAAAACTTTTTGAAAATAAAAACAATGCAGTATTAAACGTTTATTGCACGGCAGGCTATCCCTATTTAAATGCAACTACGGATGTTATTACAGCATTGGAAAAACATGGTGCCGATATGATTGAAATCGGGGTGCCTTATAGCGATCCCCTAGCTGATGGTGCAATAATTCAAAAAAGCAGTGCCATCGCACTGGCCAATGGAATGACCATTGCTTGCTTATTTGATCAGTTAAAAAATATCAGACAAACATCATCCTTGCCCATAGTATTGATGGGTTATATGAATCCTGTTTTGCAATTCGGATTTGAAAAATTTTGTGCAAGTGCTGCCGCAATTGGTATTGATGGATTGATATTACCCGATTTACCCATGTTCGAATTTGAAACGGTATATGGTCCGATCCTTCAAAAACATGGACTTGATTTTATTTTTCTGGTAACTCCCGAAACTGCAGAAAGCAGGGTGCGTAAATTGGACCAACTAAGCAGTGGCTTTCTATATGCTGTTTCTTCCTCCGCCACTACAGGCTCATCGGGGAATCAAACCGATATGCAGGGCTACTTACAGCGAATAGCCAATTATCAGTTGAGAAATCCTATCCTAGTTGGTTTTGGTATAAAAGACAATGCTAGTTTTAGGGCAGCCTGCCAATATAGCAATGGGGCTATTATTGGGAGTGCTTATATAAAGGCCTTGGAAAATTCCAGCGATATCGATGCAAGTACTAAAGAATTCATAAAGCAGGTGCTTGCCTGATGGGATTAGGTAAAAGAACTTAAATTGCAGTTCCAAAATAAAATTATGAAGCGTATTTCTTTTGTCTTTTTGTTGATGCCGATTATTGTGATGGCTCAAAAATCAAAAACTTCTAATCCTACAAAACAGGATAAAATAGCTGTTCAAGCAAAAAAAACTGGATCACCTGCAAAATCAAATCCAGGAGCTGGTACAGAAAAAGCTTTTAAAGGATACATCATCAATGCCCATATTACAGGATTTGCAGATGGTACACCTGTAAGCTTAATAAACCCACAAACGGGTGCTGCAGAAGTACAAACAACAATACAAAACAATCAATTTGTATTGAAAGGCGAAATGCCCTATACAGATTTGCGTATACTGCTGTTTAACAATCAGCCACCCTACCTGAATATGTTTTTAGACAATCATGTAATTACTGTTTCAGGTGACAAACAAAATCTGGAAGCCGCTACTATTAGCGGTTCCCCTGCACACAATGATTTTGTTACCTTCAACAGACTTACAGCATCTTATCAGGATATATTTTCCGAATCTGCCGATTATGATTCTGTACGATTTGATAATGCTGCTGCTATCTGTTATAATTATGCTGCATTTCATCCTGCATCCATCATGGGTACGGTGGCCTTGCTGCGTTATTTTCAAGTGTCGGAGGATGCCAATAAAACTGAACAATTGTACAATGCAATGGCACCCGAATTAAAATCGCATCCTCTCTCTACTTATATCACCAGTCAGATTTCTGAGGCTAAAAATGTTCCTGTTGGGCAACCATTGCAGGATTTCACTCAGGCAGATACTGCTGGTAAACCAGTATCGCTTTCTTCTTTAAGAGGAAAATTTGTGTTGATAGATTTTTGGGCCAGTTGGTGCGGCCCCTGCCGTCGCGAAAATCCCAATGTAGTAAAGGCCTTTAATAAATACAAGGATAAAAATTTTACTATTCTTGGCGTATCATTGGATAAAGCCAAACACTCCTGGGTTGATGCCATTCAAATGGACGGATTAAACTGGACTCAGGTAAGTGATCTGGGATATTGGAACAATGCTGTAGCTGTTCAATTTGGTATACGCAGTATTCCGCAGAATTACCTGATTGATCCAGAAGGAAAAATAGTAGGCGTTAATTTACGCGGTGCCGCACTGCAGAAAAAATTAGCAAGAATACTTCGTTAAAGTATTCATTTATTGGGTTACCAGTTTTTCCATTTTACAAATGCTTCCATTGCTGCATATTGGGTAAGTCCTAATTGAGCGTATAATTTTGCGGTATTGGCATTGCGTTCTTCCGCCCTTTGCCAAAACTCACGGTCATCGCTACCCTGAAATGGTACGCTGTCTTTTTGCGATTGATGAATAAAGATGCCATATCTTTTTTTGATTACCTGATCGGGGCTCATGGGTACTGCCATTTCTATTTCATTGATATCCCATTCCTGCCAGGCACCTTTGTACATCCATAACCAGCAGTCTGCTACCCAGGGAATATTTTGTGCTTTCAATCTTTTTAATGCTTCTACTACTACATCAAAACAAACTTTATGCGTGCCATGTGGGTCAGCAAAATCACCCGCGCAAAACACCTGCTGTGGTTGAATTTTCTGTAAGAGCTCCATCGTTTGAATGATATCAGCTTCTCCCATAGGATTTTTCTCTATCGTACCGGTTTCATAAAAGGGTAGGTTTTGAAAATGAATTTGTTTTTCATCCAGTCCTACATATTTACAGGTAGCTTTTGCTTCGCATCGGCGTATTAAACCCTTGATGGCCCTAATGGCTTCACTATCTTTTTCTGATGATTTTTTTCCATTCAAAAAAGCAGTTGCTTCTGCTAAAATGCCCATACTCTTAGTCTCATCAATATCAAACATATTTTCGAACCCAACTGCAAAATCAATAAAGCGGGTAACAAATTCATCTGTTACAGCAATATTACCACTGGTTTGATAAGCTACATGCACTTCGTGTCCCTGATCATGCAGGCGCATGAAAGTGCCGCCCATACTTATGATATCATCATCGGGATGTGGTGAGAATAAAATAACTTTTTTAGGAAAGGGTTCATGCCTTTCGGGATGTGAATGTCTTTGTTCGGTGGGTTTGCCTCCGGGCCAGCCCGTAATACTATCCCTCAACAAATAAAAAACCTGCAGATTGCATTCATAGGCATCACCCTTTTCTGTAAGTAAATCATTTAAGCCATTTTCATTGTAATCATTATTCGTAAGGCTAAGTACAGGTTTGTTCAATTTCATGGCCAGATTTACCACAGCCTTCTTCATCATATCATTGTTCCAATCACATTCACCGGTAAGCCATGGATATTTATTTCGGGTAAGTTCACTGGCTGCCTGTTCATCAATGACCATTTCGCAATCATCATGATTTTGTAGTAGTGATGCCGGTATCTCTTCAGTGTCATCTTCTTCCACTGCTTTTTGAATCATTGGTGCCTTGGTTTGTCCCCATGCCATCAGAATAATTTTCTTACTCTTCATGATGGTGCTTATGCCCATGGTAATAGCCATGCGTGGCACCTGACTCATATTGCCAAATTCGTAAGCATTGGCTAGGCGCGTACTATTGTCTAAAGTAACCAATCTTGTCTTGCTATAAATACCACTGCCGGGTTCATTAAATCCAATATGGCCATTGACACCAATACCAAGTATTTGTAAATCTATTCCACCGGCTGCTTCAATCTTCTTTTCATAATCCTGGCAATGTTCTTTTACCTTATCCTTGGTAATCATGCCATCTGGTAGAAAATAATTGGCAGGGTCAATATCTGTGTGTTCGAATAAATTTTTCCGCATGAAATAATGATAGCTTTGTAAGGCATCCGCTTCCATGGGGTAGTATTGATCCAGGTTAAAAGTGAGCACATTTTTAAAGCTAAGTCCTTCTTCCTGATGCATTCTTACTAATTCGGCATAAAGTGTTTTTGGCGTACTGCCGGTGGCTAGGCCAATAACCACTTTTTTACCACTAGTGGCATTTTCCCTAATCAGGTTGGCAATCATCTGCGCAACATATAAAGAACCACTTTTAGAATCGGGAAATATTTTTACGGGTATTCTTTCCAGTGAGTCGGTAAGGTCAAATTTATAAGACATAGCAGCCTGTTATTTGTGTAAAGATAAAAAAAACCTCACAGCTTTAATACTGTGAGGTGTATGATTAAATTTTATATTGTTTGGTTATTGAACAATCAATACCTGCCCTTTCATTTCAACGATTTTGCCATCCCTGCTAAGCCCTTTTATCATCCACACATAGGCATCAATAGGTTGTTTTTTACCCATAAAAGTGCCATCCCAACCTTTGAGCCATTGAGTGGTTTCAAAAACCATTTGTCCATACCGATTATAAACACGGAAGTACTCGGTACTTTTTATACCCACAGGGATTGGACGGAAAATATCATTGAGTCCGTCTCCATTTGGTGAGAAAGCATTGGGTAAATAATAAGCAGGGCCTCTGTAAACTTTAACAAAAACCCCGTCATTACCAATACAGCCTGCTATATCTGTTACCTGCACATTGAAATAAGTATCATTGGTAAGGGTTGCCAACGGATTTTGTGCAAAAGGATTATTCAAGGGGCCTGCAGGACTCCACAAATAACTTACTCCACCACTACTGAATAATTGATGTGGTACTCCGTATACTGCATTGGTATCATTGCCGGCATAAGCAGGTACGGGTGGTTGCATGATGACAAGTTTATCATCACTGACAGTGAAATTACAGCCATAATTATCTTTAACAGTCAATGTAAATAATTGTGTTGTATCTGGTCTGCCGATTGTATTGGCAACTGCGCCATTGGCTACCATAGAAGCAGGTGTCCATGCATAACTTACAGCGCCTGAAGTATTGGTAGCAATGCCATTCAACAGAGCAGTAGTTTTATAACATATCATGGTATCATTGCCTGCATGAGCAACAGGTTTATGCAGTACATTAACTATGATAGTATCTTTTCTGCTGCACAATCCCCAGCTGGCATCCAAATAATAAGTAGTGGTATCAGTAGGACTTGCTATTGGGTTCTTTATACTACCATTATTGAGCGTATTGGTGGGTGTCCAGGTAAAGATGCTGGTCTCAACATTGGTACGGGGTTGTAAGGTAACGCCACTTCCCACGCATACATTGGTATCAGACCCTGCATTCAGATACATATTGTCTACCAATGCAACATTAATAGTGGTTGACTTTGTACAGCCATTAACATCTTGTACAAAAATGCCATTATAGGTACCAGGGGCAACAGCAAAAATATTAGAGGACAAATAACTGGCTCCGTTGTCAACTGAATATAAATAACCTGGCGTACCACCAGCACCAGTAATAGTGATGGTGCCATCATTGCCATTGCAAGTGCTTGGTAAACTGCTGGCACTGATTGACAGGAGACTGGGTTCATTCAATGTTACAGGCACATCAATGGTACAGCCATTTAAATCCTTGATGCGAATAATATAGTTGCCTGCTAAAAGATTGCTGAAAGTAGCTGTATTTTGATAGGTGATACCTGCGTCTATGCTATACTGATAGGGAGCCACGCCGCCGGTAGCACTCATAATGATGCTGCCATTATTGCCTGCATTACAAAGTGGCATAATGGGCAGTGGTGCGCCTACAATGGGAGTGGTACCAATTAGGTTAGTACTAGCTGTACCCGTACAACCCAACGCATCTGTAAAATTGATTGTATAGGGGCCAGGTGCTAATCCACTGAAAATATTACTTAATTGAAAAGGTCCACCGTTTAAGGAATAATTATAAGGAGCTGTTCCGGTTGTTGGGGTAATAGTGATGCTGCCATTATTAAATCCTGCACAGGGTGGAGGAGTGGGAATAATAGTTGATTGTAAACTGGTACCTGCTACAACAGTGGCGGTAGTAGTTCCAATACAGCCATTCACATCTTTAATAGTAATATTATATGTGCCAGGCGCTAGTCCGACGAAAATATTCCCTACTTGATAAGCACCTCCATTTAAAGAATACTGATAAGGCCCTGTACCGCTGGTGGGTGAAACTCTAATGGTACCATCATTAAGTCCTGGGCAACTAGTAGCAGTAGCAACTGCGTTACCTGTGATGCCTGTTACTGAAGGAACTGTAACAATTAAGGATTGTTGACAAATGCCTGCATCTTTTACATCAACTGTATATGTACCAGCTGGTAATCCAGAAAACGTATTACTTAGTTGATATGGGCCACCATTTAAAGAGTATTGTAAAGGAGCGACTCCTACACCAACAGGTACATTAATGGTTATTGAACCATTAGGGGCTGCACAGGTAGCTGGCGTTGTAGTTGCAGTTGCCCCAAGATTTCCTGGATTTCTACCTACAATTAATGTATCGGTATTAGTAATAGACTCACCACTTTGATTGCAAGTGCGAAAAAAGGATTTAACAAATAAAGTGTCAATATTCCCAATAGGACAATAGTTTTGATAGGAGATATCTATATCCTCACCATTCTGTGCGCCAATACTTGCAAGTCCAATTACATTTCCATTTCTAATGATTTGTACAGAATCCAATAACGTTGCACCACCTTTCGGCCAAAAGCGAAAAGATTTATTAGCCATTGAAAAAATTTTGCAATTTACCGAATCGGCAGTAATTACAGTGCTAGCATCTTTTTGTAAACCAAGTATTGCAAATCCTCCATTCCATGCGCTTCCATCATTATCCCATGGTTTATTTTCTAAATTTATATCGATAATTCCAGTCCCTTCATGCAATACAGCCTGACCTGTATACAACTGGCTTGTATTTCCGAATAATCTAATCTTATTAAAGCTTACCACAAATCTTCTGCATGGGGCAACTCCATATGTTTTATAGGAAATTTTTCGGGTTGTTGATGCAGACGGATCAATGTCATAATAGGGCAACATAATCGACATCCCAGGATATTTGGGGCCAGTAGCATCACTACAAGTTTGTGCACCCATAAAAGGTATAGGTTGTGCTGCTCCACCGGCAGTTTGTAGTTTCCAGGCATTGTTACAAGGAGATGCATTCGCAAAATCAAAAGTGATAATCGCATTTGACCCTACCACACAACTTGACATGGACTGACCAAAAAAGCAAAAATCGAAAGGTAATGAAATTGTATTACTGAATTTATCATCGCTATACAATATGTTTAGTTCAGTGGAACCAATATCGTCGTATGAAAAATTGTAATAGGGTAAATCTTTAAAATAATAATCTGTAGTCTGTCTTAAATCCTGCACCCTCAATGCAATATTTGCACATGTTTGATTACAATAGACATCAATTGTATTTTTTCGGGGTTGCACGGGTAAGCTGCATTGCCCAAAACTAGCAATTGGCAAATTGGACAAAATAATAAGAAGGACTGTAACTACAGTGACTAAAACTTTCCGCATAGCTTGAGATTGGTTGTAAAATAGGAGGTTACAAGTTAATTAAAATACTTCAAAAAGCTTGCCTAAAATAGCTTTTGATCCTTTACAAATCCAACATCTTCAAATAAATGTTTGCCATCTGCTGCTGCAGTGGCTAATTCGTCGCAGCGGTTATTATAGGGATTGGTAGCATGTCCCTTTACCCAATTCATCTTGATAGTAAAATGCTTTGCCAATTGGTGAAAATGCATCCATAGGTCCTTGTTTTTTTTACCACCCTTGAAATTGGTAGCAATCCAATTGCGCAACCAGCCTTCGTTGATGGCTTTTACCACATATTGACTATCGCTATAGATATGCACGGGCAAGGCCTTGTTCTTAATAGCTTCCAAACCGGCAATAACTGCCATCAGTTCCATTCGATTATTGGTGGTATACCGGTAGCCCTTGCTCAGTTCTTTTTTGTGATTTCCATACATCAATATAGTACCATATCCACCCGGTCCCGGATTACCACGGCTGCTTCCGTCTGTATATATGGTAATGATATCTTGCATATGAAAAACAACTAAAAACTAAAGACTAAAAACTATTCATTTATTCTTTAAAACTCACCCTGCTGATTTCTTTGCAGAAAGGGTTTAAAAACAAATTATCCAATGCCACGTATTCAAATTCTTTTAATACGGCACCCTTGTACTTGGGATCCTTAAGTTTGAAATTATGCTTTTTGGTAGTGGGTAATAAGATTCGGTTATTGGTGGCTTTAATTAAAAATTTATAAATCATTTCGGCGCAATACATTTTATCATCTGTACGCAGGTCGAAGGTTTTATCGAATTTAAGTCCTTGCTCAAAATTTAATTTGGTAATCTGGTGCAGCGAACTTATTTCTGAATCATTCATATTATACCTAAAAATACCAAAGCCTGTTTTTTTAAAAGGACTAACAAAACTATCAAATGGCTGACGCATCATCTGCTCTTTCTTGTTTTCTTCTCCAGCCATATTATTATATACTACCCATTGCCCATCTTCTTTAAAAGCAAATCCACAGTGTGAATAAGTTTTGTCTGTCTGCGACATTTCTCTTAAAGTTTCACTTACAAAATCATCATCTGTGCGTTCAACCAAATCGCCGTCCATAAGTTTTGGTTCGTTTTCCTTAATTAATTGCAAAAGGGTTGCCTCCGGTTTTCTTTTCATATCTGCTGTAGCACCCATTGTATGATTATTTTTAGCATTACGGGTACAGGTGGTAAATAGGATTCCTATTAATATAACAGCAAGTCTTATTTGAAATTTCATGATACTTTTATTAAATGATAAACATAAAAAAACCAACTTTCCTTTCGGTAAAGTTGGTTATAATTCGTTGGAATAAATGATTAAGGAATATACTTGCTCTTAAATTCAACAGCATCAACACCAACACCTGTACCATTTTTTCCATTAGGACCAGCTTCCGGTACATAGTAACGTAAAGCGAAACGACCCATTTTAGGAACTGGTCTGTTGCTGATTGTATAAGTATAATTAGTCCAGGTATTAGGATAACCAATTGCAGAGAATGTTTCGTTAACGGTCAGTGCTTTTAAAGTAAAATCACCCACAGTAGCAGTATCATTACCTACTTCTACACTACTGTTATTAGGATTGATGCGCAATTCCAATCTGTCGATGAATGCAGTTGGATTGTCCAAAGTTCTAGTCCAGAAACTGATTACATCACCATTTTTCATTGGTACAGCAGGAGAAATCAACCAGCAACTTGCCTCGCTGAAATCTGTAGAAACTGCAGGATCTTCCTGGCAAGTATTTATACAGGCAACAAAATCTCTACCAGAATGTGATGTATTGTAACCAGGATAACTTCCTACTGGAGAAATGCCTTTTTTAGGGTCATTCAACCAATGGTATTCACCTTGCGCCCAAGTAGTAGTACCTAATGGACGGCTATTGTTTTTTGCTGTCCAACCTTGTGCTACCATGGCAGTCATAGAATCAAAATCCTGTGTGAAAGAGTAGTCAACTTTTGGTTCAACTGGTTTTGCATCTTTTTGACAGCTACTGATGATAATCATGCCGGCAACAATCGCAAGACCTAGAAATGGTAAAAATATTTTTTTATTCATGATTCGAAATTTAAAACTTGTTAATGATTTTGATTATCTACCGCTGCTTGCACTTACATAAGCAACACTGTCAATAGAAATATGATCACCGCGACCATCATTACCGCCATAAGGTACAAAGTAACGGAAACCGAAACGGCCTTCTGTAGGACCATTTAATCCTTGTACTTTAGCTTCAAACCTTGTCCAACGATATGGATAGGCTTGTGCAGGGTTGTAAATAAATGGAATTATTCCGTATCCACCAGTGGATGGAAAAGGATTAGTGGTAGTATTGGTAGCATTTTGAGGATTGATGTCTAATAAGGTCAAATCAAAATCACCTACATCATTTCCAAGACCGGTTTTAAAACCACCGTTGTTCTTATTTACACAAACCTGCATACGATCTCCCCAGCGAACCAAGGTATCAGAGCATCTTGTATAGAAAATGATTTTATCACCATTTTGCAGAATTCTCTTTGGAGAGATAGCCCAGCAACTGATAGTTCCACCGCCTGGACCGTCATCTGTACATACTGTATAGTCAGCTGAGATAAAGCCATCATTGGTAGCTTTAGAAGAATAGGCAGTATAGGTTTCCAGGAATTGTTGTCCTGTCATACCCTGCGTCCATACACCTCTGCCGATTGGTTCACTTCTGTTGGCCAATACCCATCCTTGCGCTTGTGCAGCCCAAATGGTATCAAATTCCTGTACAAAAGACTGATCGGGAACTGGAAGAGGAGTGACTAAATTGCTGTCATCTTTACAAGACTGTAGAACAACTAAAGCCATTACTGAATACGCTAAAACTTTGCGTAAAATTGTTTTTCTCATAATATTCGTTTACTTGTTAGTTGGTTGTTAGTGAGAATCGGCGTGAAATTAGGAAATTTTAGAAATATAACACACAAATTCTTATACTTATTTTTTAACGACTGTGGAAAAGACCATTATACCTGCAACAGGCCTGTTTTAAAAGCTGCTGAAATAGGTTGATGATTGGCGGCTGAAATGCCCTCTGATATCAGTTTCCGAGTATTGATCGGATCAATAATAGCATCCACCCAAAGCCTTGCTGCTGCATAGTATGGAGTGGTTTGCTGACTATAACGCTGCGTTATTTCATCCAATAATTTTTTTTCATCCTCCGCACTTACTTCTTTTCCCTTCGATTTCATGGAGGCGACCTGTATTTGAAGGAGGGTTTTGGCAGCCTGATCACCTCCCATCACAGCTATTTTGGCACTAGGCCAGGCATAAATAAAGCGGGGGTCATAGGCTTTTCCGCACATAGCATAATTACCTGCTCCATAGCTATTGCCAATAATAATGGTGATTTTAGGTACTACCGAATTGGCTACGGCATTGACCAATTTGGCCCCATCCTTTATAATACCTGAATGTTCGCTCCTGCTACCTACCATAAAGCCTGTTACATCCTGTAAAAAAACCAGTGGAATCTTTTTCTGGTTGCAATTCATAATAAACCTGGCAGCCTTGTCGGCACTGTCATTGTATATTACCCCGCCCATCTGCATTTCTCCCTTTTTACTCTTTACTATTTTACGTTGATTGGCTACAATTCCAACTGCCCAACCCTCAATACGGGCATATCCACATATGATGGTCTTACCATAATCCTTCTTATACTCTTCAATTACAGAATTGTCTACCAATCTTTCAATAATTTCCAACATATCATAGGGCTTGCCATCCATCGGAAACATACCATTTATTTCAGCAACCTCTTTTTTGGGCGGGGCAGAATTAATCCTGTCGAAACCCGCCACCTCTTTTTTGCCCAACATGCCAATCATTATTTTAATATGATCCATGCAGGCTTCTTCAGTATCAAATTTATAATCTGCAATACCAGATATTTCTGTATGGGTAGTGGCTCCTCCCAATACTTCATTATCAATATCCTCACCTATAGCTGCTTTTACCAAGTAGGAACCCGCTAAAAATATAGAACCATTGCCTTCCACCATCAAAGTTTCATCACTCATAATGGGTAAATAAGCACCTCCAGCCACACAGGCACCCATTACAGCTGCTATCTGTGTAATACCGTTTGCACTCATTTGTGCATTGTTTCTAAAAATTCTACCAAAATGTTCTTTATCGGGGAATATTTCGTCTTGCAAGGGTAAGTACACACCCGCACTATCCACCAAATAAATAATGGGTAGATTATTTTCCATAGCAATCTCCTGCATACGAAGGTTTTTCTTACCTGTTATAGGAAACCAAGCACCAGCTTTCACAGTTTGATCATTGGCCACCACCACAACCTGTCTGCCACTTATATAGCCAACGCCAGCTACCGTACCTGCTGCAGGACAGCCACCGTGCTCTTTATACATTTCATATCCGGCAAAAGCACCAATTTCCACAAAAGGCTTGTCTTTGTCGGTGAGGTATAAAATCCGCTCTCTTGCAGTAAGCTTGTTTTTTTGATGCTGCTTCTCGATAGCTTTTTTGCCACCGCCTTCATATATTTTTTCTAATTCCTGTTTGACTTTACTATAAGCCATTCGGGCTGCGTCTTCGTTTTTATTGAAATCGAGGTTCATGGTCGGTTATTAATTTATGTTTTCGGATATGCTATTCCGTAAATAGTAGCAGGAATCCTTAATCAGCTATCAAAATCTTTGTACTATTGTATCAATTTTGCAATCGTATTCTAATTGACAAATTTATGAGTAATGAAATTAATCGCATAACAAAACAATTTACCCATCTGCAACACGGGGATTGTTGGGTAGGCATCAACTTCAAAGAAGCGCTGCATGGGGTAGATGCTCAAATGGCTTCGGCTAAAATTAATGCAGAAGGTAATAGTATTTGGATGCTCACCGCTCATATTATATACTGGCGGAATATGGTTATCAATCGTCTTACAGGTAGCAGCAATCCACCACCCTTTCCCGATTTTTTATTGCCCGAGGAATTAACAGATGCCAATTGGAGGCAAACCCTACACGATTTCGAATCCGTTTATCATTTATTAAGAAGTACTATACATAATTTGAAAGAAGAAAATCTTGATAAGATCTCGCCTCATCCCGACCAATCTTTTTATGAATTGATTGTAGGCTGTCTCCAACACGATGCCTATCATTTGGGACAAATAGTGCTGATTAAAAAATCTTGAAATAATTAAGTTATAGGCATAAAAAAACCGTTTCATACAATGAAACGGTTTTTTGTGCCCAGGAAAGGAATCGAACCTTCACATCCTTGCGAACGGCAGATTTTGAGTCTGCTGCGTCTACCAATTTCGCCACCTGGGCATTTTCAAATCCGAAGTCTATTATTCATTCGGGCTGCAATATTACATCAATCAGCCATTCTCTCCAAAATACGTTGCAGGTATTTTTTTCTGAAATAATAATCTTTTAGGCTTAGCAAGTCTTCTTTTGTTACGGTTTCATCATTATACCCTGCAATGATGGGCCGAACCTGCTCGTAAATTTCTTTTTCAAAAACCGCTACCTCATTGACCGAATTGTCGGAAAGCGATTCATTTAATTCCATCACTTCCATTAGAAAATCAGGAGGTAACTGATATTTTTCGTCGGCGGACAATATTCCTTTTATTTCCAAAATGTATTTGATAGTCTCTTCCTCCTTTTGGAATGTTTTAAGGGCTTTATTGATGGCCGCCGATTTTTCCATCACCTCAGCCTGCTCCTCAATGGAAGCCTGACTGAAAAAATCGGGGTGGAATTTTTTCTGTAATTCAACATATTTAGAAGCCAGCCACTTACTATCCAATTGGATAGAAACAGGTATTTCAAATAATTCAAAGTAGTTCATACTGCAAATGTAGATTGTTCAGTGTAAATTGCTCTTCCAAACCGTCAACGATGCTTACTATTGGACTAATAAGGGAGGGAAAAATCCCTGCCGATAACCGGGTTGCATTAACACCCTCTCAATGTACATGGATTCATAAGAACCTTTCGGGCATTAAAATAATAGCACAATCGTCTCTAACCCGCTGTTATACAGATAAGGAATATCAATTGAAAGGAATTGAGGTAAAAGAAGACATTTCCAATTGTGATGTTTTGTTGGGTATAAAAGAAGTGCCTTTACATATGCTGGTACCGGGCAAACATTATTTTTTCTTTTCTCATACAAAAAAATTACAGTCCCATAACCAAGAACTTTTTCAAACCATCCTCAAAAAGAAAATAAGTTTGAGCGATTACGAATGCCTCGAACATGAAGATGGTCAACGGGTACTGGGTTTTGGCTTTTTTGCAGGTATTGTAGGCGCGCACAATGGCATGATGGCCTATGGTAAACGTACTGGCCTATACCAACTGGGACGCGTACACGAAAGTAAAGACTACCGGCACCTGATTCATACTTATTTCGGACTCAAATTGCCCAATGTTAAAATTGCCATAACTGGAAGTGGTAGGGTAGCACATGGTGTATTAGAAGTAATGAACTTGATGGGTGTCACTGAAGTGGAGCCTGATGAATACCTGGAACGCAATTTTACTTATCCGGTATATGTACAATTAAAGGGGGCCGATCTGTATACCCATAAACAGTCACGCACTTATCAAAGAGCCGATTTTCATGATCACCCACAGGATTATCGTTCTCGTTTTCTACCCTTTACCCATTGTTCTGATATTTTAATGAACGGCGTTTATTGGGAAGAAAATATTCCCCGCCTTTTTGAATTAGGGGATGTGAATGAGGCATTCACCCTTCAAACTATTGCTGATATAACAGATGATGAAAATGGAAGTGTACCACTTAACCTGGGCGATCAAACCATGGAAAACCCCATCTATGGGGTAGATAAAATAAGCTTTCAAAAAACAGCCCCTTATCTAGCATCAAGTATTGACTTAATGGCGGTGGGCAATTTACCCAATGAATTGCCACGCGATGCAAGTCAATATTTTGGTGAACAATTAATTAAATATGTAATTGAAGATTTGTTGAAAGGAACTAGTCCTATGCTGGATAAAGCCACCTTGGTAAAAAGCGGTATCATCACCGAACCTTATCAATACATGCAGGCTTATGGAGAAGGTAAATCTTAATGCAGTGTTTATAAATACAAATAATAATCTTTTAATGCATCAATAAATGGGGGTGTATATACATTGTTCTCTTGCTTTATAGTTAGATCTATTTTTTTTACTTCTTTTTGTTTTCTTTCTAAAAATAAAATGCTTCTGAAAAAATCATGTTTTGCTGTTGGTCGTATGGCGTATTGCACAGCTACCTGTAAACCTGCTGCAAATGATTGTTGAATAAAATAATCAGTACGGGTGTAAGGAATCAAAACCGCGAATGTACCCGCCGGCGATAGTAGCTCTTCCACTTTATTAATTAAAGCATCTAATTTTAAACTTTCATCATGTCTTGCGCTGTTAATTTTTTTATCCGGCGATGGTAAATCTAATTCATAAAAAGGGGGATTGCTGATAATGAAATCATATTTGTATGCAACATTAAATTCTTTGATATCAGCCTTCCATAATTTTATTTTATCATTAAAAAGGGAATCGGCAAAATTTCGCTGGGCATCGATGCATGCACTATCTTCTATTTCAATTGCATCAATATGAACCTTGGTTTTTTGTGCGAGCATTAATGCCAATAGTCCAGTGCCGGTCCCAATATCCAATGCATTTAAATGCTGCAAATCTCTTACCCTTTCTTGATCTTGAATGGATGCAAAATATTGTGAAGCCAATGCACCAAACAAACAAGCATCTGTTGTCACCTTCATGCCTGCATGTTGTTGATAAACGGTAAACTGTTTGAATTGAAAATAGGGATTGGCCAAGTAATTTTTTTTAGGCGTTGAGTATTACCAGTTAGCCCGGGCTTCTGGACTAATGGACAGGTCTGCAAAATCTTTTTCCAGTAATTTATAATAACCGGTTATTGCAATCATGGCTGCATTGTCTGTACAGTATGCAAAGTCAGGAATAAAAGTATTCCAGCCCAATTGCTTACCCATATCCGTAAACGCAGTTCGGAGTCCTTTATTGGCACTTACACCACCTGCAATACAAATGTCTTTTAAACCCGTTTCTTTGGCAGCTTTTTTTAGTTTATTTAGTAATATACTTACTATGCGAGCCTGAATAGAAGCACATATATCAGGCAAATTTTGCTGGATAAAGGCTGTTTGTTCCTCCTTGCTGGCTAAATAGGTTTCCTTGTAAACATTGGAACTGCCAGCATTTTTTAAAAAATATAAAATAGCTGTTTTTAATCCACTAAAACTGAAATTTAAGCCGGGTATCTGTGGCTCGGGAAAGGCAAATCTTTTTGGATTTCCTGTAGCTGCATATTGATCAATCAATGGACCGCCAGGGTAGGGAAGGCCAAGTAATTTTGCTGATTTATCAAATGCTTCCCCGGCCGCATCATCAATGGTTTCGCCCAGCACAGTTAATTGCGAAGGGCTATCGCATCGTACTATTTGAGTATGACCACCACTAACGGTAAGGCATAAAAAAGGGAACCCTGGTTTTTTGTCGGGAATCAAATTAGCCAGTACATGTGCTTGCATGTGATGCACTGTAATCAATGGCTTATTCAAGGCCAGCGCCAATGATTTTGCAAATTGAGCACCTACTAGTAAAGACCCGATAAGACCTGGTGCCTGTGTAAAGGCAATGGCATCCATTTCTGATAGTGATATGCCTGCTTCTTCAATGGCCGCATCTACTACTGGTACAATATTTTGTAAATGTGCCCTGCTCGCCAATTCAGGTACTACACCGCCATATAGTTCATGCACCGTTTGATTGGCAATTTTATTGCTGTATATTTTTCCGTCTCTGCAAATAGCAGCTGAAGTTTCATCGCAGGAAGATTCTATGGCAAGTATGGTAAGCGACAATTGAATATTAATTTTTGTTGATTGTTCTTTTTGCAAATGTAGGGAATCAAGTACTGTGGTAATTGACCATTTATTTAGATCGAATGGCTTCCACTGGATCCATTTTTGCTGCTCTTCTGGCAGGAATAATGCCGGCAAGAATACCTACTGCTACACAAATTACAACGGTAACCATTAGCATTGGTAAAGAAATGAAAACTGGAAAATTAGCAAGTTTAGAAAGTATCTGTGTTAAAATAAAAACAAAGAGTAACCCAAGGGCACCTCCCAAAATACAGAGAATAACAGCTTCCATTAAAAATTCAAAAAGAATACTGCTGCTTTTAGCACCGATGGCTTTTTTTAAACCAATAATAGATGTTCTTTCTTTTACTGTTACAAACATAATATTGGCAATGCCAAAAAGACCAATGATTAAACTAATCACCCCAATAATAGCGCCTACTATATTGATGGTAGAAAAGAATCCGGTAATGGCCTTTGAAAATGCTTCTACACTATTGAGTGAAAAATTGTCCTCCATTGTTGGACTTAATTTTCTTACTTGTCGCATGATGCCCTGTAATTCATCTTGTAAGGCTGCTGTTGTAACTGTTTCCTTTCCTTTAGCTATTAAAATAGGGTTGCTGAAATTATCATTGAAAATTTGTTTGCAAAACATATAGGGCATCATAATGCAATTGTCATAATCCCATCCGATAAAATTAGTGCCCTCTTTTTTTATTACTCCCACCACAATCGCTTTTCTACCCTTTATATCAATTTCTTTGCCCACTGCTCTTTCTGCTGTACCAAATAAATTCTCTGCATTCACATAGCCCAATAGGCAAACATGGCTACCTGCATCAAATTCACTCGTTGAAAAATAACGACCATTGGCAAAACTGAGCGGCTGAATAATCATTTGGTCGGGAACAACACCATATACTCTGGCTCCTTGGATAACAAGCTCCTTGTAGGAAATATTAGCGCCCGTTTGCATTAAAAATGCAATTGCCTCCAATAATTGGCTTCTTTCCTTAATCAGTGCGGCATCTTCATATTTCATCATGGGCCTTTCTCGGTATTTCCAACTGGGTCGGTCGGGCCCACCACTATAATCAAAGCGATCGATATAAATGGTATTGCTACCCAAGCTTTTTACTTCATTTTGAATATTGATTTCCAAACTATTGACTGTTGCCAATACACCTATGATGCAGAATATTCCAAATGCTACACCCGTAAGACTTAAGGCTGTACGGAGTTTATTTACTTTCAGTTCTTGAAAAGTAAGCCTTAGTGAATTCAAAATAATGGATAGCGACTTCCGCATTATTCAAAATTACGCCAGCCCAAGGGATATTCCGCAGGAATTACATGAATGGCCTTATTAATTATTTTTTTGTGCAAACATTACCGAATATTGTATTTTTACAAAAAGTACTCTATGAATATTTTTGTAGCTGGCCTCCCATATGATCTTGATGATGCTGAATTGGAAGAGATATTTGAAAAATTTGGCACCGTAAGTTCTGCTAAAGTTTCTATCGACCGCGAAACAGGCAAAAGCCGTGGTTTTGGTTTTGTGACTATGCCCAATAGCGAAGAAGGCAAAGAAGCCATTGAATTATTAAATGATATTTCCTTAGGTAAAAAGCCCCTGGTAGTGAAAGAAGCTGAAGACAGGCCACAAGCTACTGGTTTCAAAAAAAGAGAACAAGGCGGTGGAAATTTTGGTGGAGGAAGAAACAGGAAGTTTTATTGATTCCTTTATTAATCCTCAGCATCCTAATTAATCAGTTGTTTTATTCCTCTGGTAGTTTTAGTTTATAATCTTTTTCCAATTGCGAATAATAATCGTTCATTCTGATAGTATCCCTGTCTTGAATATTGACTGACTCCAATCTTAATCTTTTTGCTCTTTCTTGAACAAAAGCCATGCCTTCTTCGTTGGTAGGGTTTTGTGCTGCCAAGTTTTTCAAATCATTAAAGTAGGCATTGAATGCAAATTTAAAGTCATTGTTTTGGGTAATATGAATATTTAGAATTTGCTCCAGATTGCGGTCCAAATCTGGTGTTTTACCCAGTTCCTCCATATTTTTATTGATAATATCAAATTCATGGCTCATATTGGATGCTATCAATTCAATATCCTCTGAGGACTGTTTTTTCATTGATTCCATCACTTCTTGTGTATGCTTCCTGGTTTTCAAATATTCATTCCACACTTTTACAGTCGCTTCCTTTCTTTTTTTAGATTCGCTTTTGCCGTTATTCTGAAGTCCTAATAGATAAAGAGCAGATGTAGCCAATACGGTGGTGACAACCCCAATTAAAATATTTTTTAGCGTGATTAAATGTGGGGATGTTTTTTTGCCGACTTTTTCTTCTGTATTGGCCATCGCTTTTTTTTTGCTAATATAATTAATCCTCTGTAAATCTTACATCCCTTCATTATTTTAACCAAATCCAAAATAAGATTTCAATAATTCTATTTAGAAATAGAGCCAGAATGAAATATGTATTATTTTTATTGACAACTATTACTGCAATGAATTGTTTGATGAAATCTTGTAATTCCATTTTTGCCTTACTGCTTTTATTGATGATTTGGTGCATAGCTCCAAAAGCCCAGACAAGTTTTTATTCTGAACATAATAATGAATTGCAAAGACAACGACTGTTGTATGATTTTCCCGTTCAAGTTTGGGATAGCCTGCGTTGTGCTTGGTATGGGGAATGTAGAACATCTCCAACAACGAACCCTTCCACTGCCAATTTTTGTACACTCAATAAACGTATGTTTGGTTGGCATATGATTGGTACTTCCTCCGCTAGTTATCAATGGACATTAATGACTGATCTTTCTTATTTTAATTATGATATTGACCCCGCTACAGGCAATGCCAAAAACCCTACTGCTATGTCGGGATTTGCCAGTGATGCTACTGTACTTGCTGCTTTATCCAATGGAGTGAAAGTAAATCTTTGTGCTGCACTATTCAATAATAGCACAGAGTTTTCTGTGTTTTTCGCAAGTGCCACGGCTCAATCCAACTGTATTACCAATTTGGTCAACCATGTTGTAGCTGCTAATGCTACGGGTATCAATATCGATTTTGAGGGATCTGGTTTAAGTAGTACCTACCTGACTGCTTTCAGCAATTTCATGTCTAATTTATCAGCACAATTGCACGCAGCAATTCCAGGAGCTGAGTTGAGTATTGATTTGCAGGGTGCCTATGCCAATTCGGCTAGTTTATTATCGAATCTTTTGTCCACTACAGATTTGTTTATACTTATGGGGTATGATTATTATTGGGGCGGGCAATTCTATCCTGGTCCTGTTGCACCTACCTATCAATTTCCTGCAGTGGTTGGCGATCCTTATGGTCATGGAAATGTTTCCAATGATTTGAATAACCTGATAAAAAATGTAGGCACTGCTAAAACCATTTTAGCCATGCCTTATTATGGTCGCCGTTGGGCTACCATCAATGGTTGTGTAATTCCGGCTACCGGAAATGCAACATCACCTAGTTCACAAACCTATGCACAATACAGGCAAAATTCCAACGGGTATTATACCACTCCTTATCGTGATACCAATTCTTTGGCAGCCTATCATTGTTTTGATGCAGGTGCAACTCCCAATCAGCAATTCATGGATGATACTATCAGTCTACAAAAAAAATACAATCTGGTAAGGCAAAGAGGTATTGCAGGTGTAGCCGTTTGGAAATTGGGCAACGATGCAGGTTATATGGATTGCTGGAATCTGGTAGATAGAAACTTAAGCCTTTGCGCAGTAACGCCTTTAACCGATACCATCTATGATATGGGTGGTTATAAAGGCAATTACCATAATTCGGAAAATTATACTTTTAGCATTGCTCCTCCTGGAGCAACAGCCGTTCAGCTCAATTTTTTGAATTTCGACTTAGAGGCCAATTTTGATTCTCTAATTATTTATGATGGTAGCAATACGGCAGCTCCTTTATTGGCTGCATTAACGGGCGCTAGTTTACCAGTACCAGTCACTAGCAGCGGACCTATAATGACACTCCGTTTTCATTCTGATGGTGCTACAGTTAAAACGGGATTCAGGGCAGTATATAGCACCATTATCTGTGCCTCTATGCGAAAAACAATTGCATCCGGCAATTTCAATAATCCTGCTATCTGGGAATGCGGGATACTGCCATCGCTAAACGACTCAGTAGAAATCAGTGCAGGCCATACTGTTAATATACTGGCATCCACTCAAATAAAATACTTAAGAATTCGTCCATCCGCTTCCGTTAGTATAGCTAATCCATTAGTAACCTTAACTATTGGCGCAGATACCAAAAAAACAAGTCAACTGGTGGTTGAAGGAAGCCTGTCTATTTCCAATGGCACTTGTTGGGTAAATGGCAAACTGCAATTAATGGGTAATTACAGTTTTAATCTTACAGGTGGTAAATTAACCATTGATGGCAATACTGGTGTAGCATCCACCAGTATTGCAGATGGGGAAACGCTTTTTGTTGCAGCTGCTGGTGCCAGTAGTTTTGTATGCAATGGAGGAATTCTTCAATTCGTTAACCCAGCCTTGGGTAGTAATAGTGAAATCATGCAGGTACCTTATAATTTTACTGCAGGGAATACGCTTTTATTGGGGGATGGAGCCAGTACAGTTATTTCAAATAACAGCAATGGTTTTGGAGGCAATGGATATCCCGACACCATTGGCAAACTGATTTTGGATGCGGCCACCGTTGGCAATAACCGGATATTAAAAGTCATTAAGCCACTCACTGTACAAACCAATTGCGAGGTTAAATCGGGAAACCTGATTCAGCAGGCATTGATAACCGTTAGTAATTAAATTTATTCTACTATCAATAGATACTGAAGCACTTCCTTATCATTCAGTGTGATGGTCATTGGGAATTCGCCATCCTCATTAAAAGTATAAGCAAATCCAATACTGTTACCCGAGGTCGTGAAATTCATTACTTTTTCGATTGTTTTCTTATTGGCTTCTAATCGTAATGCCACTTTTAAAACCCGACTGCCATTGGTAGCATTTAGGGTAAAATTTACGGCTTTGCCTACCTTGGTTTTGAGTATGCCTGTATTGGGGGTAAAACCATTTACGCCAAATTGATATGCGCCTGTTAAAGTGATAGGGATTTCATAAAAATCTTTTTTGCTCTTGGGTGCATTGCCCAGTTTCCAGGCCTCATTATCGGGATAGTGTTGATTGTTGAAAATCTTTTTATCAGCAAAAAAATAATTTCCTTCAAATGCTTTTACAAAATTGGTGCCTTTTTTATCAAGTGTGCCTGCACCCAAACAAGGATCCACATAATACCAGGTTTCGGGGCTTTGGCCTAATTGTACCACGGCCCAAGTATGGTTTATCTCGGGTTTTTTTTCATTGATTTCATCCGTGTTTTTTTTGATGAACCCATCCACTGTCAGGCAGCGGATATTGGCACTACTACACATGTCTTGAAAGAGGGCTGCAAAGCCAGCACCTATTGCCTTACGGGATTTCAAAATTTCTGTACTGTTGGTTTTAGTCATATCATTACTCTTGCCCGCTTTGATATCGTAGCTGATATGGGTAGCAATCCAGGTATAAATAGCCCTTGCTTTTAATTCCTTGGTCGTACAGTTTTTGGTAACAATATTGGCAATGGTGCCCATATTCAGACTATCAAAACTACCTAATTTCATTACCGCATCATCTACGGTCTGATACGCTGCATTGGATTGGGCAGTTGAAAAACCCACCCAAAAAAAGGATAGGGTATATAGAATCAGTTTTTTCATCCATTAAAAGTAGTAATCAAATAGTTAAAGAATCCCAAAACATTTCTACTTTTAAATTTCCAGTACATTTAATCGATGTTAAAATTTAGTACCACCATAAAAAAATTTGCAAAGCAAGGTGAAAAGACCGGTTGGACCTATATTGATATGCCTGCTGAATTTACAGAACAATTGCAACCAGGTGTTAAAAAATCATTCAGAGTAAAAGGCAAACTAGATGCATTTGACATAAAAGGAGTAGCCCTTATTCCAATGGGCGGGGGCAATTTCATCCTACCATTTGAAGGGGTATCAAAAAAGGGAAGGATGCAAGCATTGCGGTTGAATTAACATTGGATAAAGAAGCCTATTCATTACCCGAAGATTTAATGATATGTCTGGAGGACGAGCCCGCTGCAATGGATTATTTTAATACGTTGACAAATGGACATAGAACCTATTTTGGCAAATGGATTGAATCGGCAAAAACTATTGAAACCAGAACAAAGCGTATATCCATGGCCGTCAATGCCCTCGGCAAAAAAATGGGATATCCCGAAATGATCAGGGATGCAAAAAAAGCTCGATAAGGCTGGTGGAGAATTTAATTATACTTATTTTCATTACATGCAAAATCAAACTGGTTTCCAAAGAAGTATAGGCCTTCCTGCTGCTGCCTCCATGGTAGTTGGTAGCATCATTGGTTCCGGTATTTTTATGAGGCCTGCAGAGATGGCTGCATTGTTGGGGTCACCAGGATGGATATTATTAGTATGGCTAATCGCAGGACTGTTTACTTTATTTGCTGCAATGGTTAGTGCAGAAATTGGTGCCATGATGCCTCGAACGGGTGGCCAATATATGTTCATGCAAACGATTTATGGTAAATTCTGGAGTTATTTATTTGGATGGGCCAATTTCTCTGTGATAAATACAGCTGGTACAGCTGGTATCGCATTCATTTTTGCACAGTATTTCGAAAATTTTATAAAACTACCGGTTTTATCTCCAAAGTTGGTGAATTCAGTTATCATTCATTTGCCAATGATTGGCGATATTTTACCATTTCAAGACTGGGGAGTAAAAATACTTACTATCCTGATTCTAACTGCGTTTACACTTATCAGTTATTTTAGTACGCGTTTAGGAGGAAGAGTGCAATTGTTTTTTACTACCATAAAAGTAATGTCCATTGTATTATTAATAGGAGGTTTGTTTTTTTCTGGAAAGGGTTCTTTTCACCATTTTATTGAGAACTCTGCAGCCCTTCATCCTGCCAATATACTGGCGATGGTAGCAGCTTTAGTAGCTGCCTGCAATGGGGCTTTGCAAAGCTACGACGGTTGGGCAAATATGGTAACAGTAGCAGGAGAAATAAAAAACCCAGCAAAAAATATTCCTCGTAGTTTATTCATTGGCGTGGGCATAGCCATTTTGATATATATGGCCATTACAGCAGCGATGTTATACATAATGCCTGTTGAACAAATGGCCTCCTCCTCATTAGTAGCATCTGATGCTGCCAGCATTGCATTTGGAAGTTTGGGCGGTAGCGCCATTGCTTTACTCATTTGTTTATCAGTGTTAGGTGCAACGAATGGAAATGTATTAGCAGCACCCCGCATGACCTATGCTATGGCACAAGAAGGCAATTTCTTTCGGACATTTGGGAAGGTTCAAAATAAATACAATACACCCGGCAATGCGCTTTGGTTGCATTTGTTATTAATGATTGTATTTGTATTCAGCGGATCTTTTTACACACTAACTGATATGTATATTTTTGTTGCATGGCTGTTTAACCTAATGATGATAAGCGGATTATTTATTTTGCGAAGAAAAATGCCTGAGGCAAACAGGCCTTATAAAATGTGGGGATACCCATGGATACCTGCACTATTATTATTATTTACTGCTTTTTACCTTGGGTTTACTTTGTACAATGACATAACAAATTATATGTCTGGTAAAATTAAAATAATGAATTCTGTACTTGGATTAATACTAACTGCAACGGGTATTCCCTTTTATATTTATTTCAGATGGAAGTATAAAAAGAACATTATTCCTCCCACCAATCCTTAGGTTTTATAGCTGTTTTTTGTGTTACTACTCCTTGCACCAATAGGTATTGTGCCCCGCAATAGGTAAGCATGATAAGTATCCCTGCCATGGGGAAGCTGTAATAGAATTTATTAATGGCCAACATTGAATCAGATAAAACAAATAGAACGGCACCTGCAATATAATATTTATTGGATGGTGCTTGTACTTTAAGGTATACATGCACGCTACTAAATAGCATTGCAGATAAAACAATCGCATAGATGGTAACAGGAATTTCCATGGCTCCCAGGCCAGGAAAAATAAGCACCAATAAACCAAAACAATAACTATAGATCAACAATAGCCACCAGGGTTGCTTTTTAAAAAGAGAACCGAAATAAGATTTAATACTAAGAAAAAAACTGATGTAAAAAACATGCGCCAGTAAAAAAGCACCCACGCCAAAAATGAAAAAGGAAGGTTGCATGAATTCAAATAATAAGAACACATCTCCTACAGTGGAAAATATCAAGGCTAGATAAATCATCCATTTGCCTGGTACCTGTGGAAAGCTATAAAAAAGATAAATGATTAGTACCGGTATCAACAATGGTTTTGCACTGATTTGGAGGGCAATCAAATTACTGGCAACGCCAATAATGTCCAGCAATGACAATATTAAAAAAATAATTATAAAAATGGTAGGCCTCGGATAATGGTCCTTATTAAATGTTTCTGGAAATTCAGTTTCGTTCATACTTAGCCGTTATAATTCAACACGTCCTTTATTATTGTAATAGTACTGGTTGAGTGAATCCTTTACATAGGTGGTATCGGAAAGTGGCCTGGTAAATGGCTCTGCCAATTTAAAATGTACTGAATCGGTACTGTAAATAATGACTTTATGCCCCCTGTTAATCAAGCTAATCATCCTTTTTTCTGCTGCGGCTTTGTTGGTAGTATTTTCAAAAACTATCTTAAAAGTATAAGGGCTACTTGTCGACAAAGTAGGAGTAACTGTTGTATTAGTAATTGGTAAGCTATCTTTTGTTTTTATGCTAAGCGTATCAGCAACAGGCAATGAATTGCTGTTGGGAATAGCATTTGAAACAGGAGCAGGATCTTTTTTATTATTTAACCAATACCATACCCCCCAGGCTCCCATAGCAAATACTACAATGGCTGCAGTTATAATCAAGAATTTTTTACTGCTCTTAGATTTACTTTCCGAAGCAAATGAAATAGTCTCTTCTATTTTTTCCTTGGCTTCAGTATGTACCAAATCTTTCTCTGCATTGATGAAATGGCCGGGTATGAATTCGTATTGTCCAGATTGGTTTTTATTCAAAGTACCTATACCATCAATATAAAATGGTTTGCCGATATTCAAAAATTGTCTTCCGAGTAATAAATATGAATCTAAATCTGCAGCAGCGAGTGGCCTTATTTTTCTGCTTTGCTGAACAATATAATTGATAAGTGCATTATCCTCTTCGGCACGGCCATTGTAAACAAAACTGATACTATTAGTAGGAATTATTAAATCCTTGTCATTCTCTCCCGGAAATACAATGTCTGCATTCAAAGTAAATATGCCAATTCCTTGCAGTGTAATCGTTTTTTCCTGATAAAAATGTTGTACCAGTAATTGTTCAATTTTCATGCTAATGGTTGAGGTAGACAAACTTACAAGATATTGGCAAGACGGCAAAGCCATAAAGCGCATTTGTAGTAGATTTGCAGCATGTTATCAGAAAAAGATAAGCAGTTTTTGCAATATTGGGAGCAGGTAAGAGAAAAGGAAGGGCTTTTTAGTCGTAAACTAATAAGCGGTCTGCCGATGGCATTGATCTATAGTTTGCCCATATTATTATTGATGTTGGTCGTTAGGCTTTACCTGCCGCTTTGGTACATGCGCGTAGAAACCAAACAAACAGATATCGTGGTGGCTGGTTGGTCCGAAAAATTTGCCAAAGTAACCAACGCCGATTTTGTTATGGTCATTATTGCGGTATTTATATTGGCATTTTGCTATGCTTATTTTAGAAAGCATTTCAAATGGGAAATGAACGAGCAGTTATTTAAAGAGTTAAAATATAAAGAAAAAAAGATGGCAAGCAACAGCGAAGGCCATTAAAACCTATTTTTGAAAAAATATTGATTACATGTTTATGAGAAAAATTTTGATGATCGTTTTTGGAATGACTTTATTGGTTTCCTGTAATAAAACATCTACCAGCACCGTGACTTGCCCATATACTGAATCTACCTTGGTAGCACCAGCCGGCGAAATTGCTGTAGTACAGGCATATGTAACTGCTAATGCACCTGCTGCAGTTCAACATAGCAGTGGAATATTTTATGAAGTAACCTCGGCAGGAACAGGTACTGTTACACCAGGCCTTTGTTCATATCTGACTGTAAAATATACCGGCAAACTCTTTAATAATACCATTTTTGACCAAAACCTTTTTGGCACTACTTTTCAATTAGGAAACCTAATCGTTGGATGGCAGAAAGGAATACCCCAAATAAAAAAGGGCGGCACAATTCGTTTATTTGTTCCCCCATCACTTGGATATGGCGCTTCAGGTTCGGGATCATCCGTACCTCCCAATGCCTACCTGATTTTTGATATACAATTGTTAGATGTACAATAAAAAATAGGAAAGGCTTTGATGAAACTATCAAAGCCTTTTTTAATTTTACTAAAACTCATTTCCATTGCGCCACGAAGCAATTTCTGTTTTTGATATGTTTAAAATAGGGGTAGGCCCCAGTAGTAGCCATACCCTGGGCCCATGGCGTGCTGCTCAGCAGTTTACCCAGTCCCTCGAAGAAAAGCAATTATTAGACAAGGTTTCAAGCATTGAAATATTACTCTATGGCTCACTCGCCAAAACAGGTGTTGGTCATGGTACCGATATTGCCATTCAACTAGGCTTGAGTGGGGATGATCCCGTTAGTTTTGATGTAAATGCAATTGACGCTAAAGTGGCTGATATTAAAGCGATGAAAAAAATATTATTGGCGGGCAGACATGAAATTGATTTTAATCCTGCTGAAGATATTGAATTTCTTTTCAGCGAAAGCCTTCCATTTCATCCAAATGCATTAACCTTTCTGGTAGCATGTACAAATGGAGAAACCCTGGCTGAAACATATTATTCTGTAGGAGGAGGATTTGTAGTAAAGGAGCCTGGTATAGAGTCTAACGAAGACGCATATGCGAGCTATAGTAATCAGGAAGAAGTTTTACTTCCTTTTCCTATCAATACCTCCGATGAATTGTTGCATTGGTGTATGAAAACTGGCTTGCCCATCAGTGAAGTTGTAATGGAAAATGAACTTAGCTGGAGGTCAGAAGCTGAAACCCGACAGGGCTTACTAAATATTTGGCGGGTAATGAAGGAATGTATTTACAGGGGTTGTCATACCGAAGGCATGTTGCCGGGCGGATTAAATGTAAAGCGAAGAGGAGCTGGTTTGAATAAAAGATTAATTAACGAAAGGGCTTACCAGGATTATGGTAGCTGGATTGCTACCATTCAACAAGGTGGAAATGATTTTAAATATATACTGGATTGGGTGAGTTGTTTTGCCCTTGCTGTAAATGAAGAGAATGCAAGTTTTGGTAGGGTAGTAACAGCCCCCACCAATGGCGCTGCAGGGGTGATACCCGCCGTGTTGCAATATTATGTTTGCTTTTGTGGAGGAAATACAGATGATAAAATACTCCAGTTTTTACTAACTGCTGCTGAAATCGGAAGTATTTTTAAAAAGGGCGCTACCATTTCTGCAGCTATGGGAGGTTGTCAGGCAGAAATTGGTGTAAGCAGTGCCATGGCTGCTGCGGCTCTTACAGAATGCATGGGTGGTACACAAAGGCAAACATTGATGGCTGCCGAAATTGCCATGGAGCATCACCTCGGACTAACCTGTGATCCAATAGGAGGATTGGTTCAAATTCCCTGCATTGAAAGAAATACGATGGGTGCTATCAAGGCCATTACGGCTTCTCAATTGGCATTGCAAAGCACTCCTGATTATGCAAAAGTTAGTTTGGATAGCGTTATTAAAACCATGTGGGATACTGCTATTGATATGAATAGCAAATACAAAGAAACTTCCGATGGTGGACTAGCTGTAAATGTTCCGCTGAGTTTGAGTGAATGTTAAGTATTTATGTAGGGCGAGCCGAAATTTAAATACCGTATTTTCTTTTAATATCTCTATCTGTTTCTCTTTCGCGGATACTATCTCTTTTATCATGCAATTTTTTCCCCTTGGCCAACCCAATTTCCATTTTTGCCAACCCTTTTTCGGTAATAAAAATTTTAAGCGGTATTATAGAATATCCTTTTTCTTTAATCTTGCCTTCCAGCTTTTTCAATTCCCGCTTATTTAATAATAATTTTCTCTCCTGCATAGGCTCATGGTTGGTATAAGTTCCATATGCATATTCGGAAATATGTAAGCTTTTTACAAAAAGTTCTCCTTTGTGGAAATAGCAATAACTATCATTGAAACTGGCTTTGCCGGTACGCAGGCTCTTGATTTCAGTTCCCGCCAATACCATACCCGCAATATAACTTGCTTCTATATAATATTCATGGTATGCCTTGCGATTGCTTAATTCCATTTCGCAAAGGTAAGATTAGTAAATCGGATGCAGTAGATCATGGATTTGGTTAGGATCCATTTGCTTTTAATAATTTGTCTAACAATTTTTTAGCCTCATCATTGTTGGGGTCGAACAACAAATATTGGGTTAGGTATTCAATTGCCTTGGGCTTATCGTCTTTGATATTTACATAATATACGACCAATTTATAAAGACTGTTTACCAATTGGGCCTTGTATTTAACAGTGTCTTTTCCTGCAAAAGCAACCATCGCTTCGTAGTGGGGTACGGCTAAGCCAAGTTGCATACTGGTATCTAATGCCTCATTGCATTTAATTCTATACGTATATCCATGTATTTGTTCTGGGTATCTTTCTTTATAAATCTGCCATAAACTATCTGCCAATGTATAATCCAAAATAGTCATATGCGCCAATGCACGATTGTAAATATCCAGATTACTGGGTTTGGGTTTCAAATTATAAATCCTGTCCCAAGTAGCTGCTATTTGAATGGAGTTATTGAGTTTTTTATAAATTTCCACCAGCGCATTAAGGGCCATTGTTTTTCTGGAAATGACGGTATCTTTTTCAATTATTTTATTGTAAAATCCTATGACAGTCTCTTCTGTGCCAGCAAATTTGGATTCAATTTTTGCAGCAATTTCATAATCAGTTAACTGAATTTTATCTGGCATTTCCTGTTGTAGGAAGGATTCAATATTTGATTTGGCATTGATAGAATCTTTCAACCTTTCATAGCAATAGGCATTCAAAACTTTTAATCTCAATCCTATTTCACTTGCACAAGCGCCTGTTTGCAGTTGACTTGATTTTGCCAATGCCTCATTGTATTTTCCAGCCCTGAATAAATAATCAGCAGCGAAAAGAGCCGTTTGACAATCTGCATCGGTATTAATAATATATTTATCTAAGTATTCTTTTGCCTTGTCGACATCTCTGTATGAATAGTAATCATACAATGCTAAATAAGCAGGGGCATAAATGGGATCTATTTTAAGCGCTTCCTCATAATTCTCCACCATTATATCATAACTCTTTTGAGTTTCATATAATTTCCCCAACCTATATTTAGCCAAAGCATATTTGGGGTCTTCTATCAAAGCATTCCTGTAATTATTATCTGAACTTCCTCCATCCCATAATTTGCGGTATGCATTACCTAGCAATGTATAGGCCATTGGCTTATTCACATTTTTAAGGGTAAGTGCTTTATTTAAAACGTTTACAGCATATTGATAGCTGCTGTCATCATTTTTGGGTTCAATGGCTGCTCTTGCAATGGCTAACCATATTTCGGTATTCTTTCCTGCAACGCCTTCCGCTGCTAAAAAATTTCTTTTTGCTGCAGCTGCATTATTTTCTTTGATTTGAACATGACCTAAAGCCGCCAATAAAAAACCATTACTGGGATTGTTAAGTAAAGCTTTATCCAATACCGATTTTGCCTTGCTGATTTCCTGATTGGAGGATTGTAAATAGCTTTCAGTTAGCCAATAAGCGGCTTCTGCATTTTTAGGATCCGCATCCACTATGGGAGATAAGATGCTAATAGCGGACTTGTAGCGCTCATAATACAACATTTTTTTAGCGGGGTCCAGACTTTGTGCTTGTACAGCAAGGAATGAAAATACAAGGAAGGAGCCGAGTAAAGACTTTTTCATCTCAGGTATCGTTTAATCTGGTAAAGTTCTGAAATTTTTTGCATAGAAAAACAGTAGTTAAAGTTAAATTATGCACTATTTAAGGAACGACTGTTTCAATAGAATAGCTGGTAAATTGAAATTTTAGTGATAAGCGAACTGTCTCATTTAATAGTATTAAGCCAACTTATTTGAAATTTTTCAAGGTCCTATAAAACAAAACAGCGCAGCCTTTGGACTGCGCTGTTAAAAAAATAAAGCAAATATTATTGTCCCATACCACTTTGCATATTCTGCATATTATCCATTTCACCCCTCATATTCTTACGTTTAAACAAACTCACATCGAATTTTCCGAAACGCCAGTTGAAATTTAATCTTAATACCTGTGGATCACGGCGACGCTCATTATCCTGAATAAAATATATCGATTCAGAATGAGAAGCACTTATCTGTGTGCGAAAAATATCATTCATTTGTAAAGTAAGGGAGGCCGCATTATTTTTCAGGAACTCTTTTTTAATCGCAATATCCATGCTATACCTAGGTTTGATATAACCTTGCGCACTTGTTTGAGACTGACCAAATCCACCACCACCCATCATTCCACCCATACCGCCACCCATGCCACCTCTACCACCACTACTACCTGGCGGTAATAAGGTTTTTGCTGTATAATCACCACTTAATTGGATAGAAAAATTCTTAGGTAATTTGAAATTATTGTTGATTTTAGCAAACCAACTCCATTGTGAGTTAGTACTTCCTCCTACTATATTGGCTGCATCGATGGTGCTATTGAAAACATTGATATTAGTTGTCAAATCCCACCAATTGGCTAATTTGTTTTTACCAGTCAATTCCATGCCATAGGTATAACTTCTGGTGGCATTTATATAAGAACTCATTATCACACTATCCGCCTTCGCAGGGTTAGGATTTTTTTCTTTTGTTTGATAGCGGGTAATTAGGTTATCTGTATTTCTGAAATAGACAGTTGCTAAAAATGTATTCCCAGGCTTGAATTGGTTGCTATAGGAAAGCTCCATAATATTTGTGAATTCCGGAATCAAATTAGGATTGCCCTTGCTTAAATTCAATGAATCGGTATAGTCAATAAAAGGAATCAATTGGAAAAAATTGGGTCGATTAATTTTTCTGCTATAATTCAACTGCATATCTTGTTTATCATCTATTTTATAGGAGAAAAATGCACTGGGAAACAAACTAAAAGGATAGCTATTGGTAAAAGTTTTAGACTGGCTGATTAAATTTCCATTGTATTCTGAGCTTTCTACTCTTAGCCCTAATTGCATGCTCAATTTTTTGAACTGTTGCGAGTAGGTAGTATAAGCTGCATAAACTGCATCTTTAAATTCATAGTTATTATTCAAGCCTGCAATTAAAACATATTTACCACTGCCATCTTTAAAATAATTATCATTGAAACTGGTGAAATTGCGGATGGCAGCTCTTGCGCCCATTTCAATTTTAATTTTACTGGTAATCGGATTGGTGAAATCAGTTTGTGCTGTAAAAAACTTAGTTGTTCCGCCTCCCATACTTTGCTCTGTAATCAAGGGCGTTTTTGGGTTGTCATTCATGTAAAAATATTGGGTTGTAAAATCTCCCTGGTTATCATTTTTACTATAATTGAAATTAGCATCAGCAGTTAATTCCTTGCCAGCCTTGGCAAAATTGTGTTTATAGCTAAGGGTAGAACCATAATTCCTGAAATTGCCAATGCTATAGCTGGTACGATAACCCTTATCTGCAATGGTGATGGGAATATACATGGTATCCCTAAGAATATTAATAGCGTCATCTGTTTTAAACTGACCACGTACAATATTGCCTCCAATAGTTAATGTATTCCTATTGTCTATAAAATAATCCATTCCAACACGACCAAAACTGAAATATCCTTTGCTAATGGGTCCATTGTCCTGCTGTAAATGGGCCGTTGCATTGTTCAAGAAATCTGTTCGTTTACTCGTTACCGTACTAATCGATTTTCTAATACCCAACATACCGGCTGCAAAAAAGTTAACCTTATCCTGTTTTAAATTAAAATCACCGCCAAAACTAGGTCTGGCACGGCTGTCGATACTGGCCCTTACACTTCCATTATACCCTGCTTTCCTGTTTTTCTTTAAAACAATATTCAAAATGCCTGCACCACCACCACTCGCGTCGAATTTAGCGCTTGGGTTGGTTATTATTTCTACACTGGAAATTGCATCTGCAGGTATTTGATCTAGGGTCATTGTACTGGGTCTGCCATCAACAAAAATTTGTGGAGTCGCATTCCTTAAACTTACATTGCCGTCAATATCCACATTCACGCTGGGAACATTTTTCATCACATCCACTGCCGTTCCTCCTACACTTGTAAGATTTTTTTCAACATTAAATACTTTACGATCTATGTTCATCGTAAGTAAAGGCTTATTAGCAGTTACAGTCACATTTTCCAATTGTCGGGAATCGGGTTTTAGCTTGATATTGCCCAAATCCTTGTCCACTCCATTCAGCATACTTGACATGTCACCATTAGCGCCCATATTCATTGAAAAAACTAGTTTTTGTTCTAATGTTTTATAGCCAATGGCAGTAATTTTTAGTTTGTAAGTAGCCATGATGGCAAGGTTATCTAGACTGAATTCGCCGCGTTTATTGGTAAGCATTCCACTTACCACCACATCCTTTCTCTTTTTAGTGGCTGAATCTAGTTTATTTTGAATCAATTGAACCGAAACTGCTTCCAGTGGTTTGTTACTGATTGAATCAAGTAATTTGCCATAAAAGCGACCAATATTCATATTCTGACCACCCATGCCCATTTGGCCCCTGCCACCTGTGCCTTGAAACTGTGCCAAACTTGCTTCCGTACAAACAATGGGAGCCAGTACGAGCATTAACCTAAAGATTTTTTTCATTATAAGATTTGTTATTTTACATTGCTATTACAAAAATCGACCATAAATGTTTAACCATCTACCGTATAAGGGATGAGTGGTGATATAGGGTGGGGAATAGCTATAAATGTTAAAGGATTTGATTAATTACTCAATACTGTAATCAATACCTGTACAATGCCAATAATAAAGCCCAGTACTCCGCCAATAATCTCCACAAAGCGGAATTCTTTTTTCATGATGTCATTTAAGATGGATTCCAGTTTGTCGGAGGAAAATTCCTGTACTTTTTTGGTTACAATTTTCTCCAAATCCAATTCTTGCCGCAGATTACCCATATAATTCTGCATTACCTGGGGAAAAAGAGCCTCCAATTCATCCATTAAGGATTTTTTTAATTGATTGATGGTTTTATCACTAATAAACATCGATAATAAAGGAAAAGTGTCGCTTAATTTATTCTTAAGAAAAGCATCAATATACTTTTCAATTTCTGGCATTATCTTATCTATATTCGACTGGTTGGTTATTTTATCAGCAATATCTTCGAAGGATAGGAGTTCATTACTTACTAGTTTGCCTAATTTTTCTGCAAACTGGGCCTGCCTTTTTGGAAAAATACCATGAAATCGAATGCCGAGAATGCGTTTAGGTTCTTTTGGATGAAAAAGCATTTTGATGGCTATCCAGTTGGTAAACCATCCAATAAATGCCGAAATCAATGGAATTAGAAATAACCAGCTATTCATGTTTTTAAATTGGATGCAAAGAAAGTGTAAAAAAAAATAAGATGAAATGTAATTTTGCCTGAAATAGCTTTTTGGTTACTTTTGCAGCAGAAATCAACATGGTGGTTGTAGCTCAGTTGGTTAGAGCATCAGATTGTGATTCTGAGGGTCGCCGGTTCGAACCCGGTCATCCACCCATTAAGTCCCTTGTAAAAGGGGCTTTTTTATTTGTCACAAACCTGTCAGATATACTCCATTCATCCTATTTTAAGAAATAATTTGCTATTCTACGGGATGAAGACGGAATAAAAGCAATTGTTTTTCCGTTAATTTTACTGCATGCAAAAAATTGCATCTTTCATTATGAGTAAAAAATTTTTACCGGTATTGCTGGTACTTACGGTTACCGGATTATTTCTGGCTTTTCAGACACAGGGAAAAAACGATCGGGATGATAATCCTAAATCTCGTTATGCAAAAGTTTTGCGTAATGTGGGACTATTATTGCAGGAAGGGCATTATAGCCCAAGGCCAATTGATGATGCTTTTTCAAAATTAATCTTGAAGAAATTTATTGAGGAATTGGATGGAGAAAAAAATATCCTGCTTAAATCTGATATCGAAAGTTTCAAGAAATATGAAACCAAGATTGATGATGAAATCAATGGGGCTGCATTTGAATCATTCTTTACTATAAATGATCTTTATACAAAACGGCTGAATGAGGCTGCGGAATATTATAAAACAGTATTGGCAAAGCCCTTTGATTTTAATAAGGATGAATCGGTATTGATGGATCCCGAAAAAATTGATTTTCCCAAAAATGAAGCAGATCGTGCAGACCGTTGGAGAAAGCAATTAAAATATATTGCCCTAGGTAAATACGTTGACTTACAAGACGAGCGTGAGAAAAGCAAGAGTAAAACAGACTCAATCTCCTTGATTTTAAAAGTTAAAGCTGATTCAACACTCGAAAGAGAAGCACGGGAATCTACGCGCAAACAAATTGAACGGTTTCTTACTACCAAGAAAAGCAGGGAAACCAGCGACGAAAACTTCAGCACATTTGTAAATACGATTACTGCTGCTATGGATCCACATACCAATTATTTTCCACCCATTGATTTGCGTTCTTTTAACGAAAGCATGAGGGGAAGTTTTTATGGAATCGGCGCTCAATTGAAAGAAGATGATGGCAAAATAAAAATAGCTTCCTTAGTGAGTGGTGGACCCGCATGGAAGGCGGGCGAATTAAAACCAGATGATGAGATTTTGAAAATTGCAGAGGCCGGGGCACAACCTGTAGATGTTACCGGTTATTCGGTGACAGATGCTGTTAAATTAATCCGCGGAGCACAAAAAGGATCCGAAGTAAAATTGACCATCAGAAAAGTAGACGGTACCGTAAAAGTGATAGGTATTATTAGAGATGAAATAAAACTGGAAGAAACATTTGCCCGTAGTGCAGTGATTAATACAGAGAATAAAATCGGCTATATTTATTTGCCCGAATTTTATTTTAATGTAGACAATCCTGCTGGACAAAAATGCAGCGAAGACGTAGCCAAAGAAATCGTAAAATTGAAGGAAGAAAATGTACAAGGAATCATTATTGATTTACGTGGTAATGGTGGTGGCTCCTTAAGTGAAGTTGTGAAAATGGCAGGCCTGTTTATTGAAGAAGGACCTATTTGCCAGGTGAAAGGAAGAGATGAAAAAGCAATGATATTAAGAGATAAGGATCGTAATATTTTGTATAGCGGCCCATTAGCAGTAATGGTAGATGAGGGAAGTGCCAGTGCTTCTGAAATATTTGCAGCTGCTATTCAGGACTATAAAAGAGGCATTATTATTGGCAGCACCTCCACCTATGGAAAAGGCACTGTTCAAAGAACCATTCCCCTTACACCAGAATCTGAAAATGCACTTTTTCAAAATACAAAAACAGAAGATTTGGGTAGTGTTAAATTAACCCTCCAAAAATTTTATCGAGTGAATGGAGGAGCAACACAACTTAAAGGAGTTACGCCAGATATAGTTATCCCCGACAGGTATGAAAACTACAAATTCCGTGAAAAAGACAATACCTCCTCTCTTAGCTGGGATGAAATTAGTCAGGCCGATTATAAACCATGGACAAGCACTGTAAGTACTGACTTAGTAGCAAAATCTTTTAATGATCAAATTGCTAAAAGCCCCGTTTTTACTAAGGTAAAAGACGATGCTGCTATGTTGAGCAAATTAAACGATAAAGAATATTCACTGAATATTGTTAAATACAGGCAAGAATTAAAAGAACTTAAAAATACCGCTCAGGCCTTAGATGATTTGTTCAAAATTACTAAGCCACTGGATGTAAAAAATATTGCAGTGGATAGTGTACAGTACAATGTTAGTTTGGATAAGGCAGATAAGAATAAACAGTTTCTCAAAAGATTGAGTGGCGATATTTATATAGATGAAACAGTGAAAGTGGTGAATTCGATGATTAGTCAGATGAATACGGCAAAAGCCAATTAAATAATAGTCCAAAAAAAAAGCCGCTTAAGCGGCTTTTTTTTATAAATACTTTTCTTCCATTACTTTCTTATGATGCGTACAATGCCCGATTATGATGTAAGCAATATCGGCCACGCTTAATGAATTATTATTGGCCTTGCCTTTGGCTTCTAATGCCTGTTTACTGAAACTATGAAATAATTGCATAGTAGTAATGCGTACAGTAAAAAATTCATCCACAATATCCTGCCAGCTTCTTGAATTGGCATCACTTTTTGCAGCATAGGCATCTTCATCAAAGCCGGGTAAATTGACTTGTTCTCCTCTGGCAATTGATAAAGCCCTGTAGGAAAAAATACGTTCGCAATCAATCAGGTGTTGCGTCAATGCTTTGATGCTCCATTTGCCAGCTGCGTATGCATATGTAGACTTGGCTTCATCAATCGTGCCAAAGAATGTTTTCAATGTTTCCCATTGCTTTGCAAATGCAATACTGGCATCTTGTTCTGTTACCTGTTGAATATACCTGTTGAAATAGTTTGGGGTATTAGTGGGAGAACTCATAGTATACTATTAAAAAATGGTTTGATGTAGGATGAAAAATATTTCAATTACATCAAACCATTCAATGATTAATTTATTATCCTTTTTTGCTATTCACCAATTTTGGTTTTGGCAAAACTTCTTTCTTAATTTTTCTTTCACCTTTGATGGTGCTAGCCAGTTTAATGGCTTCATAAGCATTTACCAATCCACCTGTTCTGGAGATGTCGCTTAAATTTACTTTTTCATCAGTACCAGGTTTATTTACTTTTTCTGCAGGCTTTTGAGCAGATTTTTCAATTACAGCTTTAATCTGTCTTGCACTTAATGTAGGATAATATTCAAGTAATAGTGCGGCAATACCTGCGGTAACCGGACAAGCCATGCTGGTGCCACTGGCTTTTCCATAAGTATTACCACCTGGTACAGTACTATATATTTGAACGCCGGGTGCAAATACATCTACTTCAGATTTTCCATAATTAGAGAAACTTGCAGTTAAACCACCATTTTTTAAATCCCCACTGGCGCCTACTGTCAACACATTATTGGGTCTGGTTTTGCCATCTAAAAATAATGCAGCCGGAAAATTATCTTCTGTATCAACATTTTTGTGGTCATTACCTGCAGCATGTACCAATAATACACCTTTGCTTTCGGCATATTTGAAAGCTTCGTCTACCCATTGCTTTTGTGGACTAAAATCTTTACCAAAACTCATACTGATTATTTGAGCGCCATTGTCAACTGCATAGCGAATAGCCAGTGCAATATCTTTATCATGCTCATCACCATCAGGCACTGCTCTTACCATCATGATGCGCACATTATCGGCAATGCCATCCATTCCTAGATTATTGTTTCTTACGGCTGCAATAATTCCAGAACAATGCGTTCCGTGGAATGGGGTAGAAGCCATAAGGTCATTATTGCCATAATAACGATCATTGAAATTGGTTTCATCATCTTGTACAATTTCTTTGCGATTGTCCACAGGTGGAGTTGTTTTAGCCTCTTCCTTGCGTTCTTCTCCTGCTATATAATCATTTACTTCTTCAAGAAAACTTTTATTAGTAGCATCCAGTTGGTCATTGCCTTTCATTAAACCGTAAATGGTGGCTTTGGCTTTTTTATCTGCATCTGTAGTGGGAGTGAAAGCTTCCAAGTCTTTACCAGTATATATTTCTTTGGCTAAGGCTATTTGTAAAGTGCTATCTCCTTTTTTAAGATTGGCTTTCAATTTACGGAGTACCATAATATCTACGCCACCTTCTTCTTCACCCAGTGTTTTCTTCTCGGCTTTTTTCCAAATTTTATATTCAATCAAATCTGCTCCTGTAAAAACAGATTCATCTCTTCCTTCGAATTTTGATTTGCCAGCATGGTATACCCTGGTAACTTCCAGGCTGTTTTCCTTTACATTTCGGCCATCTTTACCACCAATAAAATTCCATCCATGTATATCATCAATGTAGCCATTTTTGTCATCATCAATACCATTGCCTGGAATCTCTTTAGGGTTTGTCCAAAGAATGGGTTTTAGGTCTTCATGCAAAGTATCAATGCCACTGTCAATCACACCAACAATGACTGTCTTGCTTTTCAGTTTTTTACTTTTAATAAAGCTATAGGCTTTATCCAAACTGATTCCGTAAATGCCTGATTCTTTCAGGTCCTTTACATGCCAGTCCTTGGGTAGCTCTTGTTGAGCCGATGCAGTGGTACATACTAAAAGTGCCGCTACTACAAATTTTGAATACATGTTCATTTTGCTAATTATTATTTATACGAAATTAGGGTAACTGCCTATACCATCCATACCGTTTATAAGGTATTTTGGAGATTCAAGTATTTTAAGAAAATATTTAGAAGTCCATTACAAATCGAATTTAATTCCCTGTGCTAAAGGTAATTTACTGCTGTAATTAATGGTATTGGTTTGCCTTCTCATATACACTTTCCAGGCATCACTTCCACTTTCTCTACCTCCGCCAGTTTCTTTTTCCCCTCCAAACGCGCCTCCAATTTCGGCACCACTGGTGCCAATATTTACATTGGCAATGCCGCAATCGCTACCTGCAGCTGATAAAAATGCCTCTGCTTCCTTCAGGTTATTTGTCATAATAGCACTGGATAATCCCTGTGGTACTCCATTTTGCAGTGCAATGGCCTCTTCAATATTGCTGTATTTCATAAGGTAAAGTATGGGGGCAAATGTTTCATGTTGCACAATAGCAAAATGATTCTTTACTTCAGCAATACAGGGCTGTACATAACAACCGCTTTGATAGGCCTTGCCTTTTAATACGGCAGCTTCTACTAAAAAATGACCGCCTTCGGCCTTGCATTTTTCTACAGATTGAAGATAGGCTGCAACCGCATCCTTGTCGATCAGCGGACCAACATGATTTTTTGAATCAAGTGGATTACCAATTTTTAACTGCCTGTAGGCATTGACTAATTTATCCCGGAATTTATTATAAACTGCTTTATGAATAATTAATCTTCTGGTTGAGGTACACCGCTGTCCTGCAGTGCCTACGGCGCCAAAAACAGCCCCAATCAATGCCATATCCAAATCGGCTTCTTTGCTGATGATAATGGCATTGTTTCCACCCAATTCCAATAAACTCCTTCCTAATCTTTCACCTACCGTTTTGCCTACTGCCTTACCCATACGGGTGCTACCAGTAGCCGAAATTAATGGTATCCGTGTATCAGCACTCATCCATTCTCCTGTTTCCCTAGCTCCAATAACTAAGTTGCTAACGCCTTCGGGTACACTATTTTTTTTGAATACCGATTCAATAATATGTTGGCAAGCAATGCCACAAAGGGGGGCTTTTTCACTAGGCTTCCATATACAAACATCTCCACAAACCCAAGCCAATGCTGCATTCCAGCTCCATACAGCAACCGGAAAATTAAAGGCCGAAATAATGCCTACAATTCCTAATGGATGATATTGCTCGTACATACGGTGACCAGGTCTTTCGCTGTGCATAGTAAGTCCATGCAACTGTCTTGATAACCCAACCGCAAAATCGCAGATATCAATCATTTCCTGCACCTCACCCAATCCTTCCTGCAGGCTTTTTCCCATTTCATAGCTTACCAGTTTTCCCAACGCATCTTTATGTATTCTCAGTGCTTCACTCAGTTGACGAACAACTTCACCTCTTTTGGGAGCAGGCCACAGGCGCCAAGCTGAAAATGCTTCACCAGCTTTACTAAGCACCGCATCGTATTGACTTCGATCTATCATTTTAACGCTTGCAATTAATTTGCCATCAACTGGCGAGCATGAATCCAGTTTTCCTCCCTTGCTATTATACCAACGGAGACCGGTACTAACTCCTTCATTTAATTTTTTTATACCGAGTTTTTTTAAAAATTCCATATAGCGATAGTTTAGATTTTTATTAAAAATGGAGCAATCTTTTTTATAAGCAGTGCTAGTATTGTTCTTCTTTATTGGGAAAATCAGCTGCTTTGATATCCTTTATATATTGTTGAACAGCGCCAGTTATTTGTTCGTGTAAATTGAGGTATTGTCTTAAAAACCTTGGCTTAAATTCTGTATTGATACCAAGCATATCATGCATGACCAATACCTGTCCATCGCAATCACCCCCTGCACCAATTCCGATAGTTGGAATTTGTAAACTTTCACTTACTTCCTTTGCCAGCGAGGCCGGTATTTTTTCTAATACAATGGCAAAAGCACCTGCTTCCTGCAATAGCAATGCATCTTTTTTAAGCTTATCTGCCTCCATTTCTTCTGTTGCCCTAACTACATAAGTGCCAAATTTGTTTATCGATTGAGGCGTTAATCCTAAATGGCCCATGACGGGTACGCCTGCACTAACAATTTTTTTCACAGCATCAATAACTTCTGACCCACCTTCTAGTTTAACAGTATTGGCACCACTTTCTTTCATGATTCGTATAGCTGAGGCCAGGGCGATATCAGAGTTGGATTGATAATAGCCAAAGGGGATATCCACTACAATCAAACTTCTTTCTCTTGCACGAACCACACTTTGCGCATGATAAATCATTTGATCAAGTGTAATCGGAAGGGTAGTTACATGGCCAGCCATTACATTACTGGCACTATCACCCACCAAAATAATATCTATGCCGGCGGCATCAAAAATTTTAGCAAAGGAAAAATCATAGGCGGTAATCATGGAAATTTTTTCGCCGGCTGCTTTCATTTTTTGCAGTGTATTGGTAGTTACTTTTTTTACTTCCCTGGAAACACTCATATGGCTGTATTGTTTTATTAAAAAGGAGTATTTGTTTTTGATAGTTGGGCACTTCTCCAACAAAATAATCAAGCAATGTACAATCATTTCCCAGCCCTACAAATCACTTCAATTCCTCCCATAAATGATGAATCAATCCATCTGCCAATCCTATTTTGGGTACATATATCTCCAGCGCTCCCGACCATCGCATTACATTTGAATATATTTGAAGGGCAGGTACAATAACATCAGCACGGTCAGCCCTTAAATTATATTTGCTGATTCTTTCTTCCAAACTTACACTGCTTAATTCTTTGTAGTAATCTTTTATTAATTCAAAACTCAGTGGCTTTCCATCTTTGCGTTTACTCATGCTAAAAACCTTGTTGATATTGCCACCACTTCCTATTGCCACCACTTCTTTATGCCCCTTGGTAAAAGTTTTTACTATTTCTTTCATCAAATCCCATTCTTTTTCAGTTACCATCTCTTTTAATAATCGGATGGTACCGATGTTGAAGGATTCTTTGTAATTGAGTATTCCATTGCTGAAAAAAGAAAGTTCAGTACTACCTCCCCCTACATCAATATAAAGATAACTGTGGTCCTTGTCGAGGTTTTCTGCAATATGATTTTCATAAATAAGCCCAGCTTCTCTATCGCCACTAATGACTTCAATGGAGATATCTGTTTCTAATTTAATTTTTCTGATTATGTCACTAGCATTCTTCGCATCCCTCATTGCACTAGTGGCACAGGCAATCACGTGCTTTACATCGTATGCATTTAAAAGATGTTTAAAGGCCTTCATAGTTTGCAACATCATGCCAATCTTCTCCTTTGAAATACTTCCATATTCAAATACATCAAAACCCAATCTTAAGGGTACTCTTACAAGGTTTAGTTTGTTGAATGATTCTATTCCTTGTTCATCTTTTTGCACTTCTGTTATCAGAAGTCTTGCCGCATTACTACCTATATCAATTGCTGCTAATTTCATGTTGCTTTCCATAGCAGGAGAAGAAAGCTGATTGCCATTCACTGCCGGAACTGCAAAGATAGGTTGCTGCCTTTGTTTGAAAAGCAGTATTCCTAATCAGGAGCTTACTGTGGATAATTTATAGGTTTGATTTTTTGAAAAGGTAATTATAGGTTTCTACCTGACTTCTAACTTTTCGTGTATTCCGAGGGTTTACATATTGATTGCTCAATTCATTGTCTAATATTCGGGCCTTTATATTGTCTGAAAGTTGAATGTGAAGAATATCTTTCAATTCTTGCTGAATTTTTTTATCAAAGATGGGGCAGGCCGCCTCTATGCGGTGATCAATATTACGTACCATCCAGTCTGCACTTGAAATAAACACCCTTTCCTTGCCGCCATTAAAAAATATCATTACCCTGGCATGCTCT
>CALRKF020000005.1:0-94864 GCA_943367825.1 Chitinophaga pinensis
AAATTCATTTAGTGCAGGATCTAACAGTATTGCTAGTGGAAATAATGCTACAGCATTAGGAACTCTTGCTCAGGCATATGGGGATTTATCTATTGCATTGGGGGATTTTTCTAATGCAAGTGGTAATTCATCGATTGCCATTGGAGAAAGTACGAATGCACAGGCATTGAATTCAACTTCCATTGGATATGGGAATATCTCATCTGGGATATATTCAATGACCGTAGGCGCAGGATTAAGAGCAAAAGCAAGGGGTGCAATATCTGTGGGGGAATTGAATGATGTTAGTGACAATCCGAGTCCAATTATAGCAGCTGCAACCGACAGGATATTTCAATTAGGAAATGGCACAGGGCTTATAAATTCCAATGCGCTGACTATTTTACGCAATGGTAATATGGGAATTAATAATCTCCTTCCCTCTGTTCCTTTGTCATTTGAAAATATTGTAGGAAATAAAATAGCTTTCTACTCCTCTGGCTTGAGTAATCAATATGGCATTGGTGTGCAGGGTAGCTTGCTGCAACTTTATTCGGATCAAGTTAATTCTGATATTGCTTTTGGATATGGTGGTAGTACTGCATTTACCGAGATCATGCGTATCAAAGGAAATGGAAATGTGGGCATTGGTACTAATAATCCGGTCAAGCCACTTTCTTTTCCCGCTACTTTAGGCGAGAAAATTCTTTTATATCCTGGCGCTACAGGTGAAGTGGGTATTGGCGTTTATGGGAACGAACTCCGCATTCACAGTGATTATGCTGCAGCAAAAATATCTTTCGGATATCAAAATAATGCAGGCGTATTTACGCAAACCATGTGGCTGAATAATACTACCAGTGTATTAACTGTAGGTGCTACTGCTTATGCTTCTGACATCCGATTCAAAAAAAATATTCAACCTTTGTTAAACCCATTAGAAAAAATCAGTCAATTGCGCGGAGTAGAATATGAGCTCAGAAAAGATGAATTTCCATCCATGAATTTTAGTAATAAACTTCAAGTGGGGGTAATCGCTCAGGAAGTAGAAAAAGTAATGCCATCGGCAGTATATGAAATCAACGAGCAAGGATATAAAGGAGTTGATTATGCAAAATTAGTGCCCTTGTTAATAGAGTCTATAAAAGCGCTTACAAAGCGCAGTGAAGATCAACAAAAAGAGATAATAGCACTTAAAAAGAAACTTCAGTAATTTCACTTACAAACGAAAAATAACTTTTATGAAAAAATTAATTTTCCTTTTGATGATCAGTTTTGCAGCCATGCAAAGTGCCGAAGCTCAATTGTTGAAAAAATTGAAAGATAAAGCACAGAAAGTATTAGAGCCTAAAAAGCCCGATCCACCAGTGGTTGAAAATAATGGTAATGCTGGCAATAGTGGCAATACCCCATCCAATCAATCTGAAAAAAAATGGGTGCCAACTGCCAATTGTACCCTGGTGTTTACTTTAGAAGCAGGGGAACAGTTTTTTTATGATGAAACGGAAGTGGTTGCCAAGAATAATGCAATGAGTTATTCCTTTATCGTTCAGAATAAAAAATATGAATATTTTTTGATTGAGGATGGTGTTAGAACTGGCCCTTTTAAAGAAGCTCCTAATAGACAAGTTGATAAGCCCGAAAGTGAAGAGGAGAGTGAATCATCCAGGGATGATGATAAAATTAGTATGGGTGGCGACAATAAAGATCCTATAGCCCTTCAGTATAGCAAAACAATTAATAGCAAACTATACCTGGTTTTTAATGGGAAAAATTATGGCCCTTATGATTATATATCAAAAATGAAATTATCTCCTGATAAAAAACATTTTTTCGCATTAGTAACCATTGGTGGTGCCAACGCAATGACAGCCAAAATGGGGATGGGTAATTGCTTTATTGTGAATGACGGAACACTCAAACAAAAAGTTGGTGATGGTGGAAATACTATTCCTGTTAAATTCTCCATCAGCCATGGTTTCAAACATTGTATGGCAACTATCATGGATCAAACCGGACAGAAAGTTATAACAGTATCTTCTACAGGTAAGAAGGAGGAATCTTCAATCGCTGATTTGTATACTGGTAATGGCCCTGGTTCAGTGGTATCTGATAATGGAGATATCATAACAATTCCTGCACAAAGCCCAACACAAATATTAGTAAATGGCGAAGAAGCAGCTAATTTTAAAGTGCCCATTAAAAGCATGAGTCGATTGTTTCTACTGCCCGATATAAAAAAATCGGTGTACTATGAAAAAGGTAAATTTTACAGAGCGGATGGAACAGTAGAATCAGTAACGGATGTATTGTTTCCCAAATTACTCATCCTCAATAATGAAGCAGCAGTTTATTATTATAAAGTAGTTAAGAATGAAAACGGTGGCAAAGATGTCTATATATGTAAGAAAACATTATAGAATATTTCTTGTGGCATTGATTGTATTACTGCTGATTGCAGGATTCATCTTTGCTAGGTCGACATATGCCGAACCGGATTTTGGAAAAACTTTTGGTGCAAAGGCCGTAGCTGCAAAAAAGAAATTGAATGAGCTTGGTCCTCGCTTTGAACTTTGTTCGCCCATATGCAAACATTCGGTTCGGTTTATGCAAAGTATTGTCTTTCCAGAAGTAATGCGATATAATAGTCTGAAAGATGATGTAGAAACAGAAAGTTTAAGGACACTCTATGTACAATTTGGCGAAGACTATGCTAATTTTTCTATTGGCTTGTTTCAGATGAAGCCCAGTTTTGCAGTGGAAGTAGAAACGAAATCAAAGCAAGTTATTCCTGCGTCCATATTAAAGGAATTTCAATTGAATTATTCTAGTGCTGATGAAAAAGCCATTCGGCGCGAAAGAGTAGACCGACTACAGGATAACGAGTGGCATTTGATTTATTTGACAGCTTTTATTATGATTTGTGATGCACAATATCAGTATAAGCTGTTTAGCTCCGAAACAGAAAGATTGCAATGGTATGCAACAGTATATAATGCAGGATTTGACAGAACGGATGAGTATATAGCTAAGAAAATAGGAGCTGATAATTTTTATCTAAAACAAGGGATGCCAGGAAAGAAATTCAAATATGCTGCATTAGCGGCCTGGTATTTTAAAAATAAATAAGGGTATAGAATACTGATTTTTGATTCCTACATATTTTAATTAGTCTAGCTTTTAAACAATATTTTTCAAATTAGCAATGTGCATTAAGGTCTGTGTATTTTTAACAATCCTATTTAATTAGGGTTTATTTAGTGCCCGCTATCAACTTAACAAATGAAAACTAAATACTTTTTAACTTTTATATTATTTGTTCATGCTGCTGTATCGCAAACAGTGCTATCCCAAAACTGTTCGAATGATGTGTTGTTACAACAACAGGGCGTTTGGAAAGATAGTCGCTATACTGGAAAAGGCATCGCTGCTGCTGATTTACAAAAAGAAAAAAAAGTACTGGATCAAATAAGCAAAATGATCAAGACGGCTTATCATCCGATAGCTGTAGAAGCGAATGATCACGTTGCAATAAATCCACCCTATCCCCAATTAATGCCTGTTAATGATTATGCTTTTAGTATCATACCATTAGAATATTACTGCGAAGGTAATCAGATGAAAAAAGTACATGAAACCTCCTCTTATTTTCAAATAGCTATCAATCAATTTGGAAAAGAAATTTATGATACTGCGCACGGAGATCGTTTGTTAATGGAAGGTTTTAATGTGATATATGATATGCCGATTGCAAAGGATGGGTATTTTTATTTCAAAGAAAAAGAAATATCACTGCCATTTGATAATAAGGGTAAATCCAGCGAATGGTTGATTACTTATAACGGACAACTTCCTTTTTCATTTGTAACCAAAAAAGAGTTTTTAGAAAAAAGGAGAAAAGCCCTGGCTGTTCAAGAAGAGCAGGCGGCAAATGGATTTAGGGATGTCTTGAAAGGGTTAGATATTGAGAAAGGGTTTAAGGAAAAGGAATATGTTAATAATCCCGCTCAACTACAGCGTTATATGAAAATGGAATATGAAAATATTAAAACCAGATATAATAAATTACTGCAAGAAAATCAAAGTCGGTTTAAACCGGCATTTGATAAAATTGACAAACAACTGACTATGTCCTCAGTAGAATTAAGTCAATCTGCAATTGTAAAAGACGACCCCAAAGATCATTTGTCTTATCTTTTCACAGACGAAAATGACCCTTTCCGTAAAATTCTAATCAAGCCCAATCCAAGCTATTTTAAGATACTGCCAAGGTCTACACCCCAATTTATTTGGATTACTGTTACTGCCAGTGCCAATTTAATTCCAGCCAAATTCATGTCGGATATTGTAAGTGCGCTTGATTTTAAGGGCCTGATTAACTTATTGGGAAAATAAGGTATGCTATTACTCAGCCATAAATTCCCTTTTTTAAAGGAGTATTGTTAAGAGCAGTCTATCTAATATTGTACAATAAAATTTATAGTTCGATGAAAAAAATATCAACTTGTCTTTTTATTTTTTTAAGTGTGATTACAGTTGATTTGGTTGCTCAATTTTCCTATCAGCAAAGGGTAGAGGATTCTGTATTGTATTGGTATACTAAAATGACGCCCGATGCAAAACTTAAACCCTTTCCTTCAAAAGGAAGGGTGCTGACTATAAAACAACAACAAAATTTAAATCGTATTATTGAATGGATGCAAGCATCCTATACCCCTGTTGGGGGGTTGGGAACATTTAAACAAATGATTTATGTTGGTCAACAGGGTTTCAATCCTCATCAATATGGAGTTGATTTCAGGGTATGGAATGTTGGTTTAGATAAATCGGAATTAGATGCACAAGGGCATTTTAAACCTATCGATGAGGAATACACAAGATTTGATGTCAATATCAATGCTATACCAGGCTCTTATCCAGTTTATTTTGTGAACGACAATAAGCAATATCTTTTTACCTGGCCTCCAGATGGATATATGCGGGGCAATAAGTCAGAAGATTTATTGGATCATCGAGATCCTCGTATACATCCAAATGTTTATCCTTTTATCACTCATTTGAATGAATTGCAAACTGTTTTTTTGGCACCTGATAATAAACTGCCCGTAATAGCCGTGTCTATTGGCGAATACCTTGACTTGGCGGAGAAGGGATTTGAAAGAGAACTTTCAACGCAAAAAGAAAAAATTGATGCACAATGGCAAGAGCCGAAAAGCCGTGCAGAAGCCTATGCATACTACGTTGAAAATTCTTATAATAGATTTAAGAATACTGTAAAAAAGTTAAGAGATCAATATAAAAACCGTTTAAATGACCAAGCTATTTTGCGCGATATGCAACCAATTGCGGAAAATTTTCATGGCGACATTGATCCTTTTTTTATTGAAGCCTATCCAAAGTCTGTCAAACAATTTTATCCCTTATACAAAATTGACCCTGTCATATTTGAAAAATGTGCTACTGATCAACCACAGTGGATATCGATTAGTTTTCCTTATAAAAACAAAGAAGATGGGAATCAATTGTATGAGCTGTACAAATCTGTTACGGAGCATTTTAATTATGAGTATGCATATAATTATTTCTTTAAGCCTGAAAAAATAAACGGGCAACCATATAAGCCTGCCAATGAAAATGCAAGGCAGGAGCGTTTATTAGCGTATCAAAAAAAAGCGTATTGGAAAAAGACCATTGCAAATCCGCCAGTCAATTTATCTGGCAATATGATTTTTTACGATGATTTTTCAGGTGATAAAGTAGGAATGCGACCTTCTGGTTGGTTTTTTACAACTTATGGCAAGCATAGCAGGGTAGCTAATATTAAAAACCTTCCAGGGAACTGGGTTCAATTGGGATACGGCAATGTGATTAAGTCTACCGAAATGAAAAACCCCTTGCCAACTGATTTTACCTTGGAATACGATATCGCCACAGATGCTTTTGAATCCAGAACTGGCGGTGCTGTAGAACTTTATCTCAGTACTTATCCAATACGAAAAGATGGGGAGGAGGGAAGTAGTAATGCAGGATCAAAATTGACATTGAATATTATTGCTGGCAATGAAGCAGATTATAATAATAACAATTATATGGGTACTGCTAAGTTGGAATTGCATTCCACCCCTTCAGTGAATACAGAAAATTATGTAGAAGGTATTGCAGCAACTGTTCCTTTAAAAGAGTTTACCAACAGGAAAAACAAGTTAAATGTGAAACTCTCTATTATAGGAGGCAATATCCAATTGTTTCTAAATAATAATTTGGCTGCACAATCATCAGGAATGAAAATGACTTACGGAAAACCATGTATCAACTGTACTTTGCCGGTGGGTACAAGGTTTAATATTGTTTCATGGAAAAATACAACAAATGATGCAGATCGCGTGGGTGTATATATCAGCAATATTAAAATTTCAAAAAATTAATTAATACTTATAGTGTTTAAAGAATCAGCATGAGAAAAATACTTTGTCTTTCTGTGGTTGTTATTTTTTGTTCAGGTCTGTATGCTCAAAAGGAAAGCTTCGACTTGATTACCTATTTACCTCCAAAGGGGTGGGATAAGGAATTAAAATCCAATATGGTCAGTTATATAGCAATAGATAAATCGAAAGGCAGCTGGAGTAAATTGGCTATTTATAAAAGTATAGACAGTAAAGGATCTATTGAAAAGGATTTTGACAGTGACTGGCAAGAATTAATAGTTAGCACCTATAAGGTAACCAACAAGCCGAAGTTATCTGAGATTATCGAAACCAAGGGTTGGAAAATAAAAGGAGGGTCGGTACGCTTCATTTATAATAATAAGGATGCATTTGCCATGCTTACTACTATTACTGGCTATGGTAAAGCAATCAGTATAATTGCTACAGCTAATAATGAAAAATATGTTTCAGATGCAACAGCATTGTTTAATTCAATTGAGTTAGCCGAACCTGTTAGTAATCTTGCAATTTCAACACCCACTATCAATAATTCCAATGCTGGGGTTGTAAAAAATAAAAATGCTGGAAAGTATGCTTTTACAACAACCAATTTTGATGATGGATGGGTAGCTGTGCAAAAAGAGGATTGGGTAGAAGTAACAAAGAGCAACGCTAAATTTTTTATTCATTATCCTAATAAAGTAACCAGTCAGTATATCACCGATCGGGAACAGGATGCCAACACTGCCTGGAATAATCTGGTTGCACCTAGGTATAGTAATTTAAAAAACTACAGCATTTCTTCGCATATGTTGGACCCTGGTGAAGGTATTTGTGTATCAGCAGATTTGAAAGAAAATGCTACTGGTAAAAATGTATTTGTGGCTTTATTTAAAAGAGCAAAGTCGGGATGGATTGAATTTGTCTATCCTGATAAAGCAGCTTTTGTAAAAAGTTTTGCTGTAGATCCCGCTACATTTACATACAATACATTCTATGGTGTTTGGGAGCCATTGGAGAAAATGGCCAGTTATAATAAGTTTGCAGTTGCGGCATCTGATCTTACTGGAAAGTGGACAGACAATTTTGCCAGCAATACCTATTATGCAAATATATATACTGGCTTAGGTGCTGGCATGAGTACTTATAGCTCCACGCAAACATTTGAATTTGCAGCCAACCAAACCTACAAATGGAAAATAGCTACCGCCAATTCATACGCTGGTAAAACAGATGTGAATACAGGAAAAGCGGCTGGAACATTTAAAATGCTTAATAGCTGGCAAATTTATTTTTCAGATATAGAAAAAAAACCATGCACGTATAATGCCTATTTCTCTTGTGTGAAAGGCGTTAGGCTTTTATGGTTGCAAAATGCTGTTTATGGAACTTATAGTGCTTATGGGAAAGTGGAAAATTAAAATATTAAATTAGCTCAAAAGGATAATTGTTTTTTTATTGAAAGGTATTGCTTCTTCATTCGGAAAATAATACATTATGAAAAAGATTTTCTTTAGTTTTTGTTTTTCGTTTGTTTTGCTGTCTGCCATTGGTCAGACTGAATCTTTTGGCATTACTACTTACAATGCGCCCAAGGGTTGGACTAAGGAAGTGGCTGGAAATTATGTCAGTTATACCATTTCAAATAAGCAAACGAATAGTTGGTGCAGAATAAATATCCTAAAAAGCACTATTAGTAAAGGTGGAATTGAAAAAGATTTTGAATCAGAATGGGAGGAATTAATTGAAAAAAATTATCATCCTACTGCAACTGCATCATTAAATCCTGTACAAGAATCGGATGGTTGGAAAGTGAAGGCAGGGGCAGTGAATTTCACTTTCAATAAAAAGCCAGCCATGGCATTGCTTACTACCATAAGTGGATTTGAGCTATGTGTTAGTATTGTAACTACTACCAATACCCAGGATTATTTAAACGATATTGATGCTTTACTGGCTTCTGTAGAAGTAAAGAAACCAGAAATTTCCCAACAGCAAGTGCCGGTAAGCAATACTGATAATAATTCCATCATTGGTACCTGGGGTATTACTGCCAGTGACCAAAATAGTTGGAGGGTGAATAATGGCGTTATGAGTACGATTTTTCGTCAATATACTTTTAATGAAAATGGCACATATATTTTTATTGTAAAAACATTTGATCCCCTAATGGATAAAATTCTATTAGGGAGGGAAAAAGGTAACTATCAAATTGTTGGACATACACTTTCTCTTAACCCACAAAAAAGTGTATTAGAAGCCTGGAGTAAAAAAAATAATACAGACTGGGGTAAATTATTAAGTACTCAAAATATAGCCTTAGAAAAAACAATTTATCAATGTACCAAAGAGTATGAAGCTACAATAAATGAATGGAGGATTTTTTTACAGGCAAGTGGAGTAACAAAAAGAGATGGTCCATTCAATAGCAGCTCATCACCAAATTCATGGATTTATATAATTGCTTCTCCAGCACGACCCATGATAAAATTGCCCAACTAGTTAAATGATTTCTTCCATCAGCAATTTAGCTTTAGGATAAATATGGCAATGATTCTTTAGGCATTATTTGAACTAAATCTATTTTCGGCTAACTGATAAATATCATTTGCTGAAACTTTAATTTTAGAAATTTATTTACTAGTTTGGTTTGTTTAAAAACAAGGCAAATGAAAAAAATACTGCTATTTATTAGCCTGCTTTCTTTCCAAGTATTGCTGTTTGCGCAGCAAACTAATTATGATCTAGCCAATTTTATCGCTCCAAAAGGATGGAAAAAAGCGGATAATAATGGCGTATTGATTTTCAATGCGTCCAAGCCTACAGGTCAGTTTTGCATTATTAGTATTTATAAATCTGTTGATGGAACTGGGAGTCTGATTGCCGATTTTGAATCAGCCTGGAAGGAATTGGTAGCGGATAGGCTGGGGATAAAAGACCCTCCATCAACCGAAAAATCGGAGCCTGAAAATGGTTGGGAGAGCGAGACTGGTTCTGCTTCTTTCACACAGAATGGTGCCACTGCCCTTGCCTTACTAACCACAATGAGTGGTTATAATAAAGCCATGAGTATTTTAGTAATTTCCAATGACCAATCTTACAATGATCAACTGACAGCGTTTTATAATTCCATTACCATGAACAAGCCTACCGTGGTAACAAAGCCAAATAATGCTTTGCCATCTGCAGTCTCAAAGGGAGTGAATGATTATATCTATAGTTTACCGAAAGGTTGGACGAAAGAAGTTCTGGCAAATGAAATTGTATTACATGGCCCCGATAAAGCTTCTGTAATTTCAATGCTTCCTATGCAAGCTTCCAGTGGAGATCTTGAACAGGATATGCAAAGAATCTTCTGGCAGGTCTTTGATGGTTGGGAGGCCGATAAGTGGAATCCTGATCATCATATTTATACAAAAGGAAAGGCTGCTGCCGGTTGGAATTATTATAAACAAGAATTGGGAATTGCAAAGCCAGGGCCTGATGGCAAAAACATACAAGCTTACGGATTTGTATTTTTGGCCTCCATCAACAATCAAGTGGCTATTATTGCAGGATCATATGTTTCGGGCAATAACCTTTTGAGCGAAGCGGTACACCCCGATTGGGTGGTATTTTTTCAACACCTGGGTTTCAAAAATTACAAATCTACAGGCTCAAGTCTGCCTACCGATATACTGGGAAACTGGCTTACAGGAAGTAATAGTGGAGTGGTAACTTATACATTTGCAGCTAATGGCCATTTTGAAGATGCTAGTGCATTCAGTACTTCCCATGATATATCTCAATATCGAATACTCGAGAAGACTACCAGTTTTGTAGGAGATGGCACTTATTCGATCAAAGGGAATGAGTTAACTACCGTGAATGCAAAGACACATATTAAACGGACAGCCCTCGTCAGAGTATTTTTTCAGAATCAATACGGTCAGTGGCTGAAAAAAATTGGTATGCTAGAGGCCTCCTCTGTGAATGGAGAATTGTATGAAATAACCCTCGTTCCAAACGGTCAATAATTGCAGGATGAAAAAGATTCTAATCCCTTCTTTTATTTTACAAGTATGCTTGTCTGTTAGTGTAGGAATATTTGCGCAATGTGATCAAGCCTTGGTTGAGTCACAGGAATACAGCTGGACAAAGCTCGCAGATGTGATGCCTAAAAAAATGGGTGCTCAGTATCCCAAGGCAAAACTAGTAGTCAATAATATTTCCGCTATTGTGCAAGGTTTGTATCCCAAACCCAAGGGAGCAGAAATCTCCTGGTATGGTTATTTTACTGGTACAGGAATCGATCAACAGTATGCCAATCCCTATTCGGTAGATATTATGTGCAGGAGATATAATTGTTCACATGATAAACCTACGCTGAATGGGGAAAGTGAAAGTTCCATTTTTGTTTTTGTGAATGACTTGGGATGGATGGGTACAAAGATGATGTTGAACGGAAAGGAATACAGGGCTATACGTGCTATAACGAGACAAAACAATGGTTATCGGTTCTTCAGTTTTTTTGAAGGGCAAGGCACTAAGATGGAAGATAATTGGTTGCTAACCTATCCTGGCCAAACACCTTTTACGTACTTGAGTAGAAAGGAATTTCTGCAAGAAGCAAGGGCCGATCAACAAAAAGAGATGGAAACAATGATTGCATCATTTCCTGGGAGGTATAAGGGCCGGCCACAAAAAGAACTCGAGGATGCAATTTTGGATTGCAAAAAAATGCATGCCCCCATTCTAGGGATTATTGATAATTATCTTTTGCAACATTCAGAAGCTGAATTAGCGGAGCCTGCAATAGTATATCCCTACGGAGTTTCTTCTTTTAGAGGTTTTGCGGAAAAGCTAAGCGACAAGAACATGGTTTATTTGTTAAAAGACAATCCATCGTATTACAAGAAGAGCCTTTCTCCAGCTGCTCCCCAATATATTTCTGTATTGATTCGTTATCCGAATAAGGGCATGGCTGATAAGTATTTTATTACAGCAATCAAACAACAACAACTATTTGATCAGTTATCGGCATTGTTGGGAAAATAAAATGATGGTTGAAATCATCTTTATAGTATTTTCACGCCTGCTGAAGTATTTGAAATGCTGACTGCCGATATTAAAATTAAATAATTCTTATACATGCATTCTCCTCGTATAGTTTTTATGGGTACACCCGAATTTGCAGTGGCATCACTAGATGCCATTGTAGCAGCAGGGATGCAGGTAGTGGCAGTTGTAACCGCACCCGATAAACCAGCTGGTAGGGGATTGCAATTGCAAGCCTCCGCCGTAAAAAAATATGCAGTCGATCATCAAATTCCTGTATTGCAACCTGTCAAGTTAAAAGATCCTGCATTTTTGCAATCATTAAAATCCTATCAAGCCGATTTGCAGATTGTAGTCGCATTTCGCATGTTGCCCGAACAGGTTTGGAATATGCCTCCAATGGGTACGATTAATTTGCATGGCAGTTTATTGCCACAATACAGAGGTGCAGCGCCTATTAATTGGGCGGTTATCAATGGTGAAAAAGAAACTGGCGTTACTACATTTAAATTAAAACATGAAATAGACACTGGGGATATATTATTACAGGAAAGATTTACTATTGGCGAAAACGAAACTGCGGGCGAAGTCCATGACCGTATGAAAATGATTGGAGCTGATATATTGGTTAATACAATTAAGGGATTGATTGCAGGCGATTTAAAGGTAATGCCCCAGCATAATTTAATTGATACTACTAGAAAGGATTTGAAGCATGCCCCTAAATTATATACCGATACTTGCAAAATTGATTTTTCCAAATCAACCATTGAAGTGCATAATCTAATCAGAGGACTTTCTCCCTTCCCTGGTGCTTTTACAAGTTTGAATGGTAAAACTTTAAAAATATTTAGGGCAGTGCCAGTAAATAATTCAGTGCTGTCCGAGGCAATATTTGAAACAGACGGGAAAACCTTTTTGAATTTTCGATGCGCTGACGGCTATATACAATTATTGGAAATTCAGTTGGAAGGGAAGAAGAAAATGAATATTGCTGATTTTCTTCGCGGCTATCATTTTGAATAATAAAAAAAGGCCGGCATTCATCCGACCTTTTTTTAAAAAATCTATTTTATTATCTGATTTCTAGTTGAGTTAATTGATCAGGTGAAAATGCTGCTTTGGGTATCACCAGACTGATGGTGTTGATGGCGAAATAGGCTACTGACACTTTTATATAACCTTTGAAAGGACCAATATTTCCCCAAGAATTTTTAACCACAAAAAATTGCTTGCCTTCTTTGGTTTTTTCAAAGCCAACTATATGCATCAGATGATCATCTTGTGTTGTTAGGTTTTCGTATAATTCCTGGCGGATTGTTTCATCAAATGGCAATTCGCCAGCATCTGGAACAAATTCCTCCTTTGTATAAGTGTGGTTGTATTTTAAATTTAATGCATAACCCCATTCCTGACGGAAACCAGTATTGCTTACATCAGCATCCCATAAAACTGAATATCCTTTTTGCAAAGAAGATTTGACTAGTGCAATCATTTCACTTAATGGCAAATTATAAAAGGAGCCATTACTGAAATTGTCAGGCACTTGAAGAATAAAGGGTTTGTAATAAGCTTGGTGAGTAAAAGAAGTAATATTTACATAGTCTGCAGCATTAAACTTTAAAATTTTTTGTGCATACATTTGTGGAGTTATTTCTCTTCCCTCATAAGTAACTGTAACAGGAGGCTTGCCCATTTGTTCATCCAGTATTTTTATATAACCTTCCAACCAATTTGCAGGAATTGGAATGTTTTTCAGGGTACTATCCAAATAATCTTTTAATAGCCCAAATAACTTTTGGTGATTGTGCATCTTGTTGCCATTAATCAAACCTGAATAAGCCGATTCAGGGAGTGCTCCATAGTGTTCAGTAGCACGAATCATATCGTGTCCTAAGCCACCTTCACCAAATTGTGTACGACCTTGACGAAGGATATAGTTTTTGGCCTTTTCAATATAAATATTCCTAACTGCAAACATTTCACTGAGATCAATTTCCCCTAGATTGTTTTTGAGACATTGACTTTCAATAAGTGAAGTGGTGCCAAAGCACCAGCAAGTGCCGGTCATAGACTGGTTTTTTACTGGAGTATTGGCAAGCATGATTTCGGCAGGAGGGGTATTGATTACTTTGTCCTTAACCTTGGTTTCATTGGCAATTGTTTTGTCTTTTTGCGCAATACTTGTTAAAGTAGCACAAATAAAAATTAGAGGAATGATAATTCTTTTCATATTATTTTAAAATGATGTTAACTGGAATCAATTATTTGGAATAACTAATACTACATTCAAATTTGCCGTCGGTAAGCCCCAATATATCAGCCCCGGCATTACTTATTCTAATCAGTAATCCATTGTTCTGTTTGATATCGGGAATCATATCTAATACTTTGGCAAAAATCGTCTTGCCATTGGCGTTATTGGTAATTTTTATAATGGTACCTGGCTGTGCGGCATTGTGCAGGCAATAATATTTTCCATCATCATGACCGCTATTACTTTTAAACACCGCTGCTGTGCCAGTTTCCTTAACCAGGTTGGTCTCTGAATAGAGCGATTTAAAATAGCCCCCATTAAAATTGTCACCGGTGCCCTTCATGGTTTCTGAAGGAAGGGGTTGATTTACTTTCACTGTCTTGGGTGGCTCAGGCGTTGGAGTAATTACTACTGGAACCGGATCTGGTTTTTTTACGGGAGGAAGCGGCTCGGTACCATTGACAGGTTCACCACCAGTTTTAGCTGGTTTTATAGGATCAACGATAGGTGCAACCACTACAGGAGGATTGCTGGCATTTTCGGCTAAAGCAGATAAGCTGGTCTTTACTTTTAAGTAACCAATAATTAAATTGCTTCCTGTATTCAGCGATTCTCCTTTTAAATGATTCCATTGTTTAATGGATTCAATGGGAACTTTATTATGATTGGTGCTTATTCTGTAAAGTCCTTCTTTATCTGCCACAGTATAATATATTGGAATCAACGACTCATCTGCTGCAGCTTTACCACTTTGTAAAAAATTGCCTGTCACCAAAGGAATTTTTAATTGTTGTCCTGGATTTAAGCTTTTTTCCAGCGATAATTTATTAAAGGGTGCCAGTTGGTCTTTTGGACTCACATTATACAACCTGCCAATACTATAAAAATTCTCTTTTGCAGCAATGGTATGTAGCAAGTAAAGATTGGGAGAACTGCCCTCCACCTTCAATACTTTGTTTTGCGCTAAAAGACAAGATGGGATGTACAATAATATCAGTAAGAAAAACTTCATAGTATATCTATTTTCAGGGCAAAGATGCAGAAAATTGGTGGTTAGTGGCGGCATTATTTATTAAGAATACGCCAATCTTTGGGATAGTAATTGTTAATGCGATTGCCCAAGTTTTTTATCCATCCCAATCGTAATCCCTGATTTTGAAGCAAGACCCAGCCTTTGGGAACATGATCAATAGAAATGACCGCTTTTCGTATATAATCGAGTGCAACAGATTCATTGACATTAACGAATGGCAGATTTGGATGAAGGATATTGCTAATGGCCAATTCGTGGTCGGGAATTAGTTCGTTTCGAATAATTGAGCCAAGTTGAACACCCGCTTTTTTTATATACAATGCTGATTGAAATTTTGGTAATTCTTGCGCTATATTGGTAGGCAATGCCAAAATACGCTCCTTTAACTTGATAAAGCTATAGGCTTCTGGATCAAGAATAAAAGGAGCAATTACTGTTTGCTCTTTTTTGGAAGCCATTTCTGGAAGACTCTTTTGGTTAAATGGAAGTACTGTATTATTTCCTTTTTTTTGAAATAAACTTAAAAAAAATCCTTCTCCTTTTACCCGATAAGGATAAAAGCGATACCCATAAGTAGCTTTTGCTTCACTGATTGTTTCTACAATGCCCCAGTCCTCTTTCAATTTCAATTGTATTGTTTCTAATGGATATTCATCCATCAGCCAATCGCCAATAGCTTCGTTTTCATTCTCAGAATAGGAGCAAGTAGAATATACTAGCAGTCCTCCGGGTTTTAAAGCGGGTAAAATATCTGCCAAAATTCTTTGTTGTCGCTGACTACAAAGTGCTACATTGTTTTCACTCCATTCTGTGATAGCATTTGGATCCTTGCGGAAAAGCCCTGACCCACTACAGGGGGCATCCACTACAATTAAATCAAAATAATTTTCAAGTCGTATAAAATGTTGCGGGTCATTATTAGTTACAATAACATTGGCGGCGCCCCATTTACTGATGTTTTCTGTTAATACATTTACCCTGGATTTTATCACTTCATTACTAATCAGTAAGCTGTCTTTTGAAATGAGTGATTGTAGCAAGGTTGATTTTCCTCCGGGTGCAGCACAAAGATCAAGCACTTTCAAGGGCTTAGAAAGGTCGAGATTTTGGAGTAAGGCTTGTTCTAAAAACATGCTACTTGCTTCCTGTACATAATATCCACCAGCATGAAAAATAGGATCAAGTGTAAAGGAAGGGCGTTCTGTTAGGTAATAACCCGATTGACACCAGGGGATTTTATCTGATAAAATATTTTGTAATGTTGGAGGTATATTTTGCTCCGAAATTTTAGCAATATTCAATCTGATAGAGGTGATTTGTTGTCCTGATTCGTGTATTTCGGTAAAAGCAGATTCATCGAAACCCTTGGTCTGCGATAAAGATTTTAATAATGCAGTGGGAATTGCTATAGACAAATTGAATAGTTGTGTTTCAAAATTAGGTAATTTAATCTTTTGACTGGCTAATAAAAATGGCCATCATTTTGGTAATTTTAGGGTACCATTGAGTATGAGCTGCTGCTACATTACTGGTTTATTTATAAACTTGCTGCTCAATATTTTTTAATAATTTTTTCAAATTGATTTAACAACGTATGATTATGGAAGTACAATCAACTTATCAAGCAATAATAAAATTTGCTACTGCAAAACACCTCGAAAAAAACCAAACCATCCCTGGCACAAATCTTCCTTATGTGGTTCATCTCAGTAATGTAGCAATGGAAATATTAATGGCTGCTCCCAATAGTGAAAATTTCGATCTGCTTTTTGCCATTAAAGTAGCCCTATTGCACGATACTATTGAAGATACTGCCACCAGTTTTGAGGAGCTGGAAAATCTTTACGGAATAGAAGTTGCAAAGGCGGTGTTGGCATTAACAAAAAATGAATCATTACCCAAAGCAGAAAAAATGCTGGATAGCCTGAGAAGAATAAAGGACTTATCTAAGGAAGTGTGGGCGGTGAAATTGGCAGATCGAATTACCAATTTGCAAAAGCCTCCAAAGGATTGGGACGAATTAAAAAAAGCAAATTATCAACAAGAAGCCATTCAGATTTTACAATATCTCCAAGGGGGCAATGCTTATTTGGAAGAAAGACTAAGGACACAAATTGAAAAGTACAATCAGTATTTGAGCAACTAAAATTATTATCATTACCAACAATATTGTATCAAACATAAAAAGACATTTACCCATATGAAAAAGGTCCTTTGTATATTCCTACTGTATTTTATTGTTTCAACTGTTTTTTGCCAAACCACTTCATTAGGCAAAATGAAACTTGTTGATCGTAAGCTGCATCCTGAATGGATTATGCAAGGGAATATCTACGAGGTGAATATTCGACAATATACTGTTGAAGGTACTATCAAGGCGTTTGCAAAACACCTCGATAGATTGAAAAAGATGGGGGTGCAAACATTGTGGTTAATGCCGATTAATCCCATTAGTGAACTGGATAGAAAAGGTTCACTAGGAAGTTATTATGCCGTTTCGGATTATACCGCCATAAATCCAGAATTTGGGACTATTACAGACTTTAAAGCATTAGTACAATCGGCACATCAAAAAGGGATGAAACTAATTATAGATTGGGTACCTAATCATACAGGTGCCGACCACCGATGGTTAAAGGAACAGCCTGCTTTTTTTGTAAAAGATAGTAGTGGAAATGCAGCTATGGCCGTTGATTGGGCGGACACCCGACAATTGAATTATAAAAATCCGGTAATGCAGGATAGCATGATTGCAGCTATGAAATATTGGGTCGCTAATACAGATGTCGACGGATTTAGATGTGATGTGGCTTGGAATATACCTGCTTCCTTTTGGCAAAAATGTATTCCACAGCTAAAGAAAATGAAATCAATTTTTATGTTGGCAGAAGGTGATAGCGCCTATTTAGGGCAAGCCGGTTTTGATGCCGTATATCCCTGGCATATGTTTAAAATGTTAGAAAATATAGCAAAGGGTACTAGTCCAGCATTTGGAATTGATAGTATCCTAAAAGAAAATGCAAGTTTATATCCAGCACACACACTGCAAATGTATTTCACCAGTAACCACGATGAAAACAGTTGGAACCATGCTGACTATGGAACTTTTCCTGGAAACGTACATGCGCCTTTTGCTGTTTTAACGCAAACATTACCCAATAGTATTCCGCTTATTTATGGCGGTCAGGAAGAGCCGGTATTAAGAGCATTAAAATTTTTCGATAAGGATCCAATGCAATTTGATAAACTGCAGCGAGCAAGATTCTATAAAACATTGCTTTCTCTCCGCAAAACAAATAGCGCTCTATCTGCAGATGCAAGCTTTAAGAAATTACAGTTGGGTGATGAACACGCTGTTTACGCATTCATAAGACAGAAAGCTAATAAGAAATTATTGGTTATCTTGAATTTCTCGGAAACTGTACAAGAAATTAGCATTCAAGACCAAAATTTATTAGGCAAAGTAGTCAATGTATTTGATCGTACTAAAGTATTATTAACCGCAGAAAAAAGAACAATCCAGCCTTGGGGGTATTTACTATTTGAGTACTAGTAATAGCTACAGTTTATGTGCTGTATTACAAATGCAAGAAATTGGAATTCGCAATGCTTTTATAGTAAACCTCTATATTATGCGGATTTAATTTCTGCAACCAAGTCCTGCAATACTTTCTTAGCATCACCAAACAACATACTTGTTTTAGGTTGAAAGAATAAATCATTTTCTATACCTGCATAACCAGGCTTCATACTGCGCTTGTTTACAATTACATTTTTCGCTTGTTCTACTTCCAATATCGGCATACCATAAATAGGCGAAGCAGGATCTTTTTTAGCAGCAGGATTAACTACGTCGTTGGCACCTAATATTAATACAACATCTGTGGTTTTAAATTCGTCATTCGCATGCTCCATTTCCATTAATTTCTCATAACTCACATCGGCCTCAGCTAACAATACATTCATATGACCTGGCATACGCCCAGCCACAGGATGAATAGCATATTTTACATCTACTCCTTTTTCAGTAAGAATTTTTTCTAATTCATGACAGATATGTTGTGCTTGCGCAACTGCCAAACCATATCCTGGAACAATCATTACTTTATTGGCATAACTCATCAACATAGCAGAATCACTGATACTGATTTCTTTATAACTGCCCTGTTCTTTATTTCCTACTGCTGCTTTATTGCTGGCACCGAATGCACCAAGAATTACATTGAGCAAACTTCGGTTCATGGCCTTACACATTAATATGGTAAGTAGTGTACCTGCAGCACCTACTAATATACCGCCGGTGAGCATGGCTTTGTTATTGTAAAGAAATCCGCCACAAGCTGCAGCAACACCAGTGAAAGAATTAAGCAATGATATTACCACAGGCATATCGGCACCACCGATGGGCATCACGAATAACATGCCATAGGATAATGCCAGAATAAGCAATACATAAAAGAATCCGATTTGTAATCCTAGCATACCTGTGTCCGAATGGTATCCATCAGAAGAAGTGATAGTGAAAAAACTCATGTCAGCACTGGCAACTCCATCACCACCTGTGAAAAAGTTTTTGGCCTTAATTAGGAATTTTAAATGCTCTAAGGTGGCAGGTGTGAAAATGATAAAAGTAACGGCAGCAATTAATAGCAAAGAAAGTAATGTGAAATTGATGATTCTTTGTTGTTTAAAAACCCTGTCTTTTATTTTGCCTGATAATTTGCCATAAGCAATAATACTTCCTGCAAAGGATACAGCACCAATGATTAATCCTAATACAATTACTAAAATTTCGCCCCTGCTTACCGGTTCGCTGAATACCAACACTTTTCCAAAAGGTGTACCGAATATATAACTGTGACCAATTACATTATTGAACTCAATAATGGAAATCAACATTGCGCAAGCGCCTCCCATTCCATTAAATAAACTAACCATTTCAGGCATGGCAGTCATCTTTACTCTTTTTGCAGCAAAGAATCCTGCAATGGTACCAATAGCCAGTGCGCCGAAAATGAATAATTTATTCCCAAGAAAAATCCCATCATGTGTTTTGTATAAAAATATAGTACCAAAGATGGCCAGACTCATACCTGCTGCAGCAATTAAATTCCCTCTTCTTGCACTCAAAGGATGACTCAGCATTTTAAGGCCAAGAATAAAAGTAACAGAGGCAATCAGGTAGATGATATTGAGGATACTTGCATTCATATAATCGATTCTAAAGTATTAAAATTTGAGTTGATTAGGACTGTTTTTTCTTTCCTTTAAACATTTCCAACATTCGGTCGGTTACTACAAATCCGCCAACTACATTGAGGGTTCCCAAGACAACGGCCAAAAATCCTAAAATCATGGCGAGGTAATCATCGCTCTCGGCTTTTCCCATTACAATGATAGCACCAATGATTACCACACCATGAATGGCATTGGCGCCACTCATAAGCGGAGTGTGTAAAACGCTGGGTACTCTTCCGATTACTTCAATTCCAACAAATATCATCAGGATAACAATGTAGATGATCTCTTGATTTTCGCTGAACCAATTCAATATTCCGTTCATGGTACTATTATTTTAACAGTCAAATTTTATTAAGCAATTCTATCATTGGTAATTTTTCCACCATGTGCTACACAGGTGCCCTTTACCAAATCGTCTTCAAAATTGAGGTTGATATTACCTTCTTTGTTAATGATTAATTGTAAGAAATTAAGTACGTTTTTACCATACAATTTGCTGGCATCACTTGGCATAGAAGAAGCCAATAATGAATTGCCCACAATACTTACACCTTTATAAGAAACAGTTTCATCATTCTTTGTTAAATCGGTATTGCCGCCAGTTACTGCTGCCAGGTCAATGATTACACTGCCATTTTTCATAGCATCTATCATTGCCGTGGTGATAAGTATCGGTGCCTTCTTACCTGGTATTTGTGCAGTGGTAATAATAATATCAGCTTTGGCTACGCTTTCTGCAATTTTTGCTTTTTGTCTTTGCATGAAATCTTCCGATTGTTCTACTGCATATCCACCTGCCTTGCTGGCATCGGCAGCACCTTCTACTTCAACAAATTTTGCACCCAAACTTTGTACTTCTTCTTTTACTGCAGGTCGAGTGTCAAATACTTCCACAACAGCGCCCAATCTTTTGGCTGTAGCAATGGCCTGTAAACCTGCTACACCTGCACCCAGTATCAGTAATTTAACTGGAGGAATACTTCCGGCTGCAGTCATGAACATGGGAAAATAACGGGAATATACATTGGCAGCCAATAAAACCGCTTTATAGCCTGCAATATTGGCCTGACTACTCAATATATCCATACTCTGCGCACGAGTAGTACGCGGCAGCATATCCATACTGAATACGGTCAATCCCTTACTTGCCCAATCTTTGATGATAGCAGCATTGAAAAGGGATTGAAAATGCCCCAATACAATTTTACTGCCGGCAGCATTGATGTCATCCGTTGTCGGGAGATTGATGGACAGAATAATGTCTGATTTGTTAATGACTTCACTACGGGTTGTAACGGTAGCGCCTGCTTCAACATATTTCTCATCGGGTGCAAAAGCGGCAGCGCCAGCATTATGCTCCAAATAAAGAGAAACGTTCCATTTTTTTAGCGTGGCTAGATGTTCCGGTAGGAGAGAGACCCTGGTTTCGGGTGTTGGTTCTTTTAATACGCCGATAATCATAAGCAAAATATTAGCGCAAAGGTAGTGAAAATTAAAACCGGATATAGAAATGCCTTGGAACTTTAAATTCCGTTCGAAAAAACACAATGCCTATAAAAAAAAGATCGATGCTGGAAGTAACTGCTGGATGCTGTTGAATTAGTTTCCAAGCTGCTTCCATTTCGGCACTCCAATGAATATCATCAAAAATAAAGATGCTTTCATCACATCGACATTCCAATAATTGCTGAAAATATTGAAGGGTGGGCTCTTTTCGATGATTGCCATCAATAAATGCCAAGTCAACTTTTTTAATTTCTTTTAATAAATCAGGTAGTGTTTGATTAAAATCACCTGTTATGAGCTTGATATTTGGAAGCATGAGTGTTGTGAAAGTTTCCGCTGCAATTTTTGCAATGGACTTTGCACCTTCACATGTATAAATAGAAGCAGCGCTATTGCCATTGGCCATGTAGGCTGTACTAAGGCCAAAGGAAGTACCCAATTCAATAATGCTGCTTGGTTGGTAATATTGTACAATGCGAAAAAGTAATTGAGCGTATTTTTTTGGTTTCAAAGAGGAAGATGCAATAGCACTGATTTTTCTTTCTTCGTTTTTTATGATAGATGACCCTGCTCCAAAATCCTCAACAGTAATAATTTGATGGTCCTGTAATAATTTTTTTCGAACCAATTCAATACTGTCATAGCATGGATATTTTTTATTATCCCTTAAAACCTTTTGTATAAAATCAAAAGTAAAGGGTGAATGCATGCCATGCCCTCTGCCATTGGCTGCAGTGCAATAATACCGCAAGAATTTTGTTGCTATTTCTAAGGAGGAATACAAGTAAATTATATTATGTACAAGGTATGATTTGGAGCATTTTTACTTTTTCTCCCAAACCTGAAAACTATAAGCATAAGCATGTTTTTCATCGGCAGGAAAATCTTCCTGCATGGTCACATGCCATTGGTCTGCTGCTATTTCAGGGAAAAAAGTATCTCCTTCCAATTGGGCATGGACCCTGGTCATATAAATTTTATCAGCTAGCGACAGGCAATTTTTATATACAATACCTCCGCCTGCAATGAATAATTCCTTGCAACCGGTTTTTTTCGCTGCTTCTATTGCTGCTTCAATAGAAGCAACTTTTATAACACCAGTTTTTTCCCATTGACTATTCGAGGTCATCACTATATTGAACCGTCCGGGTAATATTTTTCCAACAGATTCAAAAGTATTTCTGCCCATGACTACGGGCATTCCCCAGGTGGTATTCTTGAAAAATTTCAAATCATTTGGTAAATGCCATAATAATTGACCATCTTTTCCAATGGCATTATTTTCGGAAGCGGCTACAATAATGGATATAATCAAATGGCTGCGATTTATACCTGTACATATACAGGAGTGAAAAATATGCTGTGCAAATCTACAGCAATGCCAATTCAAATCAAATGGCTACAGGCGCTTTTATAGCCGGATGATATTGATAATCGACCAATTCAAAATCTTCATACTGGAAATTAAAAATATCTTTTACCGCCGGATTGATTTTCATGGTAGGTAACGGGAAAGGACTGCGGCTTAATTGCAACTGCGTTTGTTCAAAATGATTACTATATAAATGTGTATCACCTCCCGTCCATACAAATTCACCTGGTTCCATATCACATACTTGAGCAACCATCAAAGTCAGTAATGCATAAGAGGCAATATTAAAAGGAACACCCAAAAAAACATCTGCACTGCGCTGATAAAGCTGGCAACTTAATTTTCTTTTCCCATTGGCCTGTGGTTGGGTGTAAAATTGAAACAAACAATGACAGGGCATCAATTTCATATCGGGTAAATCTGCTACATTCCAGGCACTAATGATTAATCTTCTGCTATCAGGATTGTTTTTTAACTGATGTATCAATTCAACTATCTGGTCCACTGTTTTGCCATTGGCACCTTCCCAAGACCTCCATTGCTTTCCATATACCGGGCCAAGATTACCATTTTCATCTGCCCATTCATCCCAAATAGACACTTTGTTTTCTTTAAGATAGGCAATATTGGTATCTCCTTTTAAAAACCAAAGCAGTTCATAAATAATGCTTTTCAAGTGCGTTTTTTTGGTTGTCACCATGGGGAAACCTTTACTTAGGTCGAAGCGCATTTGATATCCAAAAACACTACGAGTACCAGTACCAGTGCGGTCACTTTTATCAGTGCCGTTATCCAAAATATGTTGTAAAAGCTGTAAATATTGTTGCATGATTGCAAAGTAAAGCAAATGTAAAAATCAAGCCCCGAAAAGTTATTCAGATACAACTAATACAATTGGCGAAAAAATCAGCATCGCTCTAGAAAAATTCAATTATTTTTAATGCAGGTTTCTGTTTTTTAATAAAAATATTTTTTTTATGCCTATAAGAATGGTGGATGACCCAGGCGGTCAGGATGATTATAACCCGCAGAATGATAATTCCGGTAGTGGTGGAGGAGGATTCAATTTTCCGGGTGGTGGAGGAGGTGGTTTACTCAATTTTTTACCGCTGATATTTAGTTTATTCGGCCGGGGAGGAAAGGGCTCCATTTTATTATTGGTAATTATTGCCGGGGGATTTTTTCTGTTGAAATCTAAGTCCTGCTCAGGACTAAGCGATACCATTTCAAAATTTACAACCGGCGGAAAACTAGACCCTGAACAATTTAAAAAAGCCAGTGTATACGAAGGATTATCAGCTGATGATGGCAAGAACCCATTACCAGAATCTGTTTCCTTATTGCGTTTTGCACCGAATCGTTTAAATCAGGGCAAACAAGGTAGTTGTGTTGCATGGAGCAGTGCCTATGCAGCGCATACCATCTTGGAGGCAAGTAGTAGCGAATCGGACCCCAATCGTACAGCTTTTAGTCCGTCATTTCTGTATAATAATATTGGATTAGATGATTGCCAGGGCTCTTATATCATACGCGCTATGGAATTTATGCAAAAAACGGGCTCTGTTAGCATGCAGGAATTTCCATATGATGACAATGATTGCAGCAGGCAACCCGACCAAAATGTAACCAATGATGCAGCTGCTCATCGCATTCATGGATTTACCAGACTCACCAATGACGATGGTGTAACTGCCTTAAATTTCCGGGCTATCAAAGAACACTTAGCCAAGGATGCACCGGTGGTGATTGGAATGATGGTGGGGGGTAGTTTCATGCAGGACATGATGGGTCAAAAGGTATGGCATCCCGATAATAGTGATTATTCACAAATGGGCTTTGGTGGTCATGCTATGTGTGTGATTGGCTACGACGACAGGGTAGAAGGAGGGGCATTTCAGATTATGAATAGTTGGGGACCCGAATGGGGCAATAATGGAACTGCGTTTATTCGTTACAGTGATTTTAGACGCTTTGTTAAGGAAGCATATGGATTGGATCCGCTGGCCAAGCAAGGCAATGCACTGAACATCGATTTTGAATGTAATATTGGATTGATGAACAGTGAAACAAAAGAATATATTCCTATCAAAACCAATGGCAGCAATCTCTTTACTACAGTGAATCCTATTGCTAAGGGCACTCGATTTAAACTAGAAGTGAAAAATGCACGCCCTTGTTATGTATATATTTTTGGAGAGGAAAAGGACCAGTCCAGTTATGTTTTGTTTCCCTATAAACCCATTCATTCACCTTATTTCGGTATCACTGGCTATCGCTTGTTTCCTCGCAAAGAATCACTGATGGCCGATAGCATTGGCAATAAGGATCAAATGGTCATTATAGTTAGCAAAGCCCCGCTGGATTATGCTGCTTTAAATACAGCCATTAATAACAGTACTGGCAGTACCTATATGGCAAAAATCAGTGAAGCTATTGGAGAGAATGCCATCAAACGTGTTAAATATAGTACTACCAATACAGGGAATATTTATTTTAAGGCGAATGCCAGCGAAGAAAAAAACATTATTGCTTGTGTGGTAGCAGTGGATAAATTTTAACAGTCACCCAACATGCCTTTAAGTAATGTAGTGGCTAAAAAATAATTAAATGAAAATCTACAAATCAATTTTCTTGTTCATCATAGCTGCAAGCATTAGTTCGTCTATGCGTGCACAAGAAGTATCGCTTTATCATCCTGCAGAGAATGCAGATTCTGCTATTGTAGTGGCACTAAAAGAAGCAAAAGCATCCAACAAATATGTTTTATTGAAAGGCGGTGGAAATTGGTGCAGTTGGTGTATTAAATTTGAAAAATTTTGCAAGGAGGATAAAAGTATTGATTCCTTAATTGAAAAGAATTTTATTACTTATCATCTCAATTGGAGCAAAGAGAATGAGAATAAAGCCATCTTCAAAAAATATGGTTATCCGCAGCGATTTGGCTTTCCTGTTTTTATCATTTTGGATAGCAATGGCAATCGCATTCATACCCAAAACAGCGAATACTTAGAAGACGGAAAGGGGTCATATGCAAGAATTAAGGTTGTCATGTTTTTTGAAATGTGGAGCCCTTGGGGCTTGAATCCCAAGATGTATGGTGATTGATAAATGGTAACGGGTATTATTAATTAAAAAGGAACAATGAGTGCATCTGCCAAATTTTTGCAACTGATTAATAGTCCGATTAAATTTCGGTTCTTCTTACTCAGTAAATTGCCCAGTGCTTTTTTTTGCGGGGTAAGGGTACGCTTTGCTTCCGAAGAAAAAGCAATTGTAACTGTACCTTATAAATGGCTTAGTCAAAATCCTTTTAGAAGTACCTATTTTGCCTGTCTTTCTATGGCTGCTGAAATGAGCACGGGTGTTTTAGCCATGGCGCATGTATATAAGCGACAACCAGCGATTAGTATGTTGGTACAAAAAATCGAAGCAGATTTTGTTAAAAAAGCAGTCGGCACCACTTGGTTTGAATGTGAAGCAGGTGCTGCTATTAAAGCGGTTATTCAGGAAGCCATAGACAGTGGAGAAGCCAGGTCCATTACCGTTGCTTCCATTGGAAAAAACAAGGATGGTGAAAAAATTGCCAATTTTTATATCACCTGGAGTTTCAAAGCAAAATCAGTCTAATAAAATATCTCTCCTCATTATTCACTAAATTGCAGTCCCAAGTTCAAGATTGCTTTTTGATCTGATGCTTATCAGATAATTCAACGATGCTTTGATTTCTGCTATTGTAGAAATCAAATTGAACTGGACTCCTATTAATTCACTATTAACGCTAATAGTAACAATGAATAAAGACTTACAGAAACAACAAGCGTTGGAATATCATTCCAAAGGAAGACCCGGCAAGATTGAGGTTGTGCCCACTAAAGAAGCAAAAACACAAAGAGATTTATCACTTGCTTATTCGCCCGGTGTAGCCGTGCCCTGTCTTGAAATAAAGGACAATCCGGAAGATGTATATAAATATACAGCCAAAGGCAATCTGGTAGGTGTAATTAGTAATGGAACCGCTGTGTTAGGTTTGGGTAATATCGGGCCAGAAGCAGGTAAACCAGTGATGGAAGGAAAGGGTGTATTGTTTAAAATATTCGCCGATATAGATGTATTCGATATTGAAATCAATGAAACAGACCCGGAAAAATTTGTACAAATCGTACAGGCATTGGAACCCACTTTTGGAGGAATCAATCTGGAAGATATCAAGGCGCCGGAATGTTTTTACATTGAAAAAGAATTAAAGAAACGTTGCAAGATTCCGATCATGCATGATGACCAACATGGCACTGCCATCATTTCGTCTGCTGCACTATTGAATGCATTGGAATTACAAAAAAAGAAAATTGAAAAAGTCAGGTTTGTAGTGAATGGTGCTGGCGCAGCTGCCATGGCCTGTATGAAATTATATGAAGCCTTGGGCGCTAAGCATAGTAATTTTATGGTCTTCGATCGCAAGGGTATTATATACCAAGGCAGGGGTGATTTAGATGAACAAAAATTAGGATTTGCTTCCGATGCCAAATACAAAGATTATGATTTAATGCGTGCCATGAAAGATGCTGATGTATTTATTGGATTAAGTTCTGGTAATTGCATTAGTCCAGAGATGATTAAAGGCATGGCTAAAAATCCTATTGTATTTGCCATGGCCAACCCCGATCCTGAAATCAGTTATGAATTGGCAATTGCAGCTCGTAAGGATGTTATCATGGCAACAGGTCGTAGCGATTATCCTAATCAGGTAAACAATGTATTGGGCTTTCCTTATATTTTCAGAGGCGCATTAGACGTTCGTGCCACTACTATTAATGAAGCCATGAAACTGGCAGCAGTAAAGGCCCTGGCTGAAATGACAAAAGCCCCTGTTCCCGATATGGTGAACCTTGCCTATAATGAAAAAACCATTTCATTCGGTCCCGATTATATCATTCCTAAGCCGGTAGATCCAAGGTTATTATCAACAGTTGCACCGGCAGTTGCAAGAGCAGCTATGGAATCAGGCGTAGCCAAGAACCCGATTCTGGATTGGGATGCTTATGTATTAGAATTGAATCAGCGCCTTGGTTTGGATAATCAACTTAGTCGTGTAATCAGCAATAAAGCAAGAAAGGATCCAAAACGTGTGGTATTTGCAGATGCAGAAAATATCAAGATTCTGAAAGTTGCACAATTGGTGCATGAAGAAGCAGTTGGATATCCAATTTTATTGGGTGATGAAGCGCGAATAAACAAAATGGCAGAGGAAAATAATATTGACATCGAAGGCATGCCGATTATTAATCCTAAGGATGATAGAAATGAAGAGCTGCGTAAATTATATGGCGATTTATTTTTTGAAAAACGCCAACGTCGCGGCGTCAATAAATACGAAGCCTATAAGGCCATGAAGGACCGCAATCATTTTGGTTGTATGTTGGTGGAAACAGGCGAAGCCGATTGTATGATTAGTGGGTTGAGTCGCAATTATCCCGATACCATTCGGCCTGCCATTCAAATTATTGGCACCGAAGATGGCGTAAATAAGATTGCAGGCATGTATATCATGTTTACTAAGCGCGGACCACTATTTCTGGCAGATACAACAGTTAATTTCAATCCAACAGCAGAAGAGCTGGCCGAAATAACTTTATTGGTGGCCAAAGAAGTAAGACAATTTAATATCAAGCCACGTATCGCCATGTTGTCCTATAGTAATTTTGGTAGCAGCGATAGCAGGGAAGCCAATTTGGTTAGAACAGCCCGTGGCATTGTAAAACAAAAAGAACCTGATTTGATTTGTGATGGAGAAGTGCAGGGTATCCTGGCCTTTAATAAAGAAATTTTAAAGGAAAACTATCCATTTACTGAATTGGTCAATGGGGATGTAAATACCCTTATTTTCCCCAATTTAGCATCGGGTAATATTGCGTATAATTTATTGCAGGAAGTAGGTGGCGCCGATTCAATTGGTCCGATTCTATTGGGATTGAAAAAACCTGTTCATGTGCTACAATTGGGTAGCAGCATCCGTTCCATTTTCAATATGGTACTAGTTGCCGTAGTGGATGCACAAATGAAAAGTAAGTCCAATACGCAAGAGGCCGTAAAAAAATCGAAATGGTGGAAACGCCCTCGTAAAACGGGTCATGAAGTACAATAAAGCTTTTAATGCTCGTTTATCTATTTAATTTACAGGGCAGCCTTGGCTGCCCTGTATTTTTAGTAGTAAAGCAAGCCGCATTTTTACCTATTCTGATAAATTCCTTGTCCCGATTTTATTTGAGAGTTGTATTTGAATTAGATTTGCCTTAAATAAAATGACTGGCCATTTCTTTTTATGTGCCAAAGTCAGTAATTCAGCTTATGAATTTTTTTAATCACTTTGGTCGATATTTATTAATGATAAAGGGTATGTTTTCAAAACCTGAAAACATGCGGATGTATTGGAAGGAATTCATGCATCAATGCTCTGAGATTGGTGTGGGTTCATTAGGGATAGTGGCCATTATTTCGGTATTTATGGGTGCGGTAAGTGCTGTACAAACAGCGTATCAATTGGTAAGCCCATTAATCAGTAAGAGTACCATCGCACAAATTGTAAGGGATACGGTTATTCTTGAATTTGCACCTACACTGGTATGTATTGTATTGGCAGGGGTAGTAGGGAGTAAGATTGCGAGTGAATTGGGTAATATGCGCGTAAGCGAGCAAATAGATGCATTAGAGATCATGGGGATTAATACAAAGGCTTATTTGATTCTTCCTAAAATAATGGCTGCCTTGGTTACAATACCTATGTTGGTTGTATTGTCGATGGCATTAGGTATTTATGGAGGCCGACTGGCTGGCTCGGCAAGCAATATCCTTAGTACACAAACATATGACCGAGGACTAATGGAAAATTTTATGCCCTATAACGTCACATTTGCATTGGCGAAGGCCTATACTTTTGCGATAATTATTAGTAGTATACCCGCTTATTATGGTTATTATGTAAAAGGCGGCGCATTGGAAATTGGCAGAAGTAGTACTACTTCTGTGGTGGTGAGTTGTATTATGATTTTATTCGCCGATTATATTCTGGCAGCATTACTACTCTAAGTGAGTGCAGTCTGCCAATTGATTGAATACGAAAATTATTTTTATACATGATTGAGTTTACAAATATAAAAAAGGCCTTTGATGGCAAAGTGGTGTTGGATGATGTAGGCCATGTCATGGAGACAGGGAAATGCAATCTTATTATAGGAACAAGTGGAAGTGGAAAAACAGTTTTACAGAAATGCCTGGTAGGTTTGATGGAGCCTGATGAAGGAGAGATTCTCTATGATGGAAAAAATTTCACACATATGGACTCCGACGAACGTAAATCCTTGCGTCAACAAATTGGTATGTTGTTTCAGGGGTCAGCGCTTTTTGATAGTATGACGGTTGAACAAAATGTGATGTTTCCGCTGGATATGTTTTCCAATATGAATCATGCTGAAAAAGTGAAAAGGGTCAATGAGGTGTTAGACAGGGTTAATTTGAAAGATGCTCATAAAAAATTTCCGGCCGAAATAAGTGGTGGTATGAAAAAAAGAGTGGGTATTGCTCGTGCCATTGTGTTGAATCCAAAATATCTTTTTTGTGATGAGCCTAATTCTGGCTTAGATCCACAGACAAGCATGGTTATCGATAAACTCATACATGAAATCACACGTGAATTCAATATGACAACAGTGATTAATACACATGATATGAATAGTGTGATGGAGATTGGCGAAAATATAGTTTACCTGTATCAGGGAAAAAAAGAATGGTCGGGCGATAAAACCGAAATCATCTTTAGTAAAAACGAATTGCTCAATAATTTCATATTTGCATCCGAATTCCTGCATGACGCCAAGGATATGCGTATGCTGGAGGCCAAGGGTAAAATTGCCAACGATCGCAATATGGATGACTTGCTAAAGTAAAATGAGTGCTAATATATAGCACTCATTAGTTTTCCATCAATCAGTATATAACACTAACGTGTAATCGCAATTATACTACTCCTGCCAGCTCAAGGCTGCGTTGACTTACTTTTCGATAATCAATATTTTCGATAATTGCTTCTGGATACAAAATCAAGGAAACCCCTTCTTGTTTCCACCAGTCTTCGGCAAATAAACTGCCAGCATGTACTACGCCGGTAAGCCAGCTATGTTTGAATTCATTGTGCCATTCTTCAATCCATTCAAAATTGTCTTTGTTGATTTTGTCAATTTGGTCAACGCTTACAAAAACTTTTAAGTAATAATCAAGGCTCAATACGGTATCAGTTTGGTGATAAATTTTCTTATACTCATACTTGTATTGATAGCGAAGTGCCGAAACATCACTCAGTACTGCAGAAGCAGTGGGGAATGCGCCTGCGCCTTTTCCTTTGAAAAAATGTTTATCAGCAAAAGTGCTTTCTGTAGTTACTGCATTGAATTCATTTTCTACATTGTACAGATCGTCTTTGGGGCTTACAAACTGTGGCAGTACAAAAGCAGCCAATTTACCATTGCTGAGCTTTTGCGCATTGGCCACCAGCTTTATGGAATAATTTTTTTCCTTAGCTACTACCGCATCCTGCAATGAAATATTTTCAATTCCGTTGAAAATAAAAGTTTCGGGTTTTGCAATGGTGCCGAATGAATGGGCTAGTAAAATGCTTAATTTATTGGCTGCATCAAATCCGCCAATATCCAATTTTGGATTACTTTCCGCAAAGCCCGCTTGTTGCGCTAATAATAAAGCCTCCCTGAATTCCAGTTTGTCCTGAAATATCTTAGTGAGTATAAAATTAGTGCTGCCATTGATGATGCCACGAAATGATTGTAATAAATCATTGTCGTAATATTCTTCCAAATTCCGAATGATTGGCATACTTGCACAACAAGCTGCTTCATATAAAAAAGGCGTTTCATATTCTTTTTGTAATGCAAGCAACTCCTCAAAATGCTCCGCAATCATTTTTTTATTGGCACTTACCACTGCTTTTTTATTTTGCAAGGCAGTCTTAACAATTTCAAATGCGGCATCTGCATCATCAATGAGTTCTACAATAACATTTATATCCTCGTTAAAAAGCAGGTCGTTTTTGTCGCTTGTAAAATAGGCCGCATCGATGGCTCTTTTTTTATCAGCGTTTTTGATACATATTTTCCGAATGGTAGATTGAAGGGTTGGTGTACTGTGCAAAACATCATACAATCCTTTGCCTACTACACCAAAACCAAAAAGGCCAATCGTAAGTTTATTTTCTGTTGACATGTCATTCTTTTTTTTCGACCCAGTGATTGGGTGTAACTTTTAATTTGATGATTATGCAGTTGCAGTGCTTAGTTGTTCCTTTAGCAAGACGGCTTTAGCAAATGCATTTTCTAAATCATCTATCAAGTCTTGTACTTCTTCCAGGCCAACACTTAATCTAATCAAACTGTCTGCTACACCGGCAGCTTTTCTTTTTTCAGCGGGAATAGATTTATGCGTCATTTGAGCAGGATGGCAGAGTAAACTTTTTACACCACCCAAACTTTCTGCCAGTTTAAAATATTGGGTATTGGTTACCACTGCAGTGGCAGCGGCTTCGGAATCGTTTTTTAGTGTGAAGGATACAATGCCTCCAAATCCTTTGCTTTGCTTTTTGGCAACATCATGATTGACATGTGTTTTTAAGCCAGGATAATAAACATTTTCAACTGCAGGATGTGTTTCCAAATATTCAGCGATGGCTTGTGCGTTGCGGCAATGTTGCTGAATACGTAATCCAAGTGTTTCAATGCCACGTATTACTAACCAACTATCAAATGGTGCAAGAATAGCACCACTGGCATTTTGAATGAATTTAATTTTTTCGCCAATCTCTTTTTCTTTGGTTACCACTAGTCCAGCAATAAGATCGCTATGACCACCTAAATATTTGGTGGCACTGTGCACGACAATATCAGCTCCCAGCGTAAGAGGTTGTTGAAGGGCGGGTGAAGCAAAAGTATTATCCACGCAAAGTAAACAGGAATTGGCCTTGGCAATTTTTGCGATGGCTTCAATATCACTCACTTTCAATGTAGGATTGGTAGGCGTTTCAATCCAGATGAGTTTTGTTTTATCTGATACAGCTTCAAATACATTATTCGTATTAGTGGTATCTACATATTTTACCGTGATGCCAAATTTTTCGTAAATGTGCGTAAACAAACGAAATGCACCACCATAAATATCATCTACGGCTACGATCTCATCACCTGATTTTAATAATTTTAAAACAGCATCAATGGCTGCTAATCCACTTCCAAATGCAATACCAGTACTGCCTTGTTCAAGTTTGGCAATAATAGTTTCCAATGTTGCCCTGGTAGGATTACCTGTTCTGGCATAATCATAACCTTTGTTTACACCAGGAGATTCTTGTACATAGGTACTAGTTTGATAAATGGGTACGCTGATGGCACCTGTTAATTCATCTACTGGAATACTGTGGATCAGTTGTGTTGCGTTGACAGACATCTCTTTTGAGTTTTGCCTCCTTGCAGTTATTTTTTTGCAAGAAGAAGTGAAAAATAATTGTAGAAGATGCAAAATCAAGAGAGGGAGGATTATCGGTAAGCTTTTTTTTTGCAGGAAACCGCAAAAAAAAAGCTCATCCGATAAATCAGATGAGCTATAATATTTTTAAGAGATATTGTAAGCTTTGGTCTGACTTATCTGTCCGCTGTATACGATGTATACTTGGATGGAATTGGCACCTTTTTTCAGTGTGAACCGAAATAGGTTGTCAAGGCTTCATCGGGCCATTACCCTCTGCCTTTCTTGATAAGCGATCTTGTAAAGAACTGATGCAAAGATATAGGAGCGTTTATTTAATTTCCAAAAAAAATCTACACAATATTTTTATAAAACTTGCAAATTCGCTTCCAGCAAGGGTTTTAGGCTAAAAATATTTTTTCAAAAAACAGGTTTCTGCAAAATATTTACATGCTTTTTAAGTTTTTGCCGTTTAAACATCGGCTACTTTTAAATTTTTTTCAAGCCATTCTTGTTGGGAATTAGCCGATTGTTCCAATGTAATCTGTGCAGCAATTTTGTCTTGTGCTTTTATGATTGACTTGGACACCAGTGGATGTTCAATGGCCTCCGATTCTTTCATGCCCAATAATTTAATGAGCCCAATCATTTTTTCGCTTCCAAATTGCTTAAATAAGGGTTCGTCCATGGCGCTGTAAACGTTTATTTGGCCAGTAAAACTATCAGGAAGAAAAGCTTTTTCTTTGGAATGTAGGGGATGATGCTCTAGCATTACCAGGTGATTGACCTGTTCGCCAAGTGGCCGCCAATGCTTACCATCTTTTACACGTTCCTCCGACAATTCATTATCAGCAAATAATTTTTTATAAAAAATATTGGTTGAAGCAAACCATGCAATAAATATTGACTGTGGTTGCGCTTTGGCCAATTGCAAAATGGCTGCTTGTTTGGCTGTGGAATGAATATATACACGATCACAGAAAATACCTTCTTCCTGTGGCGTATCTTTTTTGCCAAATAAATTGAAAAGCATGGGACGATTTTGAATGCAAGTTAATAAAGAGATAGCACCCAAGTTACAAGCCTGCAATTGTTTGTATCTTTACAGTAAGTTAGTAAGTATGGCGACAAAGAAAATTCCACCCTCAGTGGAAATAAATCACAATGATTTTATTGAAGTGTTTGGTGCCCGGGAGCATAACCTGAGGGGACTGGATATTGCCATACCCAAAAATCAATTGGTGGTTTTTACCGGCGTAAGCGGAAGCGGTAAATCTTCATTGGCTTTTGATACCATTTATAATGAAGGTCAGCGCCGCTATATGGAAAGCTTTGGAGCTTATGCAAGGCAATTTGTGGGTGATATGGAAAGGCCAGATGTAGATAAAATTACTGGACTGTCTCCCGTTATTTCAATTGAACAAAAAACGACCAATAAAAATCCACGTAGTACAGTGGGTACTGTAACTGAAGTCTATGATTTTTTAAGATTATTATTTGCACGAATAGGAGAAGCCTATAGTTTTAATACAGGAAAGAAAATGGTGAAGTTTAGTGAGGAAGAGATTGTGCAACATATCATGGATAAATATGAGGGCAAGAAAATAAGTTTACTAGCTCCCTTAGTGAGAGGTCGAAAAGGGCATTATCGGGAATTATTTGAAGAAACACGTAAAAAAGGATTTTTAAAAGTAAGGATAGATGCAGAAATAAAAGACCTGGTACCAAAAATGCAGGTTGACCGTTACAAAATTCATGATATTGAAGTAGTGGTGGATCGACTACCTGTAACTGATGACATGAAACTTCGTTTAAGTCAAAGTGTTCAAAAATCTTTACAAATCGGAAAGGATTTATTATTGGTATTAATTGAAGGCAAAGTGGAACCCGTTCAGTTTAGCAAACAACTGATGTGTGAAGAAACGGGTATCAGTTATGAAGAACCTTCACCGAACGCATTTTCATTTAACAGTCCTTATGGAGCTTGTCCTACTTGCAAAGGATTGGGTGATGTTTACCAGATAAGTCTTTCGGCGGTTATTCCCGATCCCGACAAATCAATTAATGAAGGAGGTATTGCTCCATTGGGAGAAGAAAGAGAAGCCGGCATTTTCAAACAAGTGCAACAGCTCGCCAAAAAATACAAATTCAGTTTAGATAAACCCATCCATAGTTTAAGCGATAAAGTAAGAAATATATTATTGTACGGTAGAGAAGAATTGGATGAAACAACCCAAAGTTTACAAGTAGAAATAGATACTGCTACCTCCCTCACTGATTTTTATGCAGAAGAGTATGAAGGGGTAATTCCCATGTTGAAACGATGGTTTGGTGCAGCCAATACCACCGAAGCAATGCGGGATTGGGTTGAGAAATACATGGAATTGACTCCTTGTCAGGATTGTGAGGGCACGAGATTGAAAAAAGAAAGTCGTTGGTTTAAAGTGGATGGAAAAAATATTGCCAGCCTGAGTAATTTAAATCTGGATAATCTGGCAGCATGGTTTGATGGCATTGAATTGAGGCTCGACAAAAAACAAAATACCATTGCTAAGGATGTATTGAAAGAGATAAGAGAAAGATTACAATTTTTATTAAATGTTGGATTGACTTATTTAACATTGAATCGGCCTTCTAAAACCTTGAGTGGTGGCGAATCGCAGCGCATTCGGCTGGCTACGCAAATTGGTTCTCAGCTACAAGGGATTACGTATATTCTCGATGAGCCCAGTATTGGTTTACACCAACGCGATAACCAGCGTTTAATTGAAGCATTAAAGCATTTGCGTGATATTGGCAATAGCGTTTTGGTTGTGGAGCATGATAAAGATATCATGATGGCCAGCGATTATTTGGTAGATATTGGCCCTGGTGCGGGTATGCATGGGGGTAAGATAGTGGCTGCAGGTACTCCATCAGAAGTTTTGAAATCCAAATCAGAAACAGCGCAATACCTGAGTGGCAAGAAAAAAATTGCGGTGCCAACTGAAAGGAGAAAAGGCAATGGAAAATTTATTGAATTAGCAGGCGCTACAGGAAACAATTTGCAAAATGTTTCTGTGCGTTTTCCATTGGGGAAATTGATATTGGTAACAGGTGTAAGTGGTAGTGGAAAATCAACCCTTATCAATGAAACATTATACCCATTACTCAGTAAATTCTGTTATCATTCCAAAGCCAATCCATTGTCCTATAAAAATATAAAGGGACTGGAATTAATTGATAAAGTGATTGAAATAGACCAAAGTCCAATCGGCCGAACACCTCGAAGTAATCCTGCAACCTATTGTGGTTTTTTTACTGATATAAGAACATTGTTTGCATCTGTGCCGGAAGCTAAGATCCGCGGTTACAATGCTGGTCGTTTTTCCTTCAATGTAAAAACGGGGAGATGTGATGTATGTGAGGGTGGAGGTATGCGGGTGATTGAAATGAATTTTTTACCGGATGTATATGTGCATTGCGAAAAATGCAATGGTAAAAGATATAATCGCGAAACACTTGAAATTCGTTATAAAGGAAAAAGCATCAGCGATGTGTTGGATATGACCGTGGATGATGCTGTAGAGTTTTTCCAAGCCGTTCCATTTATTTATAGGAAGATAAAAGTATTGCAAGAAGTTGGACTAGGATATATCACACTCGGACAGAGTGCTGTTACATTGAGTGGAGGCGAAGCACAAAGAGTGAAGCTCAGTACTGAGTTAGGAAAAAAAGATACGGGTAAAACATTTTATATTTTAGATGAACCTACAACCGGATTGCATTTTCAGGATATTCAACATTTATTGGAAGTAATCAATAAACTTGTAGATAGAGGTAATACGGTTTTGGTAATTGAACATAATATGGATGTAATTAAAACGGCTGATCATATCATTGATATCGGGCCGGAGGGCGGCGACGGTGGTGGTCAGGTATTATTCGAAGGGGTGCCCGAAGACCTGGTAAAGGTTAAAGATAGTTTTACCGGATTTTATTTAAAGCCCGAATTGAATGAATAAAAAAGACTACTGCTTTTCAGCAATTATTTTTTAATATAAAATGTATAATCTCCTTCGATATGTGCATCCGATTTTTTATCCCAGATGCGGAATTTTACCAGATAGTGTTTTACTAATTTATTTTCTGAAGTAACTACGGCATTCAATCGAATAGCTTTTCCGTCTTCGGGGTCAATACCAGATTCGTCAAAATTTGAAAAAAGATCTTCTGCGTTTAATACCTCACTGCCATCATCGGTGATGATTTTCTCTGAGGCTCCAATAAAGGATCGGTTATTCTCTACTTTCCAGGTATTTTCTAAAATAATTGAAAGATAAATTTTCTGATTAAGACTAACCATATTATCATCCGATAATCTTTCGCCATTTTCCAATTCGAGGGTAGCCGATTTTAATTTTACACTGCTGGTCTTGATATTAATGCCATTGGTGATGGTAGCCCCATTTTCTGTTCTTACAGAACTGGCCACTTCTTTTCCTTTGCTGCCATTTTTATCGGAACCAACACTGCATTGAAATTCACAGGACATCAGAAAAAAACTGCAATATAGAAAGCTAACTATATGTTTGGTACGCATAGATTTTTAATTTATTGTAAAATAAGAAAAAGCAGAAAGACGAAAGAATAAATTTTAATAATTGTACTGTCAGTTAAAAATAAAAAAAAATCCATGGGGTGCATGGATTGAGTGTTGTGTAGCAACGAATGGGAAAATAAGGCAGTCATATCCAGGAAGTGGTTAATATGTGGTTTCAGGGGTAATCAACAGTTGTATATACAACCGCATTGCTTCTCCTTGGGGATTCTACTTCCAAAGTATAACCTGCCATTATTTCTATCAATCGTAACTAGACACTGTTTTATGCTTTCGCAAACTGAATGGCCAGTAGTAGGCAAACTGTTACGAAGGCAATTAATTTATAACTGCCAGGGTTAATTTGTAAATTGTTACTCATACATTATTGGATTTAAGATTTTAATATACAGCAGGGCAACGGGTTTGTTTGGCCGCCCTTCTGTTACCAGAACTACTGTAAATAGTTCCGAGTTGAATACCGATTTTAGCTACGATTGAAAAATAAGTGTCCGCATCTTTATTGTCACCACGTTGTGTACCTCCCGAAAACCTAGTCATGCCAGGGAAAATAATCGGGATAGTTTTGTCACTTAGTTGGGTGGCAAGGGCTGCATTCTGCGGACTCATGTATTTAATGAAATTGTTGGGGTCGATATAAGTTTTACTTACATCATCAATATTGTCTGTGAAAGTTTTTCTGTAATGAAATTCTGTACTGAAATTAACCCTATCGGATACAATGTATTTAATACCAGCACCCAGTGGGATATTTAGTTGAGTAAGTTTGTATTCCTTACTATTGGGATATTCAGCCATTCCTTGTCCTTCTGTTCTGAGTGGCTGTAGATTGTACCATGTTTTATTGCCATTGGCATCTTTAAGAGAGCCCTGCGGGTTAAAATGAAATATACCCAGTCCGCCAAAAACATAAGGCCTTAAGCGAGCAGTGTATTCATTGTTGCGGCCAATAAATTGTAAGGGAAAGAGCTCAATTGCACCATAGGCTTCCCAAACATTACTACGAAAATCGAGATTACGTTGTTTGCGGTGCAATTCATCAATGCCATTGGTGTTAATGATTGCATCATCTCCTTCCAAAAAAGTATAATTAGCTGCTGCCCTGAATCCCAGCCATTCATTGGGATACATCGTAACATAAATACCCTTGCTTAATTTGGTAAATTCAAAATTGAGATCCTTTACAAATGCTGTACCCTTTCCCTGATTACCACCTAGGTCGCCAAGAAAAAAACTGGGTCCAAAATTTAAGCCTACTTCCCAACGGGTTTTGTCGGGATCTCCAAATAATAAAGCTTGTGAAAAGGAACGGGAGGTAACTGTGAAACAGCAGCCTATTAGCAGCAATAATTTGCCAATAAATAATGGTAAATTAGGTTTCATCAGAAACTGGATTTAGTCTTTAATAGAAAATTGGATAATTGATACAGTTGTCTTGATTCTTTATAGGGAGTAGCTCAAATAATGTTCAAATGCTTCATTATCAGGACTACTATTGCTGGCTTCTTCCACAAAACAGCTCTATCTCAAGGGTTTAAAACGAGATTGGGGCAAGAATATTGTATGATATGGCTTATTTTTTGAATAGCATTTCTATATGTGGTATGCCATCTTCCAGATATTCCTCACTACAAGGTAGAAATCCCAGGCTTTCATAAAAATGATGCAGGTATAATTGCGCACCTATTTTGATGCTGGAGCAGTTGAACGTTTGACAACATGTATCGATAGCCCGATCCATCAATTCCCTTCCCGCACCCGAACCACGGTATGCTGGAGAACTGACAACCCTTCCGATACTGGCTTCCTCATAGGAAATGCCGGGTGGAATTATACGGGCATAGGCAACCAGTTTTTCCTGGTCCCATCCAGCTAAGTGCAGACTTTTAAAATCTTTATTATCTGCATCCTGGTAAGCACAGTTTTGTTCCACTACAAATACTTCATTGCGTAATTGCAGTATGGCATATAAGGTGCGAGGGCTTAGTTCGTCAAATGGCTGTATGGTCCAATGTAGTTGCATTATAATGGTGAGCTATTTTGTTTACTTTATGCATATTAAATGACATTAAATCTGCAATTGCCTTGGCCCTTATTTTGGCCTTTTCTGTAAGTGGACCTTCAAATAATTCATCGATGGTACTAAAAAATAATTGGAGCCATGTTTCAAAATGAATTTTTTCCAGCGGTATTTTTTTATTCAAATCGTAGTGAACCTCCATCGCATTTTTCTTATAAACTGGGTTGTCTAGTAAAATGCTTTCCCAAAAATCGGTGATAATGCCAATATGATGAGGCCAATTGAGTTGCACTTTTTCAGTGAAAATAAATCCGATAGTAGGGTCCAATTTTACTTTCTCATAAAAAACGGTTACCAGGTTTTCAATATGGGTCCTATTTTCTAGAGATGTTTTCAAGATTTAGTCATTTAGACAGGAAAGGTAGTACATCTTTAAGGTCAACTGCCTTATTCAGGTTGTTTATTTCTATAACAACCAAGTATCCATTGCCTGAACCAGATTTTTTTATGGCTTCTACCAGCATTTGCTGATCGCTCATTTGCCGGCTTCCATCTTGTTCGTTCCATATTTCTTTAGTAGCCAAACAACCTTCAGTGGGTGTAAAGGGATAATAGGATTTTCCCTTGTAGTAACTCGGATTAACGGTACTACCATGTGCTATAATTTCGTAGCGGCCTGCCTTGCCAGCATAATAAGATTCATAGATGGGAAAGTAATCCCTAATGGATGCTGGCAATAATTGTTGGTATGCTGCTAAACTGATGCTGCTGTCTTTTTGTAATGCATCGCCTGTGAAAAAAGCAGCAGTAGTTTCAGCGGGCATCATCAATTGTATATTGGTAGTAGGACCAATGGCCAAATTCTTGCTTACATCAAAACCATTCATTCTAAAAATACCCTGTGGGGTATTGCCATTGGTAAGATAAAAGGGCAGGCTGCTTAAGCTTCTGGCCAATTGTGGGGTGTTAAAAATTTGTCCGCTACTGTCCAATACAAAGCGACCAGTACTGTCTCGGATAATGGCCAATCCCGGAAAATCCCTGTTGCTACGTTGAAAACTGATGACAACTTGATGGCCCGGCAAAAAATCGGGACTTATTATTACTTGAATAGCTTTTCGTCTACGGGTATCTGTTATAATTTTTTTAGATGCTGCGAGTGGATAAAGCAGACTGTCCTTTTGGTAATTGGGAAACTGCTTCTCTACCAAATTGGCAATAGCTGCAGGGCTTATTTTTTTTGCTTGCAAGAGGTATTCCATGCAAAGGGCAAATATTTTATTTCGCTTGGTCGAATAACGAATTGTATTGACAGGGTCAGAATACTCCCTTGGGTAATTAGTATACAGCAATTCCAGAAATGCCCTTTGAAAACCGGCAGATGCAGCTGGAAAATAGTGAAAGGCGATTTGGATTTTACCCTTAACCCAGTTTGCTTTGTATTGCAATAATTCCATAGCGCTGAAAGCATCCTGCCAATCCGATTCGGTACTGTCCTGCAAGGGCTTTGCTAAATTGCGAATGATGCCGTTTTGAATGATATTGGAATAAGTTTTTTCACAATTAACCTTGGTAGTGGATTTTACAATGGGTGCAATATTCGTTTGCGCATTGCTGTTATTGAATGAAAATAAACCTATAAGAATGAAAAAGCTACAGTATTGAAAAAAACGTCTGTTGCCCTTTGCACTACGGATGAAAGGATTGCGACGCAAGGATGTTGACCAATGGTAGAATGTTGGTATCATGCCTGCTGTATTTTCAAACTAATCAAGGATTGTTAACGGCAAAAAAAGCCTGTATTTTATTAAAAGTATCTGTATAAGTTGCCGCATCCCAATCACCATGTCCACCTGTTGGATAAAATACATATTGATTGGCGATGCCTGCAGTTATTAATTTTGCCTGCACAGCCAGTGATTGTTGTGGTCTTACCAAGGGGTCAAGGCCACCGTGGATTAAGATTGTGGGGGATGAACTGGGGCCTATATAAGTAACCGGACTGCTACTGCTATACAGTGCAGCTGCTGTTGCGGGAGTGCCACCCATTAATGCTGCAACCAGCGTACTCAAAACAGGATTGCCACCAGCCGGATTGTTATACATATCCACCATATCACTAGGGCCAAAAAGGGAGGCCACTGCTTTGGGTTTTAAGGGACTGCTATATTTATATGCTTGTAGCATGGCAAGATGCGCACCGGCACTGGCCCCCAGGAATGTCCATTTGTTGCTAATTAAATAATTGCTTGCATTGCCATAAATAAATTCCATGGCCGATTTAACATCTGTTTCCTGTGTGGGAAATAAATTAGTACTGGGGGCTACTGCCAACCGGTAATTAATATTGAAAATAGCATAATCGGGTAATCTTTTTTTAAGCGTATCCACTGCACTGTTGAAATCAACTTTGTCGCCACTGGTCCAAGCACCGCCATGAATAAGTACAATCACCTTGGTACTGGTAGTACTGCGATTGGCAGGAAGATAAATATCCATTTTTTGCAATGGATCGGTTCCATACGCTACATCCAACATGGTTTTTGCAGCAATACTTATGCCGCCGCCACTATCTGTTTTTTTACAAGAAGCCAGTGTTAATGCCAAACATGTAAAAATGAATAGTTTTTTCAATTTCATATGATAAGTTTTGAATTTAGATTGAAAAGATAAGCATATTTTTTTTACTAATAAGTGAATAGCAAATATTGGCCATTTTTTAAGAAACGGCCTTTTGCTTACTTTATTATTCTACCTAACTATTCCTTTGTGAAAACCTGGCTTATTTTAGATCCAATTTAATTTGCAGTTCTTCAAACTGTTTGTCATCAATAGTGCTGGGGGCATCCAACATTACATCGCGACCGCTATTGTTTTTGGGAAAAGCGATAAAATCACGAATGCTTTCACTACCACCAAGTAAAGCGCATAGGCGGTCGAATCCAAAAGCGATTCCACCATGCGGCGGTGCACCGTATTCAAAAGCGCCGAGCAGGAATCCGAATTTATGTTGTTGTTCTGCGGCATCCATGCCAAGAGCTGCAAACATTTTTTCCTGTAATTCGCGTTGGAAAATACGAATGGAACCACCGCCAATTTCATTGCCATTTAATACCATGTCATAAGCATTGGCCTTGATGCTGGCATAAGGATGTTTGAGGTATTCTGCTGCATTTTCAATAACTGGATTATTATTAATCATGGTAGCAATCTGATCGGGTTTAGGCGAAGTAAAAGGATGGTGACGGGCTACCCAGCGATTGCCTTCTTCATCATATTCAAATAATGGAAAATCGAGTACCCATAAAAGTTTGAATTCATCATTCTTACGCAGCCCCAGTGTTTGTGCCATGTATAAACGCAAATCACTAATGGCTTTACGGGTTCTTTCTTCAGCACCTGCTAATAATAATATCAGGTCGCCTGCTTGGGCACCTGCTGCTGCTGCAATGGCTTTCAATTTTTCTTCTGAATAGAATTTATCCATGCTGCTTTTAAAGCTGCCATCGGTATTACATTTAATAAAGGCAAGGCCTTTCATGCCAATCTGAGGGCGTTTAACCCATTCCGTTAGTTCATCAGTTTGCTTACGGCTATATTCACTGCATCCGGGTACGGCAATGGCTAAAACGGTTTCGGCATTGTCAAATACCGGGAATGCTGCACCCTCTATTAATGCAGACAGGCTTTCCTTGGTAGGAAAACTGTGGGCAGGAAATTTCAGGTTACAAACCTGCATGTTGAAGCGAATATCGGGTTTGTCGTTGCCATATTTCCACATTGCTTCCTCCCAGGTCATTCTTTGCACCGATTCGGTATAGTCAATATTCTTAACGTCTTTAAAAATGCGTTTCACCAATCCTTCAAACATTTGTAATATGTCTTCTTGCTCTACAAAAGCCATCTCACAATCAATCTGTGTAAATTCTGGTTGACGATCGGCCCGAAGGTCTTCATCGCGGAAACATTTTACAATCTGATAATAGCGATCGTAACCACTCACCATCAACAATTGCTTAAATGTTTGTGGACTTTGAGGCAGGGCATAAAACTGACCGGCATTCATTCTTGAAGGAACGACAAAGTCGCGGGCACCTTCGGGGGTTGATTTAATCAGAAAGGGAGTTTCGATATCCATGAAATTGTTTTCATGCAGGTAGTTTCTGGCACTGCGATTCACCGAATAACGAATCTCCAGGTTTTTCTTAACTGCATTTCTTCTCAAATCGAGGAAACGGTATTTCATGCGGAGGTCATCTCCTCCATCAGTGTCATCTTGTATTGTAAAAGGAGGTACGGCCGATTTATTAAGAATACTGAATGAACTAACTGCAATTTCTATATCACCTGTTGGAAGATGGGGGTTTTTATTGCTTCTTTCATTCACAATGCCCTTTACCTGTAATACAAATTCGCGTCCTAAAGGATTGGCTTCCAATTGGGGATTATGGTTTTCGGAAAACAATAACTGTGTGATACCGTAGCGATCCCTAAGGTCAACAAAGCTGATACTGCCAAATTTTCTAATGGTTTGTACCCATCCCGACAGGGTAACTTCTTTTTGATTATCCGCAAGCCTTAATTCGCCGCAAGTATGACTCCTATACATAGTAAATTTAATTGAGCGGCAAAGATACAAATAGATGGGTAGAGTGGGAGAGAGATTGGGTAGAAAATAGTAATCAGCTAATCATGATAAGAAAGACTAGTGTTTTGGGGATTGGATAGGCATTGTAATATTATGTAATATAGAAATAATCAACATGCTTATTGCCTAAACTATAATAATACAAGGACCTTTTACATAGTCTCTAATTTGCCCTTATTCATTGGCTTCCAAACTAAATAATAATAGGCCAATAGCAATATCCCAATTACAAATGGTAGAATGGCAATATGCTTAAAGGTATAGTCTCCCCAAAGTTGTACGGTATCAAAATGAAGGAACTCACTGACCATCCAATAGGCATTGGCAGAAATCCAAAATACAATGGCTGCATTGTGGCAAATTTCACTCATATATTGCCGGTTGCGCCAGGTAATGACAATCGCAATAATCAATGTAGGAAAGATCATGGCAATGCCCAATGGGCGCCAAACCATACACCAACTGATATCTTTTAATAACCAAAAAACAATATGTAAGTTTTCCATCTTGCGATATCGTAATGGGATCTGATAATTTTCCTCCTGGGCCATCTTTTATTATTTATGGTGAAACATTGGGTTGTTAAAATTAAGTGCTTTTAGTATTCAATAAAAAAGTGCTGACAATTTTGTTGCCAGCACTTGAAAATTTATTGAACTTATTTATTCTACTGTAATGCGAATGCCTTCGCTATGCGCGGTGAATTCAGGGGCATACATACATTGAATACTCGTTACACCATTGCTGAAATTACCTGCATGTGTTACAAATAAGGGGTATTCGAAAACATAGGTGCCCTTATTCAACCAGCCAAAGAAGAAATTGGTACTGGCATCCTTGGTACTTTCATAATAACCAAGACCACCCTGGTATTTGTATTCACTGATTACATTCACAGGCTCCATACAAGCTGCCCGCATGTCTTTCATGTGTACATATTCCATGTCGCGGTCAACCCTTAACTCAATACGCACTTTCACTTTATCGCCTACTTTCAATTGAGCCCCATCTTCCAAGGCATTCAATTGTTTGCCATGGTCGGTATTTACTTCGATGAACAATTGTTTTTTCAATTGCAGGGGTGTTGCAGCTTCTGTAATCTTATCGAGGTTTTCAAAATACTGCCAGTATACAGCACCCCAACTACTACTAGTAGTTGCAGCTTGTCCATCGGGCTTGCGAATGCTTACTTCGATATTACCCTGTGCAGCATTTACATCCTTGCCATCAATTCTTTTTTTAAAATAACCAGTGCCAGATTCGGTAGCGGCATCCGTACTCTTTACGAGGGTATTGCCTAATTGAATGCTGACTTCTTTTTCTTCGTTCAGCCAATTGTTGCCATTCAATAATAAAGCATAACAGGCTTCTGCAGTGGCGCGGGTAGTTTTCCAATTTTGTGTTTGCTTTTGTTTAAGCAACCATGTTTTGAGGTCATCTACCCTGTTTGCATTTTTCTCTATATCACTATAGGCTTCAATCATCAGCGCCTGACTTTCAATGGGTGCCTGGTACCACCAATAACCACTATTAGTCCATTCTTTCCAATACATACCCATTTCTTCTTTTACAATGGCATTCTCGGTAAGTGAACGGAGAATGGCCTTTGGTGTAATGGCATCATGGTCGCTGTATAAACCCAGTGCAATCATTGCCTGCATGTATTTGGACTGACTTAGCCAATATTGTTTGGCCTGTCCTTTATAATAACGAATAGCCGTAGACGAAGATTCTGGAATTTTGAATTCATCAAAGAAGCTGCGCATGTATAAGTATTGAATGGCGGTGGTGGACAAATGATTCTCTTTTAATTTCGCCTTATGTGCCACCAGCCAATCATAGTCTTCTTTAATCATTCGATCCAGATAAGGAATGGCTTTGTCAACCAGTTTTTTTATTTGCTCATAGGCATTCCCTTTCAGGGCATTTAGTTTTCTTAAATGTCCAATGCCGGTAATGATGTATTGCGTCATATAGCGGTCATCGGGCCCACCTTTGAACCAAGTGAATCCACCATTGCTGCTTTGTAATTCTTTCAAAATATTGAAAGTCCGATCCATTTCCTTGCTCATTCGGTTGATATCAAATAATAAGGCTATGTTTTTCTTTTGTTCATGCTCATTCTTTGCTTCCAATACCCAGGGCGTTTCCTGCAGTAAGGCTGATTTTAATTCTTCATTTTTTTGGAGATTGCTCAATAATGCAGCACTGTCAGCACCCTTGGCAGCAGCCCATTTGTCGAATACGGCTTTAATTTTAGGGGCACTATTGCTTACATAGGAAGCAAGTGTATTGGCATAAAAACGGTTGAAGCTTTGCTCTGCGCATTCATAAGGGTATTCCATTAAATAAGGAAGCGCTTGCACTGCATACCAAGCAGGATTGCTGGTATACTCTACCGTTAGTGCATGGTGTTGCAGGGTGGTAGCAGTTCCTTTGTCGAATTGCAATAGTTTTTGAAAAACGAATTTTTTATTAGTAACACCTCTTAAGGAAAGTGGCATCGATTCTGTAACCAGCATTCTATTGGTCAAAACAGGCAAGGCCATTTCTTCTCCGTCGCTGAATTGACTGGTTTTAGCAATAATCCGATAGGTCATGGCCGAATTAAATAAATACGGAATTTCAATCGGAAATTTCACTGCTACACTTTGGCCAGCAGGTATAGTAAAGTATTGATTCGGAAATACATTTTTGAACCAGCCATCAACAGGTGTATTACTGGCAGCATCCAGTAATTCTAATTGGGTGGTACCGGTTACTTCGCTATCGCTCAAATTGACAATTTTAGCACTGAATTCCATTTTGTCACCTTCGCGTAAAAAACGAGGTGCGTTGGGTTGAACCATCAATGGTTTTTGTGTGATAGTCGTTTTTTCTATATAACCGCTTGCAAGGTCCTTGGTATGCGCCAGGGTCATGAGTTTCCATTCGGTCAATGCTTCTGGAATAGTAAATTCAAAACTGATATTGCCATTGCTATCTGTTCGCAGTTCGGGTAAAAAGAAAGCTGTTTCATTGAAATTTTTTCGAACCTGCACTGTTGCATCTTTAGCGGGGACTTTTTCTTCTGCTGGTAATGCATCTTCTTTTTTATTTTCAATTTTTTTAGCACTACCATATCCCACTACCACAACTTCATTTAAAGCATTGTCTCTCCCCATACTAGGGGCAGGTGGTGGTGGAGGTGCGCCAACTGTCATTTTTTGATCCATGCCAAAATACATGCGGTCACGATAGAATAATCCATCCATATACATCAGGCGGTCATAAGATTTTCCATCAGAATTCAGATAGTCGTAGAGTCTAGTGTTGTGCTCCTCTGAACTAATTCTATTAAAGCCCTGCTCTCTCCATTGAATAGTATTATATACATAAGGCCATATATTCAATGCATTCCATGATTGTGGTTCAAACTGATCTAAGGACGCATCATACATGGCTGCAAGCATTTCAGCACTTACTTTTTCTCCCTTATTACCTTTGATACTGACAGACCATTTTTCTTTACTTCCGGGTAATAATTTATCGCGGAAACTGCTATACTCAATTTTTAAATCTTTATTATTCCAAGGTACATAGAAGGATTCTTCTCCGTTGTATACCCGATTGTGTTGAATAAAAATATAGGAGAGTGCCATACCGCCACGGTCAGATTCCAAAATGGGTTCCGAAAAATTAGCACTGCTTCTATTAACTAATATAGGATAGGTAAATTTAGCTGGGGTATTCATTTTAGTCATTGCATGAATCAGCCATATTTTTTCAAATCCAGTAGCAATGCTATACTCAAATTGTTCGCCAGGGGAGGCCGTTGTTTTTTTCTTGCTGATGGCAATTGGTTCGCCAATGGGCTTGCTATTTGCCGGTGCAGTCAACTGTAAAAAAGCCTCTGCTCTTACATCATTACCATATTTATCCTGCGTGGTTGCAATAATTTTATACCAACCGTCTTCCCATTTACGGTTGGGTAAATTGAACAACCCTTTTTCATTGGTACTGTCATTTACTTCCAAAACCCTGTTGAGGATGGGCCAGCTATTCGTTTTGTCCTCATCTTTATACAAATCATAAGGAAAATACCGTCTGTATTCATCCTTACTCATAATAAACTGATCTGGCATTTCCCAGTACCTGCTTCTAAGTATTTTATCGTTTGATTGTAATCGGTGTATGCTGACTTGAACATTGGCCTTTTCAAAAACATCATTCATATTGGTACTGCGAATGGTTAGTGATAGCAGGCTTTCAGCAGGTAATGGACTAGGTATAGCTATATTAAGTTGGAGCATCTGGTATGCTACTGCTACGGAGGTATTGTCCGACCTTGTTTCGCCATTGATATCAGTTACATCTGCTTTTACTTCATAGTAAAAAGTAGGCTGACTTTTTTTATCGACTGTTTCATCAGGCAAAGCTTTGAAGTCGATGGTGAATTGGCCTTTAGCATCTGTTTTAACCGTGCCGTTGCTGATGGCTGTTTCTTCACGCCCTCCATAGCCACCACGACCATACCATCCCCAGCCCCACCAAATCGGGTACCTTGTTTTACGAACAACCGTATACGTTACAGAAGCCCCATCAATATTGTTGCCAGCATACGCTTTGGCTGTGCCAGTAACATGTACGGAGTCATTCAGCCGGTAAGTGCCGGAAGGTTTTTCGATGGTTACAAAGAATTTAGGTCTTTTGTATTCTTCTACCTGAATATATTTGCTGGCAATTGTGAGTGAATCCAGTAAGCTAAATTGCCCATTCAGTCCACCCGTTGGTAGTGTGAAACTTCCATGGTAGCTGCCATATTCATTGGTGACAACTTGTATTTGGCCAATTTTTTGGTAGTTGGCGTCATTGATAATGAGGGTTGTTTTAAACCGAGGCAGGACAGCTGATTTTTGTGCATCTTTTTGCGTTTGTACAACAATTCCTTTAAAATATACAGTTTGCCCGGGTCGGTAAATACTTCTATCTGTAAATATGAAAGTAGTTGGTTTAATGGTTGGTTCATAAGGATTGTAATAATTGTTGCTATACTGGTATTCATCCATGAACAATTCGTCCTTGCCATTTTTAATCTGGAATAAATAAGTTCGGCTTTCTTTAATTTCCTTTATTTTAAAATAACCATTGGCATCTGTTGTGTATTTTTCCGCTTTTAGCTCTTCATATTTTCGTGCATTGTAATTGTAATCCCTTTCCCAGATTTGTACAGTAGCTCCCGAAAGTGGCTGACCAGTGTTTCTGTCTAAAACATAATAATCAGATTTATTATTATTGATATAACTGATATTGCTAACATAGATTACTTGCTTAGCAAGTAAATTTTTGCTGAGTTCAAAATTAGGCTCCATACTCGCAAGCAAAATATAGATACCGTTGTCAACTCCATCGGTTTTTATTTCTGCACTATGTTCCTGAAAATCCTGTAAGTCGGGCAGTTCCTGAGTCCAGGTTTTTAAGGCTTTCAATGCAATCAGTTTCTTCCAGTAGATTTCTTCTCCCTCCTCCCGGTTTATTTTTTTGAGTTCCTCATTCGAAGTTTTAATGATGCGTAGGTAAATGGTCTTAATATTTTTATATTTTACCAGACTCCGGAAAGGATCATTAATGGTGTTTACTTTTTCGCTTTGAATGTCTAATGAAGGTTGCAAAATAGTGCTCAATAAATTATGGCAATTAATGCCTCCTTCCGATTTGGGAAATTTCTTTTCAGTGATAGTAGCCAATTCTTTGGCCCTTCTTATTTCATATTGGTTGGTAGTATTAGTATATGGTGCAAAGTTTCTGCCACGATCATAATATAGATTTGCACGTAGATAGGAGGCATTGGCACTGATAGGATTGCTTGCATATTTTTCTTCCAGCTGTAATAGCGCATTTTCATACAATTGCTCTTTACTGTCAAAGACGCCATTGCCGTTCACATAATTCAATCTTTTGAGATCTGCATCCAGCAAGGCATCTGGATTGCTATCTGTTAAATGAAAGGATAATAAGTTTTGTAATAGTAAAAGTGCTTTTAATTGTAGGGAACTGCTATCCTTTGTTTTGAAGCTGACTTTTACAAATTCTGCAGCTGGTGCAAATGCCTTGCTGTCGTTAATGATAAATACATAGGAAGGCTTGGTTAAATCAGATTCACCCGTCATGAAAAATTCCAAGGCACGATGGGTTAAAAAATCGTATAAGGTTGGACGTAAGTTTCGGGTATTGATTCCTTTTATCAAAACAGGGTCAAAGCCTTCAAGTTTGGTTGATTTTAGTAATCCTTCATTTTCTAAGGATGCTTGATATGCAGCGCTTATTGTTTGGTATATTTTTTCTATTCCCCAGGTACGGATATCCTTACTTTTTACGGTAGATAGTTCGGTTCTACTGCGAAGCTTCCAGCGATTGCCTTGTAAATACTGCCAGAACATTTCTGCCTGTAGGCTTTGTAAAATATTTTTAGCTGGTTGGGTTGCTTTTTGTATCAGCGTATCGGTATAAAAAATATTATTTTCTTGACTTTCCTCTTCTACCATATTTCGGTATTTGATGAGGTACATGCAGGATTTTATTTGTTGTGCATCCTGTTTGTCACGTACTGCTAAGTCGTAAATTTTTAATACTTCTTCCTTGGCTGATTTGGTCAGTCCTTTGTTTTCAAAGTCTTCAACTTTTTTCCAGTTGGCTTTGTAATCGTTGATTTGTGATTTGGCATTGAAGCTAATGGTTGCTGCAAAAAGCAAGAGCAGGAGTTTTTTGAGAAACATAGATTTCAAATTTTAATACAAGTTACAATTTGTTATTGACTGCTTACTGAATTTATTCATGAAATACCCGCAGTTTGATGCGGCATTTTGCAGTATTACATAAAGAATCCTGCGGTATTTTTCTTTAACTTTTTATTGGCGATAGCAATTGGCATGGTGGCATGCGGTTTGAAACTATTGAGTAAAGGAGGAAACAAATTATGAAATCATTTTTTACACTTTTAGTAGTTGCATTTACATCCCTTTCGGGTTATGCATTTTTTGATCAAACCAGGTTGACCATTTCTGCCAATAGCAATACTTCATTGCGAATTATGGTGGATGGTAGAAAGTACAGTAGTCAAAACGGCGAAGTGCTTATTTCGAATTTACCGGCAGGTTACCATGCTATTAAAATCTTTGTACTTCAAAAAAGAGGATTTAGCAATAATCGTGGTCAAGGTGGCGGATATCAAAACAATTATCAATTGACGTACAACAATAGTGTATACATCAAACCACAATACCATACAGATATTACTGTAAACCGATTTGGTAAAGTGTTGGTGGATGAACAACCCATTTCCAATGGCTATTATGACGAGGAGGAGAATTGGGGCGACGATGGTAATACTCAGGGCGGCAATTATAACCAAGCGATGAGTGCCAATAGTTTTGAGCAATTTAAACAAACTTTGCGCAGAGAAAGTTTTGATGATACTAAAATGAGTATTGCCAAACAGGTTATTAGTAGTAATTGGTTTACCAGCAGCCAGGTGAAGGAATTGGTAACACTATTTACTTTTGAAAACAGTAAACTGGATATTGCAAAGTATGCTTATAAATACACGCTTGATAAAGGCAGTTACTTCATCGTTTTAGATGCCTTTACATTCAATAATAGTAAGGATGAGCTGATGCAGTTTATGCGTAATTCAAAATAGGTGAACAGGGCTATATTTTAAGGCACGGGCAAGGGCCCGGCCTTTTCTTAACAAATCTTTATTTTCTTATGGCAATTGCGGCAGGCCATTTGAATATATACAATAACTGCAGTATGCAGTAGCCGTTTTTATTCACTTTAAAATTTACAAACATGAAAAAGAGTTTAATGATGATTGTCTTTGCGGCTGCAACAATAGCAGCATCGGCACAGTGGCAGGACAATGGAAGACAGGGACAACAGGGGCAGCTAGGCAATAATTTTCAAAATGCCGCATTAGTTATTAATACTGCCAGTAATCGTACCGTATACGTTTCTATTGATAACAATGCGGTATATCAGAGTAATAACGGTAATGGATATGGGAATACCATTACTATATCACCAATTGGTGCAGGAAATCATCAAGTTTTTGTGTATGAACTGCGCACTGGCTTTTTTGGCAAACAACGTAAGGAGGTATTGTACAGTGCCAATATTTACCTTCAACCTGGTTTTGAAACCAGTTTGTTGATCAATGCTTATGGCCAGGCTACTGTAAATGAAAGGGCCATCTATCCTGTATATAATAATGGTGGATATGGAAATAATGGCAATGGACAGGGTTGGGGTTATGGAAGAGGAAGGGACAAGCAAAGAAGGTATGATCGTGATGACGATGATGACCGTAATCGTGGAAGAAAGAGAGAGAAAAGAGAAGGAGATGATTAAAAGTAAAAGCAAATGCCCTGGTTATTCCAGGGCATTTTTATTTTTTGGGGTATATGATTTATTTTTTCATAGCTGCAGCCATTTCCTTTCCGATATCGGCAGGGCTAGCAGCTACATGAATACCACATTCGGCCATAATTTTCATTTTTGCAGCAGCCGTATCATCAGCACCGCCAACTATAGCACCAGCATGACCCATACGGCGACCTGGAGGCGCTGTTTGTCCAGCAATAAAGCCAACTACCGGCTTTTTGTTACCAGTGCTCTGAATATACCTGGCAGCTTCTGCTTCCATGCCTCCACCAATTTCTCCAATCATTACAATGCCATCAGTTTCGGGATCATTCATAAATAATTCAACGGCTTCTTTGGTAGTAGTGCCAATGATCGGATCACCGCCAATTCCAATGGCAGTGGATATACCCAATCCGGCTTTTGCCACTTGGTCTGCCGCTTCATAAGTAAGGGTGCCACTCTTAGAAACGATACCGATTTTACCTTTTTTGAAAATAAAACCAGGCATGATACCCACTTTACATTCCTCCGCAGTAATAATACCAGGGCAATTAGGACCTATTAAACGAGTGCTGGTATTGAGCAAGTAGTTTTTTATTTTCACCATATCCTGCACTGGAATGCCTTCTGTAATACAAACTACCAAGGCAATACCTGCATCAGCAGCTTCCATAATCGCATCTGCAGCAAAAGCAGGGGGTACAAAAATGATACTCACATTGGCACCGGCAGTTTTAACCGCATCGGCAACGGTATTAAAAACAGGTTTTTCTAAATGAATACTACCACCCTTACCAGGAGTAACACCACCCACAACATTGGTACCGTATTCAATCATTTGAGTTGCATGAAAAGTGCCTTCTGTACCGGTAAAGCCCTGCACGATGATCTTGGAGTCTTTATTAACAAGAATTGACATGTTTTACTGAATTATTAGCGTGAAGATTTTAAAATTCGCACAAAGTTAAGGAAGTATTTTGGGGGTGCAAAGTTTTACCTCCCGCTACCAAAATGACCCTGTACAAACCGCTTTCAATCAAAGCTAAAATCCTTATTTGCTGATTGGAATCATATAAAAAATAATATACTACCATCTAAAAAATATTTACCTTCAAGTTTAAATTTATTATAATGGAAAATTATATTGATTATTGGTGGGTACTGCTTATTGTACTCGCATTTTTAAGTTGCTTTGTAACTGTCAACCAGGGTACTATTGGCGTAGTAACAATGTTTGGCAAATACCGCCGAATCATGCGACCCGGATTGAATTTCAAAATCCCTTTTTTAGAGCAGATCTATAAAAAAGTTAGTATTCAGAATCGCTCGGTGGAATTAGAATTTCAAGCTGTAACTGTAGATCAGGCCAATGTTTATTTCAAATCCATGCTATTGTATTCTGTAATCAATGTGGAAGAGGAAACGATTAAAAACGTTGCCTTTAAATTTATCAGTGATAAAGACCTGATGCAAGCATTGATTCGTACGGTAGAAGGCAGTATCCGTGCATTTGTATCAACAAAAAAACAAGCCGAAGTGCTGAATGTAAGAAGAGATATCGTTGAAAATGTAAAGGAGCAAGTTGATATCACCTTGGAAAGTTGGGGATACCACTTGCAGGATTTACAAATCAATGACATCACTTTTGATGAAGCCATTATTACGAGTATGAGTAAGGTGGTTGCTTCCAATAACCTTAAAGCTGCTGCAGAAAACGAAGGACAGGCTTTGTTAATTACCAAAACCAAGGCTGCAGAAGCAGAAGGTAATGCAATTAAAATTGCTGCTGAAGCTGAAAGGCAGGCTGCTCAATTACGTGGTCAAGGGGTGGCATTGTTCAGAGAAGAAGTAGCCAAGGGTATGAGTCAGGCTGCTTCAGAAATGAAACAAGCCAATTTAGATACCAATGTGATTTTATTCAGTATGTGGGTGGAAGCTATCAAGAATTTTGCTGAATATGGCAAGGGCAATGTAATCTTCCTTGATGGAAGCAGTGAAGGGATGGAAAAAACCATGAAGCAAGTAATGGCCATGACCCAATTGGAAAGCAATAAAAAATAAAATATTTTTTAATAGTTGTAAAGCCCTGCTTGCAGGGCTTTTTTTATTCAATTAACAACATTAACATTTTCTTGGGTGGCAATTGTATCTTTGTTTCGTTTCATTGCAAACAAAATCAATAATTGGCACAATTATAGAAAGAACAGATTCAGATAAATAAAACCCAATAATACATGTTTGATATTTTTTTACAGATCGATTCCGTTTCCACAAATAAAGCCGCTGCGCTTCAAAGTACCTGGGATATATTGGTTAAAGGTGGAGTATTGATGATACCATTGGGCTTATTACTGGTAGCCGCTATTTTCTTTTTTATTGAACGCTTGATTGCCATTAGAAAAGCCAGTAAAATTGAAGACAATTTTATGAGCATTATTCGCGACCAAATAGTAACTGGTAATGTTAGTGCTGCACGCAGCTTGGCTAAAAATACTAACAACCCGGTAGCCAAAATGATTGATAAGGGTATTCAGCGTATTGGCAAACCCATTGATGCCATTGAAAAAAGCATGGACAATGTTGGGCAACTGGAAATGTATGTAATGGAAAAAAATCTTTCTGTACTTTCTTTGATTTCCAGGATTGCCCCTTTATTTGGGTTTTTGGGAACCATCATTGGTATGTTGCAGTTGTTTAAAGACATTGCATCAAAAGGAGAGCCTACTTTCTCTACCATCGCTGATGGTATCTATATTAAAATGATTACTTCGGCTACTGGTTTAATCATTGGTATCCTGGCCTATCTTGGATATAGTTATTTGAATACACAAATTCATAAAGTAGAAAATAAAATGGATGCTGCCAGTGCAGAATTCATGGATATATTGCAGGAACCAACCCACTAATTAATCATGAGTTTACGTAGAAGACATAAAGAAGATCATGCCGAAGTGGATACAGGGCCACTCAATGATATTTTATTCATCCTGTTGTTTTTCTTTTTGATTATGGCAACAGTGGCCAATCCCTATGTGGTAAAAATGAGTACTCCCAAGGCTAAAACAGATACTAAGTCGAAGCAGAGTTTGGTGGTAAGTCTCAATCGAAATGGCAATGCCTATATCGGTCAGCAAAGAATTGTTTTTGATTCACTGGAATTTGAATTGAAAAAAAGAATCAATCCGGCCGATAGTTCAAAGCCAGCCGTAGTTATCAATGCCGATTCCTTGGTTGCCTGGAAAGATATCATCCGTATTATGAGTGTTGCAAAAAGACTGGGGGCTACTACTTCTGCATCAGTAACCAATCAATAAGTTACCTGTAAGATTCTTTCCTTGCCTGAAATATCTCTTATTATTTCCGCCTTGCTGTATGCATGCTGGAATAAAGCAGCTGTTTGTTTCGCATACTGCTCATGCAGTTCCATAAAAATACATCCCTCATTTTTTAAATGTGTTTGGGCAAAGCGCGCAATTTTTTCATAAAAAAGTAAAGGTTGATCAGTGGGTACAAATAAGGCAGTTGCAGGCTCGTAGTCCGTTACATTTTTATCCAATATTGATTTTTCAGCCAAGGGTATATAAGGTGGATTGCTAACGATGATATCATATTTATTCATTTGCTGCCATTGACTTTCATCCAAAAAATCGATTTGCCGGAAATTGATTTCAGTCGCAGCTTCCATTGCATTGTCTTTTGCAACCTGTAATGCATCCTCGCTGATATCAATGGCATCGATGATAGCCGCAGGGAATTCTTTTTTTAATACAATGGGTATACAGCCACTTCCTGTGCCAATGTCTAAAATCAATGGATTTTTTATTTGGGCCAATTTGATATACTGTAAAATCTTTTCAAGCATTTCCTCTGTTTCGGGTCGGGGAATGAGCACGGCTTCATTTACTTTAAAAGAGCGGTCGTAAAACCAGGCTCGGCCTGTTATGTATTGTATAGGGCGATGTTTTAATAAATCTGCTAATGCATTGTTCAGTTGGTTGATAGCTGCTGTTGATAATAATTTATCTGGCGTCAATACCAATTCTTTTTTATCGATGCCTGCAAGTTGTTCCATTAATTGTGCTGATAATAGTCCAGCTTCGGAGGAACTATAAATAGCAAGTAGCGCGGTACTTAGCTGCTGATGAAAGGCTTTGATGGTCACAGTACAAATTTAGTTTATTTTTTACGCTTACATTTGCCCTCTTGAAAGTCGATAGTAAATATATGCAACGCTGCCTTGAACTGGCCTCCAAAGGCGCTGGCAGGGTAGCACCCAATCCCATGGTTGCTGCAGTATTGGTATATGAAGATCGAATCATTGGCGAAGGGTATCATGAATCATATGGTCAGGCCCATGCAGAAGTGAATTGCATTAATGCTGTGCTGCCAGCCGAGCAGGAACTGATTAATCAATCTACGCTTTATGTTTCTTTGGAGCCCTGTGCGCATCATGGAAAAACGCCTCCCTGCACTGATTTAATTATACGCAATAAAATTCCCAGGGTGGTCATTGCTTGCACTGATCCATTTCAAGAAGTAAATGGTAAGGGGATTGCTCAATTAAAAGCAGCTGGCATTGAAATAGTTCAAGGCGTTTTAGAGCAAGAAGCTAAAACATTGAATCGCCGTTTTTTTTGTTATCAAGAAAAAAAACGACCCTATATAATATTGAAATGGGCACAATCTGCAGATGGAAAAATAGCAGCAGCTGGCAACGACCGAACATATATCAGTAACGAATACACGAATATGCTGGTGCATCGCTGGCGTTCTGAAGAAGCAGCGATAATGGTTGGTGCTGGCACTGCCATCTTGGATGATCCGGCCCTTACCGTAAGAAATTGGGAGGGGAACAATCCTGTTCGTTTACTGGTTGATCGATTTTTAAAAACACCAGCATCAGCCAAATTATTAGATCAATCTATTTCAACAATTGTGTTCAATACTATCAAAGAGGCTTCAGTAACTAATCTGCGTTATTGTTTGATAAAGGACAATGCCGATTTTATTCCAGCAATCTTGGAAATACTAATGGCCGAAAAAATACAAAGCATTTTAGTGGAAGGGGGTGCTGGTATATTAAATGCTTTTATACAAAAAGGACTTTGGGATGAGGCTAGAGTAATCACCAATAATTCATTGCAGATTGGCGAAGGATTGCCTGCTCCAGTTTTAGTGCAAGCAGCAATTAAAGAGGAATACCAACTGAATACAGATCAAATTCAATTATATCAACCAATCGCATAAAATTTTGGCAACCACCGACGAAAAAGATTTCTACAAAACTATCATTCAACCTTCCTCTGCTGAATTCAAGGATAGGGGAAGTAAGTTTTTTGCCTTTGCCTATCCTATTGAAACAGTAGAAGATTTTAAAAAATACCAGCAACAGCTAAAAAAAGAACACCCCAAGGCCGTGCATTGCTGCTTCGCTTATCGTATTGGAACTGATGGCAATAATTTCAGAAGCAGTGATGATGGAGAACCATCGGGAAGTGCAGGAAAACCCATATTGGGACAAATTGATAGCAAAGAAATTACCAATGTAGCGGTATATGTAGTGCGGTATTGGGGAGGTACTTTGTTGGGAGTACCCGGATTAATCAATGCCTATAAAACGGCTACCTCGCTGGCATTACAAGTAACTCCTATTATTCAAAAACAAGTTGAACTCAAATACAAAATTCATTTTGATTATACACAAATGAATGAAGTGATGATGGTAATCAAGCAATACAATTGCACTGTTATTGAACAAGAAATGCAGTTGTTCTGTAATATCATCGCTGGGGTGCCTACCAACAGGCGAGAAGAAGTATTGTATAAACTTACTGAATTGCGTGCAGTAGAGATTACACCCATCACATAATATATGGATATCGAATCTATCAGAGATTATGTAATTAACATGCCGGATGTAACCGAAGGTTTTCCTTTCGGCGAATCGGTATTGGTTTTTAAAATTAAAGGCAAAATATTTTTATTGCTGTCATTGGACACCTATCCACCACAGTTCAATGTTAAGGCCGATCCGGATAAAGCGATTGAATTAAGAGATGCATATCCCGATGCAATTTTACCTGGCTATCACATGAATAAAAAACACTGGAATACGATTGTCATGAATGGACAAGTACCTGTTCGATTGATTTTGGAAATGATTGATGATTCTTACAGGTTGGTGGCAAAATTGAAACATTAAATTTATTTGCTTTTCTTCGCCAGGCACATCCAATCCCAGGGATAAGGACTTTTCAGCCATTTGGGTGGATGATGAAATTCTGTTTGCCAGGTATAATTTATTTTTTCGATTGCCTGTACTTTGAATCCTTCGAGCGAAAGCAATAGGTCCAACTCTTCTTTTAAATAATGTTTGGTCGGCACATTGTCGATATCCGTCACTCCCTGCTTGATATTATTGGCCAATTCAAATGCTTTTTTCGAACTGGGAATTTTCTCCTGATGATCTCCATCCACATTCCATCGATGTGCAATGATATTAGTATATAGTTTAGATTCTAGGGAAGGGACTACCAATACCAGGTGGCCTCCTTTTTTTAAAGAGAGTGCAAGTGACTGAAAAAAGTTAATACGCTTTTTTAAAGAATCAGTGAGAATAGCATTGATGCATATGGCAGCATCACTGGGCCTTACCGATAATTTGTCGGCACTCATATCCATGCGCTGGTATTCTACATTTTTGAAATGCCTGTATTTTTCTTTTGCAATTTGAAGGTTAATTGCAGAAATATCTGCTGCTTGTACTTCTTTGAATTGAGCGGCTAGTAAGGGAATCCATTTTCCAATGGCACAGCCAATATCTATAACCGTTTTTTTCTTGCTGCTGATTTTTTCAATGGCAGCCACAATTTTTCCGCTGCTGTCATTTCTAAGTACATCAAAAATTTCATCATCGTATTTTGGGGCCATGGTTTCCCAATATTTTCTATTCATTGTGATCGTTTAAAAAATGACAAATACCTAGACCATATTTATAAGAGCATACAGCATGCTATTTATACAATTGCAGACAATTTTAAATAACCAATATGTAAAATGTCTTCTTCCAAATCATTTTTTGTGGGGCTTATTTCAATTGCATATTCCTTTTTAATATGCGCTGGCAACATCTCCTCGATTTCATAAACATCATCAACATCCAACCCGTATTTATCATCAATATGTGCGTTGGCACCTTCAAATCCAGTATGTAGAAAAAAGCTGGTTTTTTTTGCAGCTGCAATAGCAGCGCTCTTATCAGTGGCTACCCAAAGTAATTTGTAATGGTATTCTTCCTGATCGCCTCGTTTGTATCCTCCAAGGTTAAGGAAAAATAATTTGTTTTGATTGGCAGCAGCAGAAGCTGTTCGGGGAACAATATTTATCGTGTATTCGTTTACTTTAGTTATTGACCTCCAGGAATCAATATGCATCTTCCCTGAATCGGGCCAAAAGGCTTCCATGTCGGGAATCAATTCGGATAGTGAATGGCCAACAGAAATAAATACGTCATGTTGTTCTGTATGCCTGCCGAGGGGCTTGCAACCAAGTAAAATAAAAAATAGTTTTTTATCTAGCATGATTATTTGCTGAAACTTGGGCTAACTACTAAGTCCTTGCTTGCTGCGTTGTATAGATAAAATCCTTCGCCGCTCTTAATACCCAGTCTGCCTGCTGTAACCATATTTACCAATAGCGGGCATGGCGCATATTTTGGATTGCCAAATCCATCGTGTAATACATGCATGATACTTAGGCAAACATCCAATCCTATAAAGTCGGCTAATTGTAAGGGTCCCATTGGATGGGCCATACCCAATTTCATTACGGTATCTATCTCCTCAACGCCGGCTACCCCTTCATACAAACTATAGATTGCTTCATTGATCATAGGCATCAAAATTCTATTAGCAATAAAACCTGGGTAATCATTCACGATACAAGGAATCTTACCCAATTGTTTGCTTAAAGCAACAATGGTATCGGTTACTTCTTTTTTTGTCGAATAGCCATTGATTACTTCCACCAATTTCATGACTGGTACAGGATTCATAAAATGCATGCCAATTACTAATTCGGGTCTTTTGGTAATAGCAGCAATCTTTGTAATTGATATAGAAGAGGTATTGGTTGCCAGGATGCAGTTGGCAGGGGAGGCTTCATCCATTTTGTGAAAGATGCTGGCTTTTAATTCCAGGTTTTCTGTTGCAGCCTCAATGATTAATTCTGCATTTTTCACACCTTCAGGTATGTCAGAAAGAATTGATATGTTTTGAAGTGTTGTTTTTTTATCTGCTTCCGTAATAGTCCCCTTGGTAATTTGTCGATCGAGGTTTTTACCAATAGTGGCCAGTGCTCTTTGTAATTGAGTAGGGTTCACGTCAATCAGGTTTACGGCAAATCCGTTTTGAGCAAATACATGTGCAATGCCATTGCCCATGGTGCCCGCTCCGATAACGCTTATGTTTTTTATCATAGCCTGTAATTTTTGTATTTATTTAAATGCATTAAAGCCTGTAACATCCATACCGGTAATGAGTAAGTGAATATCGTGGGTGCCTTCATAAGTGATAACACTTTCCAGATTCATCATATGACGCATAATGGGATATTCTCCAGTAATGCCCATTCCTCCTAACATTTGACGGGCATCTCTGCATATATTGGTAGCTACTTCACAAGCATTGCGTTTAGCCATACTTACTTGTTGCGGATTTGCCTTTCCTTCATTCATCAATACGCCCATGCGCCAATTCAATAATTGTGCCTTTGTAATCTCTGTTACCATTTCAGCCAATTTTTTCTGTTGCAATTGAAAACCACCAATAGGTTTACCAAACTGAATTCTTTCTTTGCTATATTCTAATGCTGTATGATAACAATCCATGGCTGCACCAATGGCACCCCAAGCAATACCATACCTTGCCTTAGTTAAACAACCCAAAGGCCCCTTTAATCCCTTAACATTGGGCAAAATATTTTCCTTAGGCACTTTTACATTGTCAAATACTAACTCACCTGTCGCACTGGCACGTAAACTCCATTTGCCATGCGTGGTTGGTGTACTAAATCCATCCATACCGCGCTCTACAATCAATCCCCTGATATCACCCGCTTCATCTTTTGCCCATACAACCGCAACTTGTGCAAAAGGGGCATTACTGATCCACATTTTTGCGCCATTTAATATTACATGGTCACCTGCATCCTTGATATTGGTGAGCATGCTACTGGGATCACTGCCATGGTTGGGTTCAGTTAAACCAAAACAGCCAAGCCATTCTCCACTGGCCAGCAAGGGCAGATAACGATTGCGTTGCGCTTCACTACCATATTGATAAATAGGAAACATCACCAAACTACCTTGTACACTGGCAGTACTACGTACGCCGCTATCACCACGTTCCAACTCTTGCATCATCAATCCATAAGAAATATAATCTAATCCGCCACCACCATATTGCTCTGGTACTGTTGGACCAAAACAACCGAGTTCTCCCAATTGCTTTACAATTTGTTGAGGGAATTCGGCACGTTGTGCATAGTCTTCTATGATTGGACTAATTTCTTTTTTGACATATTGCCTTACGGTATCGCGTATAAGCCGGTGCTCTTCTGTCAATAATTCATCTACATTAAAATAATCGGGGGATTGAAAATTATCTGTTTTCACTGCCATGGCAATCGTTTGAATTTTATACTTGTGTAATAATTCTATCTTTTTTTGTTTTTCTCCAACCGAATCAGGTATAGAAGAAAATCAATCAAAAAGTAGACAATAATCTGTTATACAAAGATAAAGCATTGACCATTCAAAGAAATGATTTGTGCATGTTGAATTCTGATAGTATTTTTCATTTTAAACCTGGAAAACCCTTTAAATCTGCTGGGAATTCAAGCTTGGATGGTTTAGAAGCATTTAGTCAATAAAAAACTACCAGATTGATGATTAAAATATTTTCTGATATAACATTTTGACTATTTAAACGTTTCTCTTTTTTTCGAGTCTATCTCAAAATTTAAATATGCGAATAGTCATTCTTATAGCCGGTCTTTTATCATTGGCAGCCTGTAAAAAAAATAATGGAGCTGCTGCTGTTGACCCAATTGTTCCTACTGCTTATTATTATCCCCCGCTTACAGGGGATGTTTGGGAAACCAAGACGGCAACATCAGTTGGCTGGGATGAAACCTTATTGCAGGCAGCATTTGATTTTGCGGGGACCAAAAAAACCTATGGTTTAATTGTACTGCACCATGGCAAAATTGTGAAAGAACAATATTGGAATGGTTGGACCAAGGATTCACGCTATTATATTGCCAGCGCAGGTAAAAGTGTGGTGGCTTTAATTGCAGGATTGGCACAACAGGAGGGTACTATCAATATCAATAACAAGGTTTCGCAATACCTTGGAACTGGCTGGACATCCCTGCCCTTGGCAAAGGAAAATCTTATTACAGTAAAAAATCAATTGACAATGACCACAGGTTTGGATGATGGCGTGGCCGATCCTGACTGTACAACCCCTGCCTGCCTGACCTATAAGGCAGATGCAGGCACTCGCTGGGCATACCACAATGCACCCTATCATTTATTGCAAAATGTATTGGCCAATGCAAGTGGCAAAACCTTTAATCAATACAGTAAGGAAAAGCTGTTCGATAAAATCGGAATGCCTGGGGCCTTTTGGTTAAACTATATCATGTACTGTACTACCCGTGAGGCAGCCCGCTTTGGTTCATTGATTATTACAAAGGGGAAATGGGATAGCAATACATTATTAACAGATCAGGCCTATTATACCAGCATGATTAATACCTCACAAAATTTCAATCAGAGCTATGGATACCTATGGTGGTTGAATGGCAAAACCAGTTTTATGGCACCGGGTAGTCAAATTGTTTTTCCTGGAGCGCTTACCAGTAATGCACCAGCTGATATGTTTTCTGCATTGGGTAAGGATGATAAAAAAATATACATTGTTCCAAGTTTAGATGTAGTAGTAGTAAGATTGGGAGATGATGCCGGCACCAGTACACTGGGGCCAAGTAGTTTTGATAATGAGATTTGGGGCAAATTGAAATTGGCCATGAAGTATTGATGTAATAACTATAGGATTCAGTTTATTGGATTTCTTTCTTTTACTTACATTTAATAATGATTTACTCCTATCTCGCCCTGGGCGATAGTTATACCATTGGCGAATTGGTAGATGCAACCAATTCCTTTCCACACCAAACTGTTGCGCTCATCAATGCTGCCGAAAATAGTATTGTATTTAATTCGCCTGAAATTATTGCTAAAACTGGTTGGACAACAGATGAATTAAACACGGCCATAGAACAGGCTGCACTTAAAAATACCTATGATATCGTCACCCTATTGATTGGAGTCAATAATCAATATCGGGGAAGGACAACCGAAAATTTCGCCATCGAATTCGAAGCGCTTTTGCAAAAGGCTATTGCCTTTGCCAATAATAATCCACAGCATGTAATAGTAATAAGCATTCCCGATTGGGGTGTTACACCTTATGCAATTAATCGACCTATTGAAAAAATTCGTTGTGAAATTGATGCATACAATGAAATTTGCAAAAACACTGCTGAACAATTTTTTTGTCATTATATTGATATTACAATAGCACAACGTGCCGATGGTCATCTAGAACATTTTTTAGCTTCCGACCTATTGCATCCTTCCGCAGTAGAATATGCCAAGTGGGCAAAAAAATTAGCAATACAAATCAATCAAATTTTTCAATCACCATGAATTCATTCAGCGAAGTACAAAGATTTCGAGTACGATGGGCCTGGGTAGCTGTAATCGTTTTTAACCTGGTCTTTTTGTATGCAATTGTTCAGCAATTGGTTTTTAAAATACCCTTTGGTATTAAGCCGGCTCCTGATTATGTTTTAATTTTAGTAGAATTGATTCCGTTAGCGCTATTTGTTTTTATTTTTAACATTAAACTGCATACCCGTTATTCCACCGAGGGGATAGTATTTCGCTTTGCCCCATTTCATCTTAAGGAAAAAAGAATTGAATGGCATGAATTGGCGGCAGTAAGCTTTAGAACCTATAGTGCACTTTATGAATTTGGAGGATGGGGTATTCGCAGTGGAAACAAGCAAACAGGCAAGGCCTACCTTAGTTCCTCTGCTTCCAATATAGGATTGCAATTACAATTTAAAAATGGAGATTTAGTATTGTTTAGTACAAAAAATCCTGCTGCATTAAAGGCATGCATTGATACTTTGACTGCGGAGGGTGTTATAAATAAATCCTTTTGATAAATAGTAAAATATTAGCTTAAATATCTGGCCATTTCTGTTTGATATTCTAAAGCAATGGCCCTGGCTTCTGTTGCAAAATCTTCTTTTCCACTTGCATAAATAATAGCACGACTTGCATTGATTAATAAACCGGCATCCTTATTCAAACCATATTTACTTACTTCTTGCAAACTACCACCTTGTGCACCAACACCCGGTACCAATAAAAAATGTTCGGGAATCAAATTCCTGATATTCGCAAAGGCTGCAGCCTGTGTAGCGCCAGTTACAAACATTAGATTATTAATACTGCCCCAGCTTGCAACTGTTTTTAACACTCTTTCATATACATATTCAGATTGAGTATTGTCGGGACTGGCAAGAATTTTTTGCAATTCGAAATCATTCGCGCCTTTATTACTTGTAAGCCCCAATACAATGGTCCATTTGTCTTTATATTCTAAAAAAGGCCGGATGCTGTCTTCCCCCATATAAGGTGCAACAGTAATAGCATCGAAGGGAATGGTTTCAAAAAAAGCCCGGGCATATTGGTCAGAAGTATTGCCAATATCACCTCTTTTTGCATCGGCAATTTTTAAATGTTCCTCCGGAATATAGGCCACGGTTTTTTCCATGGCCTCCCAACCCTTTACACCCATTGCTTCATAAAAAGCAGTATTTATTTTATAGCTAACACAAAGATCCTTAGTAGCATCAATAATGGCCTTATTGAATTCAAAGATGGCTTCTGAATGCGATTGAAGATGTACCGGAATTTTACTGATATCTGTATCCAATCCTACACATAGATAGGATTTTTTTGCCTGTATTTGCTCAATCAGCTTTTTGCGTATCATGCTGCGAAGATAATTTTTTAAAGATTAATTGTTAACTGTACCTCTAATGTACCTCCAAGGTTTCTACTTCAGGTATTGAATAGGTCTTTAATTCAATATGGCGGTCATGCGCTTTTTTCCTGAATTCCTGAAAGATTTCCAAAATGTCATTGTCAATGTACACGCTGTCTGTACCATTGATGCTAACTTCAGAATATGGAGGTATTTTATCGAGCATATCCCTGATTCTTTTTTTATTAAGAAAACTTACATTCAATGCCAATTCAATCTGATATTGATGAATATTTCCAACTTTATTTTCTTTAATTGTATAACCTGCTTTATAGGTATGCTTTACCAGAAAATAAAGACTGTAGACTATTCCAATGAGTACCCCTTTTAAAATATCAGTAAACAGAATGGCTCCGACTGTAACTATAAAGGGGAGGAATTGTTCGCGCCCTTGTCTGTAAACTGCAAGAATCATTTTTGGCTTGGCCAGGTTATAACCAGTTCTAATGAGTATAACAGCCAATACGCAAAACGGTATATAGTTAACAAGCGGGATGGCAAATAGTACTACTAATAATAGCCAAACCCCATGGCCAATACCAGAAAGCTTTGTTTTGCCACCAGCCTCCGCATTAGCAGAACTTCGTACAATCACTGCCGTTATTGGAATACCTCCCAAGAGGCCCGACAAAAAATTGCCCGTTCCTTGTGCAATTAACTCCCTGTTCTGTGGCGTAATTCTTTTGTATGGGTCAATCTTGTCAATTGCTTCAATGCTCAATAGGGTTTCTAAAGTGGCTACCATACAAATGACCACTGCGGTTTCCCATATTGCTGCATTGCTGAGTACTGCATTGAAATTGGGAAATTTGATGCTTGCAAAAATATTTTTAGGAATATTGACAAAATGCTTTGCTTGTAATGCTAGCTGCGGAAAAAACCGATGGAAGATTAAAGCGAGCAGTACACCAAATAAAACCGTTACAAAGGAGGCAGGCAGGAACCCAACTTTTTTTGCCAAGGTTTTTTTCCAGATAATCAGAAATAATAATGATGATAGTGCAATGATAACAGCACCTGCTGAACTATGTTTATACAAACTTCCCAAATGCGAAAAGCTATTGTTAAGCGTAAAAATATTAAAGAGTTCGTTCGACCAGTAGTCGGGTTGATCGTATCCGAGTAATAAGGGGATTTGTTTTGTAATCAGAATGATACCAATGGCTGTCAACATTCCTTTGATTACAGTTGAAGGAATAAAATGAGTGAAACCTCCTAGTTTAAATACCCCCAATAATATTTGCAGTAAACCAGCAAGGGCTACCGAAAGAAAAAATATTTCCAGCCCCCCCAAATTGGTAACTGCAGCTGCACAAATAGCAGTAAGTCCTGCTGCAGGGCCACTAACACTTAATTGAGATCCACTGATACTAGCCACTACTAATCCGCCAATAATTCCTGCTAATAAACCTGAATAAAAAGGCGCCCCCGATGCTTGAGAAATAGCAAGGCATAAAGGAAGGGCTACAAAGAATACAGTGATGCTGGCCTTAAAATCGTGTTTGAGGAAAGAAAGAAAATAAAATTTAGTGCGACGGTTAAAGGATGCCATAAGTGATGGCAAAGTTCCGATTTTATTCTGTCTTCAGCCTAGTTAATTTAAAATCAGTATATATAGGTTGCTACTGTGAATTAGTTTCCATTGCCAATGCAATTAGCTGAGCTTGTGGGTCCTCCGATTTTTTTAATGCCTTAATAATATGTAGCTGCTCCTCTTTGCTTTTATTTTGGCTTAATTTAAATACAGCTTCCATAGATTCAACCGCTATACGAAAACCTACAATTGCTTTAATCATTTTAGCAATATAATCTTCTTCCATGTGCTGAAAAGATGCAGGTGAATCAAGTCCCTCATATTTTTCAGTTAAATCTTGAATGATAGACCTTGTTTCCTTTTCATCAGTAAAATGAATTTTGCCCTTGGCTTGTACAGTCATGTAATTCCAGGTTGATGCACTTGCAGGATTTTGATACCAAGCGGAACTGATATAGCAATGTGGTCCGTTGAAGACCACTAATATTTTATCGTTTTTTTCAAATGCCAGCTGATGTTCTGTGCGCTTCATCATATGACCTATAAAAAATAGTTGCCCATCCTTTTCTTCTAGTGCTAACGGAATTTGAGTTGCTACAGGAAAATCGGCACCTGCCCCTGTCAATATTGCAAAGGGATTTTTTTTAATGAAGTCAAGGAGCACTTTCCGATTATTTTCCTGAAAATAGGCAGGCCTGTACATGATTGTTTATTTAATTTTTGCTAGAATTATTTTTTCTAATTCGCCCTGCTCCCATTTTTTTTCTACATTTGGCAGCTGCATAATTTCCTGCATAATGGCCTCCTGTCTTATGCTGTTTTTTAAAGCGGTGCTATACCTAATATGTGGACTAAAGGTAACTTGTGTGTAGGCGGGTATCCAAAAGTTGGGGTGGTTTTTTCCAAGGGCAGCTTCAATTTTCTTTTGTAATAAAAAAGCAGGGTCAGCAACTTTATCACGCATCTCAATAAAATTATTCAAAGCTAGTTCTGCAATGGCATCTCCATCTGGTTTTCTCAACGACTGGTAAGCACTTAAAATAGCTTTCCAATCATTATTGTATTCGTCAATTAAACCGTTTAAAATGCTGCAGTCCTCAAAACCACAATTCATACCCTGACCAAAAAAGGGCACAATGGCATGTGCTGCATCTCCAATGAGTGCAAATTTATCATCTCTAATCCATGGGAAACATTTCACTGTTACCAATGAAGACGTGGGGTTATTGAAAAAATCATTTTCTAAATCGGGTATCAAACTTGCCACATCAGAAAAAGTATTTTCAAAAAATGATTTAACTGTTTCTTTGCTGGTAAGCGTTGCAAAGGAAGGATCTCCATCGAAAGGAAAAAATAATGTACAAGTGAAACTGCCATCAATATTGGGTAGGGCAATCAACATATAATTGCCTCTTGGCCAAATGTGAAGGGCATTCTTCTCCATTAAAAAGCTTCCATCTTTTCCAGCCGGAATGGTCAATTCTTTATAACCGAAATCAATATAATATTGTTGGTATTGAAACCGATCATGTTGGGCCTGGTGTGCTGCTCTTGCTGCAGAAAAAGCACCATCACTTCCAAATGCCAAATCGTATTTAATGGTTGAATAAGAATCGGTGGCTGTATTTAAAAACAATGCTTCATTTTTTTTCCAATCAAAATCCTCGCATTTTTCATTAAAGTGTAAGTCAACCCCATGCTCTCCTGCAAGCATCAATAATTTTTTATTGAGCTCGCCCCTCGATACCGAATAAATATATTGGCCTTCTTGTCCATATGCCTGAAAGGCAGTACTGCCATCAGCATGATGTATATACCTGCCATGCATTGGGATGGTAATTTTTTTAATTTCCTCCATGATGCCCACTTCTTCCAATGCCTTGATGCCCCTGTCACTTAATGCCAGATTAATAGATCGGCCAGCTGCAATAACGGTCTTTCGCATATCAGGCCTGCGTTCATATACTTTAACATTATAACCTCTTTTCCTTAAATAAATAGAGAGCAGGGAGCCAACTAAACCGGCCCCGACAATGATGGTTTCTTTTTTCATATTATAAGCTTACGTTGTTAAGTATCAACCTTTTTCCAATATAGCTTTTACAATCAAACCAAAACGATAAATATCAGTAAAAGTATTATACAATGGTACGGGTGCTACACGAATTACATTGGGTTCTCGCCAATCGGCCAGTACTCCATGTTTCTTTAACGCATCAAATATTTCTTTTCCTTTTTGTAAAAGGAGCATACTAACCTGACAACCTTTTTCTTTAATATCTTCAGGTGTAATAACATCAATAGGTGCAAACTCAAACCCTGCATTGATTTCATTGAGTATAAAAAATAAATAATCACTTAAAAGTTTTCCTTTACTAAGTATTCGATCCATGCCTGCATCTTCAAAAAGATCTAGCGATGCTTTATGAGCAGCCATACTTAATATCGGCGCATTACTCAATTGCCAACCTTCTGCTGATTCAATGGGTTTGAAACCTTTTTCCATTTTAAATCTAGTCGATTTTTCATGCCCCCACCAACCTGCTAATCGGGGAAGGTCTTTATTGCTGGTATGTTGCTGGTGAATATAGGCACCTGCCACTCCACCCGGACCGCTATTCAAATATTTATAACTACACCAACAAGCAAAATCTACTTCCCAGTCATGCAATTTCAATTCTATATTACCCACAGCATGAGCTAAATCAAAACCGCAATATGCACCTGCATGATGGGCCGCCTTGCAGATCAACTCCATATCGAATGCCTGTCCCGAATAATAATTAACGCCACCAAATAATACCAAGGCTATGCTATCTGCATGTTCTGCAATAGTATTTAAAATGTCTTCAATACGAATCGTGTGTTCTCCCTCCCTTGGACTAACTTCAATAATAGCTTGTGCTGCTGAATAGCCATGTAGTTTTACTTGCGATTCAATTGCATATTGATCGGAAGGGAAAGCCTTGGCCTCACAAATAATTTTATATCTTTCCTTGCTGGGCCGGTAAAAACTCGTCATCAATAAGTGAAGGTTCACCGTTAGCTGATTCATTACAATAATTTCCTCGGGCAATGCACCTACTATGGGAGAAAGCTGTTGGGGAAATAATTCATGATAATTAAACCAGGGATTACTGGCATGAAAATGACCTTCAACGCCAAAATTGGCCCAATCTTCCAATTCATTCAACACATAGTCCTGTGTAGTTTTGGGCTGAAGTCCCAACGAATTACCAGTGAAATAAATGGATTCTCTGCCATCGATAACAGGGATATAAAATTGATCGCGAAATGCTTTTAATGGATCTTTTTCGTCCATCTCTTCAGCAAAAGCCTTGGTATTTTGAAATTGTATCATATTTATTGGTAAGATGCTAGGCAAATTACTGCAATTCTATCAATACTTATGAACCCGCTAAGGCTAAAGTCCTTTAAAATGCGACAGATTGAGACTGGCATTATAGTAGATTGTGAAAAATTTTATTTGTAAAATCCCCCTGCAATACACTTTCTTTGCAAAACGTTTTTATAAATGCCCACTACTACTTCACAGCCCGCTATTTTAATGCTTCAAGACGGACACGTATTTGCCGGTAAAGCTTTTGGAAAAATTGGAACAACCACCGGCGAAATATGTTTTAATACAGGGATGACAGGCTATCAAGAGGTATTTACTGATCCAAGTTATTATGGCCAAATACTGATAATGAACAATGTACATATTGGTAATTATGGTACTAAGCCCGAGGATGTAGAGAGCGATGGCGTGAAAGTAAAAGGCGTAATCGGTCGCAATCTGGAAGAAAAATTCAGTCGTTTTTTGGCTGATAAAAGTTTACAGGAATATTTTCAAGAACAAAATGTAGTAGCCATCGACGGAATAGATACCCGCGCCCTGGTAGCGCATATTCGTACCCAAGGCGCTATGAATTGTATCATTTCCTCCGAAATCACAGATCAAGCCCAATTGAAAATAGCATTAGATAAAGTGCCTTCCATGGATGGATTGGAATTGGCAAGCACGGTAAGCACCAACGAATCTTATTACTTAGGAGATGAAAATAGCAGCATACGGGTATCCGTACTCGATTTTGGTATCAAAAAAAATATTCTCCAATGTTTGGTTGAAAGAGGTGCTTATGTAAAAGTGCACAATGCCAAAACGAGTTTTGAGGATTTGGAAAAATTTCAACCACATGGATATTTCATCAGCAATGGACCCGGTGATCCTGCACCAATGGACTATGCAGTGAAAACGGTTCAAAAAATATTGGCTGCTGATAAGCCATTATTTGGAATATGCTTGGGGCATCAATTATTGGCACTGGCCAATGGTATCAGCACATTCAAAATGCACCACGGTCATCGAGGATTAAATCACCCTGTTAAAAATATTATCAGTGGCAAAAGTGAAATCACTACACAAAATCATGGTTTTGGGGTAAATCCAGAGGCAGTTCGTTCCAATCCAAATGTAGAAATTACGCACCTTAACTTAAATGACGATTCTATTGAAGGCATACGAATAAAAAATAAAAAAGCTTTCTCTGTTCAATACCACCCCGAAGCTACCCCCGGCCCACATGACAGCAGGTATCTATTCGATGAGTTTCTGGCAATGATGCGTAATTAATCTGCTATCCATATCAACTTGTTTTGATTTAACTTGCATAGTATCACAAATAAGTATAGTATGAAAATAGCCATAATCAACGGACCCAATCTTAATTTGTTGGGTACAAGAGAGCCTGATATTTATGGAGAAGAGTCTTTCGAGGTTTTTTTAGAAAATTTACAATCAAATTATCCGGCTATTGAAATCACCTATTTGCAAAGCAATATAGAAGGTGAATTGATTGATGCTTTGCAATCTGCCGGATTTAGCAATTACGGAATTGTTTTTAATCCAGGTGGATATACCCATACATCCGTGGCCATTGGCGATACGATTGCCGCTATTAAAGCACCAGTGGTGGAAGTACACATCTCCAATATTTTTGCAAGAGAATCTTTTAGACAACTTTCTTATGTGTCTGCCAAGGCTGTTGGTACCATCAGTGGATTGGGTTTAAAAGGCTATGAACTGGCCATCGAATATTTCCTGTCTAAGCGGTCCTAATATAAAACATAATGGCAAATGCAATAGCAAATAAAACCACCGAATAAATAACGATGGCGGTGGTATTCGATTTCCTTGTTTTGCTATTGAAGCGGTACCTACATGCCTCACACTTGGTATGATGAAATAATTTAGGACCTAATAATCCACCCCACCAGGTATATTTTACCGGACTAACTAAGGGACTTCCACATTTAGGACATCCATTTTCATTGCTAAATTCATTGAGCTGGTCTGACATATTGTATGCGTTTTGGTAAAATGAAAATACTATATTTTCAGCACAATTATATAGGGGAGCAGACTTACAAAAGCACCCTTAATAATAACGCGAAACCAATATCTTTTTTAGGATTGTCTGCAATTTTTACAATATGCAAACCGGCAGCTGTCCATACTTTAAACAGTTCTCCTTTTTTTCTTTTTGTTAATTGCTCATCCAACTGTGGCAGCATGACTCCTTGAACAAACCATCCTAAGTCACCTCCTTTTGCTGCAGAAGGAATGTCTGCACTATAGATAGATGCCTGTGCCGCAAAGCTGGTAGTGCCAGCTTTTATTTTATTAATGATTGCATCGGCCAATGAATCTGCAAACCTTGGACGAAAGGTGGAAGTGTCTAACAATATATGATTGACATGGTAAAATGTATTAGGGGCCTTGTATAAAATTTTAACCAATATATTTTCCCCTTTGAAAGGACCATATGTTTTTCCTAGTTTACCACGATAGGCCAGGCTGTCTGCCATACCTAAAAATGAATTGGTACTATATACCGGGATTGTATCGATATAATATTTTTTCTTTAATACATATTTTACATATCCAATAGGATTGCTGGTAGTGTCCAGCACCTTTTTCATTTGAGCAATGCTTTGCGATTTTGCAGTAAATGAAAAACAAAACAATAAGAAGGGTAGTAGGACTTTTTTCAAAATAATAGTTTTATTGCCTGCAAAGATAAGGGTCAGCTTCGCTTTTTACTTTTCTTTAGTAAGGGGGTCTTACTGCTTTTAGCTTCCTTATTCCAATCGGCTGCTGCTGCAATGATGGCGGCTACTTCCTTTTTTTCGAAATCAGCCAAACTATAGATGGCTACAGTGGCCATAATCGCCCTTCCTTTTTCTTCCAGTGATGGAAAGGCTGTTGCTAAATCTCGCCCCCTGCAAATACCTAAGTCAATGCCATCGGGGATTGCATTGATATAACAAAACATGCCAAAATAATGGTAAAAAGGAATTTTATAACTGAATTTTTCTACCACAGCCGGCACCATGGTAAGTATCAATTGGCGTAATCGATTGGCAAGTTTTTGTTGTTGCTCCGATAAATTGAAGATGTAATCGTCCACCGGATTCATTGAACAATTATTTTATTTTCCGTTGGATAGATTTCACTTTCTTTTTCATCTCGTCTAGTTCACCTAATTGCTGTTGAATAAAAACATTGTCTTCCAATTTGCCAATAACTTTATTCATTTCTTCAGCAGTTTCATATAACATTTTTCTAAACGGATTAGAATAATCCTTTGCCCTTGAATCATAAATGCCCTTACACATCCATTCCTTTGTTTTAATAGATTGTGTCAATAAATCCTTGAATAAAGCAGCTGTAAACTGTCGCGGGCTTATTTGTAGTATTTCCAGCAAGGATGTATAGGCATGATTGTTTTTATCAGTTGTATAGGCCTCGCCTTGTTTTTTATAAAAACTATGCAACTCTTCCCATCCCTTTATTTTATCCGTTTTGATTTGGCGAATTAATTTTTCAGTTTCCTCTTTTTGTATCAGCTGTCCACCAATATTTAACCAAACAGATCTGCTGATTTTTGCAGACAGTGTTTTTTTGAAAGCTTCAAAATCGCTGAAATTATTTTTTAGCCAGTGTTGCAAAAGGGTATTTACGCCATAGTACTGAATCAGTTCACGGAAAATATTTTTTGCCTCTGGTACTTTTTTTAATTCTGTAACTCGCTTGCTGTTTTCAAATCCTTCGACCGTAGCTATTCCTTTTTCATCAACAGATAATGAATTCAAGAGTGTTAATGCCGTAAATAATTCATTAACGGTATCTGGTGCCAGGTAATCATATTCTATTTCCTGAATTTTTTCAGTACGGCGGTCCCTGTCTTGATATTTCAATGCGTTGCGGGATAATGCATACATGTTATGGAGAAACCAATAACCAGGTAACACTACCAATTTATCATTGGTTACATCATTGCTGATCAAACTAAATGGAATTGAAATATTCAGTTCAGCAGGAAAATCGCCTTTGGCAAGAATTGTAAATGAAGCGAATTTTGAATTGTGTTTTAAGCTTACACATAGTCCGGGCCAAAAACCACGACCAGCAGTAATTTCACCATCAGCACCACGGCTATTGTGATTGCTTCCAATGGTAGCACCGGCCGCCATATTACTTTGACCCATTAAAACTGCCGCACATAAAAATGAATTATTATGATGCTGTTCATGTGCTGGAAAGATAAGTGAGTTTAATACTTCACAGCAACTGATGGTACTATTGTTGCCAAGGTAGGAATTCAATAAGCGAGCACCATATTTTAATTGCGAATGAGAAGCCATCACAAAACGTACTGCCTTGGCACCATAAAAAATACGACAGCCATAGCCTACAATACCATTCACCAGTTCGCAACCTTCCCCAATTTGTGACTTGCGTAAGCGATCACTATTTACCGTTAGGTTCTTAAGTTTATTGGCACCTTTGAAATAGGCATCACTACCTACTAGTACATCTTTAATAATTTTACAGTTTTTGATAACTGTTCGATCTCCGATTTCTCCGTAGTAGCCCCTCTGTTTATCAAAACTTTTTTCGGTAAATGCTTTGAATTTTTCCAATAATATTTCATCATCCCGATGTTTGCTCCAGAGGTAGGCATCGCCCGGTAACATTCCATTGAAAGGGATAACACTTCTGCCACCATTTTCGTTGCAGAGTTCCATCCATACTCTTACTTTTTCACTTTCCCCATCTTTAATAATGCCATTACCAAATTTTGCATGGTTGCTGGTGGCTAATTCATTTACATTGGCAATCATCACATCATTGCCAATAATATAATGACTTAAATAATTTACATTGTCGATGCATACATTGTCGCCAATATCGCTACTAATAATGGTGCTGTGATAAATACCCACCATCATTTTGAAGTCATGAAATTCCTGGTAAACAGGTTCCATATTGCCAATTCGTACTAGCCCGAAGAAATTGCAACTCTTAATTTGTTCTGCATTGAAATGTTCGGTTACCAATATATTATTCCAATCATCACTCGTATTGTTGTTGCGCACTAATAATTCTATTTCACCTGCATTCAGTTTTCGATAGGTTTTCCCTTTTGTATTTTGAAGATTACGCAGATGGTACTCATCCTTCCCCTTTGGGATGTATTGGCTATCAATAAAATTATAACCGATATTACGAAGCGGATGTTTCTGTATGATATTCATGTCTGAATAGATTTACCATCAGCATTTTTATTTTTTTGCGATGGTTAAATAAATATACTAATTATTCTACCGTAACTGATTTTGCCAGATTTCTGGGCTTGTCAACATCGATGCCTTTCAAGACGCCAACATAATAACTCAATAGTTGTAGTGGAATAACACTTAATAATGGAGCAATGAGTTCGTCAGCAGGCGGAATTGAAAATACATCATCACTAATGGTAGGACTGATTATATCTCCCTCTGTGATAATGGAAATAACTTTTCCCTTGCGTGCTTTTATTTCCTGCATATTGCTAACTATTTTTTCATGATAGCTATCCTTGGTAGCTACAAAAACCACTGGTAAATTTTCATCTACTAGCGCAATAGGGCCATGTTTCATTTCGGCGGCAGGATAGCCTTCTGCATGTATATAGGATATTTCTTTTAGTTTAAGGGCGCCTTCCAATGCAATAGGGAAGTTATATCCCCTTCCTAAAAAGAGGAAGTCATGGGCATCTTTGTATTTGGCAGCAATGCGTTGCAATTCATCGGTGTTTTTCAAAATGCTGGCCACTTTTTCAGGGATATCCTGCAACTCATTCAGGAGTTGTTGATAGTATTCATCACTAATGGTGCCCTTGGCCTTTGCAATTTTTAAAGCCATCATAGTAAGCACCGCCAACTGTCCAGTGAAAGCTTTGGTACTGGCTACTCCAATTTCGGGGCCACTGTGCGTGTATGCACCAGCGTGAGATAGCCTGGCAATAGAAGAACCTACTGCATTGACAACACCAAAAATAAAAGCACCATTCCCTTTCGCTCTTTCTAAGGCGACCAGGGTATCGGCCGTTTCACCACTTTGGGAAATAGCAATAATAACATCTCCTTTATTGACAATCGGATTGCGATAGCGGAATTCAGAAGCATATTCAACCTCAACAGGAATTCTGCAAAGTTCTTCAATAATATATTCAGCAATGAGGCCGGCATGCCAACTGGTGCCACAGGCAACAATCATAATACGATTGGCGTTTTTCAACTGCTCCATATTATTCTCCACACCTGCCATAGTGATGGTGCCTGCTGCCGCATTTAACCTGCCTCTTAAGCAATCCTGTATAGTGCTGGGTTGTTCAAATATCTCTTTCAACATGAAATGTTCATAACCACCTTTTTCAATAGCAGCTAATTCCATATCCAGTTTTGTGATAAAGGGAGTAATTTTTTCATTTCCCAGATTCTTTAATATCAACTCATCGGGCCTTACAATGGCCAACTCGTAATCATTTACGTACACTACTTCTTTTGTGTATTCGAGCATCGGACTTGCATCACTACCCAAAAAATGTTCACCTTTTCCTACTCCAATAACCAGTGGACTACCTTTTCTTGCAGCAATGATTGTTTCGGGATCATCTGCAGTGATGAGTAAAATACAATAAGCCCCCGTCACTCTTTTTAGGGCAACCCTTACAGCTTCTTCTAAATCGCACTCGTTATTTTGCTGAATGTCTTCAATAAAATTCAATAGTACTTCCGAATCGGTATCGCTTGTAAAAGAATAGCCTTTGTTTTCGAGTTCTTTTTTTATCTGAGCATAATTTTCAATGATGCCATTGTGTATCATGGCCAATTTGCCACTTGCAGATTGATGAGGATGTGCATTGCGATCGCTGGGTTCGCCATGTGTAGCCCAACGGGTATGCCCGATGCCAATATGTGCATGTAGGTCTTTTCCTAAAATACTTTCCTCTAAATCTGCAACCCGCCCTTTCTTTTTGTATACTTTTAAACCACTATTCAGTAAGGCCACACCTGTACTGTCGTATCCCCTGTATTCCAGTCTTTTTAAACCAGTAATAATAATCGGGTAGGCCTCTCTGTGGCCAGTATATCCAACAATTCCGCACATAAATTAATTTTTTAAAAGCTTTATAAATTCCAGCTTATATGATTTGTATTAGGATCGGTAAAAATATACAACTAAATAGCTGTATGTATAGTATTTCAAAATTAATGAAATGATGGCAAAACCATCTCTTTCTTTGATTTTACTCGCCAGTTTTACAAGTGTTTAACTTAAATTCGAGAATGAAAGAAATGAATCGGTGCTATTTACTTGTTTTATTGTTTTCAATAAATTTTCTGGCAAGTGCAGTGGCACAGTCCATACCAAAGGGCATTTCTGCAAAAACCCGAATTTATTTAGTGCGGCATGCCGAAAAAGCATCCGATGGAACAAATAACCCAGCCCTAACAATTGCAGGGTACCAAAGGGCAGGCGATTTGGGACGCCGACTTCAAAACAAATATATTCAACGTATATATGTTACACAATACCAAAGAACGCAATTGACTGCCGATAGTTTGCGCCTCTTGGCGGGCATTGACACGGTTCATTATTTGGCAGCTGAAAATGGGCAGGACCTGTTTTTTAAGATACAGCAGTACCAGGATTTTGGTCATCATGTTGTAATTGTTGGTCACAGCGATACTTTGCCAGATTATATAATAAAATTGGGGGTTGCTAATTATTCAGCTGAGAATATTCCACCGGCTGAATTTGATAATTTATTCCTGGTCTATTACAAAAGAAAATTTCCCTTATTAGGGAAATGGAAGGCAAGGGTTAAAAAATATAAATATGGACAGCCTTCTGCCCAATAATTTTTTTATTGTAAAACTGTTATTATAAAAGAATGCCTTTTAAAAATAGGTAGGCAAAAGAAAAATAAATTACCAATCCTGTTACATCCACCAAGGTAGCTACAAAAGGTGCAGAAGAAACGGCCGGATCTGCGCCTAGTTTCTTCAAAGCAATTGGCAACATAGAACCACTTAATGTACCCCATAATACAACGCCAATCAATGAAAATCCAACAGTAAAGGCAATCCTGGTTTCATGTAAACCATACACGCCTGGTAATATTTTTGCCCAAACCATTACCCTGATAAATCCAATTAAGCCCAGCACAGTGCCCAGCATTAGCCCTTGTATTAATTCTTTTCGAATTACACGCCACCAATTGGCAATAGTGATTTCGCCAATAGCCATTGCCTGAATAATTAAAGTAGAAGCCTGGCTACCGGAATTGCCACCACTGGAAATAATAAGGGGCACAAAAAGTGCCAATACAACTGCTTTTTGAATCTCATCTTCAAAATAGCCCATAGCCGTTGCCGTTAGCATTTCCCCAATAAATAAAACAACTAGCCAGCTAATCCTTTTTTTAAATAACTTAAAAGGGGAAATTTCTAAGTATGGTTCATCTAGGGCCTGCGTACCACCAATCTTCTGGATATCTTCACTATACTCTTCTTCTGCTACCCATAATATATCATCAATTGTTACAATACCCAGTAATTTATTGCTTTTACTTACAACTGGAAGGGCTACTCGATTATTCATTTTAAACACTTCGCTGGCAATTTCCTGATCATCTTCTGTATTCAAAGAAATAAACCTTCCATCCATCAGGTCACTTACTTTTTTATCAGGGGTTGCCAAAATGAAATCCTTGATTTTGATATCATCCAGTAATTCTCCTTTGTGGTTGATTACATAAATTACATCAATGGTTTCACTACTCTTGGCATAACGCCGGATGGTATTAAATACCTCTTCTACACTGTCTTTTTCATAGACATATACATAATCAGGCGTCATCAATCGACCAACACTGTTTTCGGGATAGCCCAATAAAGAAAGGGTTATCTTCCTTTCTTCTACATTCAGCATCTTTACCAACTCTCTAACGGCATTACTAGGTAGTTCACTGAGAAAAGCAGTACGGTCATCCGGTGGCAATTCATTCAATAACTCAGCTGTTTTGAATGCAGGCAAATGGCGAATGATACTTTTCTGAGTGGGAAATTCAAGTATTTTGAATACGCCTACAGCACGATGCATCGATAGATGTGCAATGATTTGACTCTCATAGTCCTCATTATTATAAATCAATTCGGCCACATCACTGATATTCTGTTGATTCAGGAAATCCTGTATCAAGAGTTTGTCTTCAGCTGCTATAAGCTCTTCAAACCTGTGTTGTATCGATATTTCTTGCAAATGTAGCGACATGCCGCTTTGTTGTTAATTTCGCTTTTATTAGTGTCGCAATTTAAATCAATAAATCCTAATCAATTGTTATGTTGTCAGAATACTTATACATTGATAAATCCGACGAAAAAGGAAAAGGTGTATTTACAAATGCACTGATTGCTTCAGATACAATCATTGAAAATTCTCCAGTGATTGTTATGTCATTAAATGACAGGCAATACCTGGATAAAACCTTATTGCATGATTATATTTTTGAATGGGGAAAGGAAAAGGATCAATGTTGCATGGCATTGGGCTATATCCCTATGTACAACCACAGCTATAATAGCAATTGCGAGTATTTTATGGATTATGAAGAAGGCTTCATATTTGTAAAAACAGTTCGTGCCATTGCTGCAGGGGAGGAACTAACCATTAATTATAATGGGGATTGGAATGATGCAACACCGCTTTGGTTTGAAGCAAGTTGATTTATACAAGGGGTTCTTGCTGGCTCATACAATGAAAGCTCCCCAGCCCCCAAATAATATCAGTAGAATCAATGCCAATAACCTTTCTGTCTTTAAAGCAATCCTGAATAATTTGTAAAGCCTTTTCATCTTTTGCACAATTAAAGATGGGTACAACTACAGCATGATTGGCAATATAAAAATTAGCATAGGATGCTGGCAAACGCTGGTCTTCATACACTACAGGGTCGGGCATGGGTAATGTTACAATATTCAAAGCCTTGCCATTGAGCAACCGAAGTTCTTTTAATTGCTTAAGATTGTTCTGTAAGATTTCATAGTTTTCATCTTCTTCATTGTCTTCCAAAACTGTCAATACCGTGTCTTCATTTACAAACCTTACTGTATCATCAATATGTCCGTCGGTATCATCCCCAATAATACCTTCATCAATCCATAATATTTGTTCTGCACCATAATAGTCGCAGAGGTATTGTTCAATTTGCGCTTGGTTTAAATGGGGATTACGGTTGGGATTTAGCAAGCATGCACGGGAACTTAAAATGGTGCCCTTGCCATTGAATTCAACGGAACCGCCTTCCATTACAATGTCAGGATAAAAAACTGGTATGCCATATTCTTTGCCGATTAATGTGGGAATATTGTCATCCAAATCAAAGGGTGGATATTTATTGCCCCATGCATTATATCCCCAATCAACTATTACTTTTTTTTGTGTTGCACTATTGGGATTGATTAAAAAAGCTGGTCCATGGTCGCGACACCAGGCGTCATTCGTTGGATGAAAATAAAATTCAACCCTATCCAAATCTACACCAGCACTTATTAAATGACCAAGCGCAAAGTCTTTCATAGCTTCATCATTCACATTGATGCATACCTTTTCACCGGCAGTTAGTATTTTGATAAATTGACAATAGTTAGGATAAATACTATCAATTTTTCCTGGCCAGGATGCTTCCTTATGTGGCCAACTCAACCAAGTAGCGGCATGCTTTTCAAATTCAGCCGGAAAATAATAACCCTGCGATTTGGGAGTAAGTATAAATGACATGTGTTTGTTAAAATAGCGTAATAAACTAGAACCAAAAACTAAAAACTAAAAACTAAAAACTAATTATGGCACTCAATCATTATCTAAATATCTTTTTGTAATGGGTTCATAAGAATCAATTCTTCTGTCTCTCAAAAAAGGCCAATGTGTTCTATATCGATCTGTGGCCGATAAATCCAATTCCAGCACTTTGATTTCCTCCTGATCATGACTTGCCTGATAAAGAATGCTGCCAAAAGGATTGGAAACAAATGATCCACCCCAGAATTGCATGGCCCCATTTTGTTCAAAACCAACCCTGTTTACACTCACCACATGTACCCCATTGGCTACTGCATGACTGCGTTGTATGGTTTGCCAAGCATTGTATTGTTCTGTATTGGTAGCCGCATCCTGCGTAGTAGCCCATCCAATGGCAGTTGGGTAGAATAAGATTTCTGCACCCATCAAGGCTGTAATTCTTGCTGCTTCAGGATACCATTGATCCCAACAAATCAATACCCCAATTTTGGCAAATTTTGTGTTGAATATTTTATAACCAAGATCACCTGGTGTGAAATAAAATTTTTCATAATAAGCTGGGTCATCAGGAATATGCATCTTGCGGTATTTTCCCAAATAAGTTCCATCTGCATCCAGTACTGCTGTTGTATTATGATACAAGCCTTCTGCTCTTTTTTCGAATAAAGAGGCAATAATTACAACCCCTAAAGATTTTGCCAGTGCCGATAAAGCATCTGTAGCTGGGCCTGGAATAGATTCAGCCAATTTGAAATGTTCATAATCCTCCGTATCGCAAAAATATAGGGAGGTAAACAGTTCTTGTAAACACACAATCTGCGCTCCGGCAGCCGCTGCTTCTTTTATTTTATCGATTGCCTTGCTCAAATTTTGCTGTTTATCTGCCACGCATCTCATTTGAACCAGTGCTGTCTTAATCTTTGCCATAGCCTGTTTTTATGTGGCACAAATATAAATTAGATTCAGCTATCGTTTTAATAAAAAATACAGGCCAATAGCTAATTATTTTATTGCTATAACAATGCTGTAGTAGTTCGTTTACTTGTTGATATTGAAAAAAATATTATTTTTATATTACAAATGTATCCAATGAAAACTGGTAAACTATTGCTTTTCTTTTGCTTGATTTCTTCCTATACCTTTTCCCAGCAAAATATTTTTGATTTAATGGAAAGAGAAGATATTTCTTTCTCTGTTGCCAATCAATGGGCCGAACATTATTTTGATAGTGTTGGAACCGGACAAGGGTCGGGCTTCAAACAATATCAGCGCTGGAAATTTGAAAGGAAATTCCACCTCGATTCAAACGGGTATTTTATAAAACCTTCTATCGAAAGGGAAAACTATTTACAAGCCATTGGAGCCATGCCTTTGCCATTGTCTCCAACTGCCAGTTATACAGAATTGGGTCCATGGAGTTGGACTTATACCAGCGGATGGAATCCAGGGGTAGGAAGAATTACCTGTATTGCGGTTTATCCATTAGATACTACTATTCTGTATGTTTCTTCGCCTGGTGGCGGCATTTGGAAATCTATTAATAGTGGTACCACATGGTCGCCTTTAGTGGATAATAATAGCAGTTGGATGAATGTGTTTCACCTGGCCATTGATCCTAACAATAGCAATATTGTTTATGCTGCAATTAGTGGCGGAGGCGTTATTAAAACTATCAATGGAGGTACAACTTGGGCGGCTACTGGTTCGGGTCCTTCAGGGGCAAAAAAAATATTAATTGATCCAACCAATACTAATATCGTTTTTGTCACCTCTAATGCGGGAATTCATAAATCTGTTAATGGAGGTACTAGTTGGACCAATGTACACAACACAGCTTCTAAAGAAGATATTGAATTTAAGCCTGGCAATGTAAATATAATGTATGCCAGCGGCACTGGCTCGGCAACCATCAGTGCTGTTTATAAATCAATCGATGCAGGTGCTACCTGGAGCCCTATTGCAGTAGCTGATGGCATCACTAATTTTGGAAGAACTCTTTTAGCGGTTTCGCCTGCAGATCCTACTATTGTATACGCTGTGCAGGCCAGTGGAAGTATTTTTGGAAGGATGTATCGGTCGAATAATTCAGGCACTAGTTTTATTACAACCGTCATTGGTAGTTCGGCTGCCAATACTAACTATTTCGGCTACACGGGAACAGGCACTACCGGTCAGGCTACCTACGACATGGGGATTACGGCCAATCCGCTTAATGCCAACGAAGTGCATATTGCGGGCATCATTTGTTGGAAATCGATAGATGCAGGACTTAGCTTTACCCAAATGACAGTTTGGAGTTATCCCAATGGTACAGGATATAATCATGCCGATGTACACGGATTGGAATGGGTGGGTAAAACAATTTATAGTTGTAGCGATGGCGGAGTATATAAAAGCCTAGATTATGCCGATAACTGGATCAATCTTTCAACAGGGTTAAGCATACGTCAGTTTTATCGTTTGGCTACTGCTAAAACAGATGCGAATATTATGTCGGGCGGCGCACAGGATAACGGCACAGTGGCTCGAACTAATACAGGTACCTGGCGCGATTGGCTCGGCGCCGATGGAATGGAATGTATTATTGATCCAAACAATGCACAAATTTTTATAGGCACTTCACAAAACGGAGAAATTTACCGTTCTTCCAATGGCGGGGCCTCTTATGCTGGTTTAACCAAGCCTGCTGCAGGCAATTGGGTAACACCATTGGCCTGGCATCCTACCAATTCTTCAATTGTTTATGGCGGGTGGAATGCAATATACAAATCGGTCAATGGAGGATTCAACTGGACTAATATTTCAGCTTCCATTATTACAGGCAACCTCGATAACCTGCGCATTGCTCCTTCGGATGATAATTTTATGTATGCATCTTCTGGTGCTAATTTATTTGTAACAAAAGATGGAGGAAGCAATTGGGTGTCCAATACCTTAGCAGCGAGCATTTCCTCCATCGAAATAAAATACAATGACCCAACCAAGGTTTGGATAACTACAACTTCCAGCTCCAACAATGTTTTAGTATCAACTGATGCAGGCAATAGTTTTGTTGCAATCAATGCAGGACTACCGGCAATGGCTGCGCGCAGTATTGTAGTAGACGATACCAACAATGAAGGTATCTATGTAGGTATGAATATTGGGGTGTATTTTAAAGACCTTGTTAATGCAAGTTGGGTGGCTGTTGGAACAGGTTTGCCACTGGTAGCAGTCAATGAAATTGAAATTTCTAAACTTGCTAATAAATTAAGGGTGGCTACCTATGGAAGAGGAATATGGGAGATTCCACTTATTGCCAATGCCCCTATTCCTGTAAAATGGATTGCATTGTCGGCGAAGAGAATGCAGGAAACAGTTCAATTACACTGGCAGGTAGCTGGTCAAAATGCGCAAGTAGTATTTAACATTCAACGCAGTGAGGATGGTCTGCACTTTTACCCCATTGGTGAGTTGAATGGCAGTCAGTCTGAATATTATTATTTTACCGATTTGCATCCAGGAAAAGGGAATCATTTTTATCGGGTGGCTGCAGTGGAATTAGGTGAAAGAGCATACAGCGCTACTGTTTTAATTAAGGACAAATTTACTTCACCCTTTATAAATTTACTGCAAAATCCCATAAACAGCGAGCTTAGGTTCAGTATCAATGCTGCAACTTCTACCGATTTTATTTATAGTATTTATACAAGCGGAGGGCAACTGCTTTATTCCACCAAAGGGCATGGTGCCTGGGTGAATTTGTCAATGGCAGCTTACACTGCTGGTACCTATATACTGGAAGTAAATATGGACGGAAAAATCTACAGAGAAAAATTTATAAAGCATTAAAAAAAGGCGAAACAATTGTTTCGCCTTATATTTTTTATGCTTGTTCAATCAATTGTATCTCACAATTAATTCTTACTTCATCACTCACTACCACTCCGCCTGCTTCTGTTACCGCACTCCAGGTAAGTCCAAAATCTTTTCTATTGATTTTGCCATTAATGGTAAAACCAGCCTTGGTATTACCATATGGATCTTTTACCACACCGCCGAACTCAACCGACAGTTTTACAGATTTGGTAACATCCTTAATGGTTAATTCGCCTTCTAATTCATAAGAGCCGTCCTGATCAACAGCACTGTACTTAGTAGCTGTAAATTTTAATTGAGGATATTGCTCGGCATCAAAGAAGTCGGCACTCTTTAAATGTCCATCTCTTTGTTCATTGCCGGTACTGATAGAAGCAGTATCAGCTGTAAAACTAATGCTGGCATTGCTAAAATTGTCCCCCTCTGTACTAGCAGTAACATTAAAAATGTTGAAACTACCAGTTACATTGGTAATCATCAAATGTTTGATTTTAAATTGTATTTCACTGTGGGTAGGGTCCACAACCCATGTTTTTGTTGCCATGATTATTATTAATTTTTAGCTAAGATAGATATTAATGTTTAAACATCAAAATAAAAAAATGATTACCCTGTTAAATAAATGTGAAGCAATGTGGAGGAATTGATGCGGTTGGGGAGAAGGTAGGGTAAAAAAAATCCCGGCACTTGGCCGGGATCAAACTGTTGTCGATTTGATTATTTTCTTTCAGCAAATTCTTTTCTGATGATATTCAAAGCACCACCGGCCTTGAACCATTCTATCTGTTGTTGATTATAAGTATGGTTGACAGAAATGGTTTCATTGCTGCCATCGGCATGATTCAGCACCAGCTGAAGCGCCTTGTTAGGTGCAAAAGCCAATAAACCTTCAATATCGAATGTGTCGTCTTCCAATATCTTATCATAATCTGCTTTGTTGGCAAATGTGAGTGCCAACATACCTTGTTTTTTCAAGTTGGTTTCGTGAATACGGGCAAAGGATTTTACCAGTACAGCTCTTACACCAAGGTGACGTGGTTCCATGGCTGCATGTTCCCTTGAACTACCTTCGCCATAGTTTTCATCACCCACTACAATAGTACCTACACCTGCTGCCTTATATGCTCTTTGAGTGTTGGGAACTGTACCATAGTTACCAGTTAATTGATTCTTTACTGAATCCGTTTTTTCATTGAAGAAATTCACTGCGCCGATTAACATATTATTACTGATATTATCCAAATGCCCACGGAATTTCAACCAAGGACCAGCCATGCTAATATGATCAGTAGTACATTTTCCTTTGGCTTTTATCAATAATTTCAAACCATTCAGGTCAGTGCCTTCCCAAGCTGCAAATGGATCGAGCAATTGTAGCCTTTTACTTTCAGGCGATACTTTTACTATTACCGCTGAACCATCTGCTGCTGGTTCCTGAAAGCCTGCATCTTCTACTGCAAATCCTTTAACAGGTAATTCAAAACCTGTGGGGGGATCTAATTTTACCTGTTCCCCTTTATCGTTGGTTAAAGTATCCGTTAATGGATCAAAGGTAAGGTCGCCCGCAATGGCCATAGCAGTTACTATTTCGGGTGAGCCAACAAAGGCAAAAGTATTGGGATTACCGTCGGCACGTTTGGCGAAATTCCTGTTGAAGCTATGTACAATAGTATTTTTTTCGGCTTTTTCTGCACCTACCCTTGCCCACATGCCAATACATGGCCCACAGGCATTGGCAAAAACAGTAGCACCAATTTTGTCAAAAACTTCTAGAAATCCATCTCTTTCTATTGTATACCTTACCTGCTCACTGCCAGGGGTAATCGTAAATTCGGATTGAAGCTTCAAGCCTTTTTCACTTACTTGTTTGGCCAGACTAACTGCACGACTAATATCTTCATAAGATGAATTAGTGCAACTGCCAATCAAACCAACTTCTATTTTTGTAGGCCATCCATTGGCAAGGGCAGCTTCTTTCATTTTAGAAATAGGCGTTGCCAAATCGGGTGTAAAGGGCCCGTTCAAATGAGGCTCTAAAGTATTAAGGTCAATTTCAATCACTTCGTCGAAATATTTTTCAGGGTTGGAATATACCTCAGGATCCCCCGTTAGGTGTGCAGCAATTTGATCCGCCGCATCGGCAATAACTGCTCTTCCTGTGGAATGAAGATACCTGCTCATGCTGGCATCATATCCAAAAGTGGAAGTGGTAGCACCAATTTCTGCTCCCATATTACAAATAGTGCCTTTACCAGTACAGCTGATGCTGGTAGCGCCCTCTCCAAAATATTCTACAACCGCTCCAGTACCGCCTTTTACTGTTAATATGCCTGCCACTTTTAAAATAATATCTTTAGGAGCGGTCCAGCCATTTAATTTACCATTTAGTTTTATTCCTATCAATTTGGGCATTTTTAACTCCCAGGGAAGACCTGCCATTACATCGCAGGCATCGGCACCGCCAACGCCAATTGCAATCATTCCTAAGCCTCCCGCATTTACTGTGTGACTGTCGGTTCCAATCATCAAACCGCCGGGAAAGGCATAATTTTCTAACACTACTTGGTGAATAATGCCCGCGCCGGGTTTCCAAAACCCAATGCCATATTTATTGCTAACGCTGGCCAGAAAATCATATACTTCGCTACTTTCATTTACAGCACGGTCCAAATCAGTCTTGCTATTTACTTTGGCTTCAATCAGGTGATCGCAATGTACAGTGGATGGAACGGCTACTTTGGAACGACCACTTTGCATAAACTGTAATAAAGCCATTTGTGCTGTTGCATCCTGCATGGCAACCCTATCAGGAGCAAAATCTACATAGTCTTTTCCTCTTTCATAAGCCCTGCTGGCAAGGCCTTCTGTAAGATGTGCATATAAGATTTTTTCCGTAAGTGTGAGGGGTCTACCTGTAACTGTTCGTGCTGCTTCAATGCTGCTGGCAAAATTTGCATACAGCTTTTGAATCATTTCAATGTCAAATGCCATGGTAAATAGTATTTAAAAATGCCCTGTATAGGGTAAATGATGAATTAATTTTGCAAAATTACTTAAACTCAGCCAGTATTTAAAGCCTTGTTTTTGCAGTTAAATACATTAAATTAGCAGTATGAATCGATTCAGGAATTTTATTGAATGGCATTTATTTGGCGTTTGTTCTGCTATTGGCGAAAAAATGGGGGTGGCGGGTACAACTATCCGTAAATATTTTATCTATACTTCCTTTTTTACCATGGGAAGCCCCGTGATTGTTTATTTCTTTATTGCTTTTTGGATGAACGTAAAACGTTACATACTTAATGCCAGAAGAAATCCTGTAAGATATCTATAATCAATTCGAATTATTAAACCTCCTATGGTGATTGTACTAAACGTCAATCATACTGATTACAGAATGTTGTTGAAAGATGCAGCATCCCTCTTAAAAATTCCGTATAATAATTCCCATGTTCTCCCTGTTCTAAAATCGGCCGGTAATGGCTACATGAAAGCCTTTAATTTATTTGGAGAATTGCAGGTGCTTTTAATTGATGCATCTTTTTCGATGGACATTGTAACCAAAAGAACAAAAGACAAAGAGCGTTATTATGTTTTGCATTTCGATGATTTGTCTATTACAAAGCCATTTAAATTTGAAGTGGAAGGCGATCAATTGGTGAAAACGGATACTAGGTACGCAGTAGCCCGATTAACCAGCAATATCTTTACAAATACCGAAATGATTCCTTCTGGTCAGCATTTAAAAACCGTAAAAGTTTTGTTAACTGAAAACTGGATGCGGCAACATCTCGGGCTGGATGGATTTGGTGAAGTGCATCATCAATACCTCGATTTGAAAACGGCCAGTTTTGACATGGAGCCGCTGGACAATGAATACCTCAGTATGCTGGACGAATTATGGGGCATAAGTGAAAAAGAACCATTATTTGAATTGATTCTACAAAACCGGATTACTTTATTGATTGAACGATTTTTTTCTCGCATTTATGATAAAGTTAATGCAGTTGCAAAAAAATACCATTTAACAGAGGATGAAATGCACCGTTTGATACTGGTGGAAAAAGATATTATCAGCAAATTGGGGGTATCACATCCAACCATCGATCAATGTGCTAAGTTGGCTTCCATGAGTACCACCAAACTCAAAAAAAGCTTCAAAGATTTGTTTGGGGACAGTATCTATTCTTATTACCAAAAACACCGCATGCAAAAGGCAAAAGAGCTAATAGCAACCGGTCGATTTACATTGAAGCAGGTGGCACAGGCCGTGGGTTATGATAGCATTTCCAATTTTACCATTGCATATAAAAAACAATTTCACAAAAAACCGACAATCATAGTTGACAAAGAACCCAGTGCCAAAACTTGATTTTTAAAAAGGCAATCCAACAAACATGTTTCAATTTGATTATAATTACAAGGACTATGGGGCACTTCAAAAAGACCTTGAGAAAAGTACCGGAGGTATATTGCAGGATGGATTACTAAGGTTCAATGGGAATGTCTTCAATGGCTTTATGCATCGTATAGAAATGACCAATGGGCTTCAAGCGATGATTTCTGATTTACAAAATACCGAGGATGTTATATTTCAAAGAAATAAATCAAAATCTATTTTTTACACCTTAAGAATGGAAGAGATTTCAGCTGCTAAAAATCTTACTTTAAAAATTGGGGATGATTTAGTGTCAGTTGAAAATGATAACCGCTCTGCTGCCATCCTTACCAGTTCTTTATTTGACTTTGCATACCAGGCTAAAAAAGGCACCAGACGCCGTAGTGTGGGTATGCTGATTGATCCCGAATGGATGGCACGTTATCTTGGAATAAAAGATAAAGATGAAGTATTGCAAAAATACTTAGCATTGAAAATTGCCAACCTCAATTTGGAGCCATTTGATGCGAGGTATCGTCAATTGATACAGGAAGTATTTGTTGATTATTCTGGCCGCCCTTTTGAAAAATTAATATTGCAAAATAGAATCATGCTATTGGTTGAATATTTTTTTACCCGCCTATATAAAAAAATGTCCTCGGCCCGTCAACTGCCTACTATCAGCAATGTTGAAATTGAATTAATGATGGAGGCGGAAGCAAGGCTGGTGGCCGATTTTACCCAAGCTCCACCTACTATTTCATTCTTGGCCAAACTATGCACAATGAGCGAAACGAAATTCAAAATCGCTTTTAAAAAAATGTATGGACAAAGCCCTTATGGTTATTATCAGCTCAATCGAATGAACAGGGCAAGGCAATTGCTATTGACTAAAAAATTTTCGGTTAAAGAAGTGGGCAGGAAACTAGGCTATAATAATTTAAGCAATTTTACAATTGCCTTTAAAAAGGAATTCAAAATATTGCCAAGTGAAATTTTCTAAGGAATTACCCGATGCAGTTATATCGAAGTCTTATCCATGCTTTAAATAATTTATCAATAATTACATTTGTAACAGTAATTTATAGTTGTTTCCGCTTTAAAACCAAATATTTCAAGCATTTTTAATCCGATAGTGTACCTTTTTGAAAAATAGTTAGTCCCTGTATTTATGCAGGGATTTTTTTTGGAAAAAATTAAAGGGCTTTGCGAATTGAAATTAATTTTTTTAATAGTGGTTCTAATAAATCAAGTGGAAGCATATTGGCGCCATCGCTTTTTGCTTCGGCTGGTCTAGGGTGTGTTTCTATAAACAATCCATCTGCACCAGTAGCAATAGCCGCCTTGGCAATGGTTTCAATCAATTGTGGGTTGCCACCCGTTATGCCGCTGGTTTGATTGGGTTGTTGTAAGGAATGGGTGCAATCCATTACAACTGGAACGCCAATTTCTTTCATCCAGGTGATGTTTCTGTAATCCACTATCAAATCTTGATAGCCAAAACTGTTTCCTCTTTCAGTGAGTATTATTTTTTCATTGGCGCTTTGCTTAATTTTTTCTGCGGCAAATTTCATGGATGGACCACTCAGAAATTGACCCTTTTTTACATTTACTACTTTGCCCGTTTTTGCTGCCGCTATCAACAAATCAGTTTGCCTACAAAGAAATGCAGGTATTTGTAAAATATCTACATAGTTGGCTGCCAAAGCTGCCTCTTCTGCTGTATGAATATCTGTAGTAGTAGGCAAATCCAATGCCTTCCCAACTGCTTGAATCAATTTCAATGCTTTTTCATCCCCGATACCAGTGAATGAACTAGCTGCTGTACGATTGGCCTTTCGATAAGAAGCTTTAAATACATAAGGAATTCCTAGTTCCTTACAAAGGCCAGCTACTTTTTCTGCAATCTCCATTACTCCATTCGCACTTTCTACCACACAGGGGCCGGCTATTAAAAAAAATTGATTGGGGTCGTAGGACTGCTTGGCAAAGAGGTCCTGTAAATATTTTTCCATGCTGCAAAAATACTATATTCAATTTTCAATTCTACATTTGCACCACAATTCACGATTGATATGCTTAAAGATAAAATTCTTGTAATAGGCGCCTCCGGCCAAATTGGTGTTGAACTTACACTCGCCTTACGTAAAATTTATGGCAATAATAATGTAGTAGCCTCCGATCTTCGGGAGCAAAATCCATTATTAGAAGGAACTGGCCCCTATGTGAGCCTGGATGTAATGAACAAAGAGATGCTTCATGTGCAGGTCATCCGACAAAACTTTACACAGATTTATTTATTAGCAGCGATTTTATCTGCTACCGGAGAAAAAAATCCAAACCTGGCCTGGAACCTCAATATGACCGGCCTTTTGAACGTATTGGATATCGCTAGGGAAGAAAAAATCAACAAGGTATATTGGCCATCCAGTATTGCAGTATTCGGACCAACCAGCCCTAAAAAGCAATGCCCTCAACAAACCATCATAGAGCCAAGCACGGTATACGGAATTAGTAAATATGCAGGCGAATTCTGGTGCAATTATTATAATCAGCGTTTTGGCCTAGATGTTAGAAGCATTCGTTATCCTGGACTAATTAGTTATAAAAGCGCACCAGGCGGAGGTACTACCGACTATGCTGTGGAAATATTTCATGAGGCATTGGAATCTAAAAAATATGAGTGTTTTTTATCAGAAGATACTTACTTACCAATGATGTATATGCCTGATGCGATACGTGCTACTATTGAATTAATGGAAGCCCCCCAGCATAAAATTAAAGTGCGTACTTCTTATAATATTTCCGGCATGAGTTTTTCTCCCAAAGAAATTGCTGCTGCCATTACCAAACATATTCCTGATTTTACCATAACATATAAAGGCGATTATAGGCAGGCAATTGCCAATAGCTGGCCGCAAAGTATCGATGATTCGGTAGCAAGAAATGATTGGGGTTGGAAAGAAGAATATGACCTAGATGCTATGGTAAAAGACATGATGGTCAATCTGAAATCCTAGATTAATCGATGTTCATAGGCGTATTTAATAAGGCCTAAAACACTACTCGTTTGTGTTTTTCGGAAAATATTTTTTCGATGCGTTTCTATGGTTCTTTCACTCAGGAATAAAGTTTCGGCTATCTGCCTATTACTCATTTCCTTTTCTATTAATTGTATTATTTCAATTTCTCTTACGGTAAGGTTGGCCTGGGTAATTTCTTTTTTCTTATCACTGGCTTTATGCATTTCCTCTAAAACTTCCTCACTAAAATAAATACCTCCCTTCGATATTTTTTCCAATGCTTTTAATAATTCCTGTTTTCCAATATTTTTTAAAACATATCCGGCAATATCGGCATCCTCTATCATCTGGTTGACTAAGTCGCCTTGTCCACTCATACTTAGTGCCAATATTTTTATGTCGGGAAATTGCTGCTTAACCAATTTAGCCAGTACTGCACCATTCATCTCAGGCATCATAATATCCGTCAATAGAATGTCTGCCGGTTTTTTTTCCAGCATACCAATAACTGAATTGGGTTGAGTGGTTTCTATTGCAACCTTAAACTGTTCATGACCTTGCAACAATGATTTGATGCCGTCAATAACAATCTGATGGTCGTCCACTATGGCCAATGAAATTTTTCCGTTTTTCAATTGCCTGTAGGGTTTAATTCGCAACGAATGTAAAGTAAATTATTAACTAATCAAGCGGCACAAAGATGGCCACCAATGTACCTCTTCCAGGAGCGCTGTCAAAATCAACAGTGCCCTTTAAAAAACTTACACGGCTGATAATATTTTTAAGCCCAATACCCTGAAAATCGGCTTTGGCAGCACTATCGAAACCTTGTCCATTGTCTTCAATAGTAGCAACAATACCATTTACATCTTTTATAAGGGAAATGTCAAGGGTTTCGGCTCCGGAATGCTTGATGACATTGTTAACACATTCCTGTATCACCCTGTATAAAATAGTTTCTACATTACCCTCCAGCCGTTCATTCAATCCTTCGGTATATAAATGCACTTTTATTATACGGCTGTCTAATTTGTCAATAAACTCCTTAATTGCATTGGCCAAACCGCTTTTCAATAATGCATTGGGCATCATTTGATGGCTGACCGACCTGATTTCTTTACAGCTTTCATCTACTAACTGAATAATTTTTTCAAATGCTTTTTTCTTGGATTCATCTGTAAAACTTAAGTCATTTTCAATAGCAGATAGATTCATCTTCGTTACACTCATCATTTGCCCAACTCCATCATGCAAGTCGGCGGCAATCCGTTTTCTTTCATTTTCTTCTGCTGCAATAACTGCACGGGTAGCCATTTCCTGTTCTTGCATTACTGCATTTTGTAAAAGCAATTTTTGCTGCGCCTGTCTTTTTCTATAAAAGGTAAAAACAGATAAAAGCAATAATGCCATGCCAATGCTAATACCCCATAATTGAAAGTTTTTCTTACTGAGGGAAGCTTTTTGTAATTCTAACTGATGTTCTTTTTTTTCCGATTGATACCTTGCATTCAACTCCTCAATCTGCTTCATTTTTTTTTCGGAGTAAATAGAATCCTTGATCGAGAAATGCTTTTTCAAATAATCGAGCGATAGGGACATATTGCCCGTTTTTTCGGCAATGCCAGCCAACTCTTTATAATTGCCCATTAAT